>NZ_JBIRGP010000004.1:0-792137 GCF_044328075.1 Streptomyces sp. NPDC017991 | reverse complement strand
TCACCCTCTCGGGCTTTCCTCCGGGCGCTTCCCTTCGGTCTTGCTGTCTTGCGTTTCCGACTCTATCAGACCGTTTCCGGTTCCGATTTCCTCGGTGCTTTCCAGGTTTTCGCTTTGGCGTTTCCCTTTCCGGCGATTCCGACTCTACCAGACCCTTTCAGGCCCGATTCCCAGTCGAAGTGGGGGTTGTCTTCCCGGCTGTTGGGCCGTTCCGACGAGTGAGACTTTAGCGGAATCCTGGCCCCCGAGCTAATCGGGGTCGCGCTCTCTCGAACGCGGATTCCTCATTTCGCAAACACGCATGAAAGCGAACCGACGACGGATCGTCGATCGCTGTGTGCTTGTTGCGGAATGGCTGTCCGGGGACCAACCGAAGTCGGCGCTCACGTCGGACAACTCGGAGAACACTACGTAGCGGGCAGGGGTGTGTCAACTCGGGTACGGGGACCACCCCCGAGGCGTACCCTCCGTGTCATGACTACGTACGCGTGCACCCAGCTGTGGTGGGCCGCCTGACGGCGGCCGTACATACGCGTGTACTCAACGGCCGCCTCCTCGGCGGCCGTTTCTGTATCTCCTTCCTGGAGTGCCGGCCGGCGGTGGTGGCGGCCTCGACCAGGAGGTAGAGGGATGAAGCGGGTCTTCAGCGGGATCAAGCCGACCGGGCATCTGACGTTGGGCAACTACCTGGGGGCGATGCGGCGCTGGAGCGCGGTCGACCAGCACGAGGCCGACGCGTTGTTCTGTGTCGTCGACCTGCACGCGCTGACCGTGGACCACGATCCCGGGCGGGTGCGCAGACTGAGTCGGCAGGCGGCCACCCTGTTGCTGGCCGCGGGGCTCGATCCCCAGCTGTGCACCGTCTTCGTACAGAGTCATGTGGATGAGCACGCGCGGCTGTCGTATCTGCTGGAGTGCGTGGCCACGGACGGCGAGATGCGCCGGATGATCCAGTACAAGGAGAAGGCGGCGGCCGAGCGCGCGCGGGGCGGGAGTGTGCGGCTGTCGCTGCTCACGTATCCCGTGCTGATGGCGGCGGACATCCTGGCGTACGGGACCGACGAGGTGCCGGTGGGGGACGACCAGACCCAGCACGTGGAGCTGACGCGGGATGTCGCGGTGCGGTTCAACCAGCGGTACGGGCGGACGTTCGTGGTGCCGCGGACCACGCATCCGGAGGTGGCGGCCCGGGTCATGAACCTGCAGGACCCCACGTCGAAGATGGGGAAGTCCGACGATGTGGGGCCCGGAGTCGTCTATCTGCTCGACGAGCCCGAGGCCGTGCGGAAGAAGATCATGCGGGCCGTGACGGACAGCGGAAGCGATGTCGTCCACGACCGGGAGGCCCGGCCCGGGGTCTCGAATCTCCTGGAGATCCTCGCGGCCTGTGAGGGTGGGAACCCGAAGGACCTGGCCGGTGCGTACGAGACGTACGGATCTTTGAAGAAGGACACCGCCGAGGCCGTGGTGGAGCTCCTCAGGCCCGTACAGCAGAAGCACAAGGAGTTGTGCGCCGATCCCGCGTACGTGGAAGGGGTGTTGCGCGAGGGTGCGGAGAGGGCCAGGGAGATGGCGCGGCCGAGGGTGGACGCGGCGTACCGGGCGATCGGGTTGCTGCCGCCGGCGGTCTGAGCAGCCGGGGGCCGCGGTGGCTACTAGCTGTTGCCCGAGGCCAGTGCGCGGCTGCGGTCGCGGGCTGCTTCGAGGGCCGCGATGAGGGCGGCCCGTACACCGTGGTTCTCCAGTTCGCGGATGGCGTTGATCGTGGTGCCCGCGGGGGACGTGACGTTCTCGCGGAGCTTCACGGGGTGCTCGCCGCTGTCGCGGAGCATCACGGCGGCGCCGATCGCGGACTGGACGATGAGGTCGTGCGCCTTGTCGCGGGGCAGGCCGAGCAGGATGCCGGCGTCGGTCATGGCCTCGACCAGGTAGAAGAAGTACGCCGGGCCGGAGCCGGAGAGGGCGGTGCAGGCGTCCTGTTGGGACTCGGGGACGCGGAGCGTCTTGCCGACGGCGCCGAAGATCTCCTCGGCGTGCGCGAGGTGAGCGGCGGTGGCGTGGCTGCCGGCGGAGATGACGGACATGGCCTCGTCGACGAGGGCGGGGGTGTTTGTCATGACACGGACGACGGGGGTGCGCTGGGCCAGGCGCTCCTCGAAGAAGGAGGTGGGGATGCCCGCTGCGCCGCTGATGACCAGGCGGTCGGCGGGGACGTGCGGGGCGAGTTCGTCGAGGAGGGTGCCCATGTCCTGGGGCTTGACCGTGAGGATCAGCGTGTCCGCCGTCTTGGCGGCCTCCTGGTTGGTGACCGGCGTGACGCCGTGGCGTTCCTGGAGTTCCTGGGCGCGCTCGGGGCGGCGGGCCGTGACCAGGAGGTCGGCGGGGGCCCAGCCGGCTCGGATCATTCCGCTGAGCAGGGCCTCGCCGATCTTGCCGGTGCCGAGCACTGCGACTTTCTGGGTCATGTTCGGTTGCCCTCCGGGGGTGCGTCGTCCGGGGCCCATCCTCGCACCGGGGTGTGGGGGTGGCCCGCGCTGTCCGGTGGGCGGGACGCGGGCGGGCCCCGGGGCTGTACGGGGTCGGGCTGTCCGGGATCAGGGGGTGCGGCGGCGGAGGGTTGCCGCGCCGAGTGTCAGTACGAGGAGGGCGCAGGCCGCGACGATCAGGGCGTCGCGGACGAACGCGGTGGTGACGTCGGTGTGCTTCAGGACTTCGTTCATGCCGTCGACGGCGTACGACATGGGCAGGACGTCGGAGATGCCTTCGAGTACGGGGTGCATGTCGGGGCGCGGGGTGAACAGGCCGCAGAGGAGGAGTTGGGGGAAGATCACCGCCGGCATGAACTGGACGGCCTGGAACTCGGAGGACGCGAACGCCGAGACGAAGAGGCCGAGGGCGGTGCCGAGCAGGGCGTCGAGAAGGGCGACCAGGAGGAGCAGCCAGGCCGAGCCGGTGACGTCGAGACCGAGGGCCCAGACGGCGAGACCGGTGGCGAGGACGGACTGGACGAGGGCGATCGCCCCGAAGGCGAGGGCGTAGCCGGCGATGAGGTCGCCTTTGCCGAGGGGCATGGCGAGGAGGCGTTCCAGGGTGCCGGAGGTGCGTTCGCGGAGGGTGGCGATGGAGGTCACCAGGAACATCGTGATGAGGGGGAAGATGCCGAGCAGTGAGGCGCCGATGGAGTCGAAGGTGCGCGGGCTGCCGTCGAAGACGTAGCGGAGCAGCAGGAGCATCACGCACGGGATGAGGATCATCAGCGCGATCGTGCGCGGGTCGTGGCGGAGCTGGCGCAGGACCCGGGTCGCGGTGGCGGTGGTGCGGGCGAGGTTGATGGCGCGCGGCTCGGGGTGTGCGGCGGGGCTTGTGCGCGGGGCGGCGGTCGTGGTCATCGGACGGACTCCTTGCGGGGCCGGCCGGGCCGACCAAGCTGGTTGGGCTGGTTGCCGGCGGTGGCCGCGATCGCCTCGTCGACCAGGTGGAGGAAGGCCGCCTCGACGGTGTCGGTGCCGGTCCGGGCGCGCAGGGCGTCCGGGGTGTCGTCGGCGAGGATCTCGCCCTCGCGCATCAGGAGCAGGCGGTGGCAGCGTTCGGCCTCGTCCATGACGTGGGAGGAGACGAGGAGGGTGGCGCCCCGGTCGGCGGCGATGGTGTGGAAGAGCTGCCACAGGTCGCGGCGGAGTACGGGGTCGAGGCCGACCGTGGGTTCGTCGAGGACGAGGAGTTCCGGGGTGCCGAGGAGGGCCACGGCGAGGGAGACGCGGCTGCGCTGGCCTCCGGAGAGGTTGCCCGCGAGGGCGTCGGCGTGGGAGGCGAGGTCCACGTCGGAGATGGCGTGCTCGACGTTCTCGTGGCGGCGGTCGGCGGCGGCGCGTCCGGGGTCGAGGACCGCGGCGAAGTAGTCCAGGTTCTGGCGGACCGACAGGTCGTCGTAGACGGAGGGGGCTTGGGTGACGTAGCCGATGCGGGAGCGGAGGGCGGCGTGGCCCGCGGGGAGGCCGAGGACGTCCAGGGTGCCGGTGACCTTGGCCTGGGTGCCGGCGATCGACCTCATCAGGGTGGACTTGCCGCATCCGGAGGGGCCGAGCAGACCGGTGATCCGGCCGCGGGGGACGTCGAAGTCGAGTCCGCGCAGGACCTGGTGGGGGCCTCGGACGACGGTGAGGCCGGCGGCGTGGACCGCCGGGGGGCCGGGGGGTGATGGCGTGGGGGCGGCGGGTGATGGCGTGGGGGCAGGGGTGCCGGACGCATTATTCATCATGTGATGAATAATGCGCCTGGGTGCGGACCTCGTCAAGCAGCCGGGGCGACGATCAGGACGACCTCGTAGCTCTCCTCCACCTGGCCGTCGGGGAAGGTCTTCAGGAGGTGGGCGCGCTCCTCGGCGAAGAAGGTCGCCGTCGCCTCTTCTCCCAGGACCAGGAAGACCGAGTGGCTGCTGATGTTGGCCAGGTGGGTGTCCAGGGGGACGGTTCGGCTCCAGCGGATCTCGTGGCGGGTGCACGCGGGCATGTACGGGGCGCGGGCGAAGACGTCCTCCGTACGGGCTCGGCGGCCGGAGCCGCGCTTCTCGGCGACGTCACCGCCGATGAACTCCTCCACGCGCCGGTTCTGCTCCGACTGCCAGGGGACGTCGAGGGCGGGGTTGTTCCACCAGAGGGCCAGGGCGCCGGCGGGGCGCAGTACGCGCATGGCTTCGGGGAGGGAGCGGGCGGGGTCCGTCCAGTGCCAGGACTGCGCGTAGGTGACGAAGTCGACGGAGGCGGTGGCGAGGGGCAGCGCGTCGCCGTCGCCCCGGACGACGGGGGTGCCGGGGAGGGAGCGGCGGAACTGGGTCGCCATCCCGTCGCCGGGTTCGACCGCGACCACGTCGGCGCCTCGGGCGAGGAGGAGGGTGGTGGCTATGCCCGTGCCCGCGCCTACGTCCGCGATGCGGGCGCGCTTGAGCGGGCGGGGGGCCGTGCGCTCGATCGTGTCGAAGAGGGTTGGGGGGTAGGAGGGGCGGTTGGTCGCGTACTGGGCTGCGGCGGTGTTGAAGGAGAGGGCGTAGTTGGGGTGGGAGGGGGTTTTGGCGGTCATGGCTCCATCGTGGCTGGCCGCGCAGTTCCTCGCGCCCCTTGAAGGGCGGGGCTGCGCCCCGACCCCGTACTCGGGTGCGGGATCGGTGGGGGTTGTTCGCGCCGTTCCCCGCGCCCCCGAAGAGCGGGCCTGCGGCCCAGCCCGGTACTCGGGTGCGGGTTCGGTGGGGGTTGTTCGCGCCGTTCCCCGCGCCCCCGAAGAGCGGGCCTGCGGCCCAGCCCGGTACTCGGGTGCGGGATCGGTGGGGGTTGGCCGCGCCGTTCCCCGCGCCCCTAAGGGGCTCGGGGGTGGCCGCCTTGTTTCGTGTGCGGCTGAGGGTGGGAGCTGGGGTGTAGGCCCGGATTTGGGGGGTGCGGGGAAGTGCGCGGGCGGCCTCCGGCCAGCCGCAGACAGCCGGTAAAGGGCGTGGCAGGGGCTCGGGTCGCCATGGGGCTAGTTGTGCTTGCGGTGGGATGCCGTTTCGTGTTCGGCGCGGTGGAGGCTTTCGCCCGGCGCTTCCGTCAGTGAGCGGAAGAAGTACGCGGTGAGGGCGCCGACGAAGCCGATCGTCAGCAGGCCCCGCAGCGCGGACTGGCTGTCCGGGGCCGGACGTTTCGTGTAGCCCGCCCAGGTGTGGCGGAACGCCAGCGCGCTGCAGACGGCGAACATCACCGCGACCAGCCCGGTGACGAAGCCGCCCACGGCCGCGATCTCCAGTCCCTCGTACGCGAAGCGCAGGACCAGGCAACTGCCCGCGATCGCGACGAGCGAGCCGACGGTCACGGCCACGCGGCGGACCGCGTAACCGCCGTCGTGGTCCACCCAGGTCGCCGCGAAGAAGCGGATCGGTTCGGGGCGGGGGCCTGCGGATGCGGAGATGGTGTCCGGTGTGTCGCTCACGGCTTGATTATCGCCTCGGCCCACCGACCCGCGGGCCGAGGCGATAATCCGAACAGGCGTACAGGCGTACAGGCGTCAGGCGTCAGGCGCAGCGCGATGCCACGTACCCGTCGCTTCCCGTGCGCACGTACGCGTCGGATACGTACTCCCCGACCTCGATGTTGTCCCAGATCTTCGTCGTCCCGTAGGGGCCGCTGATCGTCTCCCCCGGGCGCTGGCAGAAGATCGGGACCCTGGCGCCCGGCGCCAGGGTGCGGATCAGGCGGTACTGGGTGCCGGGGCCGCTGCGGACGTTCAGGGTGGAGCCGGGGGCGATCGAGTAGAGCGTCTGTGCCGCGACCGCCGCGGCTGCCTCGGCGCTCGCCGTCTCCACAGCCGCTTCGGTCACTTCGGTCACTTCAGCTGCCTCAGCCACTTCGGTCACTTCGGTCACTTCGGCTTCTCTTACTTCTTCAACAGCCATGTGTGTCTCCCCGTTGGATGTGGTGCACGCGTTGTCTCGAATGTGGTGTCTCGAAACACTGTCTTTGTTTTGTGCACGCGGAGGCTAGCAAGCCGCGTGGGCCTCGAACGAACCATCGACTAGGCTCCGTGCGTCGCGCGTGCGTACGCAATTCACGGGGGTGGACGATGCCGCCAAGACGCATCGCCGGATCGGATGCCGAAGCGGAACTTCCCGAGTACGCAGGGCAGTACCGCCTTGAGTCACGCCTCGGCTCGGGCGGCATGGGCGTGGTCCATCTGGCCCGCTCGGCGTCGGGACTGCGGCTCGCGGTGAAGGTCATCAACGTCGAGTTCGCCAGGGACCCCGAGTTCAGAGGGCGTTTCAAGCAGGAGGTGGCGGCGGCACGGCGGGTCAGCGGTGCGTTCACCGCGCCGGTCGTGGACGCAGACCCCGAGGCGGACCGGCCCTGGATGGCCACTCTGTTCATACCGGGACCGACGCTCGCGGAGCATGTGAAGCGGAACGGTTCCCTGTCGTCGGCGCAGTTGCGTCAGGTGATGGCCGGGCTCGCCGAAGCCTTGCGCGACATCCACCGTGCCGGTGTGGTGCACCGCGATCTCAAGCCGAGCAACGTCCTCCTCGCCGAGGACGGCCCCAAGGTCATCGACTTCGGCATCTCGCGCCCGTCGGACAGCGAACTGCGCACGGAGACCGGCAAGTTGATCGGCACTCCGCCCTTCATGGCTCCCGAGCAGTTCCGCCGCCCGCGCGAGGTGGGACCGGCCGCCGACATCTTCGCGCTCGGGTCCGTGCTGGTGCACGCGGCGACCGGGCGCGGGCCCTTCGACTCCGACAGCCCCTATGTCGTGGCCTACCAGGTCGTGCATGACGAACCGGATCTGACGGACGTCCCCGACGACCTGTCTCCGCTGATCGCCCGCTGCCTCGCCAAGGAACCCGACGAACGGCCGACACCCGACGAGCTCATGGCCGAACTGCGGCATGTCTCGTCCCTCTACGACACGCAGGCGTTCATCCCGGCGCAGCGCACGGCGGAGGGACCGGCGGAGGGACCGGCGGAGGCATCGGAGGGATCGGAGGGATCCGCGGGAGCCGTGGCCGACTCCCGCGACCGTACGACTCACGTGCGCGGCAAGCGGCGTATGCCGACGGGGTCCGACGGCGACGGCAGCCGCCGGGGTGGTGGCGGCGACGCCGGGTCCCACGACTCGGATTCAGGTACGGGTGCAGGTGCGGGTGCAGGTGCGGGTGCGGGTTCGTCCTCGGTACGTTCCCGGCGCCGGGGCCTGCTGACCGTCGCGCTCGGTGGCGTGGTCGTGCTCGCGGTCGGTGGCGCGCTGCTGGCCGGCCTGCCGGGCGACGACGGTTCCGGACGGCGGCCGGGCTCCGCGTCGGATGGCGCGGGCGGGTCCGCCGGTGAGGCGTTCCGGCCGTGGGTCACGAAGGTGGGCACGGGCCGGGAGGGCATGGCCAAGTGCACGTACGGCGATGGAACCCTGCTCTGTGCCGGTCCCGGCGTGCTCGCCGGCGCCCTCGGTCCGCGGGACGGAAAGGCGCGGTGGACGCGTTCGGCGAAGACCGGGGAGGACAGCTCGGTCTCCGCGCCCGTCCTGTCCGGGGGCCTCGTGCACGCGGTGACCGCGGACGGCGGGCAGTTGGTCGCACTCGACCCCGGCACGGGCAGGACCCGCTGGAAGCTGAACACCTCGGTGTACGGGGGCGGTGCGCAGTACGCGGGCGACACCGTTCTGCTGACCTCGGGCGACGGCACGGTCACCGGCATCGACGGGAAGACCGGGGAGCGGCTCTGGCACGGCCGCCCGGCCGACGGGGCCCAGCCCGCCTTCGCGTACTTCGGCGGCGAACTCGCGTACGCGACGACACTGACGTCCGACGGTACGGGCACGCGGGTGATCGCGGTGGATCCACGGACCGGGGACGTGCGCTGGCGACACCGCCTCGACGGGCTGCTCACTCCGGTCGGCACGCGGAAGGGCACCCTCTGGCTCACCGCGAAGAACGCGTCCCAGGAGACGCGGAGCATCGTCGGCTACACGCCGGGCAGCGCGTCGGACAGTGTGTCGGGCGGCGCGTCGGACGGCACATCGGGCGGCACATCGGGCGGCGCGTCGGGCGGGGAAAAGGAACAGCGGATTCCGCTCGATCTCCCGCTTCCGTCGGCCTCGGCCGCCCTGCACGGCGACGCGGTCTACTTACTGGCCGCGGGAGGTGCGCTGGTGGCCGTCGACATCGAGGCCGGCAAGCAGCGCTGGCATCGTGAGACCTCGGTCAGCAGGGCCTCGGCGCCGACCGCCGACGACCGGAACGTGTACGTCAGCGCCCCTGACGGCCGGTTGCTCGCGGCCGATGTCCGCACCGGCGAACTCGTGGGCCAGACCCCCACCCGGCTCGGCGACGACGGCGAACGGGTCGTGGCCGAGGTGCTCGCGCCCATGGTCGTGGGCGACCGGGTCTACGCGAGCGCGCCCGACGGCAGCGTCTTCGCCGTGGACGCCCGCAGGCCGGCCGACTGGTGAGCCGAGTGCTCGACCGAGTGGTGGGCCGAGTGGTGGGCCGCAAGGGCGGCGGGCCTGTCCTGTGAACAGCGAACCCGCCCGGTGATGAGGACCGGGCGGGTTCGGATGCGCGGGAAGTGCGGGAGCGGGCGGGAGAGAGCGAGAGGTCGTCGGGCTAGCCGAGCATCGAGACGTCCCGGACCGCGCCCCTGTCCGCGCTGGTCGCCATCGCGGCGTACGCGCGCAGGGCGGCCGAGACCTTGCGCTCGCGGGCGACCGGGGCGTACACGCCCTTGAGGGCCTCGCGGCGCTCGGCCAGTTCCTCGTCGGAGACCAGCAGCTCGATGCTGCGGTTCGGGATGTCGATGCGGATGCGGTCGCCGTCCCGGACGAGGGCGATCGTGCCGCCGGACGCCGCCTCGGGCGAGGCGTGGCCGATGGACAGGCCCGAGGTGCCGCCGGAGAAGCGGCCGTCGGTGATCAGGGCGCAGGTCTTGCCGAGGCCGCGGCCCTTCAGGAACGACGTCGGGTAGAGCATCTCCTGCATGCCGGGGCCGCCCCTGGGGCCCTCGTAGCGGATGACGACGACGTCGCCGTGCGTGATCTCCTTCTTGAGGATCTTGTCGACGGCCTCCTCCTGCGACTCGCAGACGACCGCCGGGCCCTCGAAGGTCCAGATCGACTCGTCCACGCCGGCGGTTTTCACGACACAGCCGTCGACGGCGAGGTTGCCCTTCAGGACCGCGAGTCCGCCGTCCTTGGAGTACGCGTGTTCCGCCGAGTGGATGCAGCCGTTCTCCGCGTCCTCGTCGAGGGCCGCCCAACGCTCGGACTGGGAGAAGGCCGTGGAGGAGCGGACGCCGCCGGGCGCCGCGTACCACAGCTCCACGGCCTTCGGGGAGGGGGAGCCGCCGCGGACGTCCCAGGTCTTCAGCCAGTCGGCGAGGGACGGGCTGTGCACCGAGTGCACGTCCTCGTTCAGGAGGCCCGCGCGGTGGAGTTCGCCGAGCAGGGCGGGGATGCCGCCGGCCCGGTGCACGTCCTCCATGTAGTACGTCCGGCCGTTCGCCACGTTCGGGGCGACCTTGGCGAGGCACGGCACGCGGCGCGAGACCGCGTTGATCTCGTCCAGGCCGAACGGGACGCCCGCCTCCTCGGCGGCGGCCAGCAGGTGCAGGATCGTGTTGGTCGAGCCGCCCATGGCGATGTCGAGGGCCATGGCGTTCTCGAAGGCCGCGAGCGTGGCCACATTGCGCGGCAGGACCGACTCGTCGTCCTGCTCGTAGTAGCGCCGGGTGACGTCCATGACCGTGCGCGCCGCGTCCTCGTACAGGCCTTTGCGGGCCGTGTGCGTGGCGAGGACCGAGCCGTTGCCGGGGAGGGAGAGGCCGATGGCCTCGGTCAGGCAGTTCATGGAGTTGGCCGTGAACATGCCGGAACACGAACCGCAGGTCGGACAGGCGTTCTCCTCGATACGGAGGATGTCCTCGTCCGAGATCTTGTCGTTCACGGCGTCGGAGATCGCGTCGACCAGGTCGAGCGTACGGACCGAGCCGTCGACCAGCGTGGCGCGGCCGGACTCCATGGGGCCGCCGGAGACGAAGACCGTCGGGATGTTCAGGCGCAGGGCCGCCATGAGCATGCCGGGCGTGATCTTGTCGCAGTTCGAGATGCAGATCAGGGCGTCGGCGCAGTGGGCCTCCACCATGTACTCCACGCTGTCCGCGATCAGGTCGCGGGAGGGGAGGCTGTAGAGCATGCCTCCGTGGCCCATCGCGATGCCGTCGTCGACGGCGATCGTGTTGAACTCGCGCGGGATGCCGCCGGCGGCCGTGATGGCCTCGCTCACGATCCGGCCGACCGGCTGGAGGTGGGTGTGGCCGGGCACGAACTCCGTGAAGGAGTTGGCGACCGCGACGATCGGCTTACGGCCGATGTCCGCGCCCGGTACACCGGAGGCGCGCATAAGGGCGCGGGCGCCCGCCATGTTGCGTCCGTGGGTGACTGTGCGGGACCTCAGCTCGGGCATGGCCGCTCGCTCCTTCGGAGAGTGTTGACTGCTGTCGAGCGTACGCCGGGCATCCAGGGTTCGGACGTGGTGTCCGGTATGCGGGATTGCTGTCTCGGGGTTTGGGGGAGCGCGGGGCGCTCGGCGCGGGCTGCGGTTCGGGGGCGGGGCGCTGGGCGTGGAGGTTTCGGGTGCGGGGCGCATGTGGCTGGTCGCGCAGTTCCCCGCGCCCCTGACGGGCGCCCCTGCTGGGCATCCGTGCTGAGCGCCCTCTGAAAAGGTGCGCCGCGTTCACGGGGCTGTCAGGTGGGACTGGATCACCGGGGAGACCCGGGTGATGATCTGTTCCGGGGCGGCGGAGGCGAGGGGTTCCACCTTGATCACGTAACGCAGCATCGCGATGCCCACGAGTTGCGCGGCGGCCAGTTCGGCGCGCAGTTCGGCGTCCGGGAGGTCCAGCTGGAGGGCGACGCGGCGCAGCAGCTGGGTGGAGATCAGCCGGCGGAAGACCCCTGCCGCGGTCTCGTTGTTCACGGCGGAGCGGACGATCGCGAGCAGGGCCTTGCGGGTGGCCGGGTTCTCCCAGACGCCGAAGAAGAAGCGGGCCAGCCGTTCGCCCACACCGTCGAGGGGGCCCTCGCCGATCGAGCCGGGCGCGCTGAGGAGGGGGCCGATGGCGACCTCGATGGACGCCTCGAAAACCTGCTCCTTCGTACCGAAGTAGTGATGTACGAGCGCCGCGTCCACGTCCGCCGCCTTCGCGATGGCGCGCATGGAGGTCTTCTCGAAGCCCCGTTCCGCGAACTCCTCGCGGGCCGCGGCCAGGATGCGGTCACGGGCCGCGGGGGTGTCCTGCGAGTCCGTACGGGAGGGGCGTCCCCGCCTGCGCGGTGCCGCGGCGGTCATGAACGCGGGACCCGGGCCGCCGAGGCCAGGTGAAGGCGGGTGAAGGCGAGGGCTTCCGCCAGGTCGGCCTCGCGCTCGGCGCTCGACATGGCCCGGCGGGTGTTGACCTCGATGACGACGTGGCCGTCGTAGCCGGACAGGGCGAGGCGTTCGAGCAGCTCGGCGCAGGGCTGGGTGCCGCGGCCGGGGACCAGGTGCTCGTCCTTGATGGAGCCGCTGCCGTCGGCGAGGTGGACATGGCCGAGGCGGTCGCTCATGCGGTCGATCATCTGGAGCGCGTCCGTGCGGGCCGTCGCCGTGTGGCTCAGATCGATCGTGAAGTGCCGGTAGTCGTCCTTCGTCACGTCCCAGTCGGGTGCGTAGGCGAGCATCTCGCGATCGCGGTAGCGCCAGGGGTACATGTTTTCGACGGCGAATCGTACGTCCGTCTCGTTGGCCATCTGCCAGATTCCGGTGACGAAGTCACGGGAGTACTGGCGCTGCCAGCGGAACGGGGGGTGTACGACGACCGTGCTCGCCCCGAGCTTCTCGGCTGCCGCCCGGGCGCGCTGCAGTTTGATCCACGGGTCGGTGGACCAGACGCGCTGGGTGATGAGCAGACAGGGGGCGTGTACGGCCAGGATCGGGATGCGGTGGTAGTCGCTGAGGCGGCGCAGGGCTTCGATGTCCTGGCTGACCGGGTCGGTCCACACCATGACCTCGACGCCGTCGTAGCCGAGGCGTGCGGCGATCTCGAAGGCCGTCGCTGTCGACTCCGGATAGACGGAGGCCGTGGACAGGGCGACCTTCGCATCCGGGATGCGCACGACTGGTTCTGCCACGGGGACAGGTTACGGGGTGGGTCCGTCAGGTGTGGCGGGGCGGGGTTGTTTGGCCGGGGGCCGTCGGTTCAGGGGGGGGAGGGTGGGCGCGGGGGTGGGGGCCGGGGTGGGGGCCGGGGTGGGGTCGTACGTCGGGTGGCCGGCCGTGGAGGGTTGCTCGCGCCGTTCCTCGCGCCCCTTAGGGGGTCGGGGGCATCTGGTCCAGGGAGCGGAGGATTACGCCCTCTCGGAGTGCCCAGGGGCAGATGTCCACTGTTTCCACTCCGAAGAGGTCCATCGCGCCCTCGGCCACCATCGCGCCGGCGAGGAGCTGGCCGGCGCGGCCCTCAGAGACTCCGGGGAGTTCCGCGCGTTCGGCGGTCGTCATGGCGGCCAGGCGCGGGACCCAGTCCTCCAGGGACCGGCGCTTGAGCTCGCGCTGGACGTACAGCCCGTCGACCGAGCGGGCGGCACCCGCGAGCCGGGCGAGCTGCTTGAAGGTCTTGGAGGTGGCGACCACGTGGTCGGGGGCGCCGAACCGGCTGAACTCCCCGACCGTACGGGCGATCTGGGCCCGCACATGGCGGCGCAGGGCCTTTATGTCCGCCGGGTCCGCCGGGTCGGTCAGCAGCCAGCCCGCGGTCAGCCGGCCCGCGCCCAGCGGCAGCGAGGCAGTCGCGTCGGGCTCCTCGTCTATCCCGTACGCGATCTCCAGCGACCCGCCGCCGATGTCCAGGACGAGCAGTTTCCCGGCCGACCAGCCGAACCAGCGGCGGGCGGCGAGGAAGGTGAGCCGGGCCTCCTCCGCGCCGGTGAGGACCTGGAGCTCCACACCGGTCTCCTCACGCACCCGGGCCAGCACCTCGTCGGCGTTGCTGGCCTCACGCACCGCGGAGGTCGCGAACGGCAGCAGATCCTCGACGCCCTTGTCCTCGGCGGCCTCCAGCGCCTCCTGGATGACGGCGACCAGTTTGTCGACGCCCTCGGAGTCGATCGCGCCGCTGTCGTCCAGAAGTTGGGCGAGCCGCAGCTCCGCCTTGTGCGAATGCGCGGGCAGCGGGCGCGCGCCGGGGTGCGCGTCCACCACCAGCAGGTGCACCGTGTTCGAACCCACGTCCAGGACACCGAGTCTCATGTACGGCACGCTACTGCGCCCGGGCCGCTCGGCCGTCCCCAGAGTGGTCGTGAGCGACTTACTCTGGACTGGTGCCAAAGACGAAAAAGGCGAAGAGCGACAAATCGGCCAAGGGTTCCGTCGCAGGGTCCGCAGACGACTCGCTTCCGGTGAAGACGTCCGGGTCCACGACGACCGAGAAGACGGCGCGGGCGGAGAGGCCCGGAAAGCTTCCGAAGGCTCCGAAGGAGGCCCTGAAGGCCCCGAAGGCTCCAAAGGTGCCGAAGGGCGACGAGAAGGGGCTCGACTTCGCGCGTGCGTGGGTGGAGTTCCCTGATCCGGCCGACGACGAGCAGATCTTCCGCTGCGATCTGACATGGCTGACCTCTCGCTGGAACTGCATCTTCGGAAGCGGCTGCCAGGGGATCCAGGCGGGCCGGGCGGACGACGGCTGCTGCACGCTGGGCGCGCACTTCTCGGACGAGGACGACGAGAAGCGCGTGGCCGGTCACGTGGCGAGGCTCACTCCGGAGATCTGGCAGCACCACGACGTGGGGACCGTGACCGGCTGGGTCTCGCAGGACGAGGACGGGGACCGGCAGACGCGCCCGTACCAGGGGTCCTGCATCTTCCAGAACCGGCCCGGTTTCGCCGGTGGCATGGGCTGTTCGCTGCACATCCTGGCCGTCAAGGAGGGCCGCGAGCCCCTGGAGACCAAGCCGGACGTCTGCTGGCAGCTGCCGGTGCGGCGTACGTACGAGTGGATCGACCGGCCCGACGACACGCGGGTGCTGCAGGTCTCGATCGGCGAGTACGACCGCCGCGGGTGGGGTCCGGGCGGGCACGACCTGCACTGGTGGTGCACGTCGGCGACGTCCGCCCACGGCGCGGGCGACCCGGTCTATGTCTCGTACCGCCCGGAACTGATCGAACTGATGGGCAAGTCGGGTTACGACCGCCTGGTGGACCTGTGCGAGGAACGGCTGGCCTCCCAGCTCCCCCTCCTGGCCCCGCACCCGGCGGACCCACCCCGCCTCCCGTAAGGGACAACCCCCGCCCCCCGCAAGGGGCGCGGGGAACTGCGCGACCAGCCACGACGGACCCGCAGCTGGCCTCCGGACCCGAAGCCCACACCCCCCAAGGGGCGCGAGGAACTGCGCGACCGGCCACAACGGACCCGCAGCCGGCCTCCGGACCCGCGGAAGCGTTCAACTCTGCGACGGACGTGGCTCACCGCTGCCACCAGCGGGGCCACCGGTCGCCGGCGCGGAACCTCCGGAGGATTCCGGCGGAGGCTCCGGCTCCGGGTCCGACGGCCCCGGCCCACTGGGCGTCGGATCCGGCCCGGGATCGGACGGCCCCGGTCCGGACGGCGTCGGCTCGGGATCGGGCCCGGGATCCGATGGCCCAGGCCCGGGACCAGGGCCGGGCCCGGGGCCCGGTCCAGGATCCGACGGCCCGGGCCCGCTCGGCACAGACGGATCCGGCCGCGGCCCCGGCCGCGTGGGCCCCGCGGTCCCGTAACCGCCGATCGTGACCACCGCCCCCGCCGGCCCGACCGCCACCCGCGCGCTCCACGCCCCGATCGGCTCACGCAGATGATCGACGTACACCTTGATCGTCAGTGACTCCCCCGGTTCCAGCGTCCCCGCCGACTGGCTCAGGTAGAGCCAGGACGCCTCGGTCCGCGCCGACCAGCGGACCGCTGAACCGCCGGTCGCCGTGAGGGTGATCAGTGTCGTGTCACCGGTGGAGTGGGCCGCGACGGAGAGCCCGCCCTGCTGCCCCGGTGCCACGCTGACGACCTCCACGGAGACGTCGGACGAGCCGCTGCGTGGGGTGAAGCGGGAGCCGTGCCGCGTCCTGGCGTTGCCCGCGTTCTCGTAGCCGGGTGCCTTGTCGCCGAGTTCCTCGGGGCCCTGCGCCTCGTTCGCGGTGACCGGCCGGCCGTCGGTGCCCTCGCCGATGAGGGGCGCCCCCCGGTAGGCCGCCCACAGGGCGAGCACGGGGGCCGCCACGACGGTGGCGACGACCGTGGTCGTGACGGCACGCGCGCGCAGCCGGTCACGGCGGGCCGCGTGGTCCTTGGGGTCCATCGGAAAACCGCGCCGGTCGAAGCGCGGACCGCCGCCACGCGCGCGTGGGAGACGCGTCATCGCCTTGTGGAGGGCCGCGCGCGGGGCTTCGAGTACGGGCAGCGCGGCGGGCGTGACGCTGGTGCCGGGCCAGGATCCGGGGCCCGCGCGCTCGGCGGTCCGGCGGCAGCGCGGGCAGTCGTCGACGTGTCGGACCAGTTCGCGGCGCAGGGCCGCGCCGAGGACGAGGTGGTTGTCGCCGGTGAGCCGGGCCACGCCCGGGCAGGTACCGGTCTCGACGACGGCCAGGGCCGCGCGCGTGCGCTCGACCTCGCAGGCGCCCGCGGCGAGGAGCTCCCGGGCGGACACCGGGTCGGTGCCGAGGACGGCGGCGACCTCGTGCGCGGCGAGCTGGTGGCGCACGGCGAGTTCGAGCGCCTCACGCTGCTCGGGCGTCGTTCCGGCGGCCTCGGGCCAGGCCAGCAGGGCGAGTTCACGCCGGCGCCGGTCCTTCTCGGCGTCGGAGAGGAGATCGGCGATGCGATCGCCGCCTCGGTCGCTGTCCCGTTCACCGACGCGCCCGCTGACGCGCTCGCCGCCTCGGTCGCCGGTGCGGTCACCGGCGCGTTCGCCGGCCCGGCCGCCGGCCCGCTCGCCGGCGCGGTCGCCCGTACGCCCCGGGCCCGCGGAAGACGTGCCGCGGGCGGCGGCATGGGCGCCCTTGGACCGGGCCTCCGCATGAGGGCCGGCCGTGCCACCCTCCGCGCGCGGGTTCGGCCGGTCCTGCGCGTGCGGGCCGGAGGAACGGCCGTCCGAGCCGGCGGCGCCGCCCTCGGACCGGCCCGACGCGTGGGCACCGTGCCGCCGCTGCCTGGCCTCGGCGAGCTTGCGCAGGCAGGACCAGCGGGCGAGCGCGTACAGCCAGGCCCTGCGGTCGTCGGGCGTCTCGCGGCCACGATGGCCGCGGCGCTCGGCGACCGCGAGGACGTCGCCGAGGGCGGCGGTCGCCGTGTCGTGGTCGCACAGCACGGACAGGCAGTAGGTGAACAGGCCGTCCAGGTAGGGCTCGTAACGGGACGGCGGGCACTGCGCCACCGTGCGCGCCGCTGCCCGGTCGCGCGCCTCGCGGTGCGCCCGGTGTGCGCCGGTGGTGCGGGTCGAGGTCTCGGGACTGCTGCTCATCACCCGTGCGACCGTAGGTGCCTTGTGGCGGGCCCTTCTCCCTGCTTGAGCACATTTAATCCATACGGGTGAAACGATCCCTCAAATGAGGGCGGGAGCCCGGTATTCCGTGTCGTGTCCCTGTCGCACCCATACGGAAACTCGGCCGGTTTGCGAAGGGTGCCCCGTTATCGGCAGTGGATGCCGACAGGCCGTCACGGCTCTGTCAGTGGCGGCGGTTACGGTTCGTGTCATGGCTGCCCGTACGAAGACCGCGAAGGACCGGCCGTCCTACCGCTGCACCGAGTGCGGCTGGCAGACGGCCAAGTGGCTCGGCCGCTGCTCCGAGTGCCAGGCCTGGGGGACGGTCGAGGAGTACGGCGCGCCCGCGGTGCGTACGACGGCCCCCGGCCGCGTCACCACGAACGCGCTGCCCATCGGCCAGGTCGACGGCCGGCAGGCGACCGCCCGCTCGACCGGTGTGCCCGAGCTGGACCGCGTGCTCGGCGGCGGCCTCGTACCGGGCGCGGTGGTGCTCGTGGCGGGCGAGCCGGGCGTCGGCAAGTCGACGCTGCTGCTGGACGTGGCGGCGAAGGCGGCGAGCGACGAGCACCGCACGCTCTACATCACGGGTGAGGAGTCGGCGAGCCAGGTCCGGCTGCGCGCCGACCGCATCAAGGCGATCGACGACAACCTCTTCCTGGCGGCGGAGACCGATCTGTCGGCGGTCCTCGGGCACCTGGACGCGGTGAAGCCGTCCCTGCTCATCGTCGACTCCGTACAGACGGTGGCCTCTCCGGAGATCGACGGGGCCCCAGGAGGCATGTCGCAGGTCCGCGAGGTGGCCGGGGCCCTGATCCGCGCCTCCAAGGACCGCGGCATGGCCACCCTCCTGGTCGGCCATGTCACCAAGGACGGCGCCATCGCGGGACCGCGTCTCCTGGAGCACCTGGTGGACGTCGTCCTGAGCTTCGAGGGCGACCGGCACGCGCGCCTGCGACTCGTACGAGGCGTCAAGAACCGGTACGGCACCACGGACGAGGTCGGCTGCTTCGAGCTGCACGACGAAGGGATCACCGGGCTCACCGACCCCTCCGGTCTGTTCCTCACGCGCCGGGCCGAGCCCGTCCCCGGCACCTGTCTGACCGTCACCCTCGAAGGCCGCCGCCCGCTGGTGGCCGAGGTGCAGGCGCTCACCGTGGACACCCAGATCCCCACTCCGCGGCGTACGACCTCCGGTCTGGAGACCTCCAGGGTCCAGATGATGCTCGCCGTCCTGGAGCAGCGCGGCCGGATCAGCGCCCTCGGAAAGCGGGACATCTACACCGCGACGGTCGGTGGCGTGAAACTGTCCGAGCCCGCCGCGGACCTCGCGATCGCGCTCGCGCTGGCCAGTGCGGCGAGCGACACCCCGCTCCCGCAGAACCTCGTCGCGATCGGTGAGGTGGGGCTCGCGGGCGAGGTCAGACGGGTCACGGGCGTTCAGCGCAGACTCGCCGAGGCCCACCGTCTCGGCTTCACCCACGCCCTTGTTCCGAGCGACCCGGGCAAGATCCCTCCCGGTATGAAGGTCCTGGAAGTCGCCGACATGGGGGACGCGCTCCGGGTCCTCCCGAGGTCGCGTCGGCGAGACGCCCCACGGGACGAGGAAGAGCGCCGGTAGACTTTGCCCAGGTCTCGCCCGTCCGTACGAACCGAGGGCGCCCTCAAAAGCCTGCGACCGGAGGAGTGCAGTGGCAGCCAACGACCGGGCAGCAGTTTCCGGCAAGACCGGCGGGAGTTCCGGCACCGATGGCCTGATGCGCACGGCTCTCAGCGCTGTGGCACCCGGCACAGGGCTGCGTGACGGCCTGGAGCGCATCCTCCGCGGCAACACCGGCGGGCTCATCGTGCTCGGCTGGGACAAGACCGTCGAGGCGATGTGCAGTGGTGGATTCGTGCTGGACGTCGAGTTCACCGCGACGCGGCTGCGCGAGCTGTGCAAGCTCGACGGCGGCATCATCGTCGACAAGGACATCACCAAGATCCTGCGGGCCGGCGTGCAGCTGGTCCCCGACCCGACCATTCCCACCGAGGAGACGGGCACGCGGCACCGCACGGCGGACCGGGTGAGCAAGCAGGTCGGTTTCCCCGTCGTCTCCGTCTCCCAGTCCATGCGCCTGATCGCGCTGTACGTGGACGGGCAGCGGCGGGTCCTGGAGGACTCGGCCGCGATCCTCTCCCGCGCGAACCAGGCGCTGGCCACGCTGGAGCGGTACAAGCTCCGGCTCGACGAGGTCGCGGGCACGCTGTCCGCGCTGGAGATCGAGGACCTGGTCACCGTCCGGGACGTGTCGGCGGTGGCGCAGCGTCTGGAGATGGTGCGCCGGATCGCCACGGAGATCGCCGAGTACGTGGTGGAGCTGGGTACGGACGGGCGGTTGCTCTCCCTTCAGCTGGACGAGCTGATCGCCGGGGTCGAGCCCGAGCGGGAGCTCGTCGTGCGGGACTATGTGCCCGAGCCGACGGCGAAGCGGTCCCGCACGGTGGATGAGGCGCTGTTCGAGCTGAACGCGCTCAGTCATGCCGAGCTGCTCGAAATGCCTACCGTGGCGCGGGCGTTGGGGTACACCGGGTCGCCCGAGGCGCTCGACTCCGCGGTGTCGCCGCGCGGGTTCCGGCTGCTGGCGAAGGTGCCGCGGCTGCCCGGCGCGATCATCGACCGGCTGGTCGAGCACTTCGGCGGGCTGCAGAAGCTGCTCGCCGCGAGCGTGGACGACCTGCAGACCGTGGACGGGGTCGGGGAGGCGCGGGCGCGGAGCGTTCGGGAGGGGCTTTCGCGGTTGGCGGAGTCGTCGATCCTTGAGCGATACGTGTAGCCGTCCGGCGGTTTGACGTTGCCCCTCAGGGGCTGGGGTCGGCTGCCGGGTGCGGGCCCGGCGGGGGCTTGTCGCGCAGTTCCCCGCGCCCCCAAAGGACGGCGTCCATACGCCGACCCCCTGCCTCTAGGGGCGCGGGGAACGGCGCGAACGACCCCCACCGGGCCCGCACCCCAAAGCCGAGCGCAGACGGTAGTTCGTCGGGTACCGGCCGGTGGGGGCCACTCGCGCCGCTCCCCGCGCCCCTGAAAGCAAAAAGCACGGGGCCGACGTGCGATGGCGTCGCTGCCCCGCACCCCGCCGTCTTAGGGGCGCGAGGAACTGCGCGACAAGCCCCCACCGGACCCGCACCCGAAAGCCGAGCGCAGACGGTTCGTTGTCAGTCCTTCTTCAGGACGAAGGAGGTCTGGGACTTCGGAAGGCCCGCGGGCTTCGCTTCGACCAAGTACGTGCCGGGGCCGGCCGAGAGGGCCGGCGGAGTCGCGCACTGCGGCGCGCTCGCCTTGCGGTTCCATTCGACCGTGCGGATGACCTGGTCGTTCGCCGGGATGCGGAACAGGACGCTCGCCGCACCCGTCGGGCAGTCCGCCGAGGACCAGATCTCGTCGTCGCCCTTCGCCTGAGTGATCGTCAGTACCGCGCTCTTCGGACCGAGATCGAGCTTGCAGTCGCTGCCCGAGGAGTTCTTCGCGAGGAGTTCGAAGGTGGGCTTCTCGTCGGGCGTGTACGAGTTGTGAACACTGCGCAGCGTCAACTTCACCGAGTCGGGCGTGCAGTTGGGAAGGCTGGAGCCGGCCGGAACCGTGTCGCCCGAGCCACCGCCACCCTCGCCGTCGTCCGCGCCGCCACCGCCGGAACCGGAGCCCGAACCCGAACCGGCCCCGCCCGCGGCGGAACCACCCGACCCGCCCGACCCGCCGGAGCCCTCCGAGCCTCCCGAACCTTCGGAGCCGCCGTCGCTCGACTCGTCGCGCCCGCCCGGCGCTTGGCTGATCGCGGACTCCGAGTCCGAGGGGCCGGGCGTGATCGACGCGGTGGGGTTCTTGCCGTTGGACCCGTCGGCGTCGTGATTGCCTCCGCCTCCGCCGTCGGAGGTCACCACCCAGGTGACCAACAGGGCCATCACGGCGAACATGGACGCCAGAATGGCCCTCCGTCGCCAGTAGATGGAGGAGGGAAGCGGCCCGACCGGATTGCGCAGAGATCCCACGGCGCAAACTGTACGAGAGATCGGGGAGTTCACTGTCCCCACCCGCCGTCAACGGCCCCAACTTTTTCCGATCATCAGCCCGGGACGACCCCGGGGAGCGGTCTCAGGGGCGCGGGGAACCGCGCGACACGCCCCCACCGACCCGCGGACAACACACGAGGCACCCCGCCCAAACCCCCACACGCGCCACCGCATGGAACAATCGGCCGTGCCATGACTGCGCCCACGAAACCCACGATCCCCGCCCAGGCCGACACACCCGAATCCGTCGGCGACGACCTGCACGCCCCCGTCATCGACTGGTTCGAGGAGAACGCTCGCGACCTCCCGTGGCGGCGGCCCGACGCGGGCCCGTGGGGGGTGATGGTCAGCGAGTTCATGCTGCAGCAGACACCGGTGAGCCGCGTGCTCCCCGTCTACGAGCAGTGGATGGCCCGCTGGCCGCGGCCCGCCGATCTCGCCGAGGACACGCCGGGCGAGGCCGTCCGCGCCTGGGGCCGCCTCGGCTACCCCCGCCGCGCCCTGCGCCTGCACGGCGCCGCGGTCGCCATAACGGAGCGGCACGACGGCGACGTACCCACGGAGCACGCGCAGCTGCTCGCGCTGCCCGGCATCGGCGAGTACACGGCCGCGGCGGTGGCCTCGTTCGCGTACGGGCAGCGGCACGCCGTCCTCGACACGAACGTGCGGCGCGTGTTCGCGCGGGCCGTCACCGGGACCCAGTACCCGCCGAACGCCACGACCGCCGCCGAACGAAAGCTCGCCCGCACGCTCCTGCCCGACGACGAGCGCACGGCCGCGCTCTGGGCCGCCGCGTCCATGGAGCTCGGCGCCGTCGTCTGCACGGCGAAGAACGAGACGTGCGTACGCTGCCCGATCGCCGCCCTGTGCACCTGGCGGCTGGCCGGGAAGCCCGCGTACGAGGGACCGCCGCGGCGCGGGCAGACCTACGCGGGTACGGACCGGCAGGTGCGCGGCCGGCTGCTCGCCGTGCTGCGCGAGGCGGTCACCCCCGTCCCCCAGTCGGCCCTCGACCGTGTCTGGGACGAACCGGTGCAACGGGCCCGCGCCCTGGACGGACTGGTCGCCGACGGACTCGTCGAACCGCTCGCCGGCGCTCTGTACCGGCTCCCGCAGAGCTGACCCACAGGCTTCACCGAGCCCGGTAACAGAGTCGCGGCGGGCAAAACGCCCCGTACCCGTCCCAGTCGACACCTCGTCTTACCCGGGCCCTACTTCCGTTACACAACCTATGGACAGCCGAGCGCTTGTCGCATGCTCGCTCGGACAACCCCGTGACAACAGCTCCGTAACTTCAGTGCCGTACCGCGGACCAGCGGTACGGCAGGCAACGGACACCCGGCAGCAACCAGGCCGGAACGGGGACGGAGGCGGTTGAAATGGCGCACGGCGAGGTGCTCGAATTCGAGGAGTACGTACGCACTCGGCAGGACGCGTTGCTGCGCAGCGCACGCCGCCTGGTCCCCGACCCCGTCGACGCCCAGGACCTCCTGCAGACCGCGCTGGTACGGACGTACGGACGCTGGGACGGCATCGCGGACAAGCGCCTCGCCGACGCCTATCTGCGCCGCGTCATGATCAACACGCGTACGGAGTGGTGGCGGGCCCGCAAGCTGGAGGAGGTCCCCACCGAGCAGCTGCCGGACGCGAGCGTGGACGACTCCACCGAGCAGCACGCGGACCGCGCACTCCTGATGGACATCATGAAGGTGCTGGCTCCCAAGCAGCGCAGCGTCGTCGTGCTGCGACACTGGGAGCAGATGTCCACGGAGGAGACGGCCGCCGCCCTCGGTATGTCGGCCGGCACGGTCAAGAGCACACTGCACCGGGCACTCGCCCGGCTCCGCGAGGAGCTGGAGCGCCGGGCCCGTGACGAGAACGACGTGCACAGCGAAGTGATCAGCGACGGAAACAACGACCGGAACAACGGCCGGGACAACGACCGGAACGGCAAGCTCGGTGTACGCGTGCCGGGGCGTGAGGAGCGGGAGCGTTGCGCGGCCTAGACCCAGCGGCTCCACGGGCCCGTGAGGTCCGGAAGGCGGTGGTCACGGCAGCGGCCGGACTCGCCGCCCTCGGCCTTTCCGTGTCCGCCTGCGGTACGGGTGGCACCGGCGCCCGGGACGAGGGCCCGGCCCTCTCCGACTCGGCCGCCGGGAGCGCCCGGGACGTGACCCCCTCCGTCTCGGCCCCGACTCCGGCCACTCCCGACCGGGTGGACGCGGTACGTCTCGTCAGGGCCGATCCCGGGGTCAGTACGGCGGTCAAGCGCGACCTGAAGCCGTGTGTCGGCGACGAGTACCCGGTCGACGTGTCGTACGGCAACCTCACCGGCGGTTCCGCGGCCGACGTCGTGATCAACGTGATGACCTGCGGGGACGCGGTCGGCGTCGGCTCGTACGTGTACCGCGAGCAGGGCGACGAGTACAAGAACGTCTTCCGCGCCGAGGAACCCCCCGTGTACGCGGAGATCGACCGGGGCGACCTGGTGATCACCCAGCAGGTGTACGAGAAGGACGACTCGGTGACGTATCCGTCCGGCGAGGAAGTGATCACGTACCACTGGACGGCGACCCGCTTCACCGAGCGGGCCAGGACGCACAACGACTACAGCAAGGTGGTGGGCGGCGAGTCGGCGGCCCCCACCGACCAGTAGTCCCGCACCGCGCGATCGCGTCATCGCACAAGCAGAAGCAGAAACAGAAGCAAGCACGAGCAATGGCCCGACAGACCGAGAAAACGAGAGCACCCGGATGGCAGAGCAGACCCATGTCCTGTTCGTCGAGGACGACGACGTCATCCGCGAGGCCACCCAACTCGCGCTGGAACGCGACGGCTTCGTGGTCACCGCCATGCCCGACGGGCTGTCGGGGCTGGAGGCGTTCCGCGCGAACCGGCCCGACATCGCGCTCCTCGACGTGATGGTGCCGGGCCTCGACGGGGTGTCGCTGTGCCGCCGGATCCGCGACGAGTCGACCGTCCCCGTGATCATGCTGTCGGCCCGCGCCGACTCCATCGACGTCGTCCTGGGCCTGGAGGCGGGCGCCGACGACTACGTGACCAAGCCCTTCGACGGGGCCGTGCTGGTCGCACGCATCCGGGCGGTGCTGCGGCGCTTCGGACACGCGAGCGGGCCGCGCTCCGCCGACGGGAGCGACGGTACGTCGGCCGAGCACGGCGGGGGTGTGCTGACCTTCGGCACGGGCTCCGGTTCCGGCGAGCTGGAGATCGACACGGAGGGCATGGAGGTGCGCAGGGGCGGTGCCCCGGTGTCACTGACGCCCACCGAGATGCGGCTGCTGCTGGAGTTCTCGTCCTCGCCCGGTACGGTCCTGTCGCGCGACAAGCTTCTGGAGCGGGTGTGGGACTACGGCTGGGGCGGTGACACCCGGGTCGTGGACGTCCATGTGCAGCGGCTGCGCACGAAGATCGGCCAGGACCGGATCGAGACGGTCCGCGGCTTCGGCTACAAGTTGAAGGCCTGAGCGGAGCGGACGATGCGGGGGACGAGCGGCGATCCGGCCGACGGGCAAGGTGGGTTCGGCGATGACGGGAACGGGCGCGGGCAGGGCCGTACGCGTGGGCACGGTGGGCGGGGCGCGGACGGAGAGGGACACGGGCGGGTCGTCCGGGCCGGGCGCGTCGTTCGGGCCGGTGCGGCCGGGCGGCGCGAGAGACTCGGGCGCCTGATGCCGCGTACGGGGATCAGATGGAAGCTGAGCGCCGCCATCGCGGCGGTCGGAGCGCTGGTGGCCGTCGCGCTGAGCCTGGTCGTGCACAACGCCGCCCGGGTCTCGATGCTCGACAACGCGCGCGACCTCGCCGACGAGCGCGTCCAGATCGCGCAGCGCAACTACGAGGCGTCCGGGCGGCCGAACTTCCCCGGCGTCAGGATCGACGACCCCGCCCTGCCGAAGGACCTGCTGGCGAAGGCGACGGCCGGGCGCCGGGCGACCTATGTGACGGAGCACTCCGACGGCGTGCCCGACATCTGGGCGGCCGTTCCGCTCAAGGACGGCCGCATCCTGTCGCTGCACACGAACTTCACCGACCGCAGCACGACCGTCCTGAAGGATCTCGACGAGGCGCTGCTCATCGGTTCGATCGCGGTCGTCTTCGGCGGCTGCGCGCTCGGCGTGCTCATCGGCGGCCAGCTCTCGCGGCGGCTGCGCAAGGCGGCCACGGCGGCCCGCCGCGTCGCACAGGGCGAACCGGATGTGCGCGTACGGGACTCCATCGGCGGGGTCGTGCGCGACGAGACCGACGACCTCGCGCGGGCCGTGGACGCGATGGCGGACGCGTTGCAGCAGCGCATCGAGGCCGAGCGGCGGGTGACCGCCGACATCGCGCACGAGCTGCGCACGCCGGTGACCGGGCTGCTCACCGCGGCCGAGCTGCTGCCGCCGGGGCGCCCGACGGAACTCGTACGGGACCGGGCGCAGGCGATGCGTCAGCTGGTCGAGGACGTGCTGGAGGTGGCCCGGCTGGACAGCGCGAACGAGCGGGCCGAGTTGCAGGACATCCTGCTGGGCGAGTTCGTGACCCGGCGGGTGATCGCGCGGGACCCCGGGATCGTCGTCCGGGTGGTCCACGAGTCGGCGGTCACCACCGACCCGCGCCGCCTGGAGCGGGTCCTCATCAACCTGCTGGTCAACGCCGCCAAGCACGGCAAGCCGCCTATCGAGGTCACCGTCGAGGGACGGGTCATCCGGGTCCGCGACCACGGCCCCGGCTTCCCCGACGCACTGCTCGCCGACGGCCCCAGCCGCTTCCGCACCGGCAGCAGTGACCGGGCGGGGCACGGGCACGGCCTGGGACTCACCATCGCGGCGGGGCAGGCGCGGGTGCTGGGGGCGCGGCTCACTTTCCGCAATGTGCGGGCGGTGGGGGCGGCGGAGGGGGTTCCTGCGGAGGGGGCGGTGGCGGTGCTGTGGCTGCCGGAGCATGCGCCGACGAACACGGGCAGTTACCCAATGCTGCCGGAGTGACCTGCCCCGGGGCTGCCGCCCCCGGCCCCCTTTGTCCTCACGCGCCGGACGGGCTGGAGGGGGGTGGTCTGGCTCCGGCTGCGGCTCCGGCTGCGGCTGCGGCTGCGGGCCGGTGGGGGCTGATCGCGCAGTTCCCCGCGCCCCTGAAAACGGGGCTGCGCCCCTGTTTTCAGGCTGGCCGTGGACTCGACGCCCGCGCATCCACCCCCTCCGGCGCCCCTGTCCAGCCCCTCCGGCGTTTGAGGAGCGGGGGTTCGGGGGCGGAGCCTCTGGGGTGGGGACGGGAATGGGTAGGGGCGGCGGGGGCGGAAAAGGCCCCCGGTCCCGGACACCGTCCGAAACCAGGGGCCGTCAGGCCGAACCGCCGAGTCCTGCGGACTCAGACCGCCTCCATCGCCTTCTCCCCGCCGGAGGCGCCCTCACCAGCCCCCGATCCCGCCCCCCGAAGCGGAACCTCCTTCACGAACACGGCCCCCACCAGCGCGACCACCGCGACAACCGCCCCCAGCAGGAACGCGGAATGCGTCCCGGACGCGACCGCGTGCTGGTACGCCTCCCGCGCGGCCACCGGCAACTTCGCCAGACTCGCCGCATCCAGCTGCGCCGACTGCTCGGTCACCTTGGACCCCAGCGCCCCGGCCCGCTCGGTCATCACGTCCTGGACGCGGTTGTTGAACAGCGCCCCCATGATGGCGACACCGAAGGACGAGCCGAGCGTACGGAACAGCGTGGTGCTGGACGACGCGACGCCCATGTCCTTCATCTCGACGCTGTTCTGCGAGACGAGCATGGTGATCTGCATCAGACAGCCCATGCCCGCACCGACCACGGCCATGTACACACCGGACGTCAGCCTCGACGTGTCGGTGTCCATGAGTGACAGCAGGTACAGCCCCACCACCATCAGCGCACTGCCCACGATCGGGAAGGCCTTGTAACGCCCGGTGCTGGTGGTGACCCGTCCGGCGACCATCGAGGTCACGAGCATCGCGCCGAGCATGGGCAGGAGCAGCAGCCCGGAGTTGGTCGCGGACGCGCCCTGCACCGACTGCTGGTACAGCGGCAGGAACAGCACGGCGCCGAACATCACGAACCCGGCGACGAAGCCGACGACGGACATCAGCGCGAAGTTGCGGCTGCGGAAGATGTGCAGCGGCATGACCGGCGCGGCGGCCTTGGTCTGCACGAACAGGAAGCCGATGAGTGCGGCGACCCCGATGGCGATCAGTTCCATGATCCGGGCGGAGCCCCAGGCGTACTCGGTCCCGCCCCAGGTGGTGACGAGCACGATCGAGGTGATGCCCACGGTGAGCAGCGCGGCGCCCAGATAGTCGATCCGCGCGTCCACCCGCTTCTTGGGCAGATGCAGTACGACACTGATGGCGATCAGGGCTATGACACCGAGCGGCAGGTTGATGTAGAAGGACCAGCGCCAGCCCCAGTTGTCGGTGATGGTGCCGCCGATCAGCGGTCCGCCGATCATGGCGAGGGCCATCACGCCGGCCATCATGCCCTGGTACTTGCCCCGCTCCCGCGGCGGAATCAGGTCACCGATGATCGCCATGACGCCGACCATCAGACCACCCGCGCCGAGTCCCTGGACCGCGCGGAACCCGATGAGCTGGCCCATGTCCTGGGCCATTCCGCTGAGCGCCGACCCGATCAGGAAGAGCACGATCGACGTCATGAAGACGCCCTTGCGCCCGTACATGTCGCCGAGCTTGCCCCAGATCGGGGTGGAGGCGGCGGTCGCGAGCGTGTAGGCGGTGACGACCCACGACAGATGCTCCAGGCCGCCCAGCTCGCCCACGATGGTCGGCATCGCGGTGCCGATGATCATGTTGTCGAGCATCGCGAGCATCATCGCGATCATCAGCGCCATCAGGACGACCCGTACGCTCCTGGGCTGCTTGCCCGCGTCCACGGCGCCCGCGGCATCCGCTGCGTCCACGGCACCCCCGGCGTCCGCTGCCGACGCCGCTACCGACGCCTGGGACGCCGCCGCGGATTTCACCAGCGCGTCCCCCGGCTCAGCCGACTCAACCGACTCGACCGATTTCGCCGACTTCATCGGCTTGATCGGCCTCCGCAGCCTCCTGGGCCTCCCCGACTCGTCCGGAGCCGACCCCGGCACCACGTCCGTCGGTTCCGCCTCATTCGCTGCTCCGGCCGCTCCGGCCGTCCTGGTGTCCGCCACTCTGCCCACTCCCCTGGGTACCGCACTTCACTGCTACTTACTTGCCGACCGGCAAGTTGACTACACTGGGGAAAGTAGACCCGTAACTAGCCGGGCGTCAAGTAAGTTTTTCTTTACCCACGCTGCGGCGTGCGACCAGGACGAGGGGCGGCCACGATGGGCGGCAGCAGGCAGCGGCGGCGCGGAGACACCCGCCAGCGCATCCAGGACGTGGCTGTCGAACTGTTCGCCGAGCAGGGCTACGAGAAGACGTCCCTGCGCGAGATCGCCGAACGGCTGGACGTCACCAAGGCGGCGCTCTACTACCACTTCAAGACCAAGGAAGACATCCTCATCAGCCTCTTCGAGGATCTGACGAGGCCGATGGACGAGCTGATCGAGTGGGGCAAGGACCAGCCGCGCTCCCTCGACACCAAGCAGGAACTCCTGCGCCGGTACAGCCGGGCCCTCACCGACGCGACCCCCCTCTTCCGCTTCATGCAGGAGAACCAGGCGACGGTCCGCGAGCTGAGCATCGGTGAGTCGTTCAAGGACCGCATGGTCAAGTTGCTGGACATCATCAGGGAGCCCGAGGCCCCGCTGACGGACCAGGTCCGCTGTGTGAGCGCGCTGTTCACCATGCACGCCGGGATGTTCGCCCTCAAGGACATGGAAGGCGACCCCGAGGACAAGCGGAAAGCCGTCCTGGAGGTCGCCATCGAACTGGTCACACGGGCACACTCGGGCCCGCACGAGTCCTGAGATCCGTCAGGGACGAGTCATGCGGTCCGTCGGAGACGGATCATGAGGCCGTCAGAGACGGATCCTGAGATCCGTCAGAGGCTGAGCCCCTTGGAGCGCAGGAAGGCGACCGGGTCGACCGCCGAGCCGTAGTTGGCCGTCGTACGGATCTCGAAGTGCAGGTGCGGTCCGCTGGAGTTGCCGGTGTTGCCGGACAGTGCGATCCGCTGGCCGGTCTTCACGACCTGGCCGGCCTTCACGTCGATACGGGACAGGTGCGCGTACTGCGAGTACGTACCGTTGCTGTGCTTGATCACGACGGCGTTGCCGTACGCGGGCCCGTCACCGGCGCCGTTGCCGCCGGTCTTCACGACGGTGCCGCCGTGGGCGGCGACGACCCGGGTGCCGGAGGAGACGGCGAAGTCCTGGCCGGAGTGGGTGGACGACCACAGGTTGCCGGCCTGCGCGAAGCTCGCGGAGAGCTTGTACTTCGCGACCGGGTCGACCCAGGAGGAGGCCTTCTTCGCGGCGGCCGGCTTGGCCGCGGCCTTCTCGGCCGCCGCCTTCTTGGCAGCGGCCGTGCTCTTCGCCTGGGCGGCCTTCGCCTGGGCGGCGGCCTGCTCCTGCACGGAGGCGGCGGCCGCACTCGACAGGGAGACCGCACTCGGCTTGGCGTCCGCGGCGACCGCGACCCCGGCTCCGACGGCGGTCGAGACTCCCAGGCCGAGGGCCAGGACGGCGGCCCGGGCACGGAGCTGGGACGTGCCGGGTATGCGGGACGTGATGCGCTGCGACATGGGGACTACCTCCGGGGGACGGGCAACAACACACCCGGCGCGCTGTCGGTGCGCCGGGCGGGGGTCATCCCTTGGTAACCCGTACTCCCGCCATCCCCCAAAACACCCTTCTACGACCTCAAGTCGTACTTGACCCCGAAACTTCCGCCTCCTTGACAGAAACACCGTCGAGTACGAAATCCTCCCGGTTTTCTGTGAGAAGTCCGGTTTACCCCCACTTCAGAGTGGCTCCTCACGGCCCGGCCCCCACTTCGCCGACCACTCCGCCCACCCCGAAGGACCTCGGACCCACCCCCAGGGCCAAAGGTCCTTTTTGTCCACCCCGCATCCGCCACTACCGGCCCTAGTAGGACGCGAAAGGCCTGTGCGTCATGTCACCGGGCGGCCCCGCCCGGCGGCCACCGGATGTGACGGCCACCACCGGCCACGACCGGCCATCACCGCACTGCCTACCGGCCACCACCGCACTGCCTACCCGAGCAGCGGCAACGCCCCGAAGACGTGCTCCTGCCACAGCTCCCGGGACACCTCCTCCGGGTACGCCGTCACGGTCGGCCGCGTGTCGAAGAGCCGTACCGGCCGCCGATCGACGTCGTACGCCGGCCAGCCGGGCCCCTCCCCCGCCGCGAAGCCCGTCCAGGTCGCCCGGAACAGCGCCGACAGCTCCTCCGCCTCCGGGGGCGGCGCCTCCCCGAACAGCAGCGCGGGCAGCCCGCCGCGCAGGTTGCCGAAGACCAGCGGCACATCGAGCCCGTGGCAGGCCCCGAGCAGCCCGCCCATGCCCGGCGCCTCCCAGACCAGCTCGTAGACGTGGGCACGGCCGCCGCCCGCGATGTGGGCCTCGGCCAGATGCAGTGACGGCATCCGGAAGAGCCAGTCGGAGCGGACCAGCTCGTACAGCCCCGCCGCGTCGAGGCCCGGGACCGCCTTCCGGTACGCCTCCTCGCCGCCCGAGCCTCCCGCGCTGCCCGAGGCGCCCGCTCCGCCCGAGCCGGGCGAGAACGTCCGCAGCGCCGCCGTCGCCCGGTCCTCCGTCAGCTCCTCGCCGAGCGTTCCGTCGAGGGCCATGAAGAGCCGGTACTCGTCCCGCGTGTGGCCGGCCACCAGCTCGATGTCGCGTGCGGCTCCGGCCGCGAGCGCCTCCCACGGCGCGCGGGGCAGCACGTCTCCGTCCACGACGGGTGCCAGCGGGATCGCCGTGTGCGCGAGCACTCCCCACCGGTGCGCGTACCGCTCCATCCGTGCCCCGACCGCGTCCGCCGCCGCCGGCAGCAGACCCGGCGCCACCGTGCCCAGGTCGTCCACGGTCGGCCGCAGCCCCAGCTCCGCCGCGAACTCCCCGGCGATGTCCGCGGCGAGCGGGGCCGAGAGGAACGGGCCGGGCACGCTCTGTGCGACGGCCCGCCGGAAGAGCCCGGCCGCGCGCGGCATCGTCAGCAGCGCGGCGAGCGACCCCGCGCCCGCCGACTCCCCGAAGACCGTGACGCGGTCCGGGTCGCCGCCGAAGGCACGGATGTTGTCCCGCACCCATGCGAGGGCGGCGACCTGGTCGAGCAGTCCACGGTTGGCGGGCGCGCCCTCGATGTGTGCGAATCCCTCGATGCCGAGGCGGTAGTTGAGCGTCACCAGGACGACGCCCTCCGCGGCCAGCCGGCCGCCGTCGTACTCGGGCAGCCCCGACATCCCGATGACGTACGCGCCCCCGAGCAGCCACACCATCACCGGCAGTCCGGCGCCGGGGGCGGGGTCGGGTGTCCAGACGTTGAGGGTCAGCCAGTCGCCGTCGTCGGTGTCCGGGGACGCGAGCGCGTCCATGCCGAACGCCGAGGACTGCGGGGGCGGTGTCCCGAACGCGGTCGCCTCCCGTACGCCGTCCCAGCCCCGCGCGGGCCGCGGCGCCCCGAACCGCAGCGCGCCGACGGGCGGTTCGGCGAACGGGATGCCCCGGAACACCGCCGTACCCGCCTTCCCTGCCTCGCCCCTCAACACCCCGGCCAGCGTGCGGACTTCGGGTCGGTCGACATCCATTGCGGCTCCCTTCCAGGACAGTTCGGGACATCGCGCATCCTCCCGCCCACCGGTCCGTACGGCCACCGCTTTTGTCGCGCCAAGATCCGCGGTTCCAGGACCACGGTTCCAGGACCTACAGTTCCAAGATCCACGGACAGAGTCCCGCACGGCGGTTACGCTGACAGCCGCCAACCACCCACCATGCCCTCGGGGGAGCGTCATGGAACCGGCAACCGTAGGCGTGCGGCTGGCGTCCGGCGTGGCCACACCGCTGATCAGGAAACTCTTCGTGACGGAGGGGCCGGGCGCGGGCCTGGTCGACAAGCCCGTACGCATCTCGTCCCGCGTCTCCTTCAAGGGCGAGCAGCGCACGCTGAACAAGAAGGACGTGACCGAACTCGCCACCGAACTGGTCACGCGAGCCGTCACGGACGCCTCGGAACGGCCCGTTCCCGCCGACGAGGAACAGCCCGTCGTCCACGCCCTCGCCGACACCCTGCACGCTCTCGGCGACCTCACCATGACGGACGTACAGGCCGTGGCACTCGGGCACTCCGGCCTGGCTCTCCACCTCCGCCACACCGCCGGAAGCCCTGACCGGGATCTCGGCTTCGACGCGACGCTGTTCTACGAGCGGCTGCTCGACACGGCCTGTCTGCACATCCTGCACTTCTTCACCCAACGCTCGACCTTTGTGGCGAGGACCCTCGTCGAGCAGACGCGCAGACAGGCCGAACTGATCGCGAAGGTGGACGAGTTGATCGCCCGTACACCGCTGCCCGGCGGGGGCGACGCGGCGTTCGAGCGGCGCTTCCTCGCGTACACGGCGACGAAGCACAGTCGGCTCACCATCTACGGGATCGACCTGGTGGACTCGCCCGACCGGTGGCCCCTGGACGCCGCCTACCTCACCCTCCAGGCCCTGCGCGCCGCCACGGACGCCGAGGACGGCGGGGTTCTCGGCGCGCCCGGTCTCCCGCTCTCCGCCGAAGAGGCGCTGGCCGAGCAGGACCTGGTGCTGCTGCGGGGCGTGGCCGGCTCGGGCAAGACGACGCTGGTGCAGTGGCTGGCGGTGACGGCCGCGCGGGGCGAGCGCGGCGACCGGGTCCCCTTCGTCCTGCCGCTGCGCACGCTCGTACGCCGTCCCGACGGGCTGCCCGCGCCCGCCGACTTCCTCGCCGCCGTCCGCGTGCCCTTCCATGGCGCGGCGCCGGACGGCTGGCCCGACCGGGTGCTGGCGGCGGGCCGCGGGCTGCTGCTCGTCGACGGCATCGACGAGATCCCCGAGCCCGACCGCGAGCGCACCCGCCGCTGGCTGCGCGACCTGCTCGACGCCTACCCGGGCAACCAGTGGCTGGTCACCTCACGCCCCTCGGCCGTACGCGAGAACTGGCTCGCCGCGGACGGCTTCACGGAACTCGCGCTCTCCCCGATGAGCCGGGACGACGTCACGGCGTTCGTCGAGCGCTGGCACACCGCGGCCCGCGTCGACGCCCCGGACTCCGAACGCGACACCGAACGCCTCGCCGCGTACGAGTCCTCGCTCCTCGACGCCGTCCGCACCAAGCCCGACCTCGGCCGGCTCGCCACCAACCCCCTGATGTGCGCGCTGATCTGTGCCCTGCACCGGGACCGGCGCGGCTATCTGCCGCACGGGCGACGGGAGTTGTACGACGCCGCCCTCTCGATGCTTCTCGCGCGCCGCGACCAGGAGCGGGACATGCTCCCGCACGACACCGTCCGGCTCACCGAGCTGCCCCAGATCCAGCTCCTGCAACGGCTGGCCTACTGGCTGATCCGCAACGGCCGGCTGGAGATGGACCGTGAGCGCGCCGAGCACCTCATCGCGGACGCCCTGCCCGCCCTGCCCGCCGTCGCGAGCCAGGGAGACGCCCCCACGATCTACCGCCACCTCCTGCTGCGCAGCGGCCTGCTCCGCGAACCCTCCCTGGGAACGGTCGAGTTCGTCCATCGCACCTTCCAGGACCACCTCGGCGCGAAGGCCGCGGTGGAGGACGGCGACTTCGGGCTCCTCGTCCGCAACGCCGCCGACCACCAGTGGTCGGACGTGATCCGTATGGCCGTCGCCCACGCCCGGCCCCGCGAACGCGCCGACTTCCTGACCCAGTTGCTGGCCGCCGCCGAACAGGCCGGGCCCGCCGGGGGCACCCGCGTCCGGCTGCTCGCCCTGGCCGGCCTGGAACACGCCACGGAACTCGACCCGACGGTCCGGGCCGCCGTGGAGGAGCAGGCGGCCACGCTCATCCCGCCCCGTACGGCGGAGGAGGCCCGCGAGCTGGCCGCGGTGGGCCCGCTCGTACTGGAACTCCTGCCCGGACCCGAGGGGCTGTCCGAGGCGGAGGCCAGGGCGGTCGTCGTCACCGCGTCCCTCATCGGGACCGACGCGGCCGTCCCGGTCCTGGCCCGCTTCCGCACCCACCCGTCCCTGCCGGTCCGCTCGCAGCTCACCTGGACCTGGCACCGCTTCGACCCCGAGCGGTACGCGGCAGAGATCATCGCCCACCTGCCGGAGGACGACCTGTACTTCACGGCGCACTCGGCGGGGCATCTGCGGGCCCTGCGCTCACTCGGCGGGCGCGAGCGGCTGCAACTCGACGGCGTCATCGAGCCCGCCGAGCTGGAATCCGGCCTCGTCCCGGACACGACGCGCATGCTCGTCTCACGACGCAACACGGCCCTGCGCTCCCTGGACTGCCTTTCGTCGCTGCACCGGCTCAGGCACCTCGACCTGAGCGGCAGTCCGTACGTCGAAGACCTGAGCCCTTTGGTCCGGCTTCCGCTGGATTGGCTGTCACTGGACCTGGCGGAGGGACTGGAGACGCCGGGCGTTCTGTCACCGCTCTCGGCGTCCACGACTCTGCGCAGCCTCGACCTCGGATTCGCGCTCATCGGTGAGTCGCTCGACGCCGTGCTCCCCGAGAACCTCAGCCTCGGCTATCTGCGCTTCACCAAGAGCTCCCTCCGGCACACCGGGCTGCGCGGTTTGCGTCAGATGCGCTCGGTGCGGACGCTGAGCCTGGCCGGTCTGCTGGAACCCCTCACCCCGAAAGACCGCGAAGAGGTCGCACTGCTCCCCGAGCTGGAGGATCTGCGGCTCAACTGGACGGCGGTTCCCTGGACGGAAGGCCCCGTTCTGCCGGGCGTCGAGCGCCTCAGTCTCAACAGATTCACCGGAACCGAAGACCTCTCGGCGATACCGGCTCTTTTCCCCGGATTGCGGTCCGTCACCTTCGTCCTCGCCCCGGAGACGACGGACGTGCCGGAACGGATCCGTGAACTCCTGCCGGGCATGCACACCGTCGTGAAACCGCACACCGTGCTCTAGGACCTGTCTGACAATTCCCGCCTGCCTCGCGACGCCATGCACGCACTCTCGCCGCACCGGACACAGAGCCAAGTACGTCCAGTACGAGGCCCTGCGCCCGGCACTCCCCCAGCCTCCGGCCGGGGGGACCCCCAGAGCACGCACCTGACGCCGCGAGGCCGCCCTCCGGGCGACGACGGGAATTGCCAGACAGGCCCTAGCCCAACCCCACATGCCCGCCCTACAGTTACCGCCCGGTAATCTCGTCGCCCCCCGCCGGCCCCGCACGCCCGTGAGCATGCACCACGAGCCATGTCCCGCAGCGCTCCCATGCGAGAGGAACCCCCCACCCATGACCGGAAGCAGTCTGCAGCGCCTGATCGGCGTGGCCGTCGCCGCCACGGCCGCCACCGCGGCCCTGATGAGCCCGGCCACCGCCGCGACCCCGGCCGTGGCCACCACCACGGCCACCGCCGCCGCCGCCGACGTCGACCACGCCACCTGGCAGAACGACTGCCGGGCCGTCATGGCCGAGGCGCTGCCGTACCTGAAGGAACGTATCGCCGGTGCGGCGTCGGGCGAGAAGCAGGCCATCGTCTTCGACATCGACAACACCACGCTGGAGACCGACTTCGGCTTCAGCTATCCCTCGCCGGCCAACGCACCCGTCCTCGACGTGGCCGAGTACGCGCAGGACCACGGCGTCGCCCTGTTCTTCGTCACGGCCCGCCCGGGCATCATCAGGTCGGTGACGGACCACAACCTCAAGCACGTCGGCTACCAGGTCTCCGGCCTGTACGTACGCAGCTTCGTCGACCTCTTCAAGGACGTCGCCGCCTACAAGACCGCCCAGCGCAAGGCCGTCGAGGCCAAGGGCTACACGATCATCGCGAACATCGGCAACAGCGCCACCGACCTGTCGGGCGGGCACGCCGAGAGGACGTACAAGCTGCCGGACTACGACGGCCAGCTGTCCTGACGGACGGGACACACAGCGGGGCCTGGGCCTAAGGCGTTCCGGACATGCCGATGGGGCCGGTGCTCGAAAGCACCGGCCCCATCGGCCGCTCGGTGAGCGGTCGTGCTCAGACGGACCCGGAGGTCACGCCTCCTTGCTCAGGTTGGGGCCTGCCCCACCGGCCGCCTGCTCGATCGGCGGAACGTCCGGCAGTGCGGTCTTCTCCTCGCCACGGAAGGTGAAGGTCTGGGTCTCACCCTCGCCCTCGGTGTCCACGACCACGATGTGACCGGGGCGCAGCTCACCGAAGAGGATCTTCTCCGACAGGGTGTCCTCGACCTCGCGCTGGATCGTGCGACGCAGCGGACGCGCGCCCAGCACCGGGTCGTAACCCTTCTTCGACAGCAGCTCCTTGGCGGACTGGGAGAGCTCGATGCCCATGTCCCGGTCCTTCAGGCGCTCGTCGACCTTGCCGATCATCAGGTCGACGATCGTGAGGATGTCCTCCTGCGTGAGCTGCGGGAAGACGACCACGTCGTCGACGCGGTTGAGGAACTCGGGCCGGAAGTGCTGCTTGAGCTCGTCCGCGACCTTGTTCTTCATGCGCTCGTAGTTGCTCTTCTTGTCGCCCGAGGCCGCGAAGCCCAGGTTGAAGCCCTTGGAGATGTCCCGGGTGCCGAGGTTGGTCGTCATGATGATGACCGTGTTCTTGAAGTCCACGACCCGGCCCTGGGAGTCGGTCAGGCGACCGTCCTCCAGGATCTGCAGCAGCGAGTTGAAGATGTCCGGGTGGGCCTTCTCGACCTCGTCGAAGAGGACGACGGAGAACGGCTTGCGGCGGACCTTCTCGGTCAGCTGGCCGCCCTCCTCGTACCCCACGTAGCCGGGGGGCGAGCCGAAGAGACGCGAGACCGTGTGCTTCTCGCTGAACTCCGACATGTCGAGGGAGATCAGCGCGTCCTCGTCACCGAAGAGGAACTCCGCGAGTGCCTTGGACAGCTCGGTCTTACCCACACCGGACGGGCCGGCGAAGATGAACGAGCCACCGGGACGCTTGGGGTCCTTCAGACCGGCGCGCGTACGACGGATCGCCTTCGACAGCGCCTTGACGGCGTCGACCTGGCCGATGACCCGCTTGTGGAGCTCGTCCTCCATGCGCAGCAGACGCGAGGACTCCTCCTCGGTCAGCTTGAAGACCGGGATACCGGTGGCGGTCGCGAGGACCTCGGCGATGAGCTCGCCGTCGACCTCGGCGACGACGTCCATGTCGCCGGCCTTCCACTCCTTCTCGCGCTTGGCCTTGGCGGCCAGGAGCTGCTTCTCCTTGTCGCGCAGCGAGGCGGCCTTCTCGAAGTCCTGCGAGTCGATCGCGGACTCCTTGTCGCGGCGGACGCCGGCGATCTTCTCGTCGAACTCGCGGAGGTCCGGCGGCGCGGTCATCCGGCGGATGCGCATCCGGGAACCGGCCTCGTCGATCAGGTCGATCGCCTTGTCGGGGAGGAAGCGGTCCGAGATGTAGCGGTCGGCGAGCGTCGCCGCCTGCACCAGGGCCTCGTCCGTGATGGACACGCGGTGGTGCGCCTCGTAGCGGTCCCGCAGGCCCTTGAGGATCTCGATGGTGTGCGGCAGCGACGGCTCCGCGACCTGGATGGGCTGGAAGCGGCGCTCCAGCGCGGCGTCCTTCTCCAGGTGCTTGCGGTACTCGTCGAGCGTCGTGGCACCGATGGTCTGCAGCTCACCACGGGCCAGCATCGGCTTCAGGATGCTCGCGGCGTCGATGGCGCCCTCGGCGGCACCCGCACCGACCAGCGTGTGCAGCTCGTCGATGAACAGGATGATGTCGCCGCGGGTGCGGATCTCCTTGAGGACCTTCTTCAGGCGCTCCTCGAAGTCACCGCGGTAGCGGGAGCCGGCGACCAGCGCGCCGAGGTCCAGGGTGTAGAGGTGCTTGTCCTTGAGGGTCTCGGGCACCTCGCCCTTGACGATGGCCTGGGCGAGGCCTTCGACGACGGCGGTCTTGCCGACGCCGGGCTCGCCGATGAGCACCGGGTTGTTCTTCGTACGACGGGACAGCACCTGCATGACCCGCTCGATCTCCTTCTCGCGCCCGATGACCGGGTCGAGCTTGGACTCACGAGCGGCCTGGGTGAGGTTCCGGCCGAACTGGTCGAGGACCAGGGACGTCGAGGGCGTGCCCTCGGCAGGACCGCCACTGGCGCCGGCGGTCTCCTTGCCCTGGTAGCCGGAGAGCAGCTGGATGACCTGCTGCCGCACCCGGTTGAGGTCGGCACCCAGCTTGACCAGGACCTGGGCGGCGACGCCCTCACCCTCACGGATCAGGCCGAGCAGGATGTGCTCCGTGCCGATGTAGTTGTGACCCAGCTGAAGGGCCTCGCGGAGCGAGAGCTCCAGGACCTTCTTGGCACGAGGGGTGAAGGGAATGTGACCGGACGGAGCCTGCTGGCCCTGCCCGATGATCTCCTCCACCTGCTGACGGACCGCCTCAAGTGAAATCCCGAGGCTCTCCAGGGCCTTAGCGGCGACACCCTCACCCTCGTGGATCAGGCCCAGGAGGATGTGCTCGGTGCCGATGTAGTTGTGGTTGAGCATCCGGGCTTCTTCCTGAGCCAGGACGACAACCCGCCGCGCGCGGTCGGTGAACCTCTCGAACATCGTTAATCGCTCCTCAGAGCGGTCAGGCAGTAAGGGGACGCTCCCCTCCCTGTCCTTCCGCAGCTTAGTCCCGCAAGCGGGGACCGCTCATTCCAACTGCCGACACCGTCCTTGGCCTCCTGACCCCGAACGCCGACATCTGCTCCAACCCGATGGTGCGAGACGATGTTCCCGCAGGCCAGACAGATACCCCCACCATCAGTACGCCGATGGCGAACGCGAGATGCCCGATCCATGCGTGTCGCCCCTCCCACTAGGGATGTCTTACCCGTACGCACCGACACTCCATGCCGAGTGCACCGGTTCCCTCCGCTACGGGCGAACACCCTTGCGTCGCCGACCGCCTCCGGGCGCCCGCTTTCCGGGCACCCTTCGCACATGCCGGACCACCCAGCGTAACCCGGGCGCTCCCCCGGCGGTTGGCCTTGCATGGTCTCCACGGTCCCCTTTCCCCGTCGTCCGCCCGAGGCGGTCCGTCCGGACGACGCGGTCCGGCACTGGTACGAGAACGAACTGGGGTGGGCGACGGTGCCCGGTAGCCCGGTCGACCTGCTGACGGGGCTGCGCTTCGACGTCCTGGAGGCGCCGGCGGAGGCGGGGTACGCGGCGCTGCGGCATCTGGGGCCGGGCTCTCCGGTGGCCGTGCGGGCGGATCGGATGCGGCTGTTCGTCGCCGCGGGGAGCGCGGAGGAACTGCCGGGACTCCTCGACTGGCTGGAGTGGGGCTCTCTCGCGCTGGACCTCGGGGCGACCGGCTCGGGCGGGCGCGTGGAGGCGCCACTGCCGCCGGGCCCGGCCCGCGGCACGCACGGCGGCCTCGACGAGGCTGGTGCTAATGCTGGTGCTGGTGCTGGTGCTGGTGCTGGTGCTGGTGCTGGTGGGGCGACCGATACCGGCGGGGCGGACCGAGGCCGGACCGCCGGCTCGCAGGGGGCCGCCGTCTGGCTGCGGCCCCCTGAGCCTGGCTGCGAGGTGGAGTCGTCGCTGCCGACGCTGTCGGCGCTCGGCGGGGGCGGTGGGGGCGCCCCCGATCTCGTACGACTCGTGGAGACGATGGCTTCGGAGTGCCATCGCATCCGGCTGCGCCGTGGCTGTGCTCAGCCGTTGGCCTTCTCGTAGGCCTCGCGAATGGACGCCGGAACGCGGCCACGGTCATTGACCTCGTAACCGTTCTCCTTCGCCCAGGCACGGATCTGCGCGGTGTCCTGGCTGCCACCCGAAGCGGCGCGCGCCTTTCCACGGCCACCCGAAGCACGGCCTCCGGTACGACGGCCGCCCTTGACGTACGGCTCAAGAAGTCCACGGAGCTTGTCCGCATTGGCAGTCGTGAGATCGATCTCGTACGTCTTGCCGTCCAACGCGAACGTCACGGTCTCGTCCGCCTCGCCGCCGTCGAGGTCATCGACAAGAAGGACCTGAACCTTCTGTGCCACCGGATTTCCTTTCATCGATATCTTCAGGGCCGAGGATCCACGGCAGCTGCCGCAGTTTCGTGTCCCCTGTTATATGCACTACTGCAGTACGTCGGAAAGCAAACCGCTTTTGATGGAAAAACACAAACCCCTGGGAGAGACCGACGAGACCCGCGAAGACCGGAAACGTGCGCGTTTCGGACATAGAGGCACTGGGCATGGGCCGACGGGCCGGGAGCGGAGGTATGTCCGGAGTATTACGCGGAGGCGATCACAGATGCAGAAGCATCCGGCTGTTGCCCAAGGTGTTCGGTTTCACTCGTTCGAGCCCCAGGAACTCGGCCACGCCCTCGTCATAGGAACGCAACAGCTCGGCGTAGACATCGGTGTCAACGGGCGTCTCACCGATCTCGACGAAGCCGTGCTTCGCGAAGAAGTCGACTTCGAAGGTCAGGCAGAATACACGGCGAACACCGAGCCAGCGGGCGGTCTCCAGCAACTTCCCCAGCAACTGATGGCCCACGCCGGCGCCCTTCATCACGGGGTTCACCGCGAGAGTGCGCACTTCCGCGAGGTCTTCCCACATGACGTGGAGAGCCCCGCAGCCCACGACCTCCGAACTCGGCCCGGTACCGCGTTCCGCGACCCAGAACTCCTGGATGTCCTCGTAAAGCGTGACCGTCGCTTTGTCGAGCAGGATGCGCCCGCGGACGTACGAGTCAAGGAGGCCGCGAACCGCCGGGACATCGCTGGTCCTGGCCCGGCGGACAGTGAGGGCATTAGTGCTGACTTCGGGCTGCTCTGCTGGCATGAACCGGACGCTATCCCCCGGCCGCACCCTCTGCGGCGGCGGGGTTCTCGGCAGGAGGGTTCTCGGCCGCCGTGTTCTGCGCCACCGGGTTCTCGGCCGCCGTGTTCTGCGCTGCCGGGTTCTGTGCTGCCGTGTTCTGCGCCGCGGGCGTTTCCGGCCCTTGGACGATACGTACGGCATCGCGCAGTGCTTCGCGCTGTTGTGGGGACATCATGCCGAAGAAGGCGACGAGAGCGGCGGCCGGGTTGTCGCTCTGGGTCCAGGCGTCGTTCATGAGTGCGGCCGAGTAGGCGGCCCGGGTGGAGACCGCCTCATATCGATAGGCCCGGCCTTCCGCCTCACGACGCACCCAGCCCTTCTGATGGAGATTGTCCAAAACGGTCATCACGGTGGTGTAGGCGATGGACCGCTCCTGCTGAAGGTCTTCCAGGACTTCTCGTACGGTCACCGGGCGGTTCCACTTCCACACCCGCGTCATGACCGAGTCTTCGAGTTCTCCCAATGGGCGAGGCACAGCCAGAACAATAGGGGGAGATGTCACCGATCACGTGGTGGACGTGGCGTTGACCGACAAACAGCAACAAAAAGGGCGTACGACTCGAAAAGCTTATGAGTCGTACGCCGTGCCGTGAGCGGTGTGCGCAGGGAGCCGCGCTCAGGCCTCGGTGTCACGGGGGGTCTGGCGGGTGTGCTCGGCGCGGGCGAGGACGGCGTCGACGGCCGCGTCCTCCTTGGCCTTGTTGGCACCGCCCTGGGTCTTCACGATCGTCACGATCAGACCGACGAAGAACACGGCCATCACTACCGGGGGCACGAGCGCGGAGACGTATTCCATGCCGTCCAGAGTAGCCAGGGTGCCGGGCCGGACGGGGATCGGGGTCACGGACCAGCCCCAGGGCGTTTCTTCTGGAACCGGGCTGATCCAGAAGAAACGCCCTAGACGGCGGCGAGCTGCCGGGGAGGGCCGTCGGGGGTCGGGGACGGAGCGGACGGCTTGCGCCGCGGGGGGAAGACCTCGCCCGGGGTCGGGATGGGACGGTCCCGGCGCGGCGCTTCCGGGGCGGGCCGGGGGGCCGGGTCGCCGGCGGGCCGCTCGGCGGGCTTTCCACCGGGGAGGGCCGTCAGCCGCGTACGGGGGCGGGTGCGCGAGGCCGGCACCGAGCGGCGGGCGAGGCGCGTGCGCACGTCCTGCTCCACGAGCGTCTCGCAGCGGTCGAGGAGGGCGGTCGCCACGGGGTTGCCGCGCAGGGCGCGCAGGGCGGCCAGGTCGTCGGGGACCGGACGGTGGCCGGCGCCGAGGGCCTCCTCCATGAGCGTCAGATAGCCGGCCGCCGTTCCCGGCAGCGCGGTGCGGTAGCGGGCGAGGTCGGCCAGCAGGAAGGCGCGCAGCCGGGCGCCCTCGCGGGTCGCCTCGTCGACGCTGTCCGCAAGACGGAGGCAGTCCTGGACGTCCTGGGCCGAGGATGGGCCGGGGTGAAGGGCGAGAGCGAGCGCACGTCGGAGCACACGCAGCTCCTCCGTACCGAACGCCATGCCGCCGCGGGATCCGTAGGGCGTGGGCATGATCGCGACGATACGCGCTAATCAGACAAAGCCCGCAGATCGACCATCGTGTGGCGTGGCTTCACCACGGGGCGTTCCACCGGGGTGCCGCCCGCGTTCCACCGGGGTGCCGCCGGGGGCGGGCGGGCGCCTACGGCCCGCCTGTGTTCGGCCGCGCAGTTCCCCGCGCCCCTGGCCCAGGTAAGGGCGAAGGTGAATTGATGCCTGCGGGCCTGTTGTGGTCAACCGCACCGCCCCCCGCCACGCGGTATGGCACGGCAGCACGGCACGGCACATAGAACGCCCGGCGGACTACACCTGTCCCTGCCCCCACCAACCCAGGGGCGCGGGGAACTGCGCACCCAGCCACAGCAAGCCCGCAGACAACACGCGCGGTCACCCCCACCCACCCAGGGGCGCGGGGAACTGCGCAACGAGCCACCCCCGACCCGCACCCACCCACACGCGGTCACCCCCACCCCCAGGGGCGCGGGGAACTGCGCGACCAGCCACAGCGAGCCCGCACGCACCCACCGGCACCCATCCACCGGCAAGCGCCCACCGGCCCGCACCCACTCACGTCCACCCCCAGCGGAGCGACTACGTGCGGGAGACGTTCCGTTCGTACACCAGTCGCAGACCGATCAGCGTCAGCCAGGGCTCGTGCTCGTCGATCACCGACGCCTCACCGAGCACCATCGGCGCGAGACCGCCCGTCGCGATGACCGTGACGTCGTCCGGGTCCTCGGCGAGTTCGCGGGCCATGCGGTGGACGACCCCGTCGACCTGCCCGGCGAAGCCGTAGATGATGCCGGACTGCATGGCCTCGACGGTGTTCTTGCCGATGACCGTGCGCGGTCTCGCGATCTCGATCTTGCGGAGCTGGGCGCCCCGGACGCCCAGCGCCTCGACGGAGATCTCGATGCCGGGCGCGATGACCCCGCCGGCGTACTCCCCGCGCGCGGAGACCGCGTCGAAGGTCGTCGCCGTGCCGAAGTCGACGACGATGGCCGGTCCGCCGTAGAGCTCGACCGCCGCGACCGCGTTGATGATGCGGTCGGCGCCGACCTCCTTGGGGTTGTCCATCAGGATCGGGACACCCGTCTTGATGCCCGGTTCGACGAGGACGGCGGGTACGTCCCCGTAGTAGCGGCGGGTCACCTCGCGCAGCTCGTGCAGGACCGAGGGGACGGTCGAGCAGATCGCGATGCCGTCGATGCCGTCGCCCAGCTCGTCGCCGAGGAGCGGGTGCATGCCCATCAGGCCCTGGAGGAGCACGGCCAGTTCGTCCGCGGTGCGGCGCGCGTCCGTGGAGATGCGCCAGTGCTCGACGATGTCCTCGCCGTCGAAGAGCCCGAGGACGGTGTGCGTGTTGCCGACGTCGATCGTGAGCAGCATGCCTACTCAGCCTCGCTCAGGGGCGCCTCGGGGGCGTCGCGCAGGTCGAGGCCGATGTCCAGGATGGGCGAGGAGTGCGTGAGGGCACCCACCGCGAGGAAGTCGACGCCCGTGCGCGCGTACGCCCCGGCGGTGTCCAGGGTGAGGCGGCCCGAGGCCTCCAGGAGCGCGCGCCCGCCCACCAGGGCCACGGCCTCCTCGCACTCGGCGGGCGTGAAGTTGTCCAGGAGGATCAGGTCGGCGCCCGCGTCCAGGACCTCGCGCAGCTGGTCCACGGTGTCGACCTCGACCTCGATGGGCAGCTCGGGGAAGGTCTCCCGGACGGCCTTGAAGGCCTGCGCGACGCCGCCCGCGGCGACCACGTGGTTGTCCTTGACGAGGGCCGCGTCCGAGAGGGACATGCGGTGGTTGACCCCCCCGCCGCTGCGGACCGCGAACTTCTCCAGGGAGCGCAGCCCCGGCGTCGTCTTGCGGGTGTCCCGCACGCGCGCGCCGGTGCCCTCCAGGACGTCCGCCCACGCGCGCGTGGCCGTCGCGATGCCGGAGAGGCGGCACAGGAGGTTCAGCGCGCTGCGCTCGGCCGTCAGCAGGTCCCGGGTGCGGGTCGTGACGCTCAGGAGCCGCTGCCCGGCCTCGACACGGTCGCCGTCGTCGACGTGCCGCTCGACCTCGAACTCGTCGGTGCAGACGACGGAGACGACCGCCTCGGCGATCCGCAGGCCCGCCACGACACCGGCCTCGCGGGCGGTGAAGTCGGCGGTGGAGACGGCCTCCTCGGGGATGGTCGCGACCGTGGTCACGTCCACGCCGTGGTCGAGGTCCTCCTCGATGGCCAGATGCGCGATGTCCTCGACCTCGACGGGGTCGAGCCCTGCGTCGGCGAGGAGCTGCGCGAGGGCGGGGTCGAGCCCGCACTCGGCGTACTCCGCGTCGTCGGCGCTGTACTCGCCGCAGCCGCAGCCGTCGCCGCAGCCACCGCCGTCGAGGAGGGGAAGGTCCGGGGTGCTCACTTCTGTCACTGCTCCTGGGGGCTGGGCGTGGGGGTTTCCCCGGTGCGCGCGGAGTCGCGGGCCCGGGGGAGTGTCGGGGGAAAGTCTGCGGTGTCGGTGGTGTGTACCGCGAGCGTCCGGTCGGGATTGAGCCGTACGACGATGTGGCGCCGCCAGTTGTCGTCGTCCCGTCCGGCCCGGTCCTCGCGCCAGTGGCAGCCGCGGGTCTCCTCACGGAGGCGGGCGGCGGCCACCAGGACGCGGGCCACGCACAGGAGGTTGGTCGCCTCCCAGGTGTCGACGCCGGGTTCGGCGGTCTTGCCGTTCTCGTCGAGGGCGTCGCGGGCGTCGGCGTGCAGTTGCTGGAGGCGGTCGGCGGCGGTCTCCAGGGAGCCGGCCGAGCGCAGGACACCGGCGCCGTCCGTCATGATCCGCTGGATCGCGAACCGGGCCTCGGCGGCGAGCAGCGGGTGGCCGGGCCTCTCCGGCCGGGCGACGGGCGAGGGCACGCGCGCGTGGAGGTGCCCGTCCCGCCCGGGCCGTTCGTCGCGGTTCTCGTCGTGGTTCTCGTCGTGGTTCTCGTCGTGGCCGGCCGCGATGTCCGCCGCGATGCGCTCGGCGTAGACGAGGCCTTCCAGGAGGGAGTTGGAGGCGAGCCGGTTGGCGCCGTGGACGCCGGTGCAGGCGACCTCGCCGCACGCGTACAGGCCGGGCACGGTCGTACGGCCCCGGGAGTCGGTACGCACGCCTCCGGAGGCGTAGTGCGCGGCCGGGGCGACCGGGATCGGCTCGGTGACCGGGTCGATGCCGTGGGCGCGGCAGGCGGCCAGGATCGTCGGGAAGCGGTGCTCCCACATGTGCGCCCCGAAGTGCCGGGCGTCCAGGTACATGTGCTCGGCGTCCAGCTCCTGCATGCGCCGCGTGATGCCCTTGGCGACGATGTCCCGGGGCGCCAGTTCGGCCAGTTCGTGCTGCCCCAGCATGAAGCGCTCGCCGTTCGCGTCGACGAGGTGGGCGCCCTCGCCGCGGACCGCCTCGGACACGAGCGGCTGCTGGCCCTCCGCGTCCGCGCCCAGGAACAGCACGGTGGGGTGGAACTGCACGAATTCGAGGTCGGAGACCTCGGCGCCCGCACGCAGGGCCAGCGCCACGCCGTCGCCGGTGGACACCGACGGGTTGGTGGTCGCCGAGAAGACCTGGCCCATGCCGCCGGTCGCGAGGACCACCGCGGGCGCGTGGACGGCTCCCACGCCGTCGTGCTGGCCCTCCCCCATGACGTGCAGGGTCACGCCCGCCGTACGCCCCTCCGTGTCCGTGAGGAGGTCCAGGACGAGCGCGTTCTCGACCGTGCGCATCCCGCGCGCGCGGACCGCCTCGACGAGGGCCCGGGAGATCTCGGCGCCGGTCGCGTCGCCGCCCGCGTGGGCGATACGGCGACGGTGGTGGCCGCCCTCGCGGGTGAGCTCCAGATCACCCGCCTCGGACTCGTCGAAGTGGGCGCCCGTCTCGATGAGGCGGCGTACGGCGTCGGGGCCCTCGGTGACGAGGATGCGCACGGCGTCCTCGTCGCACAGGCCGACGCCCGCGACCAGGGTGTCGTCGAGGTGCTGCTCGGGGGTGTCGCCCTCTCCCAGGGCCGCGGCTATGCCGCCCTGGGCCCAGCGGGTGGAGCCGTCGTCGAGGCGGGCCTTGGTGACGACGACCGTCCGCAGACCGGCGGCGTCGCAGCGCAGCGCGGTGGTGAGGCCGGCGACTCCGGAGCCGACGACCACGACGTCGGCGGTGAGGGACCAGCCGGGCGCGGGCGCGTGCAGCCGTATGCCTGTGCTGGTCCCTGTGCTGGTGCCTGTGCTGGTCACGAGGCGGCTCCGAAGGTCAGAGGAATGTTGTCGATCAGCCGGGTCGCCCCGACCCGGGCGGCGACGGCGAGGACCGCCTCACCGGTGTGGCCGTCCGGGATCTCGGTGAAGTCGGACGGATCGACCAGCGCCAGGTAGTCCAGGGCGAGCGGCGGGCTGAGCCGGGCCGCGTCGTCTAGGACCAGCCGGGCGGCGGCGCGGACCGCGGCAGGGCCCCCTGGGGCCGCCTTGGCGACGGCGTGCGTGTCGGCGGCGGCGCGGGACTCGCCGATGGCGCTCAGGGCCTCGGCACGCGCGTGCGTGGCGGGCACTTCGCGGGCCCGCGCGCACAGGGCCTCCTGTGCGGCGTGCCGGTCGCTGCCCGCGAACAGGGCCTGGGAGAGGGCGAGCGCGGTGCGGCGCTCGCCTGCCGACAGATAGCGGTTGCGGCTGGACAGGGCGAGACCGTCCGCCTCGCGCACCGTCGGGACGCCGACGATCTCCATGCCGAAGTTCAGGTCGCGCACCATGCGGCGGATCAGGGCGAGCTGCTGGGCGTCCTTCTGCCCGAAGAGAGCCACGTCGGGCCCGGTGAGGTGCAGCATCTTGGCGACGACGGTGAGCATGCCGTCGAAGTGACCGGGCCGCGTCGCGCCCTCAAGCCGCTCCCCCATCGGTCCCGCGCTGATCCGGACCTGGGGTTCGCCGCCGGGGTAGACCTCGTCCACGGAAGGGGCGAACACGACGTCCGCGCCCGCCTGCTCGGCGATCTTGATGTCGGCGTCCAGGGTGCGCGGGTAGCGGTCGAGGTCCTCGCCCGCGCCGAACTGGAGGGGGTTCACGAAGACGGTGACGACGACCTCGCCGTCACCGCCCGCGAGTTCCCGGGCGGTGCGGATCAGGGTGGCGTGGCCCTCGTGCAGGGCGCCCATCGTCATGACGACGGCGCGGCGGCCCGTGCGTACGCGCGCGTGGAGCCCGTCGGCGGTGCTCAGCAGGACGGTGGTCATCGGACTGCTCCGTTCCCGGCGGCCGGACCCGGACCTGCCCCGGTGTCCGCGTTCCCGGCGCCCCCTCGTGAACCCGCGCGCGTCATCGGGCGTCTCCTTCGGGGACGTCCGGTCCGTCGGGGCCGTCGGGGCCGTCGGCGAGTACGCCCAGGAGGTCCTCGGCGAGCTCCGGCTTGAGCAGGCCGTGGGCGAGGGCCCGGTCGGCCGTCGCGCGGGCCATCGCGAGGTAGCCGGCGACGGTCTGCGGCGCGTGCTCGCGCAACTCGGTGATGTGCGCGGCGACCGTGCCCGCGTCGCCGCGCGCCACCGGTCCGGTGAGGGCCGCGTCGCCCGATCTGAGGGCGTTGTCCAGTGCGGCGCCCAGCAGCGGGCCCAGCATCCGGTCCGGGGCGTCGACCCCCGCCGTGCGCAGCAGGTCCATGGACTCGGCGACCAGGGTCACCAGGTGGTTGGCGCCGAGCGCGAGGGCCGCGTGGTAGAGCGGCCGGGACTCCTCGGCGATCCACTCGGGCTCGCCGCCCATCTCGATGACCAGGGCCTCGGCGGCCAGGCGCAGCTCGTCGGGGGCGGTGACCCCGAAGGAGCATCCGGCGAGCCGCTGGACGTCCACGGGGGTGCCGCTGAACGTCATGGCGGGGTGCAGGGCGAGAGGCAGGGCCCCGGCGCGCAGAGCGGGGTCGAGGATCCTCGACCCGTACCGTCCCGAGGTGTGCACGAGGAGCTGGCCCGGCCGGACGGAACCGGTGTCGACGAGTCCCTCGACCAGGCCCGGCAGGGCGTCGTCCGGGACCGTCAGCAGGACGAGGTCGGCCCGCTCCAGGACCTGCTCGGGTGTCACCAGCGGCACGTCGGGCAGCAGTTGCGCGGCGCGGCGCCGGGAGGCGTCGGAAACCCCGGACACGGCCACCGGGCGGTGCCCGGCGAGCTGGAGCGAAGCGGCCAGGGCGGGGCCCACCCGGCCGGCGCCGACGACGCCGACGGTGAGCCGCGCGGGGCGGTCCTTGGGGTCTGCCTGGGGGAATGTACTCACTCGACGGCGGCCTTCCGTTCCAGTCCGCTCGGGGTACCGGACGCTTTCTCGTCATGTTAACGCGATCGGTCCGAGGCCGTTTTTCTGTCCACAGGTTCTTGTCCACAGCCTGTGGGAAATCCCCTGCGGGAAATCCTCGGCCCCTGACACGGAGGCCGCTGTCGAATTCGCGTGCTCCTCGGCATGGCGTCCTGCATCATCCGGAGCATGAGCGATGCGGCGGAGGGGTCGGAAGTGGCGGAGCGGACGCCCGAACAGCGGCGGGAGCGGCGCAGGGTCGCCTGGCGAGGGGCCCGGCGGGCGCTGTGGCGGCCCGGTTTCCGCGCCACGGTCGGTGAACTGCTGGCCGGGCTGACGGACGCCGCGCCGGACGTGTACGACCTGGACCTGCCGGTGGACATGTACGGCAACGGGATCGTCGAGACCCTGGAGGAGCGGGTCGCCGCCCTGCTCGGCAAGGAGGCCGCCGCCTTCTTCCCGTCGGGGACCATGGCTCAGCAGGTGGCGCTGCGCTGCTGGGCGGGCCGTACGGGCAACGCGACGGTGGCGATGCATCCCCTCTCCCACCCGGAGGTCCACGAGAGGCACGCGCTCAGCGCCCTCGGCGGTCTGCTTACCGTCCATCCCACGCGCGAGCCGCGGATTCCCTCCGCCGAGGAGGTGCGCGACCTGGACGAGCCCTTCGGGACCCTGTTCCTCGAACTCCCCCTCCGGGAGGCCGGTTTCGTCCTGCCCTCCTGGGAGGAGCTGGTCGCCGTCACGGACGCGGCACGCGAACGCGACGCCGTGGTGCACTTCGACGGGGCCCGCCTGTGGGAGTGCGGCACGCATTTCGGCCGCTCCCCGGCCGGGATCGCGGAGCTCGCGGACAGCGTCTACGTGTCCTTCTACAAGTCGCTGGGCGGATTCGGCGGCGCCGCGCTCGCGGGCCCGAGGACGCTCGTCGACGAGGCGAAGGCCTGGCGCCACCGGTACGGCGGCCAGATCCTCCAGCAGTTCCCGACCGCCCTGTCCGCGCTGATCGGCCTGGAGAGGGAACTGCCCCGGCTCCCGGAGTACGTGGCCCACGCGCGCGTGGTCGCCGCGGCGCTGCGCGAGGGGTTCGACGGGGCGGGACTCCCCTGGGCGCGTGTCCATCCCGAGGAGCCGCACACGCACCAGTTCCAGGTGTGGCTGCCGTACGAGGCCGACGGCCTGACCGACGCGGGGACGCTGCAGGCGGAGGAGACGGGCGTGTCGCTCTTCCCGCAGGTCTGGGAGCGGCGCGGGCCCGGCCTCGCGTACACCGAGGTCACGGTGGGCGCGCCGGGCCTGGAGTGGACGGCGGACGACGTACGGGACGCCGTCAGGGAGTTCGCGGCGCGCATTCCCCGCTGATCACCGGGCCGGCCTTCCCGATCGAGCCGGCCTTCCCGGTCGGGCCGGCCTTCCCGCCCGCACGGGCGAACAGGCGCGCCCGGACCGCCCGTATCCGCCCCCGTCCCCACCCCCGTCCCTGGGCAGGGCGGCCGGCCAGGACCGCCCGGAACCGCCGGTGGTCGGGCAGTTCGCGCATGACCTGCCAGTCGTGGGCGCCGGGGGCGGGCGGGGTCGGGTCGCCGTGCCGCCGGGCGCGATAGGTGTCCAGTAGGTACTGCTGCGTGATGCTCATGGCGGATCGCCTTCTCGGGACGGGTACGGACGTCTCCCGGCACCGGATCCGGCATCGGTTGGCCTTCGCTTCCGACATCGGTTCCGGTTCCGGGCGTTCTCCGTGGGCCCCGCGGTGCCCCGGTGGACCCAGCGTGCGCCTGCCCCGCCGTCGCCGTCCCGTCGATTGACGGCGCTCGTCAATCGAGGGCCGCGTTGTCGGTGGCGGGGTGCACCATGAGGTCATGAGCGTGACCATCGACATCTCCGGGCTGCGCAGGGAGCGGGTGGCCGTCGTGCCCTCGCCCCTGGCCGAGTTGTGCATGGCACTGCACGCGCTGGCCGAGCCGGGCCACCACCCCGGCCTGCAGGGCTGGGCGACCGGCGTGACCGCCCGCCTCGACCCGCATCTGGCCGACCGGATGTGCGAGGCCGACTTCCTGTGGCGGACGACGTTCTCGGACCTGTTCCTGCCGTACGCGGGAGCGGCGGGCGGCAGCACGCTCCCCGGCGCCACCCTCGCCGAGGAGCTGGACCTGCTCGACAAGCTGACGGACGAGCAGTTCGTGGACGCGGCCCTGGAGTTCACCTGCGCGCTCCCGTACGAGGCGCAGGGCGCCGGCGCCCTGGCCGACCCCGTGTCCCGTCGGCGGGCCCTGGAGCTGGCCGCCGCGCGCGGGCCGCGGCCGGCGGAGTTCACCGAGCGGCTGCTGGCCGACCCGCCGCGGATCCGGGCCTGGCTGCGGCAGTTCCTGGAGGACTGCGACGAGGCCTTCTTCGCCGACACCTGGTCCCGGCTGCGCCACCAGCTCGCGGCGGACGCCCGCCGCAAGACGGACCTGCTCGGCCGGCGGGGCCTGGGCGAGGCCCTGGCGTCCGTGTCGGCCGCGGTGACGCTCGACGAGGCCGCGGGCCGGATCGTCGTCGACAAGCTGGGCCACGGCCGCACGTCGATCCGGGCCGGCAGTCTCCTGCTGGTGCCGACGAGCCTCGGCTGGCCGCACCTCATGGTGCTGCACCGGTACGGCTGGCAGCCGGTGATCCACTATCCGGTCGGCTCCCCGGAGCTGACGGTCCCGACCTCCGTCGAGCAGCTGACCCTGCGGATGACGGCCCTGTCCCATCCGATGCGGATGCGGCTGTGCCGGAGCCTGGCCCGCAGCGCGTTCACCACGAGCGAGCTGGCGCAGACGCACGGGATGACGGCTCCCGAGATATCCCGGCATCTGAGCGTGCTGAAGAAGGCGGGGCTGCTGACCACTCGCCGTCGCGGCCGGTACGTCCTGCACCAGCTGGACGTCACGATGGTGGCGCGCCTGGGCAGCGACTTCCTGGAGGGCATCCTGCGCTGACCGCTCCGCGGGGGCTGCCGGTTGTCGTCGGCTGCGGGCCGGCGGGGGCTGGTCGCGCAGTTCCCCGCGCCCCTAAGGGGCCAGGAGCGCAGGGGACGTGTGTGACGTGCCCCGCGCCCCTGAGGGGCCAGGAGCGCGGGGCACCCGTGAGACATGCCCCAGCCCCCGGCAACCCAGGGGCGCGGGGAACTGCGCGACCAGCCACACACGGCCGTCAGCCGACAACGAGCACCAGCCACCACCGAACCCCCAGGGGCGCGGGGAACTGCGCGGGCAAGCCCCGCCGGCCCGCAGCCGACAGCAGCGCTCAGCCCCCCTGTCCACCCGCCCGTACAAGGCCCGTCTCGTACGCCAGGACCACGACCTGGACCCGGTCCCGCAGCCCCAGCTTCGTGAGGATGCGGCCCACGTGGGTCTTCACCGTCGCCTCGGAGAGGACGAGCCGCGCCGCGATCTCGCCGTTCGACAGGCCCTGGGCGACCAGGATCATGACCTCGCGTTCCCGGCCGGTGAGCCGCTCCAGCTCCTTGTGCTGGGGATCCTTGCCGGCGCTGGGCAGCATCGGCGCGAAACGGTCCAGCAGGCGCCTGGTCGTCGAGGGCGCGACCACCGCGTCGCCGCTGTGCACGGAGCGGATCGCGGCGAGGAGTTCACCGGGCGGCACGTCCTTGAGCATGAAACCGGAGGCGCCCGCCTTGAGCCCCGAGAAGGCGTACTCGTCGAGGTCGAAGGTGGTCAGGATCAGCACCTTCGGCGGGTTCGGGTCCGAGCAGATGCGGCGGGTCGCCTCCACCCCGTCCAGCTTCGGCATGCGGACGTCCATCAGGACCACGTCGACGTCCCTCCCGCGCAGCGCCTGCAAGGCCTCCACACCGTCGCCCGCCTCCGCCACGACCTCCATGTCCGGCTGGGCGTCGAGCACCATCCGGAACCCGGTGCGCAGCAGCGCCTGGTCGTCGACGAGCATCACGCGGATCGGCATGGGGAGGTCCTCCGGTCGGTTCGAATGCGCGTACGCGTCTTCGCGGGCGGGCACGTGTCAGTGAGCGGGCTTGAGCGGAAGCAGGGCGCTGATGCGGAAACCTCCGCCGGGACGCGGCCCGGCGTCCAGGGTGCCGCCGACCATGCCGATGCGCTCGCGCATACCGATCAGGCCGTGGCCCTGGCCGTCCACCCCGCCCTCCTCGTACAGCTCGTGCGGGGCGCCCTTGCCGTCGTCCTCGACGAGCAGGCCGAGGCCGTCGTCGAAGTAGACCAGGCGCACACTCGCTCCCGCGTTCGGCCCCCCGTGCTTACGGGTGTTGGTGAGGGCCTCCTGCACGATGCGGTACGCGGTCAGCTCGACGCCGCTGGGCAGCGGACGCGGAGTGCCCTCGATCTTGAAGTCGACGGGGAGACCGGAGCCGCGGCACTGCTCGATCAGGTCGTCGAGCTGCTCCACGTCGGGTTGCGGCACGTACTCGCCGGACTCCTGGTGCTCGCCGGTGCGCAGCACCCCGAGGAGGCGTCGCATCTCGGCGAGCGCCTGCCGTCCCGTCCCGGAGATGATCTCCAGAGCCTTCTTGGCCTGGTCCGGGGCGGAGTCGAGAACGTACGCCGCGCCGTCCGCCTGGACCACCATCACCGAGACGTTGTGCGCGACGACGTCGTGCAGCTCGCGGGCGATCCGGGCACGCTCGGCCGCGACCGCGACCTTGGCCTGCGCCTCGCGCTCCTTCTCCAGCCGCGCGGCCCGCTCCTCCAGCTGCGCGAAGTAGGCGCGGCGGGTCCGCAGGGAGTCGCCGAGGACCCAGGCGAGGGCGAAGGGAACCGTCTGGAAGATCACTATCGCCACCTGCCCCGCGGCGCTCTGGTGCTCCTCCGGCCAGCGCAGCTGCGCCAGCGGGGCCGCGAGCAGACCCGCCGTGAGGGCAAGCCGGGACGCCCAGCGGGTGCCGTTCGAGGCGACCGTGTAGGTGATCACCAGCAGCGCGAAGTCGGCCGGCACCAGCGGCATGTCCAGCACCAGCTGCGCCGCGCCCATGGAGACGGCGAGGATCAGCATCGACTCGGGCAGCCGCCTGCGCAGCGCGATCACCAGGCAGAGCAGCAGGGTGATCGGAAGGACGACGGCCAGATGGTCGGTCCCGGAGTCGGAATTCTCCTGCCCGGACGTTCCACTCGCGACCGAGATCCCGAGCAGGACGACGGCCCAGAAGCCGTCGACCCATGTCGGGTGCCTGCGGAGAAAATCATAGAGGCGCTGCACGTAACCCAGCGTAGGGAAGCGTGCTGTGTGCAGGGGTCAACCGGAGGGTCGATCCGTAACCGGTGCTTGTACTCCCCAAGGTGGAGGCCGCCGCGAACTCGGCGCTTAGCCTGGCGCGGTGACAGCGAGGGAAACAGGGGTGGGCGCAGTGGAGCGTGAGGCGGCGGGCGGGATGCGCGGGTGGCGCCCGGCGACCGAGGAAGCGCTGTACGGGCCCCGCGGTTTCTATCGCAGGCCGGAGGGTCCCGCGGGCCATTTCCGCACCTCGGTGCACGCGTCACCGCTGTTCGCGGGGGCCGTGGCCCGGCTGCTGCGGCTCGTCGACGAGGCCCTCGCCCACCCCGCCGAACTCGCCTTCGTCGACCTGGGCGCGGGCCGGGGCGAACTCGTGAGTGCCGTCCTGAGGGCGCTCCCCGCCGAAGTGGCCTCCCGCGCGCGTGGGTACGCGGTGGAGCGCGCCGCCCGCCCCACCGGACTCGATCACCGGATCGAGTGGCTCCCGGAGCCCCCGCCGGGCGTCACGGGCCTCCTGTTCGCCAACGAGTGGCTCGACAACGTGCCGGTGGACGAGGTCGAGGTGGACGCGCGCGGGGTGCCCCGCCTGGTCCTCGTGGACGCGGACGGGACGGAGTGCCCCGGGGAGCCGGTGGGGGGCGCGGACGCGCGCTGGCTGGAGAGGTGGTGGCCGCTCACGCACACGACCGGCGGCCCGCCACCCGTCGAAGGTCTGCGGGCCGAGATCGGTCTCCCCAGGGACACCGCCTGGGCGTCCGCCGTGGCCGCTCTCGGCCGTGGTCTGGCCGTCGCCGTCGACTACGGGCACAGCGCGGGCGCACGGCCGCCCTTCGGGACGCTGACGGGCTTCAGGGAGGGCCGGGAGACGGCCCCCGTGCCGGACGGCTCCTGCGACATCACCGCCCATGTGGCGCTGGACGCGTGCGCCCTGCCCGGCGGCCGGCTGCTGAGCCAGCGGGACGCGCTGCGGATGCTGGGCGTGAGCGGCGAGCGGCCGTCCCTGGCCCTGGCCTCGACGGACCCTGCGGCCTACGTACGGGCCCTGGCGGGCGCGGGCGAGGCCGCCGAGCTGACCGCCCGGGGCGGCCTGGGCGACTTCGGCTGGCTGACGCAGCCGGTCGGCATCCCGGACCCCCTCCCGGGCCCCCTCCCTCACCCGGACCCGGAACAGCCCTCTACGTAGAGGGCTGTTCCGGTCGACGAGCCCTACTTGCCGCCGACGAGTGCTACTTGTCGATGTCCCCCACCACGAAGAACAGCGACCCCAGGATCGCCACCATGTCCGCGACCAGCGTGCCCGGCAGCAGCTCGGTGAGCGCCTGGATGTTGTTGTACGAGGCCGAACGCAGCTTCAGCCGGTACGGGGTCTTCTCGCCCTTGCTGACGAGGTAGTAGCCGTTGATGCCGAGGGGGTTCTCGGTCCAGGCGTACGTGTGGCCCTCGGGGGCCTTCAGGACCTTGGGGAGCCGCTGGTTGATCGGGCCGGGCGGCAGCTCCGCGAGCCGGTCCAGACAGGCGTCCGCGAGGTCGAGCGCGTTGTGGGTCTGCTCCAGGAGGCATTCGAAACGGGCCAGGCAGTCACCCTCCTGGCGTGTGACGACCTTCAGGGTGTCCTGGAGTTCCCCGTACGCGAGGTACGGCTCGTCGCGGCGCAGGTCGAAGTCGACACCGGAGGCGCGCGCGACAGGACCGCTCACCCCGTAGGCGTGCACCGCCTCGGGGGAGAGCACTCCGACCCCGCGTGTCCGCCCCCGGAAGATCTCGTTGCCGAGCACCAGGCCGTCGAACCGGTCCATGCGGGAGCGCACTCCGGAGACGGCCTCCCGCGCGCGCGTGGCCCAGCCGGCCGGCAGGTCCTCCTTGAGGCCGCCCACCCGGTTGAACATGTAGTGCATGCGCCCGCCGGAGACCTCCTCCATGACGTGCTGGAGCTCCTCGCGCTCGGTGAACGCGTAGAAGATCGGGGTGATCCCGCCCAGTTCCAGGGGGTACGACCCGAGGAACATCAGGTGGTTCAGGACCCGGTTCAGCTCCGCGAGGAGCGTGCGGGTCCATACCGCGCGCTGAGGCACCTCCATGCCGAGCATCCGCTCCACACCGAGGACCACGCCCAGCTCGTTCGAGAACGCGGAGAGCCAGTCGTGGCGGTTGGCCAGCATGATGATCTGCCGGTAGTCGCGCGCCTCGAAGAGCTTCTCCGCGCCGCGGTGCATGTAGCCGATCACCGGCTCCGCGTGCTGGATGCGCTCACCGTCCAGGACGAGCTTCAGCCTGAGTACGCCGTGGGTGGACGGATGCTGGGGCCCGATGTTGAGCACCATGTCGGTGCTCTCCGCGGCGCCGCCGATACCGACTGTGGTCTCCGTGGGACCCGCCGTAGGAGTCATGCGGACAGTGTGTCGTACGTACGCTTGCTGCATGGAGACGGGGACCTCGGAAAACGCGGGGCAGACAGCGGGCGGGCCGGCCGGGCGGGCAGCGGGGCGACCGGCGGACGAGCCGGTGTGGATCGCGCTGCCGCCGGGGCTGCTGAGGATGCGACGGCTGTTGCTGGTGGTGTGGCTGGGGCTGCTGGCCCTCGCCACGGGAGTGTTGCTCGGTCTGTTCGCCGGGCCCGCCTGGGCGGCGTTCGCACTGCTGCCGGCGGCCGCGCTGCTGTGGGGCTGGCCGATGCTGGGCCGCAACTGGCGTTCCTGGCGCTATGCCGAGCGCGCGGACGACCTGCTGATCAGCCGGGGTGTGCTGTGGCGCGAGGAGACCGTCGTGCCGTACGGGCGCATGCAGCTGGTCGAGGTGACCTCCGGTCCCGTGGAGCGGCACTTCGGGCTGGCGAGTGTGCAGCTGCACACGGCCGCCGCGGCGACGGACGCCCGTATCCCCGGGCTCGTACCGGCGGAGGCGGAACGATTGCGCGACCGGCTCACCGAGCTGGGCGAGGCCCGATCGGCGGGGCTGTGACGACGTCACCGAACGCCCCCAAGGACGTACAGGGCATACGGACCGAGGCCGGGCCGGTGGGGAGATCCGCGCCGGCCGGGGAGTCGGTGCCGCGCGAGCGGCGGCTGCATCCCGTGACTCCGCTGCGGCGCGCGTGGGCGCCGGTCGCGGTGATCGCCGGATGGGCCGTGCACGATCCCGACCAGGCGCAGCGGCAGCTGATGCGGCTCACGACGACCGTCCTGCTGGCCACGCTCGCCGCGGCCGTCCTGGGGGCTGCCCTCTACGGCTTCCTGAGCTGGTGGTTCACGCACTTCTCGGTGACCGACACCGAACTGCGCATCCGTACGGGCCTGGTGTTCCGGCGTACCGCGCACATCCGGCTCGAACGGATCCAGGCCGTCGACGTCACCCAGCCGCTGCTGGCCCGCGTGGCCGGTGTCGCCAAGCTCAAACTCGACGTCGTCGGGACCGACAAGAAGGACGAGCTGGCCTATCTGGGCCAGGAGGAGGCCCGGATACTACGGGCCGAACTGCTCGCCCGCGCCGCCGGTTTCGCCCCCGAGACCGTGCACGAGGTGGGCGAGGCACCGGTGCGCCGACTGCTGCACGTACCGGCCAGGGTCCTCGCCGTCTCGCTCGTCCTGACCGGGGCCACCTGGGGGACGCTGGCCGCCGCACTCGTCGTACCGCCGCTGCTGTGGTTCGCCACCCACAGCGTGTGGACGGTGCTCGCGACGGCGCTGCCGCTGCTCGGCGCGGCGGGCGCGAGCAGCGTGGGCCGGTTCGTCGCCGAGTACGACTGGACCGTGGGCGAGTCGCCGGACGGACTGCGCATCGACCACGGACTGCTCGACCGTACGCACGAGACCGTGCCGCCCGGGCGCGTCCAGACCCTCCACATCGTCGAGCCGCTCCTGTGGCGGCGGCGGGGCTGGGTCCGGATCGAGCTGGACGTGGCGGGCTCGTCCAACTCCGTACTCGTACCGGTCGCCCCGCGCGAGATCGCCGAGTCGGTCATCGCGCGCGTGCTGCCGGGCGTGACCGTACCGAGCACCCTCGCGCGCCCCCCGCGCCGGGCGGGCCGGTGCCTGCCGTTCTGGTGGCGGGGTTACGGGATCGCCGTGACCGACACCGTCTTCGTGGCCCGGCACGGGCTGCTGCGCCGCAGCATCTCGCTCGTACCGCACGCGAAGGTGCAGAGCGTGCGCCTCGAACAGGGGCCGTGGCAGCGCCGCCAGGGGCTCGCCGACGTCCGGGTGGACACCGGGGCCAACAAGACCGTGACGGCCCGGCTGCGGGACGCCTCGGAGGCTGCGGAGCTGCTGTACGCGCAGGCGGACCGTGCGCTGACCGGCCGGCGCGAGGCCGGGCCGGACCGCTGGATGTCCTGACCTGACCTGCCTCGGAGAACCGCGCCTTCTTTGAGAAGACCCCGCTTCGAGGAAACCGTCGGGAGACCTCTAGGAGACCGCGCTCCGCAGTCCCGTCAGGTCGATCTGTTCCGTCTCGTCGTGCGCGGTCAGGTCGATGACCTGGCCGACACCGCGCGACTCCTCGCCCACGGGCTTGAAGCCGGACTCGGCCTCGGCCTTGTGGAGCGCGAGCGCCTCCTGCCCGACCACGTCGGCGAGGTCCTCGTTCTGCACGGCCTCCAGCGCTTCCGCGCCCTTCTGCGTACCGAAGAAGTCGAAGCCGCCCTCTACGGAAGGGCGCCGCACGGGCGTGGCCGGTGCGACCGCCACGGCCGTCGGCACGGTGAAGTGTCCGGCGCGGCGCGCGGGCCGCGCGGCGGGCGTCAGCGCTTCAGCGCTCGTCGGCGACGGACCCGCTTCGGCCGCGGGCGGCTGCTGTACGCGGGCCACTTCCGACGGGGTGGGACGCGCGAGGGCGCTGCCCGGCGAGGATTCGGGCGCCGGGGCGTGCGCGGTGTCCGGCGCGGGCCGGGACGCCGTGCGGGTCGCGGTGGACTGCAGGGACGTCACTCCGACGGCGCCGGACCGGGCTCGGGGCCGGACTGTCCCGGCGGACTGCGTGGTCCCGGCGGGCTGCGCGGGGGGCCGTACGTTCTCGGTCCCGGCGGACTGCGCGGGCCTCGGGACGGTCGCGGCGGCCGTGCGTTCGTGCCCGACGACCGCCTCGGGCTTCCCCAGCGCCTCGCCCTCCTGGCGGGTGTCGCCTTTCGCCGGCGCCGCCGTCACGGCGCCGCCCGTCGCGGAAGCGGCGGCGGCCTTCGGGGAGCCGCCCGGCCTGGGCGCGCCCTTGCCGGGGCCGCCCGGCGACGGCGAACCCTTCCGGGCCCCGCCGTTCGCGGAAGTCCGCTTGGCCGGGCCGCCCTTGGGGGGCGTCGTCGGCGCGGGGCCGCCGGTGTCGGGGTCTTCCGGGGCCGGGTCGTCGGGGGTCGTGCTGTTCGCGACCGCGCCGGCCTGCGCCGGACCGGCCACGACTCCCGCGTCGGCTCCCGTGTCGCCTTCCGCTTCGGCGGCTATGGACGCGTCCATCGGCGAGTCGGCCCGCACCGAGCCGGACTCCTCCGGGACGGCCTCGACGGCGGTGTCGTCCCCGGACCCGACCGTGGAGGACTCGGCCGTGGACCCGTCGTCGTCCGAGGCGTCCGAAGCCTTCGAGGCCTCCGAGTCGTCCGCCCGAGCCGCGTCCTCGGCCGCGACGCCGTCGCGGGCCCCCCGGAGGCGGTCCAGCGCCGAGTTGGCCTTCACATAGAGGACCGAGGCCGCGGAGGACGCCGCCAGGGCCGCCTGGACCGTCGCCGTCGTCGCCTCGGGCACCGCAGCCTCGGGAGCGGTGTCGGCGGACCCCTCGGGGCCCGTCTCCTCGGCCGCCGAAGCCGTGTCGGCGGCCTCCGGGGCCGGAGCGGCCTCTATCTCAAGGAGCCGGCGGCCCTCCAGCGCGGTCGCCCGCTCGGTCTCCGCCGTGGCGTACCGCCTCAGCAGCGCGGCGTGTTCGTTGCGCAGCCCGGCCAGCTCGGCACGCTTGGCGCGCAGCCGTTGTTCCAGCTTCGTACGGAGTTCGCGCGACTCGTCGAGGTCGCTCTCCAGTTCGGCGACCCGCTCCTCGTGACGCCACTCGTCGCTCGCGCGCCCGCGGGCGAGATCCGCGACACGCCTGCCCGCCGAGGCGTCCCAGCGGCGCATGACGACCGCGCCCACGACAGCCGTCAGCGCGGCGCCCGCGGCCAGCCCTCGGAGCACCGTCGGTTCGGAGAACAGCCATGGCCCCACGGCGCAGACGACGGATACGCCGGCGATCGCCGAAGGGGGCAACAGCCGGTGCAGAGGTGGGGAATGGCGGTGACGTCCTCGTGGCATGGCCAGAAACTTACCGCGCGTAGGCGAATGATGGTGCCCCGCGGGGCAAAAACGCAGCCACACCGAAACCTTCTCACCGCCCCTTCACCGGACAATCCCCGCACCGGCCCCTTCCGGAACGCCACTTGGGCCCGCCACCAGCAGCCGCACGGGTCCCGCGCCGTTCACCCGCCGTCCGCCTATTCGAGGCCGGTTCCCGCGTGGCCGCTCCGCCACTTCTCGATCAAGCTCCGCGCATTCGCCGACGGACGGGATCCCCGGTCTTGCCACCACACTTCCGGAGATCCGCGAAAATCTTCCGGCCGGTGAATTCAGCGGACTTCGCGGCGTATTCGCGTACAGCCATCGTCGGAAACCATGACCGACGGCCGTTCGGCAGCCGGTCAGCGATCGGTCAGCGGTCGCTCAGCCGCCCGCTGAGCCACTGGAGGGTCGCCGGGATCTCGCGCCGCCAGGTGTTGAAGTTGTGGCCGCCGCTGTCGAGGATGATCGACGAGATCCGGGTCGGCTTCCTCGCCTCGACCAGGTCGATGAACCGCAGCGTCTCCCGGTAGTTGCTCTCGCCCTGTCTGCTGCTGCTGACGAGCAGCGAGGTGTCGGGCGCGGGCCGGTGCTTGAGGTACCAGACCAGGTCGGCGCTGTCGCGCGACTCCTGGTCCCCGTGGAAGAGATCGCCCGTCGTGGGGTCGGACGGCGGCCGGTAGTACGGGGACAGGCCCGCCCCGGCGGCGTACGTCCCCGGGTGGTGGATCGCGAGTTTCAGCGCGCAGTAGCCGCCCGTCGAGTCACCGACGATGCCCCAGCTGTCGGGCCTTCCGCCCACCCTGTAGTGATGTGACACGGCGTCGGGGAGGTCCCGGGCGAAGAACGTCTCGGTCCGCGGCCCGCCGGGGACGTCCACGCACTCGGTGTCGCGCGGGGGCGCGACGGTCGGCCGCATCATGACCAGGATCATCGGCTGCATCCGGCCGTCCTTGGCCAGCGCGTGGGCGGTCTGCGGATAGTGCAGGCCCTTGACGAGCGCCTCCGCGGTGCCGGGATAGCCGGTGAGCACGACAGCGGCCGGGAACGTACGGGTGCGGTACCGCGGCTGGAAGTACTCCGGCGGCAGATAGACGTACGCGGGACTGGCGATGTGCGTCCGCCTGCCCACCAGTTCGACCTTCTGGAGCCGGCCGCCGACCTGCGGCCGCGCCCCGCCGGACACGTTGACCTGCCGGGTGCCGACCACTCGGAGCTGCCCGGCCGCGTCCCCGGGATCGTGGTCGACCACCACGCCCTGTCCGGATTCCCGGCCGAGGAGGTCGGCCCAGCTCGCGTAGAAGCCGAAGGCCTGGTTGGCGCCGAGGCCGACCGATGCGAAGACCGCGAACTGAGTGGCCGTCAGCAGGGCGATCCGCCCCGACACGGCACGCCAGTCGCGGCGCGCGAGCAGCGGCCAGCACCACACCGTGCCGACGAACAGCAGCACGGCGGCCAGGACCACCAGTGCCAGCACCTTCTTGCTCGTGAGTCCCATGAGCTGTTCCTGCCTGCGCTTTCCGACCGGTGGCCGCACCGCTGCCTTCACGGCGGCTTGCCCCGGTCTTTCCTTTCCCTTTGGAGCGGTTTTCCGGAAGGGAGTGAACCTGGCTCCTCAAGACACCGTCCTAGAGGGCGCAATGTCGCCGGATGCCGGATTGGCACCGGATTCAAGGTCTCTCGCAGAACCACGGGATGCGATGTCTGTCAGGATAGATGGGGAAAAGTCGGGCGACGTTCCGGAACGAACGGACCGGCCGCGGGGCGCACTCGGCCGTCCGGGCGGCGCCCCGCGCGGTCCGCGCCGCGTCCTCCACGGTCCGCCTCCCGAGGCCGTCCCCGCCTGGGTCGCCCGAGCCTGCACGCTCGTGGGGGTCCTGGACATCGCCGCGGGTGTCTTCCCGCGCTTCCGCCACAGCCGGATGCACACGCTCGCGGAGGTACTGCCGGGCGCGCTCGGGCCGTTCGCCGCCGCCCTGTCGCTCAGTACGGGTGTTCTGCTGCTGCTCCTGGCCCACGGGCTGCGCCGGCGCAAGCGGCGGGCGTGGCGGGCCGCGGTGGGGCTGCTCCCGGCGGGCGCCCTCGCCCAGTTCACGTACCGGCACTCGCTCGTCGGCGTGATCATCTCGATGGCGCTGCTGGTCCCGCTGCTGCGCCACCGGGACGAGTTCACGGCGCTGCCCGACCCGCGCAGCCGCTGGCGGGCGCTCGCCAACTTCGTTCTCATGGGCGCCGGTTCGCTCGTCCTCGGCCTGGTCGTCGTCAGCGCCCACCCGCACCGGATGATCGGCGACCCGAGCCTCGCGGACCGTATCGCCCATGTGCTGTACGGCCTGTTCGGCCTGGAGGGGCCCCTCGACTACACGGGCACCACGTCCTGGACGGTGGCCTTCTCGCTCGGCGCGCTCGGCCTGCTGACCGCCGTGACCACGATCTACCTGGCCTTCCGCCCCGAGCACCCGGCCGCCCGCCTCACCGAGGACGACGAGGTGCGCCTGCGCGCCCTCCTGGACAGGCACGGCGGGCGGGACTCGCTCGGCCACTTCGCGCTCCGCCGGGACAAGGCGGTCGTCTTCTCCCCCAGCGGCAAGGCGGCCGTCACCTACCGCGTCGTCTCCGGCGTGATGCTCGCCAGTGGCGACCCGATCGGTGACGTCGAGGCCTGGCCCGGCGCGATCGAACGCTTCATGGACGAGGCCACGGCCCACTCCTGGACGCCCGCCGTCATGGGCTGCTCCGAGACCGGCGGCGAGGTCTGGACCCGCGAGACCGGCCTCGACGCCCTCGAACTGGGCGACGAGGCGGTGGTGGAGGTCGCGGATTTCTCCCTGGCCGGGCGCGCGATGCGCAACGTGCGCCAGATGGTGAAGCGCATCGAGCGCGCCGGCTACGAGACCCGGGTACGGCGCATCCGTGACCTGGGCGAGGGCGAGCTGGACCGGATCCGCAGGGCCGCCGAGGACTGGCGCGGCACGGACACCGAGCGCGGCTTCTCCATGGCGCTCGGCCGCATCGGCGACCCGGCGGACGGTGACTGCCTCGTCGCGACGGCCCACAAGGCGGACGCCGAACCCGGCCCGTACGGCGACCTGAAGGCCGTACTCCACTTCGTCCCCTGGGGCGTGGACGGAGTCTCCCTCGACCTCATGCGCCGCGACCGCGCGGCGGACCCCGGCATGAACGAACTGCTCATCGTGGCGGCCCTGCAGGCAGCGCCCCGCCTGGGCATCAGCCGCGTCTCGCTGAACTTCGCGATGTTCCGCGCGGCCCTGGCACGCGGCGAGAAGATCGGCGCGGGCCCGGTCCTGCGGGTCTGGCGCGGTCTGCTGGTGTTCCTGTCCCGCTGGTTCCAGATCGAGTCGCTCTACAAGTTCAACGCCAAGTTCCGCCCCTGCTGGGAGCCCCGCTTCGTCGTCTACCGCACCTCCCGCGACCTGCCCCGCATCAGCCTCGCCGCCCTGCAGGCCGAGGGCTTCGTGAGCCTCGCCCTGCCGCGCGTCCTGCGCCGCCGCCCGAAAGCGCCCCGCCCGTGCGCCCACCCACTCGCGGAACGCGACGTACGGGCGGCCTGAGCGCCCCCGACCCCCATCGAGCCCCGCCCCCACCGAGCCCCGGCCGCCTCGCGACGCCCACCCCCGTGCCGCGCGGCGGCCGGTCCTGGCAGGCCTGCGGCCGTGAGGGGTGACCCACTCCCTTGGGCCTAGGCTGGACGGTATGAGCAAGATGAGCGGGCGAGGGCAGGTGTCAGGGCTCCCGGCATGGGACCGCTGCGCGGTCATGGGCGTCGTGAACGTGACCCCCGATTCCTTCTCGGACGGCGGCCGGTTCTTCGACACGACCGCCGCCGTCAAGCACGGCCTCGACCTGGTCACGGAGGGCGCGGACCTGGTCGACGTGGGCGGCGAGTCCACCCGCCCCGGCGCCGCCCGCGTCGACGAGGCGGAGGAGCTCAAGCGCGTCATACCGGTCGTCCGCGGCCTCGTCTCCGAGGGCGTCACGGTGTCCGTCGACACCATGCGCGCCTCCGTGGCCGAGCGCTCGCTCGCGGCGGGCGCCGCACTCGTCAACGACGTCAGCGGCGGCCTCGCCGACCCGGCGATGATCCCCGCCGTCGCCGCCGCGGGCGCCCCCTTCGTGGTCATGCACTGGCGCGGCTTCCTCCAGGGCAGCACCGTGCGGGGGTCGTACGAGGACGTCGTCTCCGAAGTGGTCGACGAGCTCCACGCGCGCGTGGAGGCCGTTCTGGCGGGCGGTATCGCCCCGGACCGCGTCGTCGTCGACCCGGGCCTCGGCTTCTCCAAGGAGGCCGAGCACGACCTCGTCCTCCTCGCCCACCTCGACCGTCTCCGGGAGATCGGCCACCCCCTGCTGGTCGCGGCGTCCCGCAAGCGGTTCCTCGGCCGCGTACTGGCGGGCCCAAAGGGCGCCCCACCGCCCGCCCGGGAGCGTGACGCGGCCACCGCCGCGGTCTCCGCGCTCGCCGCCCACCAGGGCGCGTGGGCCGTCCGCGTCCACGAGGTACGGGCCACCGCCGACGCCGTCCGCGTCGCCCGGGCCGTGGAGGGCGCCCGCACCGCGGAGGGAGACCGGACGGCCCGGGCAGCCGCGACCGGCGAGGGAGCCCGGTGAGCGCCCCGCACACGGACGTCGAACAGGTCGAACTCGCCAACACGGCCTTCTACGAGACGCTGGAACAGGGCGACTTCGAGGAACTGTCCTCGCTCTGGCTGACGCCCTCCGACCTGGGCCGGGACGAGGAGTACCACGACCCCGCGCAGGCCGGTGAGATCTCCTGCGTCCACCCCGGCTGGCCGGTCCTCAACGGCCGCGGCGAGGTCCTGCGGTCGTACGCGCTGATCATGGCGAACACCGAGTACATCCAGTTCTTCCTGACCGACGTGCACGTCTCGGTCACCGGTGACACCGCGCTGGTGACCTGCACGGAGAACATCCTCAGCGGCGGCCCCCCGCCCGAGGACAGCGACGAACTGGGGCCGCTCGTGGGCCAGCTCGTCGTCGCCACGAACGTGTTCCGCCGCACCTCGGAGGGCTGGAAACTCTGGTCGCACCACGCCTCGCCCGTCCTCGCCGAGACCGACGACGACGAACCGGACGAACCGACCCCCTGAGGCCCGCCGAGGCACTGCAGGGGCCCTGCTGGGGCCCGCCGAGGCCCCGAGGCAGCCCGGGCGGCCGATCATCGTCGTAGTACGTTGGTGATCGTGGCGCCGGCCCCGTGGCCCGGCCGACCGGCCGTGTCAGTGCCCGCGGGTAGATTCGTTCCAGGTCGGCGCACCGCCCGCACACGGCGGACCGGCTGCCCTCACCGTCGACGATTGCAGGAGTGATTCGCGTGGATCGTGTCGCGCTGCGCGGCCTCAGGGCCCGTGGGCACCACGGCGTCTTCCCGAAGGAACGCGAAGAGGGCCAGACCTTCATCGTGGACCTCGTCCTGGGCCTGGACACCCGGCCCGCCGCGGCCGACGACGACCTCACGAAGACCGTGCACTACGGCATCGTGGCGGAGGAGGTCGTGGCCGTCGTCCAGGGCGACGCGGTGAACCTCATCGAGACCCTCGCCGAGCGGATCGCCACGACCTGTCTGAAGCACGACGGGGTCCAGGAGGTCGAGGTGTGTGTCCACAAGCCGGACGCCCCGATCACGGTCCCCTTCGACGACGTGACCGTCACCATCATCCGGAGCCGTGCATGACAGCGTTCACCGAGGGCCAGAGCGACCCGACCGTACAGCCGGTGCCCGCCTCCGTGGTGGAACAGGTGGACGCCGCCGACTCGACCCTGCAGAACCCCAAGCGGGCAGTGATCTCCCTGGGCTCGAACCTCGGCAACCGCCTGGAGACCCTCCAGGGCGCCATCGACGCCCTGGAGGACACCCCCGGCGTCCGCGTCAAGGCGGTCTCCCCGGTGTACGAGACCGAACCGTGGGGCGTGGCGGCGGACAGCCAGCCGTCGTACTTCAACGCGGTGGTCGTCCTGAAGACGACCCTCCCCCCGTCCTCGCTCCTGGAGCGGGCCCACGCGGTGGAGGAGGCCTTCCACCGGGTACGGGACGAGCGGTGGGGCCCCCGCACGATCGACGTCGACATCGTGGCGTACGCGGACGTGGTCGCCGACGATCCGACGCTGACCCTCCCCCACCCGCGCGCCCACGAGCGGGCGTTCGTGCTGGCCCCGTGGAACGACGTGGAGCCCGAGGCCCAGCTGCCCGGCCGCGGCCCCGTGGCACAGCTGCTCGCCGCGGTCACCCGGGAGGGTGTCGCGCCCCGGGCCGACCTGGAACTCCAGCTGCCCGATTAGTCGTTAAGGTCAAGACGCGTCAGGACACACCATCGTGAGAGGGACTGAGTGAAAGAGCTGCGCATCAGGACGCTGGCCGCGGTGTTCCTCGTGGCCGGGGTGCTGTCCTGGGCAGGTGCCCGCCTGTGGAACTCGGTGGGCACGCTGCCCCGGGTGCCCCTCGCGGCCCCCATCGTCCTGGCTCTGATCGCCGTGGTCCTGCTGGCCACGGCGCTCTCCCTGCGGGCCCGGCTGAAGGCCCAGCGCGAGCGTGTGGCCGGCGCCAAGGGGGTCGACCCCCTGATGGCCGCCCGCGCGGTCGTCTTCGGCCAGGCAAGCGCGCTGGTCGCGGCCCTCGTCGCCGGGATGTACGGCGGCACGGGCGCGTTCCTGCTGGAGTCGCTGGACATCCCCGCCCGCCGCGACCAGGCCATCTACGCTGGCTTCTCGGTCCTGGCAGGCCTCGCCGTCATAGCGGCCGCCTTCTTCCTGGAACGAGTCTGCAAACTCCCGGAGGACGACGACACGAACGGCAACACGGCCCCGGCCTAACCCCACGCCACGGGGGGGCGCAGCCCCTCCCCGAGGGGCGCGGGGAACGGCGCAGTCTTTATGTCTTTCGCCCTTCAGGGGCGCGGGGAACTGCGCGACCAGCCACGACGAACCCGCACGTTCCACCAAGCCGCGGCAGCCCCCGCCCCCCTCGCGGGAGCGAGCAACTCAACGAGCCATGATCAGACTCATGGCCTCGTTACGCGTCGCCGCATCCCGCAACTGCCCACGAACGGCAGAAGTTATCGTCTTGGCCCCGGGCTTACGAATACCGCGCATCGACATGCACATGTGCTCGCACTCCACCACCACGATCACCCCGCGCGGCTCAAGGATCCCCATCAGCGATTCCGCTATCTGCGTGGTGAGCCGTTCCTGCACCTGCGGCCGCCGCGCGTACACGTCCACGAGCCGGGCGAGCTTCGACAAGCCCGTGATCTTCCCGGACGTGCTCGGGATGTAGCCCACATGCGCCACCCCCCGGAACGGCACCAGATGGTGCTCACAGGTCGAGAACACCTCGATGTCCTTCACGAGGACCATCTCGTCGTGGCCCAGGTCGAACGTCGTCGTCAGGACGTCCTCGGCCCGCTGCCGCAGCCCCGCGAAGATCTCCTGGTACGCCCGGGCGACCCGCCCCGGCGTCTCCCGCAGCCCTTCCCGGTCCGGATCCTCACCGACCGCGATCAGCAGTTCTCGTACGGCGTTCTCGGCGCGCTTCTCGTCGAAGTCGCCGATCACACCCTCGCCGTCCAGCCTCACGGGGTCGGTCATCTCGTGCCTCGTTCCTGTGCCTCTCACACGCGCGAACCGCGCGCCTCTCGATCGGGCATACGAAGATGCCGCGCCCCCCAGGCTAGAACCTGGGGGGCGCGGCATGCATTCCGGGCCTGGTGAGGGCGCCGGGAGCCAGGGTGCCGTCAGCTCTCGGTGCGGTCCTCGGGGGCCGTCTCGGTCACCGGGTGGGCCTCGGCGGATGCGTTGGCCTTCGAGGTGATCGCGGGGGCGGATCCGTTCGTCCCGTTCGTCAGTGACAGCTCCCTGGGGGAGAGCACCGGCGGGCGGGTGGACGGGGTGCGGCGGGAGGAGCCGGTCCACGCGGGACGGGCCGGACGCTTGATGAGGGGAGTGAAGACCTCGGCGATCTGCTCCTTGCTCAGCGTCTCCTTCTCCAGCAGCTGGAGCACCAGCGCGTCGAGGACGTCGCGGTTCTCGACCAGGATCTCCCAGGCCTCGTTGTGCGCGTTCTCGATGAGCTTCTTGACCTCTTCGTCGACGAGCGCGGCGACCTCTTCCGAGTAGTCACGCGGGTGCGACATCTCCCGGCCCAGGAAGGGCTCGGTGTTGTCGCCGCCGAACTTGATGGCGCCGAGGCGCTCGGTCATGCCGTACTGCGTGACCATCGCGCGGGCCGTTGCCGTGGCCTTCTCGATGTCGTTCGCAGCGCCCGTGGTCGGGTCGTGGAAGACGAGCTCCTCGGCCGCGCGCCCGCCCAGCATGTATGCCAGCTGGTCGAGCATCTCGTTGCGGGTCGTGGAGTATTTGTCCTCGTCCGGCAGGACCATCGTGTAGCCGAGAGCACGGCCTCTGGAGAGGATCGTGATCTTGTGCACCGGGTCGGAGTTCGGTGAGGCCGCCGCGACCAGGGCGTGTCCGCCCTCGTGGTACGCGGTGATCTTCTTCTCCTTGTCCGACATGATCCGGGTCCGCTTCTGCGGGCCCGCGACCACACGGTCGATCGCCTCGTCCAGCATGTTGTTGTCGATCAGCTTCAGGTTGCTGCGTGCGGTGAGCAGCGCGGCTTCGTTCAGCACGTTCGACAGGTCCGCACCCGTGAAGCCCGGCGTACGACGCGCGACGGCCGACAGGTCGACGTCCGGCGCGACCGGCTTGCCCTTCTGGTGGACCTTGAGGATCTCCAGACGGCCCAGCATGTCCGGGCGGTCGACCGCGATCTGGCGGTCGAAGCGGCCGGGGCGCAGCAGGGCCGGGTCGAGGATGTCCGGACGGTTCGTCGCGGCGATGAGGATCACGCCGCCCTTGACGTCGAAGCCGTCCATCTCGACGAGCAGCTGGTTCAGCGTCTGCTCGCGCTCGTCGTGACCGCCGCCGAGGCCGGCGCCGCGATGGCGGCCGACCGCGTCGATCTCGTCCACGAAGACGATCGCCGGGGCGTTCGCCTTGGCCTGCTCGAACAGGTCACGCACTCGCGAGGCACCGACACCGACGAACATCTCGACGAAGTCGGAACCGGAGATCGAGTAGAAGGGGACGCCCGCCTCGCCCGCGACGGCACGCGCGAGCAGGGTCTTGCCCGTACCGGGAGGCCCGTACAGGAGGACGCCCTTGGGGATCTTGGCGCCGACGGCCTGGAACTTCGCCGGCTCCTGGAGGAACTCCTTGATCTCGTGGAGTTCCTCGACCGCCTCGTCCGAGCCCGCCACATCGGCGAACGTCGTCTTCGGGGTGTCCTTGGTGATGAGCTTCGCCTTGGACTTCCCGAACTGCATGACCCGGGAGCCGCCGCCCTGCATCTGATTCATCAGGAACAGGAAGACGACGACGATGAGGACGAAGGGAAGCAGGGACAGCAGGATGCCGACGAAAGCGTTCTGCTTGGTCGGCGAGACCGTGTAGCCGTCCGGGATCTGCTTGTTCTGGAACTTGTCCTGGAGGGTCGTGGCCAGGTTCACACCCTGGTCGCCGATGTAGCTCGCCTGGATCTTCGAGCTGCCCTCGATCTTTTCGCCGTCCTTGAGCTCGGCCTTGATGACCTGCTCGTCGCCGGTTGTGATCTTGGCTTGTTTGACCTTGTTGTCACTGATCGCCTGGACGACCTGGCCGGTGTCCACCGTCTTGTAGCCGCCGGACGAGCCGACGACCTGCATCAACACGACCACGGCAAGGACGGCCAGCACGATCCACATGACCGGCCCACGGAAGTATCGCTTCACGTCCATCCATACGGAGCGGTGCCGCCCCGTCCCTCCTGCCATAGTGAGTTTGATAAGACTGTTCTTCGGACGGTACCCCAGCATTGCCACCGGAAGCTGCTCGGTCCGGCTGACAAGCCCCGTCTACGTATGCTCCAACGGCGCGAAACCCTCTGGGGTTCCCGGCCGTCCTACAGGGGCTGGGCCCTTGTCAGGGGGATCACCCGTCCAGGGTGCCTCAACCGCCGTAGACATGGGGCGCGAGCGTACCGACGAACGGGAGGTTCCGGTACTTCTCCGCATAGTCGAGGCCGTACCCGATGACGAATTCGTTCGGGATGTCGAAGCCGACCCACTCCACGTCGATCGCGACCTTCGCGGCCTCGGGCTTGCGCAGCAGCGTGCACACCTTGAGGGACGCGGGCTCGCGGGAGCCGAGGTTGGAGATCAGCCAGGACAGCGTCAGACCGGAGTCGATGATGTCCTCGACGATCAGGACGTGCTTGCCCTTGATGTCGGTGTCGAGGTCCTTGAGGATCCGCACCACTCCGGAGGACTGGGTGCCCGCGCCGTACGAGGAGACGGCCATCCAGTCCATGGTGACGGGGGTGGACAGGGCCCGGGCCAGGTCCGCCATGACCATCACGGCGCCCTTGAGGACACCGACGATGAGCAGGTCCTTGCCCGCGTACTCCGCGTCGATCTTCGCGGCCAGCTCGACCAGCTTCGCGTCGATCTCTTCCTTGGTGATGAGCACCGACTGGAGGTCGGTGCCCAGGTCTTTCGCGTCCACCCGCATCACTTTCGGTCGTCCCACCGGCTGCTTCCCGGCCCCTCGGCGAAGAGGGGCCGCTCCCCGAAGGGGTTGCCCTCCGGGGGAGTCACCGCCCGAGGGGCGACTCTTTTTCAGCCTTGCCGAATCACCAGTCTGCCACCCTGCCGCTGGGCGACGACCTTGCCCGGGAGGTTGATGGCTCCCTGGCCGCGCCAGCCGGTGATCAGCCGGTCGATCTCCTCGATGTGCCGGGCGAACAGCGAACCGGCGGGCGCCCCGGCCTCGATGGCGGCCCGGCGCAGGATGCGGCGGCGCACGGCGGGCGGCAGGGCGTACAGCTTGGCGCACTCCAGGAGGCCCGCCGCGTCGCGTACGGAGGCCTCGGCCCGGCCGGCCCACGCGTCGAGGGCGTCGGCGTCGTCACGGGACAGCTGGGCCGTACGGGCGAGTGCTTCGACGACGCCCTTGCCGAGCGCCTTCTCCAGGGCGGGCAGTCCCTCGTGGCGCAGCCGGGAGCGGGTGTACGCCGGATCCGCGTTGTGCGGGTCGTCCCAGACGGGCAGCGACTGGACCATGCACGCCTTGCGGGCGGTCTGCCGGTCCAGGTGCAGGAAGGGGCGGCGGTAGCGGCGGTCGGCGCCCGGCCCGCCGGAGACGGCGGCCATACCGGACAGGGAGCGCGTCCCGGAGCCGCGGGCGAGGCCCAGCAGGACGGTTTCGGCCTGGTCGTCGCGTGTGTGGCCGAGCAGGACCGCGGTCGCGCCGTGTCGCTCGGCGGTGGCGTCCAGGGCGGCGTACCGCGCGTCGCGGGCGGCGGCTTCGGGGCCGCCGTCCCGGCCGACGGTGACCGCGACGGACTCGGCGGGGGCCAGTCCGAGTTCGGTGAGCCGCAGGACGACCTCGTCGGCGCGCAGGTCGGACCCGGACTGCAGGCCGTGGTCCACGGTGACGCCGCCGGCGCGGATGCCGAGCTTGGGCGCCTCGAAGGCGAGGGCGGAGGCGAGCGCCATGGAGTCGGCGCCGCCGGAGCACGCGACCAGCACGAGCGGCGCGCGCGAGGGCGCATCGGGGGCCTGATCGGGGGCGCGTTCGGGGGCGTGATCGGTGAGGACGTCATGGAGTACGCGGCGGACCGCCAGGCGTATCGCCGCGACCGCAGGATGGGGACCCATGTCCGGTTCCCTTCATGAAATTGTCGGGGGGTGAGCCCGGGTTCGGTCACTCAGAGTGTCTCGATGGTGACAGAACCGGGCCGTTCCCCGAGCATTGCACGCCTACCCATGCCTCACGGTCCCTCGGACGGGTGATTGGAGGGGCGTTCACCTGCCGTCGGCCGAATTCAATTCACGACTCTGCCTTACGGTGCACCCGCGCGACCCAGTCCGCCGGTTTGGCGATCTCCGACTTGGTGGGAAGTGTGTTCGGCGAGGTCCACACGCGGTTGAAGCCGTCCATGCCCACTTCGTCCACGACCGCGCGGACGAAACGCTCGCCGTCCCGGTACTGGCGCAGCTTCGCGTCCAGGCCCAGCAGTTTGCGCAGGGCCAGGTCGAGGCGGGAGGCGCCGCGGGCGCGCCGCTGCTGGAACTTCTCGCGGATCTCGGCGACGGACGGGACCACGGCGGGGCCGACGCCGTCCATCACGAAGTCGGCGTGGCCCTCCAGGAGTGACATCACCGCGGTGAGCCTGCCGAGGATCTCCCGCTGGGCGGGGCTCTGCACGATCTCGACGATGGAGCGGGCCTCGTCGCCCTCCTCGCCCTCGGGGCGGCTGCCCGCGAGGGACTGGGCGGCCTCGCGGACGCGTTCCAGGACGGTCATGGGGTCGACCTCGGTCTCCCCCAAGAAAGACTGGATTTCACCCTCAAGATGGTCGCGCAGCCAGGGCACGGCCGTGAACTGCGTGCGGTGGGTCTCCTCGTGCAGGCAGACCCAGAGCCTGAAGTCGTGGGGCTGGACGTCGAGTTCGCGCTCCACGTGCACGATGTTCGGCGCCACCAGGAGGAGCCTGCCGCCGCCGTTCTGCCCGGCGGGCAGTTCCCGGGAGGCCGGGGCGAACGTCTCGTACTGGCCCAGCACCCTGGAGGACAGGAAGGACAGCAGCATGCCCAGCTCGACGCCGGTGACCTTGCCGCCGACGGCGCCGAGGACGGCTCCGCCCGGGGTGCTGCCGCGACGTTCCTGCATCTTGTCGAGCAGCGGTTTGAGGATCTCCCGGAACCCGGCGACGTTCGCCCGGACCCAGCCCGGGCGGTCGACGACGAGTACGGGGGTGTCGTGGAGGTCGTCCCCGCCCATCCTCGTGAAGCCGCGGACGTGTTCCTCCGACGCCTTTGCATGCCGGCGCAGCTCGGCGACGATGGCCCTGGCCTCGTCGCGGCTCACCTCTGGGCCCGGCCGTACGAGTCGGGTCGCGGTCGCCACCGCGAGATTCCAGTCGACCATCTCGGCACCACGGATGCTCGTCATGCTGCCAACCGTACGTGAGCGCTGCCGCTGGGGGCAGGGGTGGGCGGTGGGGCGCGCTCGCGGCGCCATACGCTGCGGGGGTGCCGCGTTGTCCGCTCGCCTGCGGATCCGCCGTGGCCGGGCGCGCAGTTCCCCGCGCCCCTTTTGGGCGCCCCCGCCCGTGCGGTCCCGCCAGCGCCTCGCGGATCGTCCGCGGGTGCGCCGTGGCTGGGCGCGCAGTTCCCCGCGCCCCTTGAGGGGGCTGCCCTGTTCGCTTGCCTGCAGGTCCGTCGTGGCTGAGCGCGCAGTTCCCCGCGCCCCTTGAGGGCGCCCCGCCCGTGCGGTCCCGCCAGCGCCTCGCGGATCGTCCGCGGGTCCGCCGTGGCTGGGCGCGCAGTTCCCCGCGCCCCTTGAGGGGGCGGTCCGTCGTGGCTGGGCGCGCTGTTCCCCGCGCCCCTTTGGGGGCGTGGCTGTGGGCGGCTTGCCGGTTTTTAGGGGCGCGGGGAACTGCGCCGCCTGCCCCCACCGGCCCGCAGGCGCGTTTTCACGGGGCGCGGTGCGGAGCTAGTCGCAGCCGCAGGTCGCCAGCGTGGAGGCCAGGGTGTCCAGGCCCTGCTGGGTGGTGGTCGCGTCCGTGGGCGGGTCGGACTCGGTGAGGAACGCGAAGGCCAGGAGGCGGCCGTCGGTGTCGACGACCGTGCCCGCGAGGGTGTGCACGCCGGTCAGGGTGCCGGTCTTGGCGCGTACGAGACCGGTGCCGGGCCGCCCCTCGTAACGCTTGCTGAGGGTGCCGGTGAAGCCGGCGACGGGCAGGCCCGTGAGGACCGGGCGCAGTTCGGGGCGGTCCTGGTCGGCCGCCTCGGCCAGCAGGGCCGTGAGCAGGTCCGCGGTGAGTTTGTCCGCGCGGTCCAGCCCGCTGCCGTCCGCGAACTTCGCCCCCTTGAGCGGCAGCCCGAGCTTCTTCAGCTGCTCGTGGGTCGCCGCGCCGCCGCCCTTGAAGCTCGCCGGTTCGCCCGCGGCGAGGGCGGTCTGACGGGCGAGGGCCTCGGCGATGTCGTTGTCGCTGCTGGTCAGCATGCGTTCGACGAGTGCGGACAGGGGCGGCGACTTGACGGTGGCGAGGGTCTTGGCGCGGGCGGACGCCTTCGAGGTGCCGGGGACCGTGGTCCTGATGCCCCGCTCGTGGAGGAGGTCGGCGAACTTCTCGGCCGCGTCGGCCGCCGGGTCGTCGCTGCGGTCCGCGGGGCCGCTGGAGGAGTCGTCGAGGCGGCCCTCGTCGGCCATCAGGGCGGTGACCGGGGCGAGGTTGGTGTTGCCGGCGCCGATGGGGTGCACGGCGGAGCCCGCGTACAGCGAGGTGTCGTACGAGAGCGTCACCTCGGCGGCCTTGCCACCCTTGCCACCTTTGCCGCCTTTGTCGGTCTTGCCGGTCTTGCCGGTCTTGCCGGTCTCGCGGGACTTGAGTGCGCGGGCCGTGTCGTCGGCGAGGTCACGCAGGCTCGCGTTGCCGTCCGCGTCCTTGCGGGCGGTCAGCGTGGGATCGCCGCCGCCGACGAGGACGACTTCCTCGGTGCCGGGTTCCAGGACCGCCCGGGTCGCGATGCGGTGCTCCGGGCCGGCCGCGGTGAGCGCCGCCACGGCCGTGGCGATCTTCGTGGTGGAGGCCGGGGTCAGCGGATCGTCCGCACCCTTGCCGTACAGCCGCTTGCCGGTTGCCATGTCGACGACGACGCCCGCGCGGTCGGTGCCGAGCGCGGGGTCGTCGAGCAGCGGCCCCAGGACGCCGCTCAGGGCCTTCTCCGTGGGCGAGGGCACGGAGCCCACGGAGTCCACGGAGCCGCCGAGGCCCGCGAGCACGGACACGGCGCTCGGCGCGGGCGCCGGTTCCTTGCCGGACGTACCGGACACCGAGCCGTGATCTGCGCCACCTGCGCGCTCCCGCGATGCGGCCCAGTCGCGCTCCGCCGTACGCTGGCCCGTGGAGTCCCAGGGCCCGGCCGCGGTGACCACGGTGGCCGCCACGACGAGTCCGAGAGTGGCGGCGCCCGTGGTGAACTGCACGGTGGACGGCCGCTTGACCAGCGGTTTCACGGCTTCCGTCGCCCGGACGAGCGGTGGTTTCACCACTTCCGCCGCCCGTACGAGCGGGGGCTTCACGGCCGCCGCCGCCCGGACGAGTCGCGGTCCGACGGATCGTGCGACCCGCACCACGCGCGGTCTCGCGGCCCGCCAAGCCCTCAGCTCCGGCACGACCACCAGCCCCTTTCGCGATCACACACCTGCGTGAGGGACACTTAACCACCAGAACTATGTGTTGATCATGGAGGAGCCACCGGTGGAGTTCGACGTCACGATCGAGATTCCGAAGGGTTCACGGAACAAGTACGAGGTGGACCACGAGACCGGTCGGATCCGTCTGGACCGTCGCCTCTTCACCTCGACCAGCTACCCGGCCGACTACGGCTTCGTCGAGAACACCCTCGGCGAGGACGGCGACCCGCTGGACGCGCTGGTCATCCTGGACGAGCCGACCTTCCCCGGTTGCCTCATCCAGTGCCGCACGATCGGCATGTTCCGTATGACGGACGAGGCCGGCGGCGACGACAAGCTGCTGTGCGTTCCCGCGCACGACCCGCGCGTGGAGCACCTGCGGGACATCCACCACGTGTCGGAGTTCGACCGTCTGGAGATCCAGCACTTCTTCGAGGTCTACAAGGACCTGGAGCCGGGCAAGTCCGTCGAGGGCGCCAACTGGGTCGGCCGCACGGACGCCGAGGCCGAGATCGAGCGTTCTTACAAGCGCGCCAAGGACGCGGGCGGTCACTGATCTCCCTGTCTCCTGCGGGCCGCGTGACCCCGACCGGGTCGCGCGGCCCGTTTGTGTATCAGTGCGCATACTGGGGCGTACTGGACGTGCGAACCAGGAGTGGTGCGTGACGGAATCGGACGCCGAGGACCGCAAGCCGCAGTCGGACGAGGCACGCAGCGCCTTCGTTCCGCCGAGCGGTGTGGTGACACAGGCCCCGCCGGTCGAGGAGGAGTCCTCGACGACGTCCGAGTTCGCGCTGCCCAAGGGCTACGGCGTCCCGCAGACGCCCGTCGCCGATCCCCCCGAGGGGTCGGCGTTCAGCATGCCGAGGACGTACAGCTCCAGGGACGCGCCGCCCGCCTTCACGCCCCCGGCGGGCATACCGCGGGTCGACCTCACCAAGGACGCCCCCTGGCAGGACCGGATGCGCACGATGCTGCGCATGCCGGTCGCCGACCGGCCCGTACCCGAGACCGTGCAGAAGTCGGAGGACGAGGGGCCCGCCGTGCCGCGCGTCCTCGACCTGACCCTGCGCGTCGGCGAGCTGCTGCTCGCGGGCGGAGAGGGCGCCGAGGACGTGGACGCGGCGATGTTCGCCGTCTGCCGCTCCTACGGCCTCGACCGCTGCGAGCCGAACGTCACCTTCACCCTGCTGTCGATCTCGTACCAGCCCTCGCTGGTCGACGATCCGGTGACCGCGTCGCGGACCGTGCGGCGCCGGGGCACCGACTACACACGTCTCGCGGCCGTGTACCAGCTCGTCGACGACATCAGCGACGACGAGACCGAGGTCTCCCTTGAGGAGGCCTACCGGCGGCTCGCGGAGATCCGCCGCAACCGGCACCCGTACAGCGGCTGGGTGCTGACCCTCGCCACCGGGCTGCTCGCGGGCGCGGCCTCCGTGCTCGTCGGCGGTGACATCATCGTGTTCGTCGCGGCGGTCGTCGGCGCGATGCTGGGCGACCGGCTGGCGTGGCTGTGCGCCGGGCGCGGGCTGCCGGAGTTCTACCAGTTCACGGTGGCCGCGATGCCGGCCGCCGCGCTGGGCGCCGCGCTCACGATCGCGCACGTCGACGTACGGGCGTCCGCGGTGATCACCGGTGGGCTGTTCGCGCTGCTGCCCGGACGGGCGCTCGTGGCGGGTGTGCAGGACGGACTGACCGGCTACTACATCACCGCGTCGGCCCGTCTCCTGGAAGTCATGTACTTCTACGTCGGCATCGTCATCGGCGTCCTGGTGATCCTGTACTTCGGCGTGACGCTGGGCGCCCAGCTCAACCCGGACGCGGCCCTGCTGTCCACGAACCGGCCGCTGTGGCAGATCGGCGCGTCGATGCTCCTGACGCTCGCCTTCGCGGTACTGCTCCAGCAGGAACGGTCGACCGTGCTGATCGTGACCCTCAACGGCGGGGTCGCGTGGAGCGTGTACGGCGCGATGCACTACGCGGGCGAGATCTCGCCGGTCGCCTCGACGGCGGTGGCCGCCGGTCTGGTGGGGCTCTTCGGACAGCTCATGTCGCGCTACCGGTTCGCCTCCGCGCTGCCGTACACGACCGCCGCCATCGGGCCGCTGCTGCCCGGCTCCGCCACGTACTTCGGGCTGCTCGCCATCGCCCAGAACGACGTCGACCAGGGCCTTGTGCAGCTCTCCAAGGCCGCGGCCCTCGCGATGGCCATCGCGATCGGGATGAACCTGGGGTCCGAGATCTCGCGGCTGTTCCTGCGGTTGCCGGGGGCTGCCGCTGGTGCGCGGCGGGCTGCGAAGCGGACCAGGGGGTTCTGACGGGTGGGGTGGCGGCCGTCGCTGTGTGACTGACCGCCGGTGGGGGCTTGTCGCGCAGTTCCCCGCGCCCCTTTCAGGGCGCCGTCAGTTGCGGCCGTGCTCCTGGCCGTACGGGTACTGCTGCTGGCCCTGCTGGTACTGCTGCTCGCCCTGCTGGTACTGCTGCTGGTCCTCGGGGTACTGCCACTGCTGCCGGCCGTAGTTCTGGTCCTGGCCGTACGGCTGCTGCTGGTAGTAGCCCTGGTTCTGATCCTGGTTCTGGTTCTGGTTCTGGTTCTGGTTGCCGTACTGGTCGTACTGGTCGTACTGCTGGCCGCCCTGGTCGCCGTAGCCCTGGTCCTGGCCGTACTGCTGCCGGCCGTACTGCTGCTGGTCGTAGCCGTTCTGGTGGGGCTGCGGGATCTGGCGGAGCTGGGCCGTGCGGTCGTCCATGACGGGGCCCGCCTGCGGGGCGTGACCGGCGTCGGGCTCGGTCTGCGACCCGTTCGCCGCGTTCTTCTTGGACTTTCCGCGGGCGCGCAGGAACTCGATGGCGATCGGGACCACCGAGATGAAGACGATCAGGAGCAGGATCGGCTCGATGTTCTTGTGGACGAACTCGATGCTGCCGAGCCAGGAACCGAGCGCCGTGACGCCCGCGCCCCACAGGACGCCGCCGATCACGTTGAAGATCAGGAACGAGCGGTACTTCATGCCGCTGACGCCGGCGATGATCGGCGTGAACGTGCGCACGATGGGCACGAAGCGGGCCAGCACCAGCGACTTCGGGCCGTACTTCTCGAAGAACTCGTGCGCCTTGACGACGTTCTCCTGCTTGAAGAGGCGGGAGTCCGGCCGGGTGAAGAGCGACGGGCCGACCTTCTTGCCGAACATGTAGCCCGCCTGGTCGCCGAGGATCGCGGCGAGACAGATCAGCGCGATGGCGCCCCACAGCGGGAAGTCCAGGGTGCCGGCGGTGATCAGCATGCCCGCCGTGAACAGCAGTGAGTCACCCGGCAGGAAGAAGCCGATGAGCAGGCCCGACTCGGCGAAGACGATCAGGAGCAGGCCCCAGATACCGAACGAGTCCAGCAGGTAGTCCGGATCCAACCAGCTTGGGCCAAGGGCAAGCGTCGTCACGTTTCCGGGCTCCTGAGGGTGGTGGATGCGGCGGCGGGCGAAGGTGTGGCCGACCAAAGTTATCAACGTGCCACGACGGGACCAGGTTCCACCGGCTCCTACAGGATGCACTGTGCCCCGACTGGGACAAAGCTGTGAGCCATGGGTATCGAAGAATACGGCGGGGGCCAGGGTCCCCGGCCCGACGTGCTGGTCGTGACGACGAACGACGTACCCGGCTACCGGGTCGAGCAGGTCATCGGAGAGGTCTTCGGGCTGACCGTCCGCTCCAGGCATCTGGGCAGCCAGATCGGCGCGGGGCTGAAGTCGATGATCGGCGGCGAGCTGAAGGGCCTCACGAAGACCTTGGTGGAGACCCGCAACCAGGCCATGGAACGGCTCGTCGAGCAGGCACGGGCACGGGGCGCCAACGGCGTGCTGATGTTCCGCTTCGACGTGACGGACGCACAGGACGTGGGCACGGAGGTGTGCGCGTACGGCACGGCCGTGGTGATGGTCAAGGATTAGCCGGCCGGGGGACGGACGGCAGAGAAACAGCGCGACCCTTGGGTAAGGGGCGCCCGCCATTGCGGGCGCCCCTTACCCAGCCATTACCGAGCCGTCATGCGCGCCGCGTCGCGTTCGCCGTGATCGCGTCCCTGAGATGCTCGGCGAGCCCCGGGCGCATGGAGTCGTAGAACGCCTTGAACCGTTCGTCGGACACGTACATCTCGCCGAGCCCCCGATGGATGTCGTACGAGCACGCGTAGAACCAGCGGGTGATGTGCTGCCGGTGTTCCTCGGCCAGGTCCATGGCGGGCTCCCCCGTGGCGGGCTCGCCGGACGCCATGAGAGCGTCGTAGCGCCCGCCCCAGGCGGCGACCTCGGCCTGCATGCGCTTCCAGTCGTCCTTGCCGTAGCGGGCGGCCCGGCGCTGCGACTCGGCGTACGCCTCCGTACCGCCCCAGCGGCTCCCGGCCTCCTCGGCGTGTTCCTCGGGGTCCTTGCCGCCGAAGACCTCGAATTTTTCCTCGGGTGTGAGCTCGATGCCCATCGTGTGTGCCTCCATGGCGTGCTCCACGGCCGTGGCCATCTTCCGCAGCTTCTCGATCCGGGCGGTGAGCAGGTCGTGCCGGCGGCGCAGTTGCGCGCGCGGGTCCGCCGTCGGATCGTCGAGCAGGGCCGCGACCTCGTCGAGCGGGAACCCCAGCTCCCGGTAGAACAGGATCTGCTGCAGCCGGTCGAGATCGGCGTCGCTGTAGCGCCGGTGGCCCGCGTGGCTGCGACCGCTCGGTACGAGCAGTCCGATCTCGTCGTAGTGGTGCAGCGTCCGCACCGTCACTCCGGCGAAACCGGCGACCTGTCCCACGGGGTGGCTCATGGCCTCCGCTCCCTCTTTCTCGGCCGTTCTCGGCCTTTTCGGTACGCGGTCCAGGCTGACGCCTCACGCCACGTGAGGTGCAAGCCGGAAAGCCGCCCCGCGCGATGTCGGTTTTACCCGCTTTTGGCGAGAGCGTGACCCACCATGGAGCCCTGGACCCCCTCAACCCCTTCGACCCCCTCGACCCCCTCGACCCCACCCAGACGACCGGAGGCATCATGGCGCTCCACAAAGGCCCCGCGAAGTCCGACGAGCACCCCTCGACCGTCAACCCCTTCTACGGGGAGGCGAATCCGGTCGACGGCATGACCGAGGCCCCGCCCCAGCACCGGCTGCCCGACGGGCCGCTGGCTCCCTCCACCGCCTATCAATTGGTCCACGACGAGCTGATGCTGGACGGCAATTCCCGGCTCAACCTCGCGACCTTCGTCACCACCTGGATGGAGCCGCAGGCCGACGTACTGCTCGGCGAGTGCCGGGACAAGAACATGATCGACAAGGACGAGTACCCGCGCACGGCCGAGCTGGAGCGCAGGTGCGTGGCGATGCTCGCCGATCTGTGGAACGCGCCGGATCCGGCCGCCGCCGTCGGGTGCTCGACGACCGGGTCGAGCGAGGCGTGCATGCTCGCCGGCCTGGCGCTCAAGCGCCGCTGGACCAAGCGCAACGCGGACCGGTATCCGGGGGCCCGCCCGAACCTCGTCATGGGCGTCAACGTGCAGGTCTGCTGGGACAAGTTCTGCAACTTCTGGGAGGTCGAGGCCCGCCAGGTGCCCATGGAGGGCGACCGCTTCCACCTCGACCCGCGGGCCGCCGCCGAGCTGTGCGACGAGAACACCATCGGGGTCGTCGGCGTCCTCGGCTCCACCTTCGACGGGTCGTACGAGCCGATCGCCGAACTCTGCGCCGCGCTGGACCAGTTGCAGGAGCGCACCGGCCTGGACATCCCCGTCCACGTGGACGGGGCCTCCGGCGCGATGGTGGCGCCCTTCGTGGACGAGGACCTGCTCTGGGACTTCCGGCTGCCGCGGGTCGCCTCCATCAACACCTCGGGGCACAAGTACGGGCTGGTCTACCCGGGTGTCGGCTGGGCGCTGTGGCGCTCGGCCGCCGAGCTGCCGGAGGACCTGGTCTTCCGTGTGAACTATCTGGGCGGCGACATGCCGACCTTCGCGCTCAACTTCTCCCGCCCCGGGGCCCAGGTGGTGGCGCAGTACTACACCTTCCTGCGGCTGGGCCGGGAGGGCTACCGGGCCGTCCAGCAAACGACCCGGGACGTCGCCATGGGGCTCGCGGAACAGATCGGGGCCCTCGACGAGTTCCGGCTGCTCACCCGGGGTGACCAGCTGCCGGTGTTCGCGTTCACCACCGCCCCGGACGTCACGGCGTTCGACGTCTTCGACGTGTCCCGGCGCATGCGGGAGCGGGGCTGGCTGCTGCCCGCGTACACCTTCCCGGCCGATCGCGAGGACCTGTCCGTGCTGCGGGTGGTGTGCCGCAACGGCTTCTCCTCGGACCTCGCCCAGCTGTTCCTGGAGGACCTGCAGCGTCTCCTGCCCGAACTGCGCTGCCAGTCGCGGCCGGTGACGAGGGACAGGGAGGCTGCCACCGGCTTCCATCACTGAGTCCAGGCGGGGAGTGGGCCTGAGCTTCACGGCCCACTCCCCGCCTGTCGCCGGAATCAGGGGGCCGCCGGACCGTACGCCGGTGCCTCGTCCTCATCGAGCGCGTAGGACAGCTCGGCGTGCAGTTGCTCCGCCTCGACCACGCTGAGCCGCACATGGGCATCGCCCTTGTGTTTGCCGTCGTGCAGCAGCCAGAGCGGCAGCCGTACGCCCTGGTGAACCGCCGTCACCCGCTTGCCGGGGATGCGGTCGATGCGCCATCCCTTGGCCTGGTCCGTCTCGTTCATTCGATTCCCCTTCGATTACCCGGAGTTGCCGAATACGCTCACAGCGTGACCGACTGGGGGCTACGGTCGGTAGTGGAGAGGCGTAGACCCGCACGTCAGGGCCATGGAGGGGGACCGACAATGCCACCACGGAAGCCGAACCAGAACCGGGGTAGCCATCACAACGGGTCAGCACGGATGGTGCTGGCCGCGGAACTGGCGCGGCTGCGCGAGAAATCCGGCAAGTCGCTGAGCGACCTCGCGGCGGACACGACGTACGACCGCACGTATCTGCACAAGCTGGAGACGGGGGTGAAGCTGGGGTCGCCCGACGTCATGGAGGCACTGGACAAGGTCCACGGGACCGGTGAGCACCTCGTTCACCTGTGGGTACTGGCTCGCGCGGACGGCATCAAGGACAAGTACCGGCACTTCATGGAACGCGAGAGGGAAGCGACCATGCGGTACGAGTACGCAAGCTCCACGATTCCCGGCCTGTTGCAGACCGAGGGCTACGCCCGCGAACAGTTGCGTACTGCCCGTCCTGCGGACGAGAACGAACTCGACGCACAGGTCATCACGCGCCTGGACCGCCAAGCCCTGCTACATGGCGAGGGCGCCGTCGAGTTCCGTGCCGTGTTGGACGAGTCCGCCGTACGACGTCCGCTCAGCGATGCCACCGCGTGGAGCGAGCAGCTTGCGCACCTGTTGAAAACGGCAGAACTCCCGAGCGTCACGCTGCAAGTGTTGCCTTTCTCCGCTGGTCTACAGCACCTTCTCGGTGGATCACTGACGTTGCTGTGGCTACCAGGCGGCCGCAACATCGCCTATACCGAGAGCGCCTACTCCGGAGACCTCGTCGAGGATCCGGCGGATGTCGAACAACTCCGCCTGTCATACGATTTGCTGCGAGACTCGGCGCTCTCGCCACGCGAATCCGTGGCACTGATCCGAAAGATCCTGGAGGCCAGCCCATCATGCGAACGCCCCGACTCGACCTCAGCGAAGCCGCCTGGCGGAAGTCCAGCTACAGCAACGCGGACGGCGGCAACTGCGTAGAAGTGGCCGTCAACCACTACCCCCTCACCCCCGTCCGCGACAGCAAACGCCCCGAGGCCCCCGCCCTGGTCGTCGCCGCCCCCGCCTGGGCGGTCTTCATCAGCCACCTGAAGGGCTAGTTCAACCGGGAGACGCCGCGCCCGTGCCGTACGGGTTCGCCTCGCCCTCCGAGAGCACCCCCACGAAGGGCTCGCCCTCGCCCGCGAAGGTGTACGCGCCGCCCTTGATCCGCTGGATCAGACCGCGGGTCCACTCGGCGCCGCTGTCGGCGGAGTGCACCCAGAAGTTCATGATCTCGCCGATGTGGCCGAGCTGGCCGGGCCCGTCGTCCGGCACATAGTGCTCGGTGACGGCCGTGCGCCACTCCTCGATGCCCCGCACCCGCTCCTCCAGGAGTTCGAGCGCCTCCTCGCGGCCGAGGTCCACCACGAAGCCGAGCGCCGCGGAGAGGACGTCCGGCTTCTGGTCGTACGAGGTCAGGGACTCGCGCAGGAGGGTGAGGTACTCCTCCGTGCCCTTCTCCGTGATCTCGTACTCCGTGCGCGGCGGACCGCCGACCGTGGAGGGCGCGATCTCGTGGGCGATCAGCATTCCCTGCTTCGCCATCTGCTTGAGCGCGTGGTAGATCGAGCCCGGCTTGGCGTTGGACCACTCGTGCGCGCCCCAGTACTCCAGGTCGTTGCGCACCTGGTAGCCGTGGGCCCGGCCGTGCTGACGTACGGCGCCGAGGACGAGGAGGCGGATCGCTGACATGCGGTCAAGCGTAGGACGCCGCGGTCCGCCCCGGGCGCCGGGCCCACCGGGACCCGGCGCGAACCTCTCGGCTCGGTACCGCTCAGAACGGGAAGAGGCTGCGGCCGTGCTGGACCGAGATCCACTTCTGGGTGGTGAACGCCTCGACCGTGGCCTCGCCGTTCAGCCGGCCCACGCCCGAGGACTTCTCGCCGCCGAAGGCGACCAGCGGCTCGTCGTGCACGGTGCCGTCGTTCACGTGGAACATGCCCGTGTCGATCCGCTTGGCGAAGGAGACACCGCGCTCGACGTCGGCGGTGTGCACGGCGCCGCTCAGCCCGTACGGGGTGTCGTTGACGATCCGTACCGCCTCCTCCTCGCCGTCGAACGGCACGAGGAGCGCGACGGGGCCGAAGATCTCCTGCCGGAGGATGTCGGACTCGGCGGGCAGACCGGTCAGCACGGTCGGCTCGACGAGGTTGTCGGTGGTCGTGCCCCGCACCAGGGCGGTCGCGCCCTCGGCGAGCGCCTGACCCACCACGGACGAGAGCGCGTCCGCCTGCGAGGAGTTGATGACCGGGCCGATGACGGTCTCCGGGTCGCTCGGGTCGCCGACCTTGAGGGACTTCACCTTGGCCACGAACTTCTCGGTGAACTCCGTCTCGACCGAGCGGTCCACGAGGATGCGGTTCGCGGCCATGCAGACCTGGCCCTGGTGCACGAACCGGCTGAAGACCGCCGCGTCCACGGCGTAGTCGACATCCGCGTCGTCCAGGACCACCAGGGCGCTGTTGCCGCCCAGTTCGAGGATCGAGCGCTTGAAGTGCGCGGCGCAGACGGTCGCGACATGGCGGCCGACCTTGTCGGACCCGGTGAAGGAGATGACCTTCGGGACCGGGTGCTCCAGGAAGGCGTCGCCGATCTCCGCGATGTCGGTGATCACGACGTTGAGCAGGCCGGCCGGCAGACCCGCGTCCTCGAAGATCTTCGCGACCAGGGAACCGCCCACGATCGGGGTGTTCTGGTGCGGCTTGAGGACCACGCCGTTGCCGAGGGCCAGGGCGGGCGCCACGGACTTCAGCGACAGCAGGAACGGGAAGTTGAAGGGGCTGATCACACCGACGACGCCGACCGGGACGAGGTAGAGGCGGTTCTCCTTGGTGTCGCCGGGCGAGGGGATGATCTTGCCCTCGGGGCGCAGCGCCAGGTTGACCGACTCGCGCAGGAACTCCTTGGCGAGGTGCAGTTCGAAGCCGGCCTTCAGCCGGGTGCCGCCGAGCTCCGCGACGATCACCTCGGCGATCTCCTGCTCGCGCTCCTCGACGATCCGCAGCGCCTTCTCGAACACGGCCCGCCGCGCGTACGGGTTCGTCGCCGCCCATTCCTTCTGGGCGCGGGCCGCGGCCCGGTAGGCCTCGTCCACCTCGTCGACCGTGGCTATCGTGATCGAGGCCAGCTTCTCACCGTCGTACGGATTGAAGTCGATGATGTCCCAGGACCCGGTACCCGGACGCCATCGGCCGTCGATGTACTGCTGAGCCAGGTCGGTGAAGTAGGACGACGACATGTGATCCCTCAATCCCTTGCTGCCCGAGGCAACAGCCCATGCATCTTCACGGTCTGATCACATGTCATCGTACGGGTGTTTCAACTGAGTTGGAGCAGTCCTCGGAGCAAATCGCGGCTCTCGTCGGGGCCCGGACTGTCCTGCTGGAGCTCCTTCATCGCCTTCTCGTACTGGGCGACGTCCTCGCGCTTGTCCAGATACAGCGCGCTGGTGAGCTGTTCCAGGTAGACCACGTCCGACAGATCGGACTCGGGGAAGCTGAGCACCGTGAAGGCCCCGCTCTCCCCCGCGTGCCCGCCGAAGCTGAACGGCATGACCTGGAGCCGTACGTTGGGGCGCTGGGAGATGTCGATGAGGTGCTGGAGCTGCCCGCGCATCACGTTCCGGTCGCCGTACGGCCGCCGCAGCGCGGCCTCGTCCAGCACCACGTGGAACTCGGGCGCGCTCTCCGCCACGAGGTACTTCTGGCGCTCCAGGCGCAGCGCCACGCGCCGCTCGATGTCGGCTGCGCTCGCGCCTCTCATGCCCCGGGTGACGACCGCGTGCGCGTACGCCTCGGTCTGCAGCAGACCGTGCACGAACTGCACCTCGTACGAGCGGATCAGGGCCGCGGCGCCCTCCAGACCGACATAGGTCGGGAACCAGCTGGGCAGGACGTCGGAGTAACTGTGCCACCAGCCCGCGACGTTGGCCTCCTTGGCGAGCGACAGCAGTGACTTGCGCTCCGCCTCGTCGGCGATCCCGTAGAGCGTCAGCAGATCCTCGACGTCTCGCGTCTTGAAGCTCACCCGACCCAACTCCATACGGCTGATCTTCGATTCGGAGGCTCGGATCGAGTAGCCGGCCTTCTCCCGGGTGATCCCACGCGATTCGCGCAGCCGCCTCAGATGTGAGCCGAGCAGCATGCGCCGTACCACCGATCCCGACTCCTGCGCGCTCACGTTCGCCAGCCTCCCCAACCCGTCTTCAAGGGCCGCAGTCTGCCACTAAAACACTTCAAGCAGTACTCGTTCGGTTACAGAAACGGCAAGCTTTCAGGGGAGTTACACAGGAAACGACAAGGAGAAGACAAGCCAGACCGAGAAATGTGACGGATAGGTGGCGGAAAAAAGCACCAAGAAGCGGTATGGGAAGGTCCAATTCGGGCGCGTGCACGTGCATCTGCCCTTGCATCTGCTGAACGCAGACGGAACGATGGTCTAGCGCCACCGCTGCATCGCAACGACCGCGAACCCCGGGAGTGCCTCGCATGGGGACGAATGGATCGACCATGCTGGAGCCGTTAAGGCAGGGGCTTCCGCCACTGGACCCGGCGGCCGTCTCCAACGCCGCCTCCTGCGCCCTCCCGCCGCGTTACGAAGCGGTGCGCGACGCACGGCAGTTCACCCGCCGCACGCTCGACCAGTGGGACGTGGGCAACCGCTTCGACGACGTCTGCCTGGTCGTCTCGGAACTCGTCACCAACGCGCTGCGGCACGCGCTGCCCGCGGACACCCCCCGATCCGCCGACCAGGACCCGCCCGTGCGGCTGCACCTGATGCGGTGGACCGAGAGACTGGTGTGCGCGGTGCGCGACCCCAGCCACGACAGCCCGGTCGCGGGCGACTCCGACGACTTCTCGGCGGAGTCGGGACGGGGCCTGTTCCTGGTCGAGTCCTTCGCCGACGGCTGGGGATGGCACCCGCTCGCCAACACGCTCAACGGCAAGGTCGTGTGGGCGCTGTTCCGCCTGGGGCCTTCCGCGTGATGAACCGCGGCGCTTTTTTCGCGCCGCGGTTCTACGCGCGTTACGGGCCACCGGGGCTCCCGGGGCCGTCGGGCGCCGCCTTCGTGCCGCGGGGCGCACGGCCCGAAGGCCGTATACACGCCGGTACACCTCTAAGCGCCCCTGCTTACACACCCTGCCTTACGCACCCCCTGACAGCCGGCGGCGTCAGCCCGCTATCAGATGGTCGAACTCGCCGTCCTTGATGCCCAGGAGCATGGCCTCGATCTCCGCGCGGGTGTAGACGAGGGCCGGGCCGTCGGGGAAGCGCGAGTTGCGCACGGCCACCTCGCCGCCGGGCAGCCGGGCGAACTCCACGCAGGACCCCTGCGAGTTGCTGTGCAGGCTCTTCTGCCAGGCCGCCTCGTGCAGCTCCGTGGCAGCCATGCCGTTGTACACGTCGTGGTCCACAGGTCGCTCCCCGGTGGTGCATTGGTGTCTGTTGCCATAGATGCAGTGGTCAACTGCCCCGGATCATAGCTGTCTTCACATGCAGATGCATGGGCATATGCACGTGCACGGGGGGTGGTCTCCTGGTTACAGGTTTGACGGTCGCGAAGCCCGAATCGTTCCAACTCCGCGCCCTGCCCATGGAAGAGACGCACGCCGGGCCGTTCCTGTTCCGACATGACCCCGCCCCGTCCGAAGTTTGAACGGGCGGGGCGGGGCCGTCGGGCAGGCGGGTGCGGTCGAGGCCCAGGAGACCAGGGGGACCTTGGGGGACTTGGGGAGCAGGAGGCTTCAGGGGCCTCCCGAAACCGGTGGGAGCGCCGCGGCGGCCGGGATTAGCGCGACGCGTAGGGCAGCAGAGCCATCTCACGGGCGTTCTTGATCGCGCGGGCCAGCCGCCGCTGCTGCCGGGCGGAGACACGGGTGACCCTGCGACTGCGAATCTTCCCGCGGTCGGAGAGGAACCTGCGCAGAAGGTCCGTGTCCTTGTAGTCGATGTACGTGATCTTCGCCGCGTCCAACGGGTTGGGACGGGACGACGACGGCTTGCGGTCGGCGCTTCGGGCGTTACGGGTGCCACGGGCGCCACTGGCATCACGGGCGTCACGGGCGTCACGGGCCATGGGGTCAGACCTCCAGGAGGGTGTCGAAGGCGGGCGGGAGCCGTTTCCAGGCGGTGCGGCCGGCGGCGTACTCCACGTCGGTCAGCAGGCAGGACTCCAGGAGCAGTTCGAGCCCGTCGCGGTCCAGGCCCGGCGAGGTGAAGACGAGGTGCTGGCAGCAGTCACCGTGCTCGGGGTGCCAGTCGAGCGCGGCGGCGGCCCGGCGCACCGGCGGCACCATGTCCCAGGCCGCGTCGGGCAGGGACGCCATCCAGGGTCCGGCGCTCTCCACGCACAGGGCGCCGCCTGCCGCGTCCCAGTGCAGCAGGGTGTCGGGCCGGTCCGCGAGCCAGAACCGGCCCCGGCTGCGCGCGGCGGCGCAGGCCAGTTCCTCCAGGGCCGCGTAGAGCCGCTCCGGGTGGAAGGGCCTGCTCCGGTGCCACACGAGCGTGGAGACCCCGCACTCGTCCGCCTCGGCCGGCAGCAGCGCGCAGGCCGGATGCTGGGCCGCGGCGGCCGACTCCACGTCGAAGCCGGCGAGGGCGGCGGTGGCCAGGGGCGAGGGGGCGTGCGCGGAGGGGCCGAGCGTGGAGGGGTCGAGCGTGGAGGGGTCGATCGGGACCCGGCGGGCGGTCGGGTGGAGTTGGGCCAGCAGGGCACGGTCCTCGTCGTCGGCCTCCGCCGAGTCGGCGAGGGCCAGGACCGGGGCGTACTCCAGCTGGCGGGCGAAGGTGTCGGCGATGGTGCGCTGGTCGGTCGCGGCGGCGGCGAGGCCCGCGTCGGCGAGGTCGTCGCCGTTGCCGAGGTACGGGAGCACCAGCGCGGGGTCGACCGCGGTGATGACGCCCGTGAGACGGAGTCCGGCGCTCGCGACCACCTCGGCCATCGCCTTCGGCTCGACCGAGTCCCAGAGCTCGACGATCGCGAGACGGGTCACGCCGTCCGCCGCGAGCCGCTCCAGCTCCGGGACCAGGTCCTCGCGCAGGGCGCAGCACGCGCAGTCGTTGACCAGCGGCGCCTCACCGGCCGAGACGATGCCGGTGCGGTCGCGGACGGTCCGTACCACGGTGCCCTTCGCGGCCGTCGCGAGGTCGTGGTGCAGCGCCACCGCGCCCGGTACGTCGGCGAGCAGCCGCTCCACCGCCTGCCCGCGCGCGTCGGCGTGCAGCCCGCCGACGACGGCGACGGACAGCATCAGCGCTCCCCGCTCTGGTCGTCACCGGGAGCAACACGCCTGCCGTCGCGCCTGCCGTCGCCGTTGCCGTCGCGCTTGCCGAAGCGGCGTTCGAAGCGCTCGACACGGCCGGCCGTGTCCAGTACGCGGGCGGTCCCCGTATAGAAGGGGTGGCTCACGTTCGAGATCTCGACGTCGACGACCGGGTACGTGTTGCCGTCCTCCCAGTCGATCGTCTTCTCGCTCGTCATGGTCGAGCCGGTCAGGAAGGCGTGGTTCGCGGCCCGGTCCCGGAAGACGACGGGCCCGTACGCCGGGTGGATTCCCTCGCGCATGACGCTCAGCGCTCCTCTCGGAAGTCGACGTGCCGGCCTGCGACCGGGTCGTACTTGCGCAGGGTCATCCGGTCGGGGTCGTTGCGGCGGTTCTTGCGGGTGACGTATGTGTAGCCGGTCCCGGCCGTGGACCGGAGTTTGACGACCGGGCGTAGTTCGTTGCGTGCCATGTGGCTAGTATATGAAAACGACTCCCATTGCCAATAACGAAAAGCCTGAAGCGACAGAGAGGTACGTCACTCACATGTCCGCGCACTGCATGCTGACCGGGACCCGGCCGGGCTTCGGCAACTCCATCTCCCACTCACACCGGCGCACGTCGCGCCGCTTCGACCCGAACATCCAGAGCAAGCGGTACTGGTTGCCGGGCGAGGGCCGTTACGTACGGCTGAAGCTGAGCACCAAGGGCATCAAGACGGTCGACGTCATCGGCGTCGAGGCCTCGGTGGCCCGGATCCGGGCCCGCGGGGTGAGGGTCTGATGGCCAAGAAGAGCAAGATCGCGAAGAACGAGGCGCGGCGGGCGGTGGTGGCGCGGTACGCCGTGCGGCGGGCCGAGCTGAAGGAGATCGTGCGCCGTCCGTCCTCGACGGAGGCGGAACGGCTGGCCGCCGGGCGGGAGTTGGGGCGGCAGCCGCGGGATGCCGCGGCTGTGCGGGTGCGTAACCGGGACGGGGTGGATGGGCGTCCGCGGGGGTATGTGCGGGCGTTCGGGGTCTCCCGGGTGAACCTGCGGGTGCTGGCGCATCGCGGCTTCCTGCCGGGGGTTCGGAAGTCTTCCTGGTAGGGGGTTATTGGGGGGCGGGGCCTGCGTGCCCTGCGGGGCCTGCGGGGCTTCACTTCGGCTGCGGGCCGATGGGGGCGGGCCAGGGTGCGCAGTTCCCCGCGCCCCTTGAAGGCGGGTCGGTGGGGGCCAGGCAAGGGAGGTCCAGCCCTGGGCCCCGTCAGGGGCGCGGGGAACTGCGCGACCAGCCCCCACCGGGCCCGCACCGGCGAACCCGCCCCGCCCCGCCAGGGGCCTTCAGGGGCGCGGGGAACTGCGCGGCCAACCCCCACCGGGGCCGCACCAACAAACCCGCGTCGCCCCGCCAGGGGGCTGAAGGGGCGCGGGGCGCCCCCACCGGCCCGCGCCGGCGGACCGATACGCCTACTGCTGGTAACTTGCAGCGGTTGGACCCGTCCGGCCAGACCCCTGGAGGCTTCAGTGACTTCGGCGACCTTCCCGCGCACGCGCACGCGCAAGCACACGCGCATCGCGGCCGCAGCCGCAGGGCTGACAGTCGCGCTCGCCCTGACGACGGGCTGCAGCAGCGACGGCGGCGGCGACAGTGACGGTGGCAAGGACCCGTCGTCCACTACGAGCGCCGCACCCACCAAGTCCGCGGACGCCGACGCCGACGCCGACGAGCTGGACGGCAACTGGCTGACCACCAAGGGCGGCAAGGCCGTGGCCCTGGTGTTCACCGGCAAGCAGGCGGGCCTGTTCTCGACGAGCGGATCCGTCTGCAGCGGCACCGCCGGCAAGACCTCGGGCATGCGGATGATCACGCTGAAGTGCACCGACGGGAACAAGGACCGGGCCGAGGGCATGGTGGACTCCGTCAACTCCACCACCCTGAAGGTCACCTGGGACGGCTTCGGCTCGGAGACGTACACCAGGTCCGAGGGCGAGGGCCTGCCGCCCGGCCTGCCTACGGCGAGCCTGGGTTCCTGACACCGTCCGTCTCCGTGCCCGTCGCAGTGCCCGCCTCCGTGACCGGCTCCGCGCCCGCCGACGTCCCGTCGAGCGTCATGGGCGGTACGGCGGTGTCGAGGGCCTCGGACAACTCGGTCAGCGCATCGAGGACGAGACGTGCCGCGCCGCCCACGAACGTGTCGTTGGAGGGGACGAGGGAGACTTCCTCCGCGTCCGGCGGCCCCGTCTCCCAGGCCTCCACGGCAGCCCGTACCGCGTCCCAGCCCGGCACCCGGCGCTCGCGGATGCCCTTCGCGCCCTGCTGCGTGGACTCGCGCAGAGCCTCGGCGAGACCGGCGGCTGCCGGGACCGGTGTCGCGCCGCGTTCCGGAAGATGGGCCTCCAGGAGCATGGCGACGCGGCCCAGCCGGCCGAGCGCGTCCTCGGCGTCGTCGGCGGCGGTCCGGGAGAGGCCGCGGTGGCGGACCGGCTCGGCGGTGGCACGGGCCACGGCGGTGTGCCAGGCCGCCCGGGCGGTACGCGCGGCGAGCAGGGCCGCACGGACGTCCGGGGCGTTCCTGAGCGCCGGGTCGGCGTAGGCGTCGAAGACCACGGCCGCGTAACGGCCCTGCGTCGCCAGCCAGTCCGCGAGGCGGGTACGCAGGCGCGGGGTCTCCCACGCCGGGTAGACGGCGTACGCGATCATCGCCAGCAGTCCGCCGAGCAGGGTGAGCAGGACACGCTCGGGCACGGTCTGCGTCCACTGTTCGCCGCCCATGCCGAGCAGGAAGACGACGTACGCGGCGATGCAGCCCTGGGCGGCGAACTGGCCCGTACGCATCAGTAGGTACATGAGCGCGGCGCTCACCACTGCGAGGGCGCCGGAGAGGTACGTGCCCGGGTCCGCGAGCCGCACCACTGCCGTGGCCACGGCCACGCCGACGACGGTGCCGCCGAGCCGGGCCACCGCCCGGCTGTACGTCTGTGAGAAGTCCGGGCGCATGACCATGACCGAGGTCAGCGGGGCCCAGTAGCCGTGGCCGAGGGGCAGCGCGGTGCCGAGGACGTATCCGGCGGCGGCGACCGCGGACACCCGCGTGGCGTGCCGGGTGATCGGGGAGCCCCTGCGGAGTTCCTTGCGCATGGCCTTGAGCGCGGTGGGGATCAGGGCGAGCAGGGTGGGGCGGCTGCGGCTGCGGGGGCGGTGGGACGGGGCGACCGGGGTGACCGGGGCGATGCCGACGGCCGGGGTCCGGTCACTGCCCTTCGGTGGGCTGCCGCCCGCCGTTTCCAGCACGTCCTGGAGGAGGGTGTTGAGGCGGGACGCCGCGCGGTAGGGGCGGCCGGTGAGAATGCTCCCGGTGTCCGGGGTACGGAAGGTGGCCAGGGCCGCGCCCGGGACGGTCACGGGCTCGCCCCGGCGGATCGAGTGGGCCGCCACGTCGAGGACGGCGCCGGCGGCGGCGAGCAGTTCACGGACGCGGTCGCGGGCGTGCCCCTCCGCCGGTACGCCCATCGCGGGGTCGGCCAGGGAGGCGAGTACCGGGCGGATGCGCTCGGCGATGCCCCGGGCGCCGTGCAGTTCGGCGGGGCGGCGGCGGGCCTGGCGGGGTGTGACGGCGGCCGCGTTGCGCGCCTCCATCAGGGGCAGCGGATCGAAGGACGCGAGGGGATCGTGGCGCAGCCGGCGTGCGTAGTCCGCCTCGGCGGCCAGGGCGTCGGCGAGAGCGTCACGATGGGCGCCCCAGCGGCGTACGGGGAAAAGCACGATCAGCGCGGCCTGGACGACACCGCCCACGATCATCATCGCGGCGTGGCCCGCGGCCTGGGCGACGGAGGTCGGCAGGGTCACCGTCACGAGCATGATCGCCACGTTCGAGGACGCGATCAGGCCGATGGTCGGGCCCGCGGCCCAGCTCATCCCCGCGGCGAACGTCCACACCACCAGCAGTGCGAGGAAGAGTGGTTCCTGGGAGATCGTCAGGTAGCCGAGGAAGGTGGAGACGGCGAGGCTCGTACCGGAGGCGAGGGCCAGTTCGGGGCGGGGGCGCCAGCTGCGCTGGAACGTGGCGATCGCCGCCTGGAACGCGCCGAACGCCGAACTCGCGGCGGCGGCCGGACCGAAGGCCCACAGGCTCACCGCGATCACGATCGCGAGGCCCACCGCTCCGCGCACCGCGACGAGAGGTTCGAGCCGTGTCTTCTCCACGGCGAGCCCCGAGCGCGCGGTGTCCTTAAGCGCTCGTCGCCAGCTCACTGCGCCAGCGTACGGGAGGGGCCGGAGGGGCGGAGGATCCATGATGATCTACGGATACCGTCATCACCCCGCATCACCGTCATCACCCCGCATCACCAGCATCAGCGGTACCAGGACCCGTACCGACATCAGCATCCTGAGGCCAGAGGAAATCCATGCGCACCCTGCCGATCGCCGTCACCGCCCTCGCGGCGACGCTCACCCTGACCCTGACCGCCTGCGGCGACGACGGTGGCGGCGGTGACAAGAAGACCAGCGGCGAGAAGAACGGTTCGCCGAGTTCCTCCAGCGCCTGCGCGGCCGACACGTTCGGTCAGGAGGTCGTCGCCAGTGAGGCCCCGGCCGCGGGCGACACCGGAACCGTCTCCGTCACCCTCACGAACGGCTCCGGGGCCGACTGCACGCTGAAGGGCTTCCCCACCGTCGGCCTGGACGTCCGCGGCACCGCGCTGTCCGTCGCTCCGGAGAAGTCCGCGGTGGCGGAGAAGCTGACCGTGAAGAAGGACGAGACGGTCGGCTTCACGATCACGTACGTACGAGGGCCCGCGGGTGACGCCGAGAAGGCCGCCGCGGTGACGACCGCGAAGTTCGCTCTGCCCGGGGCCGATGGCGAGCTGTCCTTCGCCTGGAAGTACGGCGAGGTGGCGCTGCGGGACGCGGGCGGCAGCGAGCCGGACGCGTCGGTCACCGCGCTGCAGCGCACGGGGGACTGAACGCTTCCGCGGCGAGCCTGGGATGACTCTGCGGGCCGGTGGGGGCCGGCCGCGCAGTTCCCCGCGCCCCTGACGGGGCCCGGCGTGGGCGAGACGGGCGCGTCGGTCACCGCGCCCCTGGCGGGGCCGGGTCAGGGGGTGGGGAGGGGTGGGTGGGTCCTGACCTGGGCGCGGTCCGCCGCCGCTGCTCCCTCCTGCCAGCCGGCCGCGTCGTTCACCCCGCGTAGCCGGGTCGTGACGGTGTCCGGGAACATGCGCTCCGTCTCGTCCGTGACCGCGACGTCGCGCGCCGCGAGGACCGGCAGCAACTCCCCCGCCGCGGCGGTCACCTGCCCCTCGGCCGCCTCGGCCAGCCGGTCGCCGATGCGATGCGCGTACGCGGCGAGGAAGGACTGCCGGAAGGACTTCGTACGTTTCCTGCCGCCCGCGCGCTGGGCCGCTTCCGCCTTGGTCATCGCGGCCGTGGCCTGCACGAGGAGCGAGGTGTGGAGGAGTTCGACCGCCTCCAGGTCGGGCTCGAAGCCGACGACGGTGGAGAAGCCGAGGGCCTCGTTCCACACCGCCCGGCAGCGGTTGGCGCCGGCCACCGCGTCGAGGAGGACGGCCTTGGCGGTCTCGTACGGCGGGTCGACGCCGATCCGGCAGGCACCGGGCGCGTCCTTGGCGTGCGTACGCGCCGCGAGCAGCGCCTCGTCGATGCTGTGCCGCGCCATCAGCTCCTGCGCCTTGGCGCTCAGCGCCTCCGCCTCCTCCGGGAACCCGGTCGCCTCCGCCTTGGCGAGGAGCGCGCGGATACGGGTGAGCATGCGGGTGTCCCGCGGGGCGGAGCCGCCCCCGGGCGCGCGGGGCGCGCGGGGCACATGGGCGTCCAGCGGCTCCAGGGAGGGCAGGCGCAGCAGCAGCCGGTACACCTCCAGGGCGGCGGTCGCGTACTGGAATCGGTCCAGGCGGTCCGGGCGGCCCGGCCCCGCGCCCAGCCCTGTCAGTTCGTCCAGCTGTGCCGTCCAGCGCGGGCCCCGGGGCGTACGGTCCCGGGCGGCCTCGGCGAGGACCAGCTCCGCCGCGAGGCGTTCGTGCACGTCGTCCAGCTCGCGCCGCACGATGCGTACGACGTCCGCGGGCTGCCAGCCGCGCCGCCAGGCCGCCGCGACGAACTCCTCGCCGCGACGGGCGAGTTCGGTGTCGGAGGCGGGGTCGGCGGCGAGCAGGGAGGCGCCGGTGTCGAGGGCCGTGTCGGAGTCGGCGTAGAGGGCGGCCGCGAAGGCGCGCTCCACCGTGGAGGACGTACTACTCATCCGTCGATCGTGTCATGGGGGGGAACGGACGACCGGAACGGGACCGCCGTCGGGCCGCCGCGGGACCGTCGGGAGATCCACGCCGGGGCCGGATACGGACGCGGGCGTCTCAGCGGGTGAAAATCGCTCGACCCGGCGGTCGGCGGGCCCGATCATGCCCCCATGGTCGACACCTCTCTGTACGCGGCGTTCCTGGTCGCCGCGCTCGCGCTCGTGGTGAGCCCCGGCCCCGACATGATGTTCATCGTGGCGATGGGAGGCCGGGGCGGGCCGGTCACGGGGGTGATGGCCGCGGCGGGCGTCGCCACGGCGATGCTCGTGCACTCGGTCGCCGCGATGCTGGGCCTCTCCGCCCTGTTCACGGCGCTGCCGACGCTGTACCACGTACTGCGCTGGGCCGGTGCGGCCTACCTCCTGCATCTCGCGGTCAAGGCGTTCCGGGACCGCTCGGTGCCGGTCGAGGAGGACGCCGCCGCCGTCGGGCCGGGCCGGCGGCGGGCCTTCTGGCAGGGGGCGGTCACCAACCTGCTCAACCCCAAGGTGATCCTCTTCAACGTGGCGTTCCTGCCGCAGTTCGTGGACCCCGGACTCGGCCATGTGATGGGCCAGTTCCTCGTCCTCGGCGTCACCATCGTGGTCATGGGCTTCGTTTTCGACGCCTCCGTGGGGCTGCTCTCCGGCCGCCTCTCCGACCTGCTGCGGCGCAGCCGCCGGGTCGCCCGGGCGCTCAACATCTTCAGCGGAACGGTCTTCACGGGGCTGGCCGTACGCCTGCTCGTGGCGTCCCCGAAGTAGCCGATACAGGCCGGGGCAGCCAGGGCAGCCCGTGGCGGCCATCGATCCAGGAACGTACGCCAACCAGGACGCAGACCACCCGGGAATGCGGTGTCAACGCGAGGTTGACACTGCTGCACTGTCAACCTACGGTTGACACATGACCACGAATCCACGCGGCACCACTTCCGTACGCCTCGACGACCTCATCGAGGCCATCAAGAAGGTCCACGAAGACGCCCTCGACCAGCTCCAGGACGCGGTGATCGCCGCGGACCACCTCGGCGACGTGGCCGACCACCTGATCGGGCACTTCGTGGACCAGGCCCGGCGTTCGGGCGCCTCCTGGACGGACATCGGCAGGAGCATGGGGGTCACCCGGCAGGCGGCCCAGAAGCGGTTCGTACCGAAGGCCGAGTCGGACCTCGACCCGAGCCAGGGCTTCAGCCGTTACACCGCACGCGCCAGGAACGTGGTGGTGGCCTCCCAGGAGGAGGCCAGGACCGCAGGCAACGACCAGATCCGCACCGAGCACCTGGTCCTCGGCCTGATCGCCGACCCGGAGGGCCTCGGGGCGAAGGCGATCACCGCGCAGGGCGTCGCCCTGGACGCCGTACGCGAGGCCGCGAACACCGGTCTCCCGCCGCGCGCGGAGACCATGCCCGCACTCGTCCCCTTCGACGCCGACGCCAAGAAGACCCTCGAACTCACCTTCCGTGAGGCCCTGCGCCTGGGCCACAACTACATCGGTACGGAGCACATCCTGCTCGCCCTGCTGGAGCACGAGGCCGGCACGGGCCTGCTGAGCGGACTCGGCGTCACCAAGGCGGCGACCGAGGCGGACATCGCGAAGTCGCTGGAGCAGCTGAAGAAGCCCGTCCAGTAGGCCCGGTCCCCTCCAGCGGTGGGACCGGATTGTCAGACCCTCCTGCGAGACTCACGTCATGACCGGACGGTGGGCTCTCGCGCCGGCCGAGGACGGCGGCGCCGAGCTGGCCCCCCTCGGCCCCGACGGGCTGCCCGCCGGACCGCTCCTGCGGGAGCCGGACCTCGCCGAGTCCGTACGGTCCCGGCCGGACGTCACCCGCTGGGTGTGGCGGGCGACGGCGGAGGTGTACCCACGGCTGCGCGCCGAGGGCGTCCGGGTCGAGCGGTGTTACGACGTGGAGGCCGCCGAGACCCTCCTCCTCGGCCACGAGGGACGGCTCGGCGAGCCCCGTTCGGCCGCCGCCGCCCTGGCCAGGCTGCGCGGCGGCCCCGTACCGCCCGACCCTCCGCAGCGTTCCGCCGAGCCCGGCTCGCAGTCCTCCCTCTTCGAGCCGCGCCCCGGCCCCGGCAGCCACGTATCGCTGGCCCAGCTCATCGAGGTGTACGGGGAACAGCAGCGCAGACACGACGCGACCGCGCGGCCCGAGCGGATGCGGCTGCTCACGGCCTCCGAGTCGGCGGGCACGCTGGTGGCGACCGAGATGAACGAGCTCGGGCTGCCGTGGAGCACCGACGTGCACCGGGAGGTCCTGCACGAACTGCTGGGCGAGCGGTACGCGGGCGGCGGTGAGCCACGGCGGCTGGCCGAGCTGACGGAAGAGGTGTCGGCCGCGTTCGGCCGCCGGGTCCGGCCCGACCTGCCCGCGGATGTCGTCAAGGCCTTCGCGCAGGCCGGGATCAAGGTGAGGTCCACGCGGCGCTGGGAGATCGAGACCATCGACCACCCGGCGGTGAAGCCCCTGGTCGAGTACAAGAAGCTGTACCGGATCTGGGTCGCCCACGGCTGGTCGTGGCTCCAGGACTGGGTGCGGGACGGGCGGTTCAGACCGGAGTACCAGGCGGGCGGCACCGTCACCGGCCGCTGGGTGACCAACGGCGGCGGCGCGCTGCAGATCCCCAAGGTCATACGCAGGGCCGCGGTCGCCGACCCCGGCTGGCGGCTCGTCGTGGCGGACGCCGACCAGATGGAGCCGCGCGTACTGGCCGCGATCTCCCGCGATCCCGGTCTGATGGAGGTGGCGGGCCGCGAGAGCGACCTCTACCAGTCCGTCTCCGACCGGGCCTTCTCCGGGGACCGCGCCCAAGCGAAGCTCGCCGTCCTCGGCGCGATCTACGGCCAGACGTCCGGCGACGGCCTCAAGAACCTCGCGCTGCTGCGCCGCCGCTTCCCCAGGGCGGTGGCGTACGTGGACGACGCGGCCCGCGCGGGCGAGGAGGGCCGGCTCGTACGGACCTGGCTGGGCCGCACCTGCCCACCGGCGGCGGGGTCGGACTCCTCGGGTGAGGAGGCGGGCATTCCGGACAGCGAGGAGGCCGGCGGCTCGGGCGGTTCGAGTGGTCCGGGCGGCCTGGGTGGTCCTGGCGGTCCGGGTGGTCCTGGCGGTCCGGATGAGGGCGCCGACGCCGGGAGCGCCCAGGACTGGGTGCCCGGTTACGCGTCCAGCAACTCCCGGGCCCGGGGCCGCTTCGCGCGTAACTTCGTGGTGCAGGGCAGCGCCGCCGACTGGACCCTCCTCGTGCTCGCCGGGCTCCGGCGCACCTGCCGGGACATGGCGGCCGAGCTGGTCTTCTTCCAGCACGACGAGGTGATGGTGCACTGCCCGGAGGAGGAGGCCGACGCGGTGGTCGAGGCCATCCGGGAGGCGGCGGCGGAGGCGGGACGGCTGACGTTCGGGGAAACGCCGGTGCGGTTCCCGTTCACCACGGCGGTGGTGAAGTGCTACGCGGACGCGAAGTGAGCACCGTGAGCACCGTGAGCACCGTGAGCGCCGTGAGCACCGTGGGTGCCGCGGGTGCCGCGGGTGCCGCGGGTGCCGGGAATGCCGTGGGTCCTGCGGTCCCTGTGATCCCAGCGGCCCCGCCCAGCGGCCCCGCCCAGCGGCCCCGGTGATCGGTGATCCCGGTGATAGGTGATCTCGGTGAGTGAGGGTCAGCCGATGCGGCTCAGGAGCAGATCCCGCAGCTCATCGACCACCGGACTGTCGGTGCCGTCGAGGTTGGCGAGGGCCAGTTCCCACTGCTCGTACGCCTCCTCCGTGCGGCCCGCCGACCGGAGGAGCAGTCCCTGCTGGTGCCGGGCGAGACCCGCGGTGTAGCGGTCGGCGCGCCGCTCGGCCCGCTCCAGCAGCAGGGCGCACTCCCGGGCGGCCCGCTCCGAGCGGTCGAGGTCGCGCAGGGCACGCACCAGACCCAGCCGGGTCTGCGAACCGCTCTGCCAGTCGACCCCGTCCGAGACGCTCAGGGCACGGTCGAAATGCTCCAGCGCACCGGCCGGTTCGCCGAGCGTGAGGTGGGCGTACCCGATGTTGCAGTGCCCCGACTCACGGACCCGCGAGTCGCCCATGACCTCCCCGAGCGCGAGGCTCCGCTCGTGCCATTCGATGGCGGCGCGCGGGTCGCTGTGCTCGTACAGGTTGCCGAGGTTGCTGTAGACGACGGCCTCGCCGTCCGCGTCGCCCGCCAGCCGTGCCAGTTCGAGGCTTTCCCGCAGGGCCGTCTCGGACTCGGCGTACCGGCCGAGGCTTTCGAGCAGCAGCCCCCGGTTGTTCAGACAGCGCTGGACGCGCGGCAGGACGCCGAGACCGCGCCAGCGTGCGAGCGCCTGGTCGGTCAGGACGAGCGCCTCGCCGGCCCGTCCCTGCATGAAGCGCAGACCCGCCAGGTCGGAGAGCGCGATCGCCTCGGCGGCGTCGTCACCGAGGCGCCGCGCCACGTCCAGCGCCCGCCGCCCGAGCGTCGCCAGCTCGCGGAGCCGGCCGCGGCGCTGCAGATACGGGAAGAGGGCGCGGACGAGGACGGGCACGAGCGGGGAGACGGCGGCCCGTCCCTCGACGAGCGCGACGACGTTCGCCACCTCCCGGTCCCCCCAGGCGACGGCCTCGCCGACCGAGCCGAACGGCGGGGGCGGGGCCCCGCCTCCACCTCCGTCGGCGGCCACGCACTCCCGCTCGGCGACGGTCACACCGAGCCGGTTGTCCCGGTCGACACCGGAGGGGGTCAGGGCCAGCACGCATTGGCGGGCGGAGGCGATGTACCAACGGAGGGCAATGTCTGTCGGGTCGTACGGATCCGTCGGGTACGGCTTCGCAGGGTCCGTCAGGTACGGGTCCGGCGGACCCGGGGTACCGGATCCCGCCCCCGCCGCGCAGGCGAAAGCGGCGGCATCCTCGCGGGAGACCTCATGGGAGACCTCATGGGAGACCTCGCGGGCGAAATCCCGTACGAGGTCGTGGGGGGCGTAGCGGCCGTACGTGCTCTCGTCGAGGAGGGCGACGTCGACGAGGCGGTCGAGGGCGGCCTCCGCGCGCCGCTCACCGGTGCCCAGCAGCCGTGCGAGCAGCGGGATCCCGTACGTCGGCAGGTCGAGCGCGCCGATCCGGCGCAGGGCGAGCGCGGCATCCCGGTCGGCCTCGCGGTCGGAGACGCGCAGCGCGTCGAGGGCGACCGCGAGCGAGCGGCGCACACTCAGGTCGTCGTACTCCAGATGGTTCAACCGTTCGTCACTGGCGGCCAGTTGACCCGCCAGCGCGTCCGGTGTGAGAACGTGCCGGGCGGCCAGGCGCGCCGCGACGATCCGCAGCGCGAGGGGCAGCCGTCCGGTGAGGCCGACGAGCGGGTGCGTACCGTCGAGGCCGTCCCGACCGGAGACGGCGCGCAGAAGTTCGGCGCTCTCCTCGTCGGAGAGCGGCGCGAGCGGAAAGCGTTTCGCGCCGTCCAGCGCGGTGAGGGGCGAGCGGCTGGTGACGATCACCGCGCAGCCGGGTCCCGCGGGCAGCAGGGGGCGGACCTGGGCGGCGTTCGCGACATCGTCCAGCACGAGCAAGGTGCGGGTGGGTGCCAGCAGCGAGCGCATCAACGCGCTGGCCGCGTCCGGGTGTTCGGGCACGCCTCGCGGCTCCACCCCGAGGTCGCGGAGCAGTGCGGCGAGGGCCTGCCCTGCGGTGAGCGGCGGCACGCCCGGTGTCGCCCCGTGCAGGCGCACGTACAGCTGGCCGTCGGGGAACTCCGTCCGCAGCCCGTGCGCCACCTGGACGCCCAGCGCGCTCTTCCCGACCCCCGCCATGCCGCTGACGACGGCGATCCGGGGGCGGCCGTCCCCGGCCGGGAGGAGCGCGGCGCGCAGCGCCTGGATGCTCGCCTCACGACCGGTGAAGTGGACCGGAACGGGCGGAAGTTGGGCGGGCCTCGGAATGGTGGTGCCGGTGGCGGTGGCCGTGGTGGTGCCGGTGGCGGTGACAGCCCGGGAGGCCTGGGAAGCCTGCGCGGGAATAGCCGGAACCGGAGCCCGAAGCGGGACCGGAGCCGAAGCCGTAGCCGCAAACGGCCCTGTGGCGAACGTCTCCGCCAGGATCGTGGTGGTGGCCGGCCGCAGGGGCCGGGCGGTCCTCCGGGAGCCGGACGCGCCGGTGGCCCGCTCGCCCACGGCCCGTTCGCCTGCGGCCATTCCACTGGCGGCCAGTTCGCCTGCGGCCCGTTCGCCCGCGGCCATTCCACTGGCGGCCAGTTCACCGGCGGCCAGTTCACCGGTCCGCGCCCGGAAGCGGGTGGTGACCCCCGCGGCCCCGCCTCCCGGAGGCCCGGCCCCCGGCTCCCGCAGAATCTCCAGGTGGGCCTCGCGTACCGCGCTCCCCGGCTCCACACCGAGTTCGCGGACGAGCCTGCCGCGCAGGTCGCGGTGGACTGCCAGTGCCTCCGCCTGGCGGCCCGTCCGGTACAGGACCAGCATCAGCTGCCGGTGGAAGGCCTCACGCAGGGGGAACTCAGCGGCCAGCGCGGCCAGTTCGGGAGCGAGCCCGGACAGCCGTACACCCCGCTCGGCCGCTCCCTGACAGAGCTCCAGTTCGGCGTCGTAACGGCACTCCAGGGCGAACAGCCGTGCCTCCTCCAGCCGCTGGACGAGGGAGATCCCACCGGCCTCCGGGGACCAGCCGTCCAACGGGGTGCCGCGCCACAGCGCGAGGGCCGCCACAGCCTCGGCCGAAGCCCTCCCCCAGTCGCGCCGCGCGTGTGCCGCACGGGCGGCCACGACCCGGGCCTCGAAGACCCGTACGTCCAACTCCCCTTCCGATACCCGCAGTCGGTAACCGGGCGCCACCGACCGCAGGCGGTCCGGGTCGTCCAGGAGCCGCCGCAGCCGGGTCACATGATTCTGCAGCGAGGCGTGCGCGGACGCGGGCGGGAAGGCGCCCCACAACGCGTCCTTGAGCGTGTGCACGGAGACGACCCGCCCCGGCTCCAGGAGCAGAGCGGTGAGCAGGACGCGCCCTTTGGCGCTGCGGACCGGCCGGGGTACGCCGTCGGCGTCGTACACGACCGTGGGCCCGAGCAGCCCGAAGCGCAGCCGACCCGGGCCCGCGACGGGAGCTTCGAGCAGGCCATCGGGCAATGCATCTGGCAAAGGGGCCGGAGCTTCGGACGTGGACGTGCCGGGCAAAGGAGCCGGGACTTCGGACATGGACATGGACGTGGACGTGGACGTGGACATAGACGTGCCGGGCGGGCCGAGCAGTCCGGCCTCCCGTTCCGACCGCGTCCCGCCGCCCACCTGTTCGCCCTCCCCGTCGACGGCGTCGGGCGGCCGGAATCCGACGCTCCGCCTGCCCCCGGGCGAAACTCCGTGCCCCGCCGCACCGTTCGTCCCATGTTAGCGATCGGTTGGCGTGGCCTGTTTTGATCACCACATCGGATCCGGTCGTTCCGGTACGCGGTTGGCGTCGTAGGTCGCCGCGACTCGGGGGAGTGTCGCCGTCGCGACCGGGTCCGAAAGTCCCGTGGAATACGCGTGAGGCACCCGCGTACCGGGCGAAACCCCAGGAAACAGGCCTCGCGCCTCTCCCCCTGCCCCTACCCCTCCTCCCCCTTCCGCTCCGTCTCAGATGACGGGCGGCCGACCCAGCCGCGTAAGCCGCCACACGGTCTTCCAGCGCATCGGCCGACGCTCCCCTGCCGACGCCCTCAGCCCCTCCACGAAACCGCCGAACCACGCCCGCAGCCCACCGACGGACCGCGTCCGTACGAGGGTCAGCGCGATCCAGACCGCCAGGTGGACGGGGATGAGCGGAAGGGGCAGCCGGCGCCTGACCAGCCAGACGCGGTTGCGGGCGGTGACGCGGTAGTAGATGGCGTGCCGGGCGGGTGACGTCTTCGGGTGCTGGAGCAGCAGCTGGGGCTCGTACCGGATGGTCCAGCCGGTGTCGGCGGCCCGCCACGCCAGGTCGGTCTCCTCGTGCGCGAAGAAGAACTCGGCGGGCCAGTCCCCCGTCTGCGCGAGCATCTCCATGGAGAGGGCGTGGCCGCCGCCGAGGAAGCAGGTCACCTCGCCGCCCCGCAGGGGGTCCTTGGCGCCGAGCCTGGGTACGTGGCGCCGCTGGGTCTCGCCGTTCTCGTCGGCGATGCGGAAACCGACGATGCCCAGGCGCGGCTCGACGGCGTACAGATCCCGTACGGTCCGCAGGACATCGGGGTCGATGAGCAGCCCGTCGTCGTCCAGTTCGACGACGACGTCCACGTCCCCGAACTCCCGCAGGCGCCGCAGTGCGACGTTGCGGCCACCCGGACAGCCGAGGTTCTCGTCGACCTCGATGGCGGTGACCTCACCGGGCAGGCCCAGCCGCTCGGCGAACTCCGGCAGCGGACAGCCGTTCCCGACGATCACGATCCGCTCGGGGGCGACGTCCTGCTTGGCCACCGACGTGAGCAGCGCGTCGACCTCGTCGGGCCGCGTCCCCATCGTCACCACGGCCACCGCGATCCGCGGTCCCACCGACACGACGCCCACCCCGATCTCGACCTCGTCGGACAAATCAGAGGACGATGCTAGCCGTTCACGCTGTGGACTCCTCACGTACGCGACTTCGTAAGGGTCTCGCGGCGCGCGTTCCGGCTCGTGTTCCCCGTGCCCGTGCTGTACGGATGTGAGCTCCAGCCGTCTCACGGCCGCACTGCGCTCCCGCGACTGCGCGGCGCTCCGTCACGTCGGGCGTCACGTCGGGCGTCACGTCGGGCGTCACGTCGGGCGTCACTCCAGGCCGTCACTCCGGGCAGCCGTCACACCAGGCCGTCATTCCGCTGGGTGCTCGGGGGCCCGGCGACCGGTAGCGTGTCCATGACCCGCAGGACCACGGGACCACGGGACGACGGGACGACCGGCAGATTCGGCGGACCCGCAGGACGTGCGGGACCCGCAGGACACGCAGGACCGAGGGGAAGAAGGGGCCCACGACATGACCGTAACCATCTCCCTCATGCTGATGGCGGCCGTCGCCCTGACCGCCGCGGTCGTGGCGCCCCGAGTCCTGACCGGCGCTTCCTGGCCCGAGCGGGAGCCCGTACTCGCACTGTGGGTGTGGCAGTGCCTGGTCGCCACGGTCCTGCTCTGCTGTCTGTCGTCGCTCGTGCTGAGCGCCTCCGCCGTCTTCCACACGGTCCGCGCCCATGTCTTCGCACCCGCGCCGCCCTCCGTCACCGCGGCGTACGACCTGGCCGCCGCCCCGCCGTGGACCACCGCGCTGACGCTGCTGCTGGCCGGCGGCGCCGCCTGGACCACGGCGATGCTCGCCCGTGAGGTGACGGAGGCCCGCAGGCGCAGCCGCCTGCGCCGCGAGCACCTGCGCGAGCGCGCGCCCGAGCTGCCGGCGGGCCTGCCGACCTCCCGCGGACCGCTGCTCGTGCTGGAGGACGAGTACCCGGACGCCTGGTGGATGCCGGGCAACCCGTCCCAGCTCGTCGTCACCACGGGCGCCCTGCAGCGCCTCACCGACCACCAGCTGGACGCCATCCAGGCCCACGAACTCGGCCATGCCCGCGCCCGCCACGACTGGCTCCTGCATCTCTCCCAGGCGCTGGCCGGCGGCTTCCCCGGCATCCCGGTCTTCCGGGACTTCCGCGACCAGACGCACCGCCTCGTCGAACTCTCCGCCGACGACACGGCCTCGCGCCGCTGCGGCCACCTCACGACCGCGCTGGCCCTCATCGAGCTGAACCAGCACCGGGGCGTACTCTCCTGCGCCACCCCCAGGCCCCTGCTCCACCAACGCGTGGAACGCCTCCTGGACCCCCCGCCCCGCCTCACCCGATCCCACCGCAGAAGCACCACGACGGCCGCCGCACTGGCCCCGCTGGTCCCGTTGCTGATCGCCTTCGGCCCGGCGTTGGCGACCCTGACCTCTTAGAACCCGTCGTCAGTTGCAGCCCCCTCCTCTTCCGTCCGTGCTGCGGGCAGATCCGTGGCCGTTCGCCCCGGACAGGTGACCTCCGTGCGACGTGACGCCCTGAATCCGGCGCCCCCGGGTCTCACGCCTCGCATTCGGCCTTGACGTCGATGGCGTCGCCGTTGCAGGTGTCGGTGTTGAAGCCCCCGTTGAGGGTGTCGCTGAAACCGTCGACGTCATGGAGCGAGTCGTTGCCGACATCGCCGAAGAGGATGTCGGCTCCGGTACCCCCGACGAGGGTGTCGTCGCCGAAAGAGCCCCCCAGGAAGTCGACGCCCCCGAGGCCGTTCATGGTGTTGGCCGCCACGCTGCCGAAGAACGCGTCGCCGAACTGGCTGCCGACGATGTTCTCCACGCTGGTGAGGACGTTGTCGCCCTCCCCGGTGGCGCCGTCGTCGCCGACGTCGTCGATGCTGACGACCACGCCCGAGCCGCTGTCCTGGTAACTGACGGAGTCCCTGGTGCCGCCTCCGCCACTGAAGGTGTCGTTACCGGGGCCGCCGATCATCTGGTCGAAGTCGGGTCCGCCGAGGAGGAGGTCGGGGTCCGCCCCACCGTTCAGGATGTTGTTGCGCGGAGTGGGCCCGCCGTCGATGACGTCGCTGCCCGGCCCTCCCCTCAGATCCCCCGCGAGATTGCCGGTCTTGGTGATGGTGTCGTTGCCGTCCCCGGCGTTGACCACGACGGTGGCGCTCCCGACATTGACGCTGCAGGTCACCGAACCGTCTCCGACGGCGAAGCAGCCTGCGCCGGCCGTCACCGTGTCGGTGGCGTCCCGGATGACGACCTTGCTGGCCGACAGACCGATCGTGATGTCGTTCGAAACGCCCGCGGCCGTGTTCACGGTCACGACGTCCCCGCTCCTGGTCACACCGGTGGCCGCGTTCGCCGGTCCGCCGCTCAGGGTCACCGCGGACCCCACCATCGCGGCGACGACCACGCCCCGGACCCACACTCTTCTCCTCATCGACTCCCCCTCGCTCGTAGCTCGGGCACACGCACACGCACACGCACACGCACACGCACACGCACTCGGACGCGTACTCGTCATGGCGCTCGCACTCGGGCTCGTAGTCACGCTCGTGATCGCGCTTGTAGTCGCACTCGTACTCATAGCCTCAGAGGCTGCTCGCGTCGGCGTGGCACGGCTTGAGTAGCCGCTACTCATCCGCACTCATCCGCACTCATCCGCGCTCACCAGGGGTGCGGGCAGCGCGCCGGGGGGACGGCGCTGCCCCGAGGGTCCGGGCCAGTTCGCGTCGGGTGGTGACGCCGAGTTTGATGTAGGCGTGGTGGAGGTGGTTGTCGACGGTGCGCACCGACAGGGTCAGGGCCTCGGCGATGTCCTTGCTGGCGTTGCCGACCGCGGCAAGCAGGGCTATCTCGCGTTCGCGGGCGGTGAGCGGAGCGGTGGCCCGGGCGGTGGTCAGCAGTGGCGTGCGGGCGCCTTCGCAACGGGTGAGGGCCGCGGCGGCCCGGTGGTCGGCCGCTGCGGCGCGCCGCGTGCGGTGTGCCCGGCGATGGGCGGCGGCGGCCGCGGTGGCCGCCTCGGCGGCGAGCAGGTTCGCGCCGATGTCCTGACACGCCTCGGCGGCCCGGAGGAGGCGGTCGGGGTCGCCGGACGCCAGCGCGGCCGCCAGGTCGGCCCGGGCGGGGGCGAGCGCCCCGTCGCATCTTCGCGCGATGGCCGTCAGCCGGTCCGTGACATCGCCCGCGCCGCCGAGCCGCGCGACATCGGTCAGCAGCAGCGCCTCGCCGGTGAGATGGCCGGTCGAACGGGCGACCCCGGCAGCGGCGGTGAGTACGGACCGTGCCCGCCCCAGGTGCCCACGGGCGGCCAACAGCCATGCCTCGCCCAGGCGTTCCTCACCGGCGGACAGCAGGCCGGGGGCCAACGGCGGCAGGGTGGCGTGCTCGGCCAGCGACGCCTCGGCGGCGTCCAGGTCACCGAGAACGGCCGCACACGCGGCGAGCCCTCCGAGCGCCGGGCGCAGGGCCATGACGTGGTCGAAGGTACGGGCCAGGGCGGCGGCCTCGGCCCACCAGCGGCGGGCGGTCGCCGGCCGCCCCGCCAGCCACTCCGCACGGCCGAGGAAGACCGCCATCCAGACCCGTACGACGGAATCGGCGACGACCAGTTCGGCATAGGCGCGCTCGCCCTCGCGGCGGGCTTCGGCCAGGCGGGCGGCCTCGCTGAGCGCGAGGACGAGCGGGACGCGCTGGATGGCCGGATGGGACACCAGAGCGTGTTCGTCGACCTGGCGGTGACCGGCGTGGGCGCGCTCCGCCCAGGTCACGGCGTCCGCGGTACGCCCGACCAGCGCCAGCGCGAAGGCCTTCATCCAGGCGCCCCGTAACCAGGCGTTGACATCGGAGGCGTCGCGGACGTCGGTCTCCAGGTCCTCCAGCAGGGCCAGCCCCTGGCTCGGCAGGCCTCCGACGATCCGCATGAACCCCTCGTTGACGGTGAGTCCGTGCCGGCCCGCCGCGCCGCTGATCCGTTCCAGGGCTGCCGTGTTGACCGCGAGCGCCTCGGTGAGGGGAGCGTTGCTCCACAGCAGATTGATCGTACGGACCAGGGCGACCGCGATCTGATCACGCTCACCGCGGGCCAGGGCGTCGGCCCGGGCGAGCACGGCCTCGGCCTCGGCCCAGCGGCCCATCTCGAAGAAGGCGTTGCCGAGCATCAGGTCGGTGGCGGTGGTGCGACGGCGTTCGGGCAGCGCCCCCAGAAGGGCGACGATCCGGGGGTAGTCGTGCGCGTGCCGGGCCACCGCGGCGGCCTGCGTGAGCAGGGCGGGGTCGGCGGTGCCGGTGGCGGCGAGCCGCCAGGTGGCAACGCGCAGCGGATCGCCCCGGCGACGGGCACCACGTGCCTCGACGCGCGCGGCCTGGTCCAGGAGCAGGTCCCGGCGGCGCAGGAGCGGCAGAGCGGCGCGCAGCACCTCGCCGTACAACGGGTGGGCCAGGGCGACCGTGGTACGCCGCCCTTCCAGGGTGACGCGGACCAGCCCGGCCTGTTCCAGGACCGCCATCACCTGCGGCCGGGCAACGGCTTCGGCATCGGCCAGGGGCAGCGGCTCGCACAGCGCCAACAGTTCCAGCGTGGGACGTCCGGCCGCCTCGGCGGACGCCAGCCGGGCACCGATCACCTCGATCAGCCGCGCCGTGGCCGGAAGCCGCCCCTCGGCAAGGTGCCAAAGGTGCCAGAGCTCACCGTCCTCGGTCAGCTCCCCGGCCGTCAGGGCTCCGAGGACCAGTTCGCGCAGGTACAGCACGTTGCCGCCGCTCGCGGCCGACAGCTCGTGCAGGGTACGCCGGGCGACCGGCCCTCCCAGCGCGGCCTGCAGCAGCGCCTCGATCTGCGCCGGGCCCAGTACGGCCAGGTCGACCCGGTGCACCGCATCCCCGCCCCGCAGCGCCGCGACAGCCTCCCCGTACGGCTCACCGGTACGCACCGTGCCGATCAGCAGGAGCGCTCCGGTGTCCATCAGCTGCCGCAGCAGCATCGCCGAGGCGGAGTCCAGCAGATGCATGTCGTCGATCAGCAGCACCCGCTGCCGCCCCGGCCCGGCGGCAAACCTCCTGGCGACCGCGGCGAACCCGGCCACCGGGTCGGACAGGTCCACCCCGGCGGGCAGCAGATGGGCGATCGCCCCCAGCGGCACCGCACCCGCCGCGGCACTCGCCGTGGCCCGCCCCACCCGCAGCCCCAGCGCCGCGGCCCGCTCCAGACACTCCTCGGCCAGCCGGGACTTGCCGACGCCCGCCGCTCCGCCCACCACGAACCCCCGGCACCCCCGGTCGGCCAACGCGTCGGCGAAGGCGTCCAGCTCCGGCCCTCGCCCGACCAACGGCCAGCGCCCCATCCGATCCCGCACCGTGCCTCCCCCGGCAGGCCACGCCACACGCTCCGCTGAAAACCAAAACTGACGCCAGATCAGCCTAGGAACGGGGGCGAGGAATGGCCAACGAGTTCTCCGGCACTTCTCCGACGCGCCTATCCCCCGCGCCTCTTCCCCGCGATTCACCCCCGCGCTTCTCCGACCGGTTCGCGAGCGGGCTCAGGACGTCCCGGCCCCGCCGTCCGTCGGCCACGCGCTCGGCTACGCGATGTGGTCTTCCTGCAGTTCCGCGGTATGGCGGTTGGTGAAGCGGTTGACCATGCGGTTCACGTCGTCGTCGGACACGAGGACGCCGTACGTCGTCTCCAAGGCCTCGCTGAACTGCCGGGCCGTGGGGTAGCTGCCGTCTATCGACTTCTTGAAGACGAGGTAGCCGTCCTCCTCGCGCAGCTGGAACTCCTCCGCGGACTGGCGCGCGGTGATCCTCTCGATCTTGGCGTCCATCTCTTCGCTGCGTCGGACAAGAATTCCCAGTTCGCGCCTGACCAGCGCGGCAGTGCGCTGGGCCTCCCGGAGCGCCTCGGCTTCGACCCTCCTGGCCTCTGTGACGATCCGCGAAGCGTCCGCCCGAGCCTCCTCCAGGAATTCCCAGGACCGTCTCAGGATCATCCCGGACACGGAGTGCTTGTGCCCCAGCTGTACGGCCTCCAGCAGGTTTACGCCGGGCTCGGTGACGGCGTGGTCCACGAGGAGGGTGCTCAGTGCTTCGTAGACCGTGGCCGCGTCCGCCGGGCGGTCCCCCGGGCGCTTGGCGAGGAGGCGCAGGATGAGGTCGTTCAGCGGGGCAGGGAGGCCTTCCACGTAGGCAGCGGGCGGTTCCGGGACGGCCTCGCGCTGTTTGCGGAGCACGGCCCACTGGTTGGTGCCGGTGAACGGTTGCCGCCCGGCCACAGCGTGGTAGAGGAGACACCCCAGGGAGTACAGGTCGCTGCGATGGTCGATCTCCCGGTCACCCTCGACCTGTTCCGGAGACATGTACGCCGGTGAGCCGAGCGGGGTGCCCGTGACGGTGAGTGCGCGGGCACCGAGGGTGTCACCCATGAACTTCGCGACCCCGAAGTCGAGCACCTTCACCGTCCCGTCCGGCCTGAGCAACGCGTTGGCGGGCTTGATGTCCCGGTGGACGACACCCTGCCGGTGCGCGGCGTGCAGCGCTTCGGCGATCTGCGCGGCCCACCCGGCGGCCAGCGGCCAGGACGGCGTGGACTCCTTGAACCGCCGGTGGAGTGAGACTCCCCGCACGAGTTCCATGACCAGGAAGAGGGTCGAACGCCCGTCGACCGACACCTCCCCCCAGTCGTGCACAGTGACGATGTTCTGATGGGAGAGCCGTCCCGCCAGTTGCACCTCGCGCTGGAAGCGGGCCTGCGTCTCCGCCTCATCCATGCCGTACTGCGGATGAACGACCTTTACGGCGACCTCCCGCCGCATTCGCTCGTCCTGAGCCGCCCAAACCTGCCCCGAGCCACCAGCGCCCAGCCGGTCACCGATCCGAAACCGCTCGGCGAGCAGTACGCCCTGCACCAGTCCCCTCCCCCGTCGGTGGACGGCCACCGCCGCGCGACGGTACGGCCCAACTCCCTTACGAGTATGGCGCCTTCACCAGTCCGTCGAGTCCCGGACGCTCCAGCACACATGGCCCGTCTCCGCTGCTCGCGGATCCGACGCACGGTACTGCGGAGGAGTACGCCCGTGGTTCCTCAGGAACTTCCCGAACTGCCGAACGACCCGCCCGCCAGGCGCCGCAACCGCCGGGCCTCCTCCTCGATGCGGCGGGCGACATCGTTGATGCCCGTCGTCTCGTCCAGTCCGCTGTCGATGAGCTGGGCGGCAAGGGTGGTGAAGTAGTGGCTGGTGGTGAGGAGATACTCGTCGACGTCGACACCGACGGACGCGGCCGCCCCTGCTGGAATGCGGTTGGCGTCATCACCGACTCGACCGATCTGTCGTTTGATCTCGTCCCCGACGTCCCACGACAGAGCCACCGCCCTATGGACCTGAGCGCGGATGGAATGGCAGGAATGCCTGAGCTCCCGCAGCAGCCGGTCGTCACGGTTGCGAGGGGTGCCCCCCGACGTCACAGGGCTGGGGTGACCCAGCGTGTTCCGCACGTCCGCGAACTGCACCTCGTAGGGCCGTAGGTCGAATGGCCTGGTGGCGCCAAGTGCTGCCCTGAAGCACGCGTGGACGTGGAACTCCGTCTCGTGCGGCTGGACCGGCAGGTCGTCGTCACCCGCGAACACCACGTCGTTCCCACGCCGGACTCCGAGAAAGCCGACGCCGTAGAGCACGTCGATGACTCCGGGCAGGGTCAAAGCGTTGGCGTACGCGGGGAAGTCATGGTGGAGAGTCTCAGCCGCGGCCTCGAAGCGACGTGCGAGCGCGACACGCGTGACGACATAGCCGGTGTTCTGGAAAAGCGGGCGCAGATGATTGAGGAACGGGTGCGCGACCAGATACTCCGAGCTCAGATCCTTGAGCTTCCACTCCGAGAACTGCCGGCTCGCCTGCCACACGTCCGCCTCGGTGATCCACTCACGCTGGTGCTCCAGCCAGGCCTTTTCCTGGCAGAGGTTGAGGAACTGGATGGCGTCACGCGGCCGTGGCAGACAGTGGCGGAAGAGGTACTTCGCGGTCTCCTCCCCACCCACGGTCTCCGGAAACAGCTCCGTCCACAGCCGCTCCTCGTCAAGGTCCTCCCCGACGGACGCCCGCGCCCGGGCGACCGCCAGATCTCTCAGGGCCCGCTCGGTCCAGGCGATCCGCAGTTCGTCACCGTGGAACTTGTCGCCCTCCCCGAAGGACAACGAGTCATAGATGTCGGCCCTCAGGAACAACAGAAAACGCACCGACCGCCCGTACAGACTTGCCGCGTGCTTGGCCGCCAACAGCAACCCGATCACCATGGAGTTGCTGTCCGGCTCAGCGGACCACACCTGCTCCAGCTGATCGACCATCAGCAGCAACGGGGGGTGCAGGCCCGCCCCACACCCCAGATCGACGAAGGCCCGTGTCACCCCCTGCTCGACGACTTCCAACTGCCGTGCGGCCCGCGCCCCTTCGGACGGAGACTGCGCGAGATCCACGCCCGCTTTGACGCCGAAGGCCTCCAGCGACAGCGAGGTCTGCAACCCGCGCGCCCCCTGCGCCAGTCTGTCCACCAGCCGATCACCGGCCGCCGCTTCCCCGTTCTGCTTCAGGAAACGGCCGAGCGCCTTCACCGAGTCGGGCCGTTTGCCGTGCGCTTCCTTGGCGTGGCCGACCAGATGCCGAGCCGCATGTACGGCAAACACATAGCGCCAGATCAGCGCCCTGGCCGAGTCCCCGGGAAGCCCCTGCAACTCGAACCGTCGGATTTCCTCTCCCGCCGCCTCGTCGGGCGTGACGAGTATCTTGCCGCCCCTGTGCCCACCGGGCCCGTCCGCCAGCAACTGCATGCAGATCGCACTCTTGCCGGACCCCTTGCGCCCGATGATCAACATCTTTCGCCCGGTGAGAGCACCCCGATAGGCGGCGTTGGGCACGAACCCGCCCCGCAGCAGCAGCCCCTCGGTCACATCCCGTTCGGCATCCTCACGCCCGAAATGCAGCTGTGCGAGTACTGGGCCGTCGGCCATCCTGTCCCCCTAGGTCATCCAGGTCTCCAAGTATCGACCCCGACTCGCACCGACGGCCTGCCCTGGGCCCCGTTCTCGCGCACACCCACAAGTCACCGGATGTGAACACGAGCAACAGCACCCGTCTGTCTCCGTCCACTCGACCGTGTTCGAAGCCCTGCTCACCGAGGCAGATGTCGACGCCCGCCGACTGACATGCCCACGACTTACACGTTCCTGCCCCGGAACCTGCTATGAGTCCGTGCCCGGGGGCTGGGACTGGGACTGGGACTGGGACTGGGTCGGGGATTGGAGACCGCCGCACGGCCCGCGCTCTCCGCATCCGCATCCGCATCCGCCCAAAGCAAAAGCCCCAGGTCACGGCGAGTGAGAATCCTGGGGCTTCTACAGAGCCGCCTTCGGGATTCGAACCCGAGACCTACGCATTACGAGTGCGTTGCTCTGGCCATCTGAGCTAAGGCGGCGCGCTGCCAGCACTATGGTGCGATCGGCAACGTCAGCAAGTCTACACAGGTTCCGGGGGTGCTCCGTACCGGCCCTGGGGGCACCCCCGACCGCTCGGTGATCAGGTCGCCGAGCAGCGCTTTCCCTTCTTCGGAGGGGTGCCTTCGAGCAGGTACTGGTTGATCGCGGAGTCGATGCAGGCGCTGCCGCGGCCGTACGCCGTGTGGCCGTCGCCGTCGTAGGTCAGGAGCGCCCCGGAGGAGAGCTGGGTGGCGAGGGCCTGCGCCCAGGGGTAAGGGGTCGCGGGGTCGCGGACCGTGCCGACGACGACGATGGGCGCCGCGCCCTTCGCCTCGATGCGGTGCGGCTCACCGGTCGGCTTCACCGGCCAGTAGGCGCAGTTCAGCGAGGCCCAGGCGAGCCCCTCGCCGAAGACGGGGGAGGCCTTCTCGAAGTCGGGGACGCCCTTCTCGACCTCCTCGGGGGAGGCGAAAGCGGCGGGCAGGTCCAGGCAGTTGACCGCCGCGTTGGCGGACATCAGATTGGCGTACGTACCGTCCGCCTCGCGCTCGTAGTAGCTGTCGGACAGGACCAGCAGGCCCGCCCCGTCCTTGTCCTTCATGGCCGTGCTGAGGGCCTCGCGCAGTTGCGGCCAGGCCCCCTCGTCGTACATCGCGGCGATGACCCCGGTCGTGGCCAGCGCCTCGCCCAGTTTGCGGCCGTCCGCGTCGCCCGCGTCGATGGGAGCGGAGTCCAGTTGCCGGAAGAAGGCCTTCAGGTTCTTGCCGACCTGCTCCGGCGACGTGCCCTTCCCGCCCAGCGGGCAGTCGGACTCCCCGACGCAGTCCTTCGCGAAGGACCTGAAGGCCGTCTCGAAGCCGGCCGTCTGGTCCCGGTTCAGCTGCCGCGCGGGCAGGGACGGGTCCATCGCGCCGTCCAGGACCAGCCGGCCCACGCGCTCCGGATACAGACCCGCGTAGGTCGCCCCGAGGAACGTGCCGTAGGAGGCACCCACGTACGTCAGCTTCTCGTCGCCCAGCGCGGCCCGTACGAGATCCATGTCGCGGGCCGCCTCGACCGTGGACACATGGCGCAGCAGATTCGCCGAGCGCTGTCCGCAGGCCGCCGCGAACTCCTTGTAGGCGTCGACCAGTTCAGTGGTCTCGCGCGCGTTGTCGGGGGTCGTGTCCGTCTGCGTGTACGCGTCCATCCGCTTGCCCGTGAGGCATTCGACGGGCTCGCTGCGGGCGACGCCCCGCGGGTCCACCGCCACCATGTCGTAGCGGGCGCGCACCTTCGCCGGGTAGCCGATCCCCGCGTACGACTGGAGGTAGTCGACCGCCGAGCCGCCCGGTCCTCCCGGGTTGACCAGCAGCGAGCCGATCCGCTTGCCCGGGCCCGTGGCCTTCTTGCGGGCCACGGCCAGCCGGATGTCGCCCTTGGCCGGCGCGGCGTAGTCGAGCGGCGCCTTGAGCGTGCCGCACTCGAAGCCGGCCACACCGCAGGCCCGCCAGTTCGTGCGCTGCGCGTAGTACGGGGCCAGCGCGGACGGGGTGGCCTCGGGCAGCGCGTGCAGCGCCACCGACCCGGCCGGGCTCGCGGCGGTCGTCGAACTCCCCGCGGAGCAGGCGGAGACGAGGAGTCCGGCGACGGCGAGCAGGGTGCCGCACGCGCGGAGGGATCGATGGGCCCGGGACGACCCGGGCCGGCGCCTGGTGTACATCGACCGAGCGTAACCCTGTGCGACGGATTGATTGCTCAGAGTTGCACGCATGCCTCGTACGAGTGATGCCGTCACCTCCCCGTTCGACCTGCGCAGGCCCGTCGCGCCCGCCGCGCCCGCCGCGCCCGCCGCGTCAACCGCGCCGACCGCCGGTGCGAGCCCGCCGCGCCGGCACCCGGTGACCGCACCGGGTTCCGCACTCGATGTCAGCCCGCCACGTCCGCACCCCGCGTCAGCGCCCAGCGCCCTCCCACCGCGTCAGCCCGCCGCCGTGCGGGCCCGCGTCAGCCCGCCGTGCTCGCCCGCGTCAGCCCGCCCGCAGCGCCATCGTCATGGCCTCCACCGCCAGCAGCGGCGCCACGTTCCGGTCCAGGGCCACTCTGCATGCGGCGATCGCCTCTATCCGGCGCAGGGTGGCCTCGGGCGACGACCCCCTCGCCAGCCGGTCCAGCGCGTCCTGCATCTCCGTGTTGGCGAGGGCGAGATCCGTGCCGAACTGCAGGGCGAGCACATCGCGGTAGAAAGCCGTGAGGTCGATCAGGGCCAGATCCAGGCTGTCGCGCTGCGTACGCGTCTTGCGGCGCTTCTGCCTGTCCTCCAGTTCCTTCATCACGCCCGCGGTGCCACGCGGCATACGGCCGTTCTGTCCCGCGCCGAGGGCCGCCTTCATGTCCTCGGTCTCCTTGACGTCGGTCTCCTCGGCGACCTGCTTGGCGTCCTCGGAGGCGGCGTCGATCAGCTCCTGGGCCGCTTTGAGGCAGGCGCCCACGTCGTCGACACGCAGCGGCAGTTTGAGGACGGCGGCCCGGCGCGCGCGGGCCCGCTCGTCCGTGGCGAGGCGCCGGGCGCGCCCGATGTGGCCCTGGGTGGCACGGGCCACGGCGGCGGCGATGTCCGGCTCGATGCCGTCGCGGCGTACGAGGACATCGGCGACCGCGGCCACCGAGGGCGTCCGGAGCGTGAGGTGGCGGCACCGGGAGCGGATCGTGGGCAGCACGTCCTCCAGGGAGGGCGCGCACAGGAGCCAGACCGTACGGGGCGCGGGCTCTTCGACGGCCTTCAGCAGCACGTTGCCCGCGCCCTCGGTGAGGCGGTCGGCGTCCTCCATGACGATGACCTGCCAACGGCCGACCGCCGGGGACAACTGGGCGCGGCGGACCAGGTCGCGCGTCTCCTTCACACCGATGGAGAGCAGATCGGTGCGGATGATCTGCACGTCCGCGTGCGTCCCGATCAGGCTCGTGTGGCAGCCGTCGCAGAATCCGCAGCCGGGGATCCCGCCGAGGGCGCGGTCGGGGCTGATGCACTGCAGGGCCGCCGCGAAGGCGCGCGCCGTGGTGGAACGGCCCGACCCGGGCGGCCCCGTGAAGAGCCAGGCGTGCGTCATCTTCGAGGCCTCGGGCGGCGGGGTGTCGGCAGCGACCGCGGTGACCAGGGCGTCGGCGTCCCGCGCGGCGGCCTCAAGCTGCCCGCTGACCTTCTCCTGGCCCACCAGGTCGTCCCATACGGTCATGGGGCGCCGCCCTTTCGTCGAACCTGCCGTCGTCGGCGCAGCCGGAGCCGCTGCCGCGCCTTTTGTCGCACGTGTGCCTGCTGCGTCCCATTGTGCGGGAGGGCACTGACAACGAGGCCCGACGCCGGCACGGCCCCGCTGCCAGGGCCCTGCCGGCGCCCTGCCGACGCCCTGTCAGCGCGCTGTCGGCACCGTGCCGACGCCCGTGCCCCCGATGGCTTCAGCGCCGCCGGCGCCCGTTCCCCTCGTCCTGCTCGTCGTCGTCACGCGGGCCGAGCAACTCGTCGGCCAGCGTCGGCAGATCGTCCAGCGGGGTCTCCTCCGCCCAGTCCGAACGGGGGCGCCGCCGGGGCCTGCCCTCGGCGTCTACCTGGGGCAGCTCACGAGTGCCACCGTCGGAGGCCCCGGTTCCGGTCCCGTACCCGGGAGGGACCCGGTTCTCGGGCCCACGGCCACGCTCGTCCCGTACCGGGCGAAGGACCGCCGTCTCGTCCGCGGCGGGCTCCGGACGGACCGGCGGCAGCACCGCGGTCTCATCGACGGCGCCCTGCGGGGGCTGCGGAACCTGCGGCAGCACAGCCGTCTCGTCGCCGGCCGAAACGCCGGCCGACCCAGCACCCGGTCCGGTGCCCGACCCGGCACCCTGCCGGGCATCGCGCGGCGGCACCGGAGGCAGGACGGCCGTCTCGTCGACCGGACCACCGGACGCGTTCGTCGGCGTCACCATGGGCGTCTGCACGGTGCTCTCGTTGTCCGGGCTCTCATTGTCCGGACCCTCGTTGTACGGGCCGCCGCTGCCCGAGTTCCCCTTGTCAGGACTCTCGTGGCCCGGACCACCCGCCACCCGACCGGACCCGGCCCTTCCGGAAGGCCCGGAGGCCGCAGGCCCAGCCCCCGCGGACGCAGACGAGGCAGACGCGGACGCCGCAGCCGCCTCCCGCGCCGAGGCCGCCGCAGCCGCCGAAGCAGTGGTGGCCGCCGCAGCAGCAGCCGCGGCCTCCGCCGCCCGCCGCGCCTCCTCGGCCCGGACCAGCGCCTCCTCGGCCTTCCGCTGCTTCTCCAGGCGCCGCTCCTCGGCCTCGGCCCGCAGCCGCGCCTCCTCCTCGGCCTGCTTGCGCCGGCGCTCCTCCTCGGCCGCGCGGGCCTTCTCCTCGGCGAGCTGCCGTGCCTTCTCCTGCTCGGCACGCACGCGTGCGGCCTCGGCGCGCTGCCGGGCCTCCTCGGCCTGCCGCTCGGCCTCGCGCCGCTGCGCCTCTTCCAGTTCGAGCCGCTTGCGCTCTTCCTCCTCCGCGCGCAGCCGGGCGAGCTGTTCCTGGCGCTCGCGCTCCAGCCGCTCCTCCTCCGCCTTGCGGGCCGCCTCTTCCTCGGCCTTGCGGCGCGCCTCTTGCTCGGCGGCCCTGCGTGCCTCCTCCTTGGCCTCGATCTCGGCCTCGGAGAGCGGCAGCACCACGTCGAGCCGGTGCCGGATCACGGTCGTGACGGCCTCGGGTTCCTGCCCGGCGTCGACGACCAGGTAGCGGCCGGGGTCGGCGGCGGCCAGCGTCAGGAAACCGGACCGCACGCGCGCGTGGAACTCGGCGGGCTCCGACTCCAGCCGGTCCGGCGCCTCGGTGAACCGCTCGCGCGCGGTCTCCGGCGCCACGTCCAGCAGCACCGTCAGATGCGGTACGAGCCCGTCCGTGGCCCAGCGGTTGATCCGGGAGACCTCGGTGGGGGACAGATCGCGCCCCGCTCCCTGGTAGGCCACCGAGGAGTCGATGTACCGGTCCGAGACCACGACCGCGCCCCGCTCCAGCGCGGGCCGCACCACGGTGTCCACATGCTCCGCGCGGTCGGCCGCGTACAGCAGCGCCTCCGCGCGGTGCGAGAGGCCGGCCGACGACACGTCCAGCAGGATCGACCGCAGCCGCTTGCCGACGGGGGTGGCGCCGGGCTCGCGGGTCACCACGACCTCGTGCCCCTTGGCGCGGATCCACTCCGCGAGGGCCTCGGCCTGGGTGGACTTGCCTGCCCCGTCACCGCCCTCCAGGGCGATGAAGAACCCGGCGTCGGTGGGTGCCTGTACCGGGTCGTCCCCGCCGCGCAGCGCGTCCCGCAGGTCGTGCCGCAGAGGTACTCCGGAGCGGTCGTCGGCCTTGGCGAGGACCAGTGCGGCGACCGGCAGGAGCAGCGCACCGACCAGCATCAGCGTGAAGGCGGCGCCGCCGTGCGCGAACACGAACTTGCCGTTCTCCAGGCGGTGCGGACCGATGGCGGCCGCCACCAGCGGCGCCACCAGGACGCCCACGGCCACGAAGACCCGTACGACCGCGTGCAGGTGTTCCGTCGTACGCGCGCGGCGGTAGTCCTCGGCCTCCTGGTCGAGGAGCGCGTGGCCGGTGTTGGCGGCGACGCCCGCGCCGATGCCCGCGAAACCGACGATCAGGAGCACGGTGGTGACGTCCGGGACGAGTCCCGCGGCGAGCAGCGCGATCCCGGTGAAGGCGATCGCCAGGGCGAGCAGCCGCCGGCGCGACAGGGACGGCAGCAGCTTGGGCGCCGTACGGATGCCGACCACGACCCCGCCGGTCGCCGCGAGCACCAGCAGCCCGAACGTCACCGGACCGCCGCCCAGGTCCTTGGCGTGCAGCACGGCTACCGCGACGGCTGCCGCGACGGCCCCGGCGACGGCCGCGCAGGCGAGCACCAGGAGCGGGATGGCCCCCGTACGGCCCTTGTCGATGCCCGAACCCGTCCTGGGGCGGCGCAGCCCTTCCAGCGGCGACCGCGCGCGCGGGGTGCGTACGTCGGGCAGTTCGAGGAAGGTGAGCACCGACAGGGACGCGGCGAACAGGCCCGCGGCGACGTACGAGGCGAGCGCCGCCTGGTGCTGGTCGAACCACGCGAGTCCGGCGCCCAGCAGGTTGTTGAGGAGCCCGGCGACGACGAGCACCGCCGCCGCGAGGGGCGCCGCGACGAATCCCGTACGCAGGGCGAGGCGCCGCAGGGCGTCCATGTGGTCCGGCAGCGGCCGTACCGTCGCGCCCTCCAGCGGCGGCGCGGGCAGCAGCGCGGGCGCCGCGCTCTCGCGGCACACCGTCCAGAAACGCTCGGCGACCCCGATGACGAACGCCGTCACGAGGAGCACGGCCAGCGCGTTCTCAGGGGTCCAGTCGATCCACAGGGGCGCGATGATCAGCAGTACGGCCCGTACGCCGTCCGCGCCGACCATGGTCCAGCGGCGGTCGAGCGGACCGTCCTGGGCGGTGAGGGAGGTGAGCGGGCCCAGAAGCACCGCTCCGAAGAGCAGCGTCGCGAGGATGCGTGCGCCGAAGACCGCCGACACGGCGAGGGCCACTCCGCGGTAGCCGCCTCCGAAGGATCCGTCGGACACCGCGGCCTGCAGGGCGAGCAGGACCAGCACCAGCAGGGCGAGGGCGTCACCGACGCCGCTCACCAGCTGTGCGCTCCACAGCCGCCTCAGTTGCGGTACCCGCAGCAGCGCCCGGACGGCTCGCTCCCGTGAGTCTGCGACCAGGGAGTCGTCGGGGGCCGGAGTGTGGGCCGTTGGCTGCTCGGCTCGCGTCATCCTGCCAGCCTATCCGGACGCACCCGGTCCCCGAATAGGGCCCCGAACATGCGAACGCCCTCGACACCAAGTGGTGTCGGGGCGTTCGTTCCGGGAACCGAAGGTGCAAGAACCGGTCCGCCTCCGGTCGGTCTCCCGACCGTCTGCGGACCGGTCCTCGACACCGGTCCTCGACCGGGGACGGAGAGCGGCTCAGTCCTGGGTGCGGCCTCTGTGAAGAACGGCTCAGTCCTCGGCAGTCGCCTTGGCCGCCGTGGCCTTCGCGGTTGTCTTCTTGGCGGCCGTCTTCTTGGCGGTGGTGGTCTTCTTTGCGGCCGTTTTCGTAGCAGCGGTCTTCTTTGTCGCTGTTTTCTTCGCGGGCGCCTTCTTGGCGGGTGCCTTCTTCGCCGCCTTCTTGGCCGTCTTCTTCGCCGGCCCCTTCGCCCGCTTCTCCGCGAGCAGTTCGAAGCCCCGCTCCGGAGTGATCGCCTCGACACTGTCGTCGGACCGCAGGGTCGCGTTGGTCTCGCCGTCCGTGACGTACGCGCCGAAGCGGCCGTCCTTGACGACGACGGGCTGCCCGCTGACCGGGTCGGTGCCGAGTTCCTTCAGCGGCGGCTTGGCGGCCGCGCGGCCACGCTGCTTGGGCTGCGCGTAGATCGCGAGGGATTCGTCGAGAGTGATCGTGAAGAGCTGGTCCTCGCTCGTCAGGGAGCGGGAGTCGGTGCCCTTCTTCAGGTACGGGCCGTAGCGGCCGTTCTGGGCGGTGATCTCCACGCCCTCGGCGTCCTTGCCGACGACGCGCGGCAGCGACATCAGCTTGAGCGCGTCCGCGAGCGTCACCGTGTCCAGGGACATCGACTTGAAGAGCGAGGCCGTACGCGGCTTCACGGCGTTCTTGCCGGTCTTCGGGGTGCCCTCGGGCAGCACCTCGGTGACGTACGGGCCGTAGCGGCCGTCACGGGCGATGATCTGGTGGCCCGACTCCGGGTCGGCGCCCAGCTCGAAGTCGCCGCTCGGCTTGGCGAGCAGTTCCTCGGCGAGCTCCACGGTCAGCTCGTCAGGTGCCAGGTCCTCCTGGACGTCGGCGCGCTGGTGGTTCTCGGAGTCCTTCTCGCCGCGCTCGACGTACGGCCCGTAGCGGCCGACGCGCAGCATGATGTCGCTGCCGTCCACGGCGAACGACGAGATCTCGCGGGCGTCGATGGCACCGAGGTCGGTGACGAGCTCCTTGAGACCGCCGAGGTGGTCCCCGTCGCCGTTGCCCGCCTCCGCGGCGCCGGTCGCCTCGCCCTCGCCGAAGTAGAAACGCCTGAGCCACGGGACGGACTGGGCCTCGCCCCGCGCGATGCGGTCGAGGTCGTCCTCCATCTTGGCCGTGAAGTCGTAGTCGACGAGCCGCCCGAAGTGCTTCTCCAGGAGGTTGACCACGGCGAAGGACAGGAAGGAGGGCACCAGGGCCGTCCCCTTCTTGAACACATAGCCGCGGTCGAGGATCGTGCCGATGATCGACGCGTACGTCGACGGGCGGCCGATCTCCCGCTCTTCGAGCTCCTTGACCAGGCTGGCCTCGGTGTAACGGGCCGGGGGCTTGGTCGCGTGGCCGTCGACCGAGAGCTCCTCGGCGGACAGCGGGTCGCCCTCCTCCACCTGCGGGAGGCGGCGCTCGCGGTCGTCCAGCTCGGCGTTCGGGTCGTCCGCGCCCTCGACGTACGCCTTCAGGAAGCCGTGGAAGGTGATCGTCTTGCCGGACGCGCTGAACTCGGCGTCCCGGCCGTCGGAGGCCCTGCCCGCGATCTTCACGGTGACGGAGTTTCCGACCGCGTCCTTCATCTGGGAGGCGACGGTCCGCTTCCAGATCAGCTCGTACAGCCGGAACTGGTCACCGGTCAGGCCCGTCTCGGCCGGGGTGCGGAAACGGTCGCCCGAGGGGCGGATCGCCTCGTGCGCCTCCTGCGCGTTCTTCACCTTCCCGGCGTACACACGCGGCTTGTCCGGCAGGTAGCTCGCGCCGTAGAGCTGCGTGACCTGGGCGCGGGCCGCGGTGATCGCGGTGTCCGAGAGGGTCGTGGAGTCCGTACGCATGTAGGTGATGAAGCCGTTCTCGTACAGCTTCTGCGCCACCTGCATCGTGGACTTCGCGCCGAAGCCGAGCTTGCGGCTCGCCTCCTGCTGGAGCGTGGTCGTACGGAACGGTGCGTACGGCGAACGTCGGTACGGCTTCGACTCGACGGACCGTACGGAGAAGTCCGTGTTCTCCAGGGCGGCGGCCAGCGCGCGGGCGTTGGCCTCGTCCAGGTGAAGGGTGTTCGCGCCCTTGATCCGGCCGAGCGAGTCGAAGTCACGGCCCTGCGCGACACGCTTGCCGTCGACGGCGGTCAGCCGGGCGACCAGGTTCGACGGGTCGCTGCGGTCGCCGGCCCGGCCGGTGCCGAAGGTGCCGGTCAGGTCCCAGTACTCGGCGGAGCGGAAGGCGATGCGCTCGCGCTCCCGCTCGACGACGAGCCGGGTCGCGACCGACTGGACGCGGCCGGCCGACAGCCGCGGCATGACCTTCTTCCACAGGACCGGCGAGACTTCGTAGCCGTAGAGGCGGTCGAGGATACGACGGGTCTCCTGGGCGTCGACCATGCGCTGGTTGAGCTCGCGCGGGTTGGCGACGGCGCTGCGGATCGCGTCCTTGGTGATCTCGTGGAAGACCATCCGGTGGACGGGGACCTTGGGCTTCAGTACCTCAAGGAGGTGCCACGCGATGGCCTCGCCCTCGCGGTCCTCATCGGTTGCGAGGAAGAGCTCGTCGGAATCCTTCAGCAGGTCCTTGAGCTTCTTTACCTGGGCCCTCTTGTCAGCGTTGACCACGTAGATCGGCTGGAAGTCGTTCTCGACGTCCACACCGAGCCGACGCACTTCGCCGGTGTACTTCTCGGGCACCTCCGCGGCGCCGTTGGGGAGGTCGCGGATGTGCCCGACACTCGCTTCGACGACGTATCCGGGGCCGAGATAGCCCTTGATCGTCTTCGCCTTGGCAGGCGACTCGACGATGACGAGTCGGCGGCCGCCGTGTGCGGTCTCGCTGGTCGGGGACAACTTCGCTCTTCTCTCCGGTCGACGCAGGGGGTCTCGCCCCAGGCCTTGAACCCGGGGGTCGGGTCATGCTGACGCTGCGGAGTGTGACGGTACATCCCGCCCCCGTGTCAAACGGGAAAAGCCCGCAACGGCCACTCGAACGGTAACCCGACTCCCGCCATTCCTGCCGCCCGGAGTGCCGACCTGCCCTTTCCGGGACATCCGGAGCGTGACCTCTCAATTACCGGAGAGGGCAAATCCGACCGGCGTCGATCTTGCCCGCGCCCGCCCTCGTACGGCGATTACAGGACAGGGGAGACGGTGTTTCCCGGACAGCGGGGCGGCGTTGCGGGCGGCGGGGCGGCCTCGCGCGGACACCGGGAGGCGTTGCCCGAAGAACGGGGCGGCCCGGCGCGTCGATGGCGACGGCGCTCAGACGCGAGTGAAACACCACACTGCGAGGAGCACGGCAGCCGTCCCGGCGAAGCCCGCGACCGTCGCCGATGCGACGGGGCTCACCCCGTGGGCGACGGGCGCGCGCTGCCGCAGCCGGACCGCGGTCCACAGCAGCAGTCCGCCCCCGAACAGGGCGAACACCGATCCCGTGAAGATCGCCGGTCCGCTCTCCATGACTCGTCCCTCCGCCCTGGTGTGTCCCCCGGGGTCCGCCCTCACGGGCCCCGGGTCGCGCCCTCGTGTGCTCCGGGTCGCGCCCTCGTGTGCTCTGGTCGGGAGGCTGGCACCTCCGGGAAGCCGGAATCCCAACCCGGGGTGAACGGGAGGCGGCCGACTCCGTGCGCCCCGAAGCGGAACAGCCCACACCGCGACCCGCACCGTTGCCGCACCCAGCACCGCACCGGTGCCACGCCACTCCCGCCGGGAGCGAGCCGGGAGCGGACCGCTCGGAAGGGCCGACCACCGCACGTAACAGGAGCCGACCATGCCGCCAGGTGGAGTCCGTCACACCGCGCCGGGCGCCGATATCTTTCCGCTCGTCTGCGCGGCGCCGGCAGGGCTCACCGCGCCCACCGCGCACACCGCCTCGGTGGATCCCCGGTTCCAGAAGTACTGGTCGGCTCGCGGCGCCGCGAGCCGTTCGGCACCGACTTGAACGGCGCGAGCGCCGTACGGGAGAGCCGGTCCCGGCGGGCCCGGGGGCCCGCGGCGTCACCGCGCCGCGGGCTCGATGAATCCCTGCTCGACCAGCAGCCGGATCTGGGCGGGCGTCCGGTCGCGCAGCAACACCGGATCCTCTCCGACCAGTTGGGCGATGGCGTCCAGGATGCTTCCCGCGCTCAGCGTGCCGTCGCAGACGCCCGCGAACCCCGCGCCGACCGTGTCCACCTTCGTGGCCCGCCGCATCCCGCGGTGCTGGCGCAGCACGACGTGCTCCGGGTCCTCGGCACCGGGCAGCCCGACCTGCTCCTGCACGACCTCGCCGACCAGCCGGAAGTGAGCCGCCAGCAGGGCCGCGTCGTCGTGCTCACGCAGATAGTCGACCCGCTCGAAGTGCGCGCGCACGGCGTCGCCGAGCGGCTGCTCGACGGAGTGCGGCCACTCCTCCAGGACGACCGAGGGCAGCTCCGCGTCCGACCTGCGCAGCGTGATCCAGCCGAAGCCGACGGCCTTCACCTTGCGCGCCTCGAACTCGTCCAGCCAGGCGTCGTACCGCGCCTGGTACTCCACGGGATCGGCGTGGTGGTCGCCCGCGTCCCGCAGCCACAGTTCGGCGTACTGCGTGATGTCCTGGACCTCGCGCTGCACGATCCACGCGTCGCAGCCGCGCGGCACCCAGGAGCGCAGCCGGTCCTGCCAGTCCTCGCCCTCCACGTGCTGCCAGTTGGCCAGGAACTGCGCGTATCCCCCTTCGTTCAGGTGCTCCCCCGCCTCCTGAACGAGCGTGCGGCACAGATCGTCCCCGCCCATCCCGCCGTCGCGGTAGGTGAGCCGGGCGCCGGGGGAGATCACGAAGGGCGGGTTCGAGACGATGAGGTCGAACGTCTCGTCGCCCACCGGTTCGAAGAGGGAGCCCTCGCGCAGGTCGGCCGCCGGAGCCCCGGACAGCGCGAGGGTGAGCGCGGTGATGTGCAGCGCGCGGGGGTTGAGGTCGGTCGCGCTCACGCGCGTGGCGTGCTGTGCGGCGTGCAGCGCCTGGATCCCGGAGCCGGTGCCGAGATCGAGCGCGGAGGCGAAGGGGGCGCGCACGGTGATGCCCGCGAGCGTGGTGGACGCGCCGCCCACTCCGAGTACGACACCTTCGTCATGGCTGCCGATGCCGCCGGCCCCGCCGACCGCGCAGCCCAGGTCGGAGACGATGAACCAGTCCTCGCCGCCCGGTCCGCCGTACGGCCGTACGTCGACCGCCGCCGCGACCTCGTCCCCGCCGACGCGAATCAGCCAGCCGCCCTCCAGGCAGTCCTCCACCGGCAGAACGTCCGCCACGCGCGCGTGCGGCACGGGCTGCTGCAGCAGGAACAGCCGTACGAGCGCTTCGAGCGGGGAGTCGCCCCGGGTGGCCCGGAGCGCGGGTACGGTCTCGCTGCGGGCCAGCGCCGCGTACGCGGGGGCGCCGAGCAGGTCGAGCAGCCCGTCGGCGCTGAAGGAGGCGCCCAGGAGGGCGTCCCGCAGCCGTGCGGTGACGTCGGTGCGGTCGGACGAGGGCAGCGGTGCCAGGCTGGTGTTACTCACCCGCCCATTGTGACGCGCGACCGGCACCGGGCGAGCGGCCCGCGTCCCCACGTCACCCACCTGACCGGATCCGCGTCGCAGGGCCCGCGTTACGTGGTTCGCGTTACGCGGTCCGATCATGCGATCCGTCGGAGCGGGCGGGCCCGCGCCGGAGGGCCTCGGCGGCGCCCCGGCGTTGGGCAGCGAATCCGCCGGGGTTCAGCTCTTCGTCGCCGAAGCCGACGGGGACGCGCTCTTGCAGCTCTCCTGCTTGGCCATCGCCTTGCCCACGTCGCCCTCCTCCAGCTTCGCGAGGGCGTCGTTGCCGCTCTGGCTCAGCTTGTCCAGCTGGGTGGCGATCCCCTTCAGACCGTCGGCGAACTTCGCCTGGTCCTTCGTGTCGAGGTCGTCGACCTGCTTCTTGAGGTCGCCGTACGACGCGGAGATGGTGTTGAGCTCCTTGACGGCGTCCGTCTTCTTCTTCTCGCCGCCCTCCACATCCGGCGCCCCGGCCTTGTTCACGGCGCTGCCGATCGCCTTGTAGGCGTCGGACATGTCCTGGAAGGCCTGGGCGTCGGTCTTCTGGACGTCCGCCGGGGTGCTGTTGTCCGAGGTCTGCTTCTGGATGGCGGTGTTGGCCGCCGAGATCTTCTTGGCCTGCGGCTTCACCGCGTCGCAGACCTGCTTGGCCCAGGAGTTCAGCTTGTCGCTGTTGTCGTCACTGCCGCCGCATCCCGACAGCGCCAGTACCAGTACCGCACCGCCGGACAGCGCGGACGCGAGCTTCTTGTTCACCGGGTTGGTCCCTTCCATGGCTCTCGGCCCCGGAACATACACGCCAATCGGGCGACACCACCGTGACGAACATCCGTTTGACCCTCTATTGAAGCCATTTGCACCAGGCGGGGAACAGGCGAGATAAGGCTCACGAAACAGGGCGTACGCACAGACGTACACACCGGCGTACGCACAGACGGGCGGGCGGACAGCGCGTCAGTACGCGCCGTCCGCCCGCCCGTTGAGCGGAACCCGCCCAGTCGATTGCCCGGAGGCTACGAAACCACCGCCGGATCGACCGGCTTGGCCACCCGCTCGGAGTTGCCCTCGTCGCCCACGGCGATGCCGCGCCGCTTGGACACGTACACCGCGCCGATGATGACGGTGAGCGAGAGCACCGCGATGAGGACCCGCATGCCGACGCTCTTGTCCTCGCCGTAGCTGAATTTGACCACTGCCGGCGCGATGAGCAGCGCCACCAGGTTCATCACCTTCAGGAGGGGGTTGATCGCCGGGCCCGCGGTGTCCTTGAACGGGTCGCCGATCGTGTCGCCGATCACCGTCGCGGCATGGGCCTCGCTGCCCTTGCCGCCGTGGTGGCCGTCCTCGACGAGTTTCTTGGCGTTGTCCCACGCGCCTCCGGAGTTGGCGAGGAAGACCGCCATCAGCGTGCCGGTGCCGATGGCGCCCGCGAGGAACGAGCCGAGCGCGCCGACCCCGAGCGTGAACCCGATCGCGATCGGCGTCAGTACGGCGAGCAGACCGGGCGTGGTCAGCTCGCGAAGCGCGTCCTTCGTACAGATGTCGACGACGCGCCCGTACTCGGGCTTCTCGGTGTAGTCCATGATCCCGGGGTGCTCGCGGAACTGCCGCCGCACCTCGTAGACCACGGCCCCGGCGGACCGCGAGACCGCGTTGATCGCCAGCCCCGAGAAGAGGAAGACGACCGCGGCGCCCGCGATGAGCCCGACCAGGTTGTTGGGCTGCGAGATGTCCATCATCAGGTTCATCGGGGCGCCCGGGCCCGAGACCTTCTGCCCCACGTCGTTCGCGGCCGTGAGGATGGCGTCCCGGTACGAGCCGAAGAGCGCCGCCGCCGCCAGTACCGCGGTGGCGATGGCGATGCCCTTGGTGATGGCCTTGGTGGTGTTGCCGACGGCGTCCAGGTCGGTGAGCACCTGCGCGCCCGCGCCCTCGACGTCGCCCGACATCTCGGCGATGCCCTGCGCGTTGTCGGAGACCGGCCCGAAGGTGTCCATGGCGACGATGACGCCGACCGTGGTGAGCAGACCCGTTCCGGCGAGGGCCACCGCGAACAGCGCCAGCATGATCGACGTACCACCGAGCAGGAAGGCCCCGTAGACGCCGAGGCCGATCAGCAGAGCGGTGTAGACGGCCGATTCGAGACCGAGCGAGATACCGGCGAGGACGACGGTGGCCGGGCCGGTGAGCGAGGTCTTGCCGATGTCCTTCACCGGGCGACGGGTCGTCTCGGTGAAGTAGCCGGTCAACTGCTGGATCAGCGCGGCCAGCACGATGCCGATGGCGACCGCGAGGAGCGCGAGGATCCGCGGGTCGCCGGACTTGCCGAGGATGGCCTCGTCGGTGACACCGTCCAGGTCGGCGTACGAGGACGGCAGATAGACGTAGACGGCCACAGCCACCAGCGCCAGTGAGAACACCGCGGAGATGAAGAAGCCACGGTTGATGGCGCTCATCCCGCTGCGGTCCGCACGGCGCGGAGCGACCGCGAAGATGCCGATCATCGCGGTGAGTACGCCGATCGCGGGCACGATCAGCGGGAAGGCGAGCCCTGAGTCGCCGAACGCCGCCTTGCCGAGGATCAGCGCGGCGACGAGCGTGACGGCGTACGACTCGAAGAGGTCGGCGGCCATACCGGCGCAGTCGCCGACGTTGTCGCCCACGTTGTCCGCGATGGTCGCGGCGTTGCGCGGATCGTCCTCCGGGATGCCCTTCTCGACCTTGCCTACCAGGTCGGCGCCGACGTCGGCCGCCTTGGTGAAGATGCCGCCGCCGACACGCATGAACATGGCGATCAGAGCGGCGCCGAGACCGAAGCCCTCCAGGACCTTCGGCGCGTCGGCCGCGTACACCAGCACCACACAGGAGGCGCCCAGCAGACCGAGCCCCACCGTGAACATGCCGACGACGCCGCCCGTGCGGAAAGCGATCTTCATGGCCTTGTGCGAGACGGCGGTGAGATCCTTTTCGGGCTCACCCTCCGCCGGGGTCGCTTCCCGTGCCGCGGCGGCCACGCGAACATTGCTGCGTACGGCGAGCCACATGCCGATATATCCGGTGGTCGCCGAGAACGCCGCGCCGATCAAGAAGAAGACCGATCGGCCGGCACGCTGATTCCAGTCGTCCGCGGGCAGCAGCATGAGCAGGAAGAACACCACGACGGCGAATACCCCGAGGGTACGCATCTGCCGCCCCAGGTAGGCATTCGCGCCCTCCTGGATCGCGACCGCGATCTCCTTCATGCTTTCGGTGCCCTCGCCCGCCGCGAGCACCTGGCGGACCAGGACTCCGGCGACGGCAAGCGCCGCAAGGGCGACGACCGCGATCACCACGACGATGAGGCGGTTGTCGTCCGTCAGTACCGCGGCTGCGAGGGTAGTGGGCTGGTCAAACTGATGAGGGGTAGAAAGCCCCGCCATTCGTCCTCCTTGACGCTTGGACCGAGCTCAAGATGTGGACGGATTGTAGGTACCGGAACCTGATCAAAACAGTGCGCGGTAAGCGGAATTGGCCTTCGCGTGCCCTTCAGCAAATGATCCGGGGATCCGCAGGGGGCTCGAAAGTGGTAATGCCTCAAACGCATTGACGCCAGGTCCATTACCGTGCGGCGCGGCGTAAAGCTGATCTTATTGTTGATCGAAATCCAGATCGTGAATTCATTCACGAAATACGCGTGGCTTGATCCGGAGGGCGCCGGGGGCACGGAGGGCCCCGTCGGTGACGACCACCCGAGGGGCTGGAGAGGTCGGAGAGGGCCGATGGGCCGGCCGAGCAGCGGGTGGGGCCGCCGTCGCCCCGTGAGGCGCTCAATGGGGCGCCTGTCGACACCTGGGGGGTATGAGGAACCGCAGCCGCGGGGAGCCCCGCCGCAGGACAGACGTGCCGGAGAGGCGCCGTGGTGGCCGTGGGGCGGACACCGGGCGGCAGAACCGTGCAACGGTGACGGTGCAGGCCGTGAGGCGCGACCCCAGGCCGACCGGTGGGGCGACGCGGTCGGTCGGTGGGGCAGCGCGGTCGGTCGGTCGGACACAGGTCAGCCGCGTGGGCGGCGAGGCGGGGCCGTCGCTGAGCAGTGTGGCCGGGCGGTGGCCGTGCAGTGGCCGGACATGCCAAAGGGCCCTGGTGAGCAGGGCCCTTTCGCACAGGTTCAGGCAGTACCAAGAGGGGTGGATCAGGAAACGAGCGTGGCCGGCGGCGTGGTGGGCCAGCTCATCCTGATCAGTCCGCCGTTCTCACCGGCGGTCACTTCCACGTCGTCGACGAGGCCGCTGATGACCGCGAGGCCCATCTCGTCCTCCTCGGTCTCGACGTCCGCGCCGTCGGCTCCGCCATGGGCACCCGGCGACTTGTCACCGGGAACCGTGTGCGGCGCCTCATCACCGACCTCGATGGAGAAAAGCTTCTCCTCCTCGATCAGCGAGACCCGCACCGGCGCCGAGATTCCGGCGCTTTGGTGCAGGCCGACGGCCCGGGTGCAGGCCTCGCCCACGGCGAGCCTGACCTCGTCGAGGACGGCCTCGTCCACTCCGGCCCTGCGCGCCACCGCTGCCGCCACCAGTCGGGCGGTCCTGACGTGCTCGGGCAGCGCGCTGAAGCGGAGTTCAACGGTGGCCATGCATCCCCCTCGGAACTACGGGCGTGCGGTCGGGGGGTCGGGTCGCCGAGACCTGACCCCCCTCCATTGACTTCTGCCTCCCGGGCCGTGCCCGGGATTCGGCTGTGACGGCTGACCGGCCAGTCAGCAGGGACGGGCCGGACCGTGGCCGCTCAGTCGGTGGCCGCCACCGCTTCTTCGACCGAGGTGTGGATCGGGAACACCTTGGTGAGACCGGTGATGCGGAAGATCTTCAGAATGCGCTCCTGGTTGCAGACCAGGCGGAGCGAACCCTCATGGGCACGCACCCGCTTCAGGCCGCCCACCAGAACGCCGAGACCGGTCGAGTCGAGGAAGTCCACGCCCTCCATGTCGACGACAAGATGGAAACTGCCGTCGTTCACCAGCTCGACCAGCTGTTCGCGCAACTTGGGCGCGGTATATACATCGATTTCGCCACCGACCTCGACGACCGTACGATCGCCGACGGTACGGGTCGACAGGGACAGGTCCACGGATCCTCCAGCACCTTGCTATCGAGCGGTCATCCCAAGGGACACCTCGGCGGAGCCCCCGGGACGGTTCGCCAGCCGCGATGGCATTCAATCACTTACCGGCAGGCGTGCACGACGCCTTGGGCCCATTGTCCGTCATGCCAGTGACACACTCGATGCCGATGGCCAATAATCTCCGACCCGATCGCACCTCGACGGACACCGCGTCCCGCCCCTCGCCGGGCGAGATCCTGGACCGGCTGGCCTCTGGGCCGAGCCGGGCTTCGCGCATCACTCATACGGAGCACTTGCCCCCACGTGAGGGTCGCCATGCCGTGTGGCCCGACCGGATCCGCTCGGAGATCGTCGCGGCGGTGCAGTCCGCCGGTATCGCACACCCCTGGGCCCACCAGGCACTCGCTGCCGAGCACGCCCTGGACGGCGAGTCGGTGATCGTCTCCACGGGTACGGCCTCCGGCAAGTCCCTGGCGTATCTCGTCCCGGTTCTGTCGACACTCCTCGACGGTTCCGAGGCGCCGAACGGCCGCGGCGCGACCGCCCTCTACCTCGCGCCGACCAAGGCCCTCGCCGCGGACCAGCGCCGATCCGTGAAGAAACTCTCACTTCCGCTGGGCCACGCCGTACGTTCCGCGGTCTACGACGGGGACACCCCCGTCGAGGAACGCGAGTGGGTACGCCAGTACGCCAACTACGTCCTCACCAACCCCGACATGCTGCACCGCGGGATACTTCCCTCCCACCCCCGGTGGGCCTCCTTCCTGCGTGCCCTGCGCTATGTCGTCATCGACGAGTGCCACACCTACCGGGGCGTCTTCGGGTCGCATGTCGCCCAGGTGCTCCGCCGGCTGCGCCGACTGTGCGCCCGTTACGGCTCGTCCCCCGTCTTCCTCATGGCCTCCGCGACCGCCGCGGAGCCCTCCGTCGCCGCCTCCCGCCTCACCGGCCTGCCCGTGGTGGAGGTCGCCGACGACGCCTCGCCCCGCGGGGAACTGGTCTTCGCCCTCTGGGAACCGCCCCTCACCGATCTGCACGGCGAGAAGGGCGCCCCGGTCCGCCGCTCCGCCACCGCCGAGACCGCGGACCTCCTCACCGACCTGACCGTGCAGGGCGTCCGCTCGGTCGCCTTCGTACGGTCCCGCCGCGGGGCCGAATTGATCTCGGTGATCGCCCAGGAACGGCTCTCCGAGATCGATCGCTCCCTGGCCCGCCGCGTGGCCGCCTACCGCGGCGGATACCTCCCCGAGGAACGCCGCGCCCTCGAACAAGCCCTCCACTCCGGTGAACTCCTCGGCCTCGCCGCCACCACCGCTCTCGAACTGGGCATCGACGTCTCCGGACTGGACGCCGTCGTCATCTCCGGTTACCCGGGCACCCGTGCGTCCCTGTGGCAGCAGGCAGGTCGCGCGGGCCGCTCCGGACAGGGGGCGCTCGCGGTGCTGGTCGCCCGTGACGACCCGCTGGACACCTTCCTCGTCCATCACCCGGAAGCCCTGTTCGACCAGCCGGTGGAATCCACCGTCCTCGATCCGGACAACCCGTACGTCCTCGCGCCCCACTTGTGCGCCGCGGCATCCGAACTCCCCCTCACCGAGGAGGACTTCGACCTCTTCGGCCCGACCACCGCCGAACTGATGCCTCAACTGGAGGCCGCGAAGCTGCTCCGCCGCCGCACGAAGGCGTGGCACTGGACCCGCCGGGAACGGGCCGCCGACCTGACCGACATCCGCGGCGGAGGCGGCAACCCGGTGCAGATCGTGGAGACCGGCTCCGGAAGGCTCCTGGGCACGGTCGACGCCGGAGCCGCGCACACCAGCGTCCACGAAGGCGCGGTCCACCTCCACCAGGGCCGTACGTACCTGGTCGACGAGCTGCACCTGGACGATTCGGTCGCCCTGGTCACGGAGGCCAACCCGCCGTATTCGACGGTCGCCCGTGACACCACGGCCATCTCCGTCCTGGAGACGGACGTCGAGATCCCCTGGGGCGACGGCCGGCTGTGCTACGGCTCCGTCGAGGTCACCAATCAGGTCGTCTCCTTCCTGCGTCGTCGTCTCATGACCGGCGAGGTGCTCGGCGAGACGAAACTCGATCTGCCTCCCCGCACGCTCCGTACGCGTGCCGTGTGGTGGACGGTCACGGAGGACCAGCTCGACGCCGCCCGGGTGAACCCCGAGATCCTGGGCGGCGCCCTGCACGCCGCCGAGCACGCCTCGATCGGCATGCTGCCGCTCTTCGCCACCTGCGACCGCTGGGACATCGGCGGCGTCTCCGTCCCACTGCACCCGGACACCCTCCTGCCCACCGTCTTCGTGTACGACGGCCATCCCGGCGGCGCGGGCTTCGCGGAGCGCGCCTTCCACACCGCCCGCGAATGGCTCACCGCCACCCGCCAGGCCATCGCCTCCTGCGAGTGCGACGCCGGCTGCCCGTCCTGCATCCAGTCCCCCAAGTGCGGCAACGGCAACGAGCCCTTGCACAAGCGGGGAGCCGTGCGGCTGCTGACAGTTCTCCTGCAGGGAGCGCCGACAGCACCGGCGGACCGACCCGGGGAAGCTCCCCCCGAGGAGGCGCGGCAACAGGGCGGCGGGCAGCCGGACGCCGTCACCGAGGTCTAGCCCGCAAAGGGCTTGAGTCCACAGCCACGGGTCCGGGCGGGCCCGCCCGTGACCTGACCTCGGCCATCAGCGGCTTCCGTCCCGCCTCGACCGTGACATCCGCGATCTCGCCCCGGACGGCGCACCGTACGATCCGGGTGCCCTGGGCCCGTGCCACACGGTCCGCCCGGGCGCATGCCTCCGTCCCGCCGTACATCCAGTGGTCGGCCGCCGCGAGCGCCGCCAAGTCGGCCGCGCCGCCCGCACGATGACGGACCACCACCGCCTGTCCCATCACGAGCACGGCGCCGAAGACCACGCACAGCACCGCGAGCGCACCCACGGTCCAGACGGTGGCCGACCCCCGGTCCGATCCCGCCCCCGCCGCCCATGACCTCGTACGCCGCCCGGGGCCGCCCTTCCTCGCCCCTCTCGATCCGCGGGGCCCTCTTGCCCCTCCCGGCATTCTCAGCGCCCTCGCCGTCCCTGCCGCCCCCGCCATCCCCGCCATCCCCGCCCTTCTCACCGCACCGCCCCGATCGTGTCCTCCGCCAGGGCGGTCGCCTCCTGCGCGAGGTCGAGGGCCAGCGCGTCCGGGCCGGGGGTCTCGGCCTGGACCCGGACGTGCACCAGGTCGCCCTCGCGCCGGACGGAGATCGTGGCGCCGCTCGGCGCCGCCTGGCGGGCGGTCTCCAGCACCGTGCCCGGCGGTTCCTGCCGGGCCGCCGCACGAGCGCCCGCCCGGGCCGCGTCCACGCACTGGATCAGCGCGGCCGCGGCCAGCAACGCCCAGACCAGCGCCATCGTGAACGCGACCAGCACCGGCAGCACCACAGCCGCCTCCGCCGTCACGAAACCGCGGTCCCGGGCCGCCGAGCCCTCGCGCACACCCGCCCTCGCACCGACCTCAGAACTTCCCACTGAGCGCCCGCCCCACGATGCCCTGCAGAGCCTCGCGCACCTGCCCGCTGGTGAGCACCTCGTAGAGCAGCGCGGCGAACCCCACCGCCGCGATCAGCCCCATCGCATACTCGGAGGTGACCATCCCGGCATCCCTCCGCCCCGACCCGGCCCGTCCCACCCGGGCCCAGCCCTCCAGAACCCACGCCCATGCCCGCACCCGCACTGCCTTGCCCATCCGAACCCCCGTACAGCTCTGTTCCGTCGACCTTTGACGTTTGGCCCTTGACGTTTGGCCTTGGACGTCTGGCCTTGGACGTCTGGCCCATGACCGCTGACCTTGCTCACTCGTGGTTCCGCCCGTCATCCATCACCCCCACCCAGCACCCCGCTCGCCAACCCGAGCACCACCGGCAGTACGCCGATCGCGATGAACGCGGGCAGGAAGCACAGCCCGACGGGAGCGGTGATCAGGACGCCCGCACGTCGCGCCCGAGCCGTTGCGGCGCGCCCTCGTTCCGCGCGGGCCTCGAAGGCGAGGCGTGCGACCGGTACCGCCGCCGGTACTCCCGAGCGGCCGGACCGCTCCAGCAGCCGGGCCAGCCCCCGCGCACCGGGCAACGCGGCCAGCGCGCGCCAGGCCTCCGCCGGTTCACCGCCTAGCCGCACCTCGGCCGCTCCTCGCGCCAGCCGCGCCCCCACGGGCCCCTCCAGCGCCTCCCCCACCGCCCGGGCAGCCATGACGGGGCTGGCGCCCGCCGCGATGCAGGCGGCCAGCAGATCAGCGGCAAGGGGCAGTTGCCGCGCGGCCCGCACCGCGTCGAACTCCTCCGCCGACGCCGACTCCGATCTGCGCTGCCACCTCCACATCCCGAACGCGGCCCCCAGTCCCGCCACGACCCCGGCCGTGCCACCGACGAACACCCAGCAGGCGCTCAGTGCGCCGATCACCGGCAGCCATCGCCGCACCGCGTCACGCAGGTGCGGGCGCCGCCGGAAGGAGACAGGCTCCACAGCCGGTTCGCGCTCGTCGGCCAGGATCGTCAGCATCGCCTCAAGCCGACCGCGGACCTTCCGCCTGCGCCCGGCCGCTCCCAGGGACCGGGCGAGCGCCCACAGTCCCGTCGCCACGCACATCGCCACCCCCAGCCTGTGGACAACCTCCGCACTCATCCGTCCTCCGCTCCCCGTACGATCCGCAGCGCCCACCACAGGCCGACGCCCTCCAGAACCCCGCCGACCAGCAGGCAGCCGAGGCCCGCCCCGGTGTGCAGCAGGATGTGCAACGGGTCGGCCCCGAGCGCGGTGCCGAGAAGCAACCCGAGCGCCGGCAGCCCTGCGAGCAGCACAGCCGTCGAGCGGGCGCCCGCCAACTGGGCCCGCAGGTCGGCACGTTGGTCCCGCTCCGCGCGCAGTGCCCCCTCCAGCCGGTCGAGCCCGGTCGCGAGGCCTGCACCCCGGTCCACGGCGACACGCCAGCACGCGGCGAGTCCCAGCAGCCCTTCGGCCCCGGGCCGCCGGGCCGCGTCGGTGAGCGCGCCCGGCACATCCCCGCCGAACCTCGCGGCGGCCAGGACCGACGCCTGCACGTCCCCGAGCCCTCCCGAGTCCCGGGCGGCGCCCAGCAGCGCCTCGCCCGGCTGCCGTCCGGCCCGGACCTCCCCCGCGAGCGCCCCGCACAGCGCGATCACCGCGGCGGCCCGCCGCTCACGCACCCGCCGCGCCGCTCCGGCCCGTCGGACACTCCGCACCAGGGGCACTCCGAGCGCCCCCAGGACGACCGGCACCACGGAGGCTCCCAGGATTCCGACCACCGACCCGGCGGCCAGTGCCCACCACTCGCCCCGCGTCCCGTGCAGCCGCCGAAGCCGCTCACCGGTCCGCAGCGCCCACTTCCACGACGGCGGACCGGTGCCCACCGCCCCGGCGCTCGCGCACACCAACCGCGCCCGACGCGTCCCGTGCCCCGGCCCGCCCATCAGCCAGACCGCCGCTCCGGCGCACACCGCCGCCACCACCGACATCCCGGCGACCCCCGTCACAGCCCGACCCTCCGCTCGCTCACGCCGTCCAGACCCGTCACATCTCCCCCGCCGCCCACGTCACCCATGCCGCCGAGCAGCCCTCGCAGCCGCGCCCACCCACGCCCGTACGTGAAGGCCTCCGCGCCCCATCGCAGTGCGGGCACCGTCACGACCAGCCCCGCCGGATCCCGCTCCAGCACATGCACCTCGGCGATCCGACGCCGTCCGGCCCGGTCCCGTACGAGATGGAGCACCACCGACAGCGCCGCCGCCACCTGGCTGTGCAACGCGGCCCGGTCGAGCCCGGCGGCCGTGCCCAGCGCCTCCAGGCGAGCCGGCACCCCCGAGGCGGCGTTGGCGTGCACGGTCCCGCAGCCGCCCTCGTGTCCCGTGTTCAGAGCGGCCAGCAGCGCGACCACTTCGGGCCCCCGGACCTCACCGACCACCAGACGGTCCGGTCGCATGCGCAGCGCCTGGCGCACCAGGTCCTGGAGCGTGACGAGTCCCGCGCCCTCCTGGTTGGGCGGTCTGGATTCCAGCCGTACGACATGGGGGTGGTCCGGGCGCAGCTCCGCCGAGTCCTCGGCGAGCACGATCCGCTCGCCCGGCCCGACGAGGCCGAGCAGCGCGCTGAGGAGCGTCGTCTTGCCGCTGCCCGTACCGCCACTGATCAGGAACGAGAGCCTCGCGTCGAGCAGCGCGCGCAGCAGCCGGTCCCCGCCCGGCGGTACCGTCCCCGCGGCCACCAGTTCGGCGAGCGTGAACGCCCTCGGCCGTACGACCCGCAGGGACAGGCAGGTCGAGCCGACGGCGACCGGTGGCAGCACCGCGTGCAGCCGGGTGCCGTCGGGAAGCCTGGCGTCCACCCAGGGGTGGGCGTCGTCCAGCCGCCGCCCGGCCACGGCGGCGAGTCGCTGTGCCAGCCGCCGTACGGCCGCCGCGTCCGGGAAGGACACCGCGGTCAGCTCCAGGCCGCCGCCGCGGTCCACCCACACCCCGTCGGGCGCCGAGACCAGCACATCGGTCACCGAGGGATCGTCGAGCAGTGGTTCCAGCGGGCCGCTTCCGACCAGCTCCGACCGCAACCGCTCGGCCGCGCCGAGGACTTCGGCGTCCCCGAGCACCCGCCCCTGCTCCCGCAGGGCCTGCGCCACGCGCGCGGGAGTCGGTTCGCCCCCGCTCTCCGCCAGCCACTGCCTGACCCCGTCCAGCAGTCCCGTGTCGGAGGCCGGGCCGCCGCGCGGCTGCCCGCCTACGAGCGGACCCGTGCCCGGTCGGCCGAGCGTGCCCGTGCCGGTGCGGCCTCCGGAGAGGCGGCCCCCCGACGGCCCCGCGTGCACCGGATGTCCGCCACGCGACCCCGTACCCCCGCTCATACGCCCCCTCCGGCGACCGCGGCCCGCTCCCAGAACGCCGAGCAGAAGCGGGCGAGCGGCCCGCGTCCGTCCCCGCCGGGCGGAGCGCCCCGCTCCTGGGCCGCCGGCAGCCCCGTCTCCGCGGGCACTTCACCGATCAGGGGCAGTCCCAGAAGCCGGGCCACCTCCCGGTCGTCCAGACCTGGCGCGTACGGCCCGCGGACCGCGACGCGCAGGTCCCTCAGGACCATGCCGACCGCGGACGCCACCCGTCCGGCCGCCGCGACGGCGCGCAGCTCGGCCGGGACGACGAGCACCCCGAGGTCGATCTGGGCGAGGGCCTCCGCGACCCCTTCGTCGATCCGGCGCGGCAGATCGACGACCACCACCCCGCCGCGCCGTCTGGCGGCGGCCAGGACCGCGCGGACGGCCTCGGGTGCCACGGTGACGCAGTCGCCCCGGTCCCAGCTGAGGACCCGCAGGGCGTGCAGTGAGGGCAGCGACTCCTCCAGGGCTCCGCCGCCGACCCGTCCGTGCGAGGCGGCGAAGGCGGGCCAGCGGAGTCCCTCGACGGATTCCCCGCCGAGGAGTACGTCGAGTCCGCCGCCCAGGGGGTCCGCGTCGACAAGGAGGGTGCGGGCGCCCCGGCGCGCCGAGGTGACCGCGAGCGCGCAGGCGAGCGTGGACGATCCGGCGCCTCCGCGACCGCCGATCACGCCGACGGTGAGGGCGGGCGGCCCGACTCCCTCGGCCACGTCGGCGATGCGGTCGACCAACCATTGTTCGCCATCCGGCAGCATCAGGACGTGGTCGGCGCCGATCTCCACAGCCCTTCGCCAGACCCCCGGATCGTCCTGATCCCGACCCACCAGCACGACTCCGCGTCTGCGTGCGGCGCCGCGCACCCGGCGCGCGGCGTCGTCGCCGACGAGCACCAGCGGTGCCGTGTCCCAGCCGCCGCCGCGCTCCGGCACCCCGTGGTGGACTTCGGGCCGGGCGCCGGCCGCGGCGCACAGCCGCAGCAGGTCGTCCAGCAGATCCGCGTCCTCGGTGACGATCAACGGTCCGCCCTGCCGCCCTTCGGCGGCCGACGGCCGGTCGTGTGTGATGGCTCCCGCCACGCTCTCCAGCCCCCTTCGCTGCTTACCCGCGGAACCCCTGCGGTCCCGCGATTCCCGCCCAGCGCAAGAGCCGTCAACCGGCCCTCCATATGAACCGCCGATACGAACCGGCCATAGCCGCCGGACAAACGGAACCGGCCATGAACTTCCGCGAGCGGTACGCGCTGGAATCACGGTGCAGGGAAGCTGGAAATCGTGTGGATCTTGGTCGATAACTGTGGACAACTCGGCGCCTGTGAATATCGCCTTCACCCAAACCGGTGACCGTTGTACGACTTCCTCGGCGCGACGCCACAGCTACACACAGTGACGAATCCTGTGCGGAGACAGAGAAACGCCGGGCCCCGCAGTGCGGGGCCCGGCGCTCTCAACAACGGACGGGAAAACCCATCCGGACATGCGACGACCCCCGCCGGGGGGGAGAGCGGGGGTCGTCCCCACGGTTTGACTCGGGGGGGGAGGAGCCAAACCGGGTTAGCACGGTCGCGAACGATCCGTGACTTCCATGGTGTACCCGAGAGCTCTCTCAGGCAAACCCACACGTCCCACACTAGCCCGAATGGCGGGCGCATATGCTCAACCTGTGGAAAACCACTCCTTGCCTCGTACAGCGGCCTTCTTTGACCTGGACAAGACGGTCATTGCGAAGTCGAGCACGCTCACCTTCAGCAAGTCGTTCTACCAAGGCGGTCTGATCAACCGCCGGGCGGTGTTGCGTACCGCATATGCCCAGTTCGTGTTCCTCGCGGGCGGCGCCGACCACGACCAGATGGAGCGGATGCGCGCGTACCTGTCCGCGCTGTGCCGCGGCTGGAACGTCCAGCAGGTGAAGGAGATCGTCGCCGAGACCCTGCACGACTTGATCGACCCGATCATCTACGACGAGGCCGCCTCCCTCATCGAGGAGCACCACACCGCCGGCCGGGACGTCGTGATCGTCTCGACCTCCGGCGCGGAGGTCGTCGAGCCCATCGGTGAACTCCTGGGCGCCGACCGGGTGGTGGCCACCCGCATGGTCGTGGGCGACGACGGCTGCTTCACCGGGGAGGTGGAGTACTACGCGTACGGCCCCACGAAGGCGGAGGCGGTCAAGGAGCTGGCCGCGTCCGAGGGATACGACCTGTCGCGCTGCTACGCGTACAGCGATTCGGCGACCGACATCCCGATGCTCACGGCGGTCGGCCACCCCCACGCGGTGAACCCGGACCGTGCGCTGCGCCGCGAGGCCCTCGCGCGCGCGTGGCCCATCCTCGACTTCAACCACCCCGTGCGGCTCAAGCAGCGGCTGTCCGCGCCGCCCCGGCCGGCCATCGTCGCCGCGGCGGCCATAGGGGCGGCGGCGGCCACCGCGGGGCTCGTCTGGTACGCCAGCAGGCGCCGCGCGACGGTGAGCTGACCAAGGCCGAGGAGGCACCACTCCAGCCCCCTATGGGCCTCTCCTGGTTCACCCCTTCGAGCCGGTCGCCCGATTCGTTCATCTTTGACCGCAAAAGTAAAGAAGCGCGGCGAGGGGTTCCGCTTGCCCCGGACCAGGAGTACAAAGGGATTAACGGCCCGCGAGACCAAGGACATCCGAGAGGATCACCTTCAAACGCAACCGAGGCCCCACGGACCGCGCATGAACACCGGGCACCCACGCGACGTCGACCCGTCGATTACGGGCCAGCCGCACCAGGCGACGGGCAACAGTTCCCGACCTGATGGGCAACACTCCGAGGACGCTTGGTACCCCGGTGAACATGCCAGCGGCGGTACGGACTCCGTACCGCCGCACCTTTGTGGCAAGGACTTATGCGGCGCCTCGCTGCAGCGCCTCGCACACGGCCGTCGACTCCCTGGCGCCGAGTTCGACCGCTCTGCCGCAGTGGGCGATCCAGGCCGCCATCCCCTCCGGAGTGCCCGAGGCGTAGCCGTCGAGAGCGGCGGCGTAGGCCGCTCGGCCGAGTTCCGCGTGGCCGACCTCCGGCGGGCAGACCGACTTGGGGTCGAGGCCGCTGCCGATGAGGACGATCCGTTCGGCCGCGCGGGCGACCAGGCCGTTGTGGGAGCCGAAAGGGCGCAGCGCGAGCAGTTCGCCGTGCACCACGGCGGCGGTCACCAGGGCGGGCGCCGAACTCCCCGCGACGACCAGCCGCGCCAGACCGTCGAGCCGGCCCTCGACCTCGCCGGCGCCAGGCAGCGGAAGCCCGATCAGCGGCGGCCCGGCGGCGCCTGCCGCCGGAGTCTCCGTGGCGGGCTCCCCGTCCCGTCGCGGACGTCCGACCGCGTCCCCGTTGTCGGCGGCGGCCACCAGATGCAGCCTCGCCAGCACCCGGAGGGGCGACTGCCGCCAGATGGACAGGAGTTCGCCCGACTCGGCGGTCAGCCTGAGGGCCGCGCCCACCACCCTGGCCTGGTCGTCCCCGCTGAAGTCGGCCCTTCGGCGCACCTCTTCGAGGGCCCAGTCCGCGCCGGACAGCGCCGCGGATCCACGGGAGCCCCGCAGTGCGGCCTCTCCAGTGATCTCGTTGCTGCGGCGCCGCATGATGCGATGCCCGTAGACCCGGTCCACGGCCTTGCGCACGGACTCCACGGATTCCGCCACACCGGGCAGCGAGCCAAGCGCCGCGAGGGGGTCGGCGTTCGTACCTGTCGCACCCGCTCCTGTCGTACTCATGAGTACGACCCTACGCACCCCGGCCCGCGCCCCACGAACGAGTGGTCTTCTTCACGTCCGACGGCCCTCCGGGGCAGCGGCACCACTACGCTACATGAACATGAAAATTGCTTTCGTTGGGAAGGGCGGCAGTGGCAAGACCACCCTGTCCTCGCTCTTCGTCCGTCACCTCGCGACCACCGGATCGCCGGTCGTCGCGGTGGACGCCGACATCAACCAGCACCTCGGCCCGGCACTCGGCCTCACCGACGCCGAAGCGCGGAACCTGCCCGCCATGGGCGACCGTCTGGGCCTCATCAAGGACTACCTGCGCGGCTCCAACCCGCGCATCACCTCCGCCGAGACGATGATCAAGACCACCCCGCCCGGCGAGGGCTCCCGGCTCCTGCGGGTGCGCGAGGACAACCCGGTGTACGAGGCCTGCGCGCGGCCGGTGGAACTCGACGGCGGCGCCGTTCGTCTCATGGTCACCGGCCCGTTCACCGAGGCCGACCTGGGAGTGGCCTGCTACCACTCCAAGACCGGCGCGGTGGAGCTGTGCCTGAACCACCTCGTCGACGGCCACGGCGAGTACGTCGTCGTGGACATGACGGCGGGCTCGGACTCCTTCGCGTCCGGCATGTTCACCCGCTTCGACATCACGTTCCTCGTCGCGGAGCCCACTCGTAAGGGCATCTCGGTCTACCGGCAGTACAAGGAGTACGCGCGCGACTTCGGCGTCACCCTGAAGGTCGTGGGCAACAAGGTGCAGGGCCAGGACGACATCGACTTCCTCAAGGGCGAGGTCGGCGACGACCTGCTGCTGACGGTCGGCCACTCGGACTGGGTGCGCGCCATGGAGAAGGGCCGCCCGCCCCGGTTCGAGCAGTTGGAGGACGGCAACCGCCGTGCGCTGCGCGCTCTCCAGGCGGCTGCCGACGCGACCTACGGACAGCGCGACTGGGAGCGCTACACGCAGCAGATGGTCCACTTCCATCTGAAGAACGCGCAGTCCTGGGGCAATGAGCGCACGGGGGCCGATCTGGCCGCCCAGGTCGACCCCGCCTTCGTCCTGCGGGAGGCCGCGCCCGCCACGGCGTGAGCCTCACGCCACCCAACACGGCCGGTCGGCCGGCGACGACCGGCCCCCTCGGACGGCGCCCGGGTACCACCCGGGCGCTACGGCTCGACCCCCGGACGCTTACGGCTTGACCGCCGGGGCGCCCGGCACTCCCTTCGGGGCCGGAGCGGGGGCCGGCCGGTCGGACAGGAACGACGCCCAGTCCTGCTTCGGGGACTGGCCCACCTTGAGCGTGCGGAGCTTGTCGAGGGTCTCGGGATCCTGGGCGTCGAGCCAGTCGGCGAGCTGCCGGAAGGACACACACCGCACCTCGCGCTTGGTGCAGACGCGCTCGATGGTCTCCTCGATGGCCCGCATGTACGTGCCGCCGTTCCAGGACTCGAAGTGGTTGCCGATGATCAGGGGCGCACGGTTGCCGCGGTAGGCGCGGGAGAAGCCCTTGAGCAGGCCGTCACGCATCTGGTCGCCCCAGTACTCGTGCTTGTCGGGATCGCCCTGGGACGTGGTCCCCGACTGGTTGACCATGAAGTTGTAGTCCATGGTCAGCGTCTCGAACCCACGGCCCGGGACCGGGACGAGCTGCATCGACAGATCCCACAGGCCCGCCTTCTTCTTGGGCCAGACCTGATCGTTGACGCCGCTGGTGTCGTAGCGGAAGCCGAGCTCGCGGGCGGCCCGCATGAAGTTCTTCTGCCCCTCCAGGCAGGGCGTGCGGGCGCCGATGAGCTCCTTGTCGTAGTCGAAGGGCAGCGGTGAGCCCTTCGCCGTGCCGGTGTTGGTCTTCCACGACTTGACGAAGGACTTGGCCTGGGCGATCTCGTCCTTCCACTCCCCGACCGACCACTCGCCCACTCCGCCGCCGCTGCCGCAGAAGTGGCCGTTGAAGTGCGTGCCGATCTCACTGCCCTCAAGCCAGGCGCCGCGCAGCTGCTTCACGGTGTCCCTGATGCCCTGCTCGTCGTTGAAGCCGATGTCGGAGCGCCCGGGTGAGTGCTGCGGCGGCCGGTACAGATCGCGCTTGCCCTCCGGGAGCATGTACACGCCGCTGAGGAAGTACGTCATGGTCGCCCGGTTGTCCTTGGCCACCTTGCGGAAGTGCGAGAACAGCTTCTGGCTGTCCTCGCCGGCCCCGTCCCAGGAGAAGACCACGAACTGCGGCGGCCGTTGACCGGGCTTCAGCCGCGCGGCCCGGGGCAGCCGCGGCTGCGCGCCGGTGAACGCGGTGGAGCCGTCGCCGATCAGCCGGACCGGGTGCTTCGGCGCCGGAGCGCCCCCGGCCTTCCTGGCACCGTGCGCACCCTCGTCGTGCGCCCCGTCACCGTGGGACCCCTCGCCACGCGCGCCTTTCCTGGCGCCCGTGTCGCCGATCCCGCATCCGGCGAGCGCCGCGGCACAGACCGCGATGACGGCGACGCCCGTGGTGAACCTCTGAGTGGCGGCCATGTTCCGCCCACCTTCTTCCTTCGATCGGGACAAAACAGACGGCGAGGCCAAGATCGCAGGGGTCCCGAAAGGAGGCGGTACGACAAGCCGATCAAAATGACTAATCACTCTCCGGAGTGAATCAATGGACTATTTGCGCGATTTTTCCTGACACGTCCTTTACTCTCCATTACGATTCATTTACCGAGCGTTGATAAATCCCGCCGCTGTACGCCGTGACCCACGGCCGCGCCCCCAAGCGACCGCGTAGCCCCGGAGGAGACGGGAACCATGACTGCCTTCGTCCCCACTCGCACCGACGACTCTTCGCACACCCCGGACGAGGGGCGGCCGCACAGCCCCTCCCCGCCCGACCGCCGAACTCCCCGGATCCCACGGATCCCCCGACCCCCCCGGCTCCCCCGGATCGCGGCCGTCGACCTGTCGGCCTCGGTCGCCGTCTTCCTGATCGCCCTGCCCCTGTCCCTGGGCATCGCCCTCGCCACCGGAGCACCGCTGCAGGCCGGGCTCGTGGCCGCCGCCGCGGGCGGGCTCGTGGCCGGCCGGCTCGGTGGGGCGCCGCTCCAGGTGAGCGGACCCGCCGCGGGGCTCACCGTGGTCACCGCCGACCTCATCCAGAAGTACGGATGGCGTACGACCTGCGCCCTCACCGTCCTCGCCGGACTGGCCCAAGTCGGCCTGGGCTTCCTGCGGGTGGCCCGCTCCGCGCTGGCCGTCAGCCCCGCGATCGTGCACGGCATGCTGGCCGGCATCGGCATCACCATCGCCGTCGCCCAGCTGCACATCGTGCTCGGCGGATCCCCGAGCAGCTCGGTGGTCGACAACATCCGAGCGCTGCCCGCCCAGTTGGCCCACCCCCAGGTGGCAGCGCTGTCGATGAGCGCCCTGGCCCTGTCCGTCCTGCTGGCCTGGCCCCGCATCCCCGGGCGCGCGGGCCGGCTCCTGCGCATCGCCCCGGCCGCACTCGTCGCCGTCGCCGCGGCCACCACGACGGCCGTCCTCGCCGGGCTCACCCTCCCGAAGGTCGATCTGCCGTCCTGGCGGAGTCACGCGCTGGCCGGGCTGCCCGAGGGCCCGGCGCTCGGAATCATCGCCGCCGTGCTCACCACCACACTGGTGTGCAGTGTCCAGTCGCTCCTGGGCGCCGTCGCCGTGGACAAGCTCACGGCCAGACGGCCGGCCCAGCAGGGGCGCTCCGACCTCGACCGCGAGCTGCTCGGGCAGGGCGCCGCCAACATCGTCTCCGGCACGCTTGGCGGGCTCCCCGTCGCGGGCGTGGCCGTACGAAGCTCGGCGAACGTCCACGCCGGCGCCCTCAGCCGGAACTCCACGATGCTGCACGGCATCTGGATCACGGTGGCCGCACTGCTGATGGTGCCGCTCCTGGAGCTGATCCCCCTCGCGGCACTGGCCGCCCTGGTGATGGCCGTCGGCATCCAGATGGTCTCCCTGCACCACATCCGCACCGTCACCCGCCACCGCGAGGTGCTGGTGTACGCCGTCACCACCCTCGGCGTCGTCGTCCTCGGCGTCCTGGAGGGCGTCACGCTCGGGATCGCCATGGCCGTCGGCGTCGCCCTGCACCGCCTCACCCGCACGCGGATCACCCGCTCGGTGGGCCCTGACGGCGTCCACCACGTGCGCGTGCGCGGGCAGTTGACGTTCCTCGCCGTGCCCCGCCTCAGCCGGGCACTGCATCTGGTGCCGCCGGGGGCCGATGCCGTGATCGAGCTGGACGGCTCCTTCATGGACCACGCGGCGTACGAGTCGCTGCACGACTGGCAGAGCGCGCACACCAACCGGGGCGGTTCCGTCGAGCTGACCGGGCGCACCGGGGCGCGGCTCGCGGAACCGCACGCCAAGGACGACGACGGGCAGACCTCGCACTGCCACTGCCGTCCCTGGACGCCCTGGCGCAACCACCACTGCGAGAGCCCCGAGACACCGCCGCCCGGCGGGCACCGCAGTGGGCATCAACTGGCCAGCGGCATCAGCACGTTCCAGCGCAACACCGCACCCCTGGTGCGCGGCGAGCTGGCCCGGCTCGCTCGGGAGGGGCAGCAGCCCTCACAGCTCTTCCTGACGTGTGCCGACTCCCGGCTGGTCACGTCGATGATCACTTCCAGCGGCCCCGGTGACCTCTTCGTCGTACGCAATGTCGGCAATCTCGTGCCGCCGCCCGGCGAGGAGAGCGGCGACGACTCGGTGGCGGCCGCGATCGAGTACGCGGTGGAGGTGCTGCGGGTGCGGTCCATCACCGTGTGCGGGCACTCCGGATGCGGGGCGATGCAGGCGCTGATGAACACCGAACCGGGAGGCGCCCGGACACCGTTGAGACGGTGGCTGCGGCACGGCCTGCCGAGCGTGGAGCGCATGACCGCCGAGGACCGGCCCGGGACGCGGATCGCCGGACGCGCGCCCGCCGACGCCACCGAGCAGCTCTGTCTCACCAACGTCGTGCAGCAGCTGGAGCACCTGCGGGCGCACGAGGCGGTGGCCCGGGCTCTGGAGGAGGGGTCGCTCGAACTGCACGGGATGTACTTCCACGTGGGAGAGGCCCAGGCCTATCTCCTCACGGAGGCCACCTCCCGTGACGAGGAGGAGGGCGAGCTCTTCGACCGGGTCGCGGCGACCGCCCTGTACGACACCCAGGCCTGAACCGCCGGCCCGCGCGACCCCCCGGCCTGAACCGCTCCCCTCCCCCGTCCGTGAGAACGTGTGGCCGCCCGTGTCCGCGGGCAGGCCACACGCACACAGGATCCCGCGCACCGATCCGGCACACAGGTCTAAACCAATTCTCGGACGGCCCTTGTCACCAGGGGCCCGCGTCTGATGAGCTGTGGCCTGGGACACAAGGGGCGCCCCTGGCACAGCACCGCAAGGGAGATGTCGTGAGCAACGAAAGCCTGGCCGACCTGCTGAGCGAGGAGGGGGAAGTATGAGTGAGCCGTCCTCCCTCTCCAACCTGCTCAAGGAAGAACGCAGGTTCGCGCCGCCCGCCGACCTGGCCGCGAACGCCAACGTCACCGCGGAGGCGTACGAGCAGGCCAAGGCTGACAGGCTCGGTTTCTGGGCCGAGCAGGCCCGCCGACTGACCTGGGCCACCGAGCCGACCGAGACCCTGGACTGGTCGAACCCCCCGTTCGCGAAGTGGTTCAAGGACGGCAAGCTCAACGTCGCGTACAACTGCGTGGACCGGCATGTCGAGGCCGGCCACGGCGACCGGGTCGCCATCCACTTCGAGGGTGAGCCCGGTGACAGCCGCACCATCACCTACGCCGAGCTGAAGGACGAGGTCTCCAGGGCGGCCAACGCCCTCACCGAGCTGGGGGTCGAGAAGGGCGACCGGGTCGCCGTCTATCTGCCGATGATTCCCGAGGCCGTCATCTCGATGCTGGCCTGCGCCCGCATCGGCGCCGCGCACTCGGTCGTCTTCGGCGGCTTCTCCGCCGACGCCATCGCCACCCGTATCCAGGACGCCGACGCCAAACTGGTCATCACCTCGGACGGCGGCTACCGGCGCGGCAAACCCGCCGCGCTCAAGCCCGCCGTGGACGAGGCGGTCGCCCGGGTCGACGGCGTGGCCAAGGTCCTCGTCGTACGGCGTACGGGCCAGGACGTCGCGTGGACCGAGGGCCGCGACGTCTGGTGGCACGAGATCACGCAGAAGCAGTCCGCCGAGCACACGCCCGAGGCCTTCGACGCCGAGCACCCGCTGTTCATCCTCTACACCTCGGGGACCACGGGTAAGCCCAAGGGCATCCTGCACACCTCCGGCGGCTACCTCACCCAGGCCGCGTACACGCACCACTCCGTCTTCGACCTCAAGCCGGAGACCGACGTCTACTGGTGCACCGCCGACATCGGCTGGGTCACCGGGCACTCGTACATCACGTACGGGCCGCTGGCGAACGGCGCGAGCCAGGTGATGTACGAGGGCACGCCCGACACCCCGCACCAGGGGCGCTTCTGGGAGATCATCCAGAAGTACGGCGTGACGATCCTCTACACGGCCCCGACGGCCATCCGTACATTCATGAAGTGGGGCGACGACATCCCCGCGAAGTTCGACCTGTCGAGCCTGCGGGTCCTCGGCTCGGTCGGTGAGCCGATCAACCCCGAGGCGTGGATCTGGTACCGCAAGCACATCGGCGGCGACCGCACCCCGATCGTGGACACCTGGTGGCAGACCGAGACCGGCGCGATGATGATCTCGCCGCTGCCGGGCGTGACCGAGACCAAGCCGGGCTCGGCGCAGCGGGCGCTGCCGGGCATCTCGGCGACGGTCGTCGACGACGAGGCGCGGGAGGTTCCCGACGGCGGCGGCGGTTATCTCGTCCTGACCGAGCCGTGGCCGTCGATGCTGCGCACCATCTGGGGCGACGACCAGCGGTACATCGACACCTACTGGTCGCGCTTCGAGGGCAAGTACTTCGCGGGCGACGGCGCCAAGAAGGACGACGACGGCGACATCTGGCTGCTCGGCCGGGTGGACGACGTCATGCTCGTCTCCGGGCACAACATCTCGACCACCGAGGTCGAGTCGGCACTCGTCTCGCACCCGTCGGTCGCCGAGGCGGCGGTCGTGGGCGCGGCCGACGAGACGACCGGCCAGGCGATCGTGGCCTTCGTGATCCTGCGCGGTTCCGCGTCGGAGACCGAGACCCTCGTAGCCGAACTGCGGGCCCACGTCGGCAAGGCCCTCGGCCCGATCGCCAAGCCCAAGCGGATCCTGCCGGTGGCCGAGCTGCCCAAGACCCGCTCCGGCAAGATCATGCGCCGGCTGCTGCGCGATGTCGCGGAGAACCGCCAACTGGGTGACGTCACCACGCTGACCGACTCCACCGTCATGGACCTCATCCAGACGAAGCTCCCCGCGGCGTCCAGCGAGGACTGAGGCAGGTCCCGATACGGACGCGGACCCGGGCCTCGTACGGACGCGGACCCAGGTCACGTACGGGCCGGACTTCGAAGGGGCACTCGGCGGCGGTCTCGCCGGGTGCCCCTCCGCCATGACGGGTAGGCTGCGAAACACGTAAATACGCGACAACACAACGTCCGCGCTCCGAACGAGCCCGGAGTTTCCACAGGTGCGCCGGGAAGTCTGGTCGGCATGTGCTCTGCCCTGCCCACCGACCGGAGGTCGACCTCGTGTCCGCGCCCACTCCCACACCAGGCACCGACCGACAGGTCGCCAAGAACCGCAAGGTCCTCGCACGGCTCTCGCTGCCCGAGCGGACCTTCGTCGCGGACGCGCTGCGCACCGAGACGGTCGGCGGCGTCCTCCTCCTCATCGCCGCCGTCGCCGCGCTGATCTGGGCGAACACCCCCCTGCGGGAGAGTTACGAGTCCGTCCGCGACTTCCACGTCGGGCCCGCCGCCCTCGGCCTGAACCTCTCCGTCCAGCACTGGGCCGCCGACGGACTCCTCGCGGTCTTCTTCTTCGTCGCCGGCATCGAGCTCAAGCGCGAACTGGTCGCCGGCGACCTCAAGGACCCACGGGCCGCCGCGCTCCCGGTGGTCGCCGCGCTCTGCGGCATGGCCATGCCCGCGCTGGTCTACACCCTGGTCGCAGTCACCGGCGGCGGCTCGCTCGCGGGCTGGGCCGTACCCACCGCGACGGACATCGCCTTCGCGCTCGCCGTCCTCGCCGTCCTCGGCACGTCGCTGCCGAGCGCCCTGCGCGCCTTCCTGCTCACCCTCGCCGTCGTCGACGACCTCTTCGCGATCCTGATCATCGCGGTCTTCTTCACCGACGACCTGGACTTCGCCGCGCTCGGCGGCGCCGCCGTCGGCCTCGCCGTCTTCTGGCTGCTGCTCAGAAAGGGCGTACGCGGCTGGTACGTGTACGTGCCGCTCGCCCTGGTCGTCTGGGGCCTGATGTACAACAGCGGCATCCACGCCACCGTCGCCGGCGTCGCGATGGGCCTGATGCTGCGCTGCACCACCCGCCCGGACGACGGCGAGGAGCACTCACCGGGCGAACAGGTCGAACATCTCGTACGTCCCCTGTCGGCGGGCCTCGCCGTACCGCTGTTCGCGCTGTTCAGCGCCGGCGTCGGGGTGTCGGGCGGCGCGCTCGGCGAGGTGTTCACCCAGCCGGAGACCCTCGGCGTCGTACTCGGCCTCGTCGTCGGCAAGGCGGTCGGGATCTTCGGCGGTACATGGCTGACGGCCCGCTTCACCAGTGCGTCGCTCTCCGACGACCTCGCCTGGCCGGACGTCTTCGCGGTGGCCTCCCTCGCGGGCATCGGCTTCACCGTGTCGCTGCTCATCGGCGAACTCGCGTTCACGGACGACCCGGCGCTCACCGACGGCGTCAAGGCGGCCGTCCTGACGGGCTCCCTGATCGCGACCGTCCTGTCGGGCGTGCTGCTGAAGATGCGCAACGCCAGGTACCGCGGGCTGTGGGAGCACGAGGAGCGCGACGAGGACCTCTCGGGCGTCCCCGATGTGTACGAGCAGGACGATCCGGCCTACCACCTGCGCATGGCCGAGATCTACGAGCGCAAGGCCGCCGAACACCGAAGGCTTGCCGAAGTGACGGGCGGGGCAGGCGTGGAGCACGACGGTCCGGCATGATCTGACACACACGGTCCGAAACGTACGGCCCGAAACCAATGGCCGGACCTGACGGTCCGAAACCACCGGCCGGGACATCCGGACGGGCAGGACAACGGCGACACGACAACCAAGACAACAGGGAGAACGCGATGAGCGCACCCGACGGCAGCCCGGTCGGCGCCGAACGCAGCATCGGCCAGCTGTTCGCCTCGGCGACGACCGAGATGTCCGCGCTGGTGCACGACGAGATCGCGCTGGCGAAGGCGCAGCTCAAGCGGGACGTCAAGCGCGGGGCGGTCGGCGGCGGCGCGTTCAGCGCGGCCGGCGCGGTACTGATCTTCTCCCTGCCGATGCTGAGCTTCGCCCTGGCGTACGGCATCCGCACCTGGAGCGGCTGGAACATGGCCGTCTGCTTCCTGCTGTCGTTCGCCGCGAACGTGCTGGTGGCCGCGGTCCTCGCACTGATCGGTGTGGTCTTCGCGAAGAAGGCCAAGAAGGGGAAGGGCCCGCAGAAGACGGCGGCTTCGGTCAAGGAGTCGGCGGCCGTACTGCAGAACGTGAAGCCGCACCCCCGTGAGATGACCACTGTGTACCGGGTCGGTGACGGAGTCGAGGCTGTGACACGCTCGTCCTCATGACGGGCTCCTCCATCCCTGCGGGGCAATCACCCTCGGCGCCACCCACCTCTGTCGTACGGCTCGACGTGCCCGGCGCGAAAGAGGTGATCCACCGGGATGTCGCCGCGAACGGGGCGCGCTTCCACATCGCCGAGATGGGTGACGGGCCGCTGGTCCTGCTGCTGCACGGCTTCCCGCAGTTCTGGTGGGCCTGGCGGCATCAACTGGTGGCGCTCTCCGACGCGGGCTTCCGCGCGGTCGCCATGGACCTGCGGGGCGTCGGCGGCAGCGACCGCACCCCGCGCGGCTACGACCCCGCGAACCTCGCGCTCGACATCACCGGGGTCGTACGGTCCCTCGGTGAGCCGGACGCCGCGCTGGTCGGCCATGACCTCGGCGGCTATCTGGCGTGGACGGCGGCCGTGATGCGCCCGAAGCTGGTGCGCAGGCTCGTGGTCTCCTCGATGCCGCACCCCCGGCGCTGGCGCTCGGCGATGCTCTCGGACATGAAACAGACCGCGGCCGGTTCGTACGTCTGGGGCTTTCAGCGGCCCTGGATCCCGGAGCGCCAACTCATCGCCGACGAGGGCGCCCTGGTCGGCCGGCTCATCCGGGACTGGTCGGGGCCCCGGCTGCCGGAGGACGACGTCGTGGAGGCGTACCGGCGGGCGATGCTCATCCCGTCCACCGCGCACTGCTCGGTCGAGCCCTACCGGTGGATGGTCCGTTCGATGGCCCGCCCCGACGGCATCCAGTTCAACCGGCGGATGAAACGGCCGGTGCGGGTGCCGACGCTGCATCTGCACGGATCGCTCGATCCGGTGATGCGCACACGGAGTGCGGCGGGGTCCGGGGAGTACGTCGAAGCGCCGTACCGCTGGCGGCTGTTCGACGGGCTCGGGCACTTCCCGCACGAGGAGGACCCTGTGGCGTTCTCCACCGAATTGGTGAACTGGCTGAAGGACCCCGAGCCGGACCGCTGAGACGGCCTCTCGGAGGGCCGACCACAGCCGATCACAGACCGATCACAGACCGGTCGCAGGGCCCCGTCAGAAGCTCCGCCAAAGGGCCCATCAGGGGTTCCGCCGCAGGTCGCATCGCAGGTCCGGGGGCCGGCAGTGGGGGCTGTCGCCCCGTGCGTCACACGGGTCCCAGGAACGTCTGTTCTACGAACGCCAATTGCCTCACGCATAGGCCAATTGGGGGGCGTGGGGGCGGTTATCGACCTTGGGGCTGGGGCAGACGTCGGTGTATGGGCTGGACGCACGACTACAGTGACGCAGCACGCAACCGCCGCTCGATCGGCGGGCTGAGTTCCCACCGGAGGGGCGCCCCGCGGTTGCAGGGCACGGACCCCCGGCTGGGAATCCCGCACATTCTGAGGCGCCGGGCCCGATGGGTCTCGGCGCGTCTGCGTCATCCCCGCGGCTGAACCGCCCAGGGATCTTCACCCGCGTGGCCCTTGCGGACAGGCATGACAGGCAACTCGCGCGACCCGGGTGACGGGTCTCAGAGCGCGCAGCTGTCGCTGTCCACCTGCTGGTTGGCGGTGCGGCCCTTGCTGATGTCCTCCTGGATCTCGTCCACGGTCAGCGCGTAACCCGTCTCGGGGTCGTCGAGGGACTTCGCGAACACCACGCCGTACACCTTGCCGTCCGGGGTGAGCAGGGGGCCGCCGGAGTTTCCCTGGCGCACGGTCGCGAAGAGCGAGTACACCTCGCGCTTCACCGTGCCCCGGTGGTAGATGTCCGGGCCGTTGGCCGTGATCGGGCCGCGCACCCGCGCCGCGTTGATCGTGTACGAGCCGTTCTCCGGGAAGCCCGCGACGATCGCGCCGTCCGATCGCACCGCCGGCCGGGAGGAGAACTGCAGGACGGGTGCCTGCAGTTCGGGCACGTCGAGTACGGCGATGTCGCGCTCCCAGTCGTAGAGCACGACCTTCGCGGCGAGCCGCCTGCCCTCGCCGCCTATCTGCACGTACGGCTCGTCCACGCCGCCCACCACGTGCGCGTTGGTCATCACGCGGCGCTGCCCGAAGACGAAGCCGGTGCCTTCGAGGACCTTGCCGCAGCTCTGGGCGGTGCCGGTGACCTTGACGATGGAGCGCTGGGCACGGGTGGCTACCGGGCTCGTCGCGAGGGCCGGATCGGGAGCGGCCACCTCGTCGATCTGCTCGTCCGAGAAAGGGCTGAAGACCTGCGGGAAGCCGTTCCGTGCGAGGACCGATGAGAAGCCGTCGAACCAGGTGTCGGCCTGGGCGGGCAGGGCCCGCGCCACTCCGAGGAGCACCTTGGAGCCGCGGACCTCCTTGCCGAGCGTCGGCAGCGTCGTACCGGCCAGGGCCGAGCCGATCAGCCAGGCCACGAGGAGCATCGCCACGACGTTGACGAGGGAGCCGCCCGTGGCGTCCAGGGCGCGGGCCGGGGACCAGGTGATGTACCGGCGCAGCTTGTTGCCCAGGTGGGTGGTGAGGGCCTGGCCGACGGAGGCGCAGACGATCACCACGACCACGGCGACGACGGCGGCGGTCGTACCGACCTTCGCGTCGTCCGTCGCCGCGCCCCAGACGACGGGCAGGAGGTAGACAGCGACGAGGCCACCGCCCAGGAAACCGATCACCGACAGGATGCCGACGACGAACCCCTGGCGATAGCCCACGATCGCGAACCACACGGCGGCGACCAGCAACAGGATGTCCAGCACGTTCACTGCTTCAAGCCTCGCCTCATCACTTTGCGGTAGCCACGTCCTCCTGGCCGGGGGGTCGGCCCACCGCGCAGCGGCAGGGGGACACGGAGCCTCCCGGGAAGACACAGCACAGGGGCCACCCTGTCATGCGCGCCAGTCGAGCGGGACCTGCTTGTCGCGGTCCCAGGGACGCTCCCAGTCGGCGTAGTGCAGCAGGCGGTCGATGATTCCGGCTGTGAAGCCCCACACCAGGGCCGATTCGACCAGGAATGCCGGACCTCGGTGGCCGCTGGGGTGCACCGCCGTCGCACGGTTGGCCGGGTCCGTGAGATCCGCCACGGGCACGGTGAAGACCCTCGCGGTCTCGTTCAGGTCGACCGCGTCGACCGGTGTCGGCTCCCGCCACCAGCCGAGGACGGGGGTCACCACGAAGCCGCTCACCGGGATGTAGAGCTTCGGGAGCACACCGAAGAGCTGGACGCCCCGGGGGTCGAGCCCGGTCTCCTCCTCGGCCTCGCGCAGGGCGGCCCGCAGCGGCCCGTCGGTGTGCGGGTCGCCGTCCTCGGGGTCGAGGGAGCCACCGGGGAAGGACGGCTGTCCGGCGTGCGATCTGAGCGAGGTGGCGCGCTCCATGAGCAGCAGCTCGGGACCGCGCTCGCCCTCGCCGAACAGGATCAGTACGGCCGACTGGCGTCCCGCGCCGTCCTCCGGCGGCAGGAAGCGGCTCAACTGGCGCGGCTGGACCGTCTCGACGGCGCGCACCACCGGGTCCAGCCAGCCCGGCAGCCCTGCCCTGGTCACGGCCGGCTCGCCGTACCGCGTGCCGTGCGTGCCGTCCTGTACGTCGTGCGTGTGGCTCGCGCGCGTCATCGCCACCCCCGTTCTGCTGCTCTCAACGCCCGCGAGGCCGCAGATCGTTCCGTCATCCGGTGCCCCGCGAGGGTGAACCGGGCGCGGGCGCGGCGGAACCGGTCGCGGGCGAGGTGGAGGCGGCGGGCACGGGTGAGGCGGAGGCGGTCGCGCCGAGCGGCGGGGCCGGGATGCCGCCCGCGTCCAGGTAGGACTGCGGAGGGTTGAGGCGCTGGCCGGGGAAGCCGCCCTTCTCGTACTTCAGGAGCTTCTTCGCCTTCTCGGGGTCCGTCTCGCCCTCCCCGTACGCCGGGCAGAGCGGGGCGATGGGGCAGGCGCCGCAGGCGGGTTTGCGGGCGTGGCAGATACGGCGGCCGTGGAAGATCACGTGGTGCGACAGCATCGTCCAGTCGGTCTTCGGGAAGAGCTCGCCGATGGCCCGCTCGATCTTGTCGGGCTCCTTCTCGGCGGTCCACTCCCAGCGTCGTACGAGCCGCTGGAAGTGGGTGTCCACGGTGATGCCGGGCCGGCCGAAGGCGTTCCCGAGGACGACGAAGGCGGTCTTGCGGCCGACGCCGGGCAGCTTGACCAGGTCTTCGAGACGGCCGGGCACCTCGCCGCCGAAGTCGTCCCGCAGAGCCTTGGAGAGGCCCATCACCGACTTGGTCTTGGCCCGGAAGAACCCGGTGGGCCGCAGGATCTCCTCGACCTCCTCCGGGTTCGCCGCGGCCAGGTCCTCGGGCGTGGGGTACTTCGCGAAGAGCGCCGGTGTCGTCTGGTTCACCCGCAGGTCGGTCGTCTGCGCCGACAGGACGGTGGCGACCACCAGCTGGAAGGGGTTCTCGAAGTCCAGCTCCGGGTGGGCGTACGGGTACACCTCGGCCAGCTCGCGGTCGATACGCCGGGCCCGCCGGACGAGAGCCGTGTGCGACTCGTTCCGGGGAGGCTTGGCGGGGGCGACTCGGGCGGGGCTCACTTCGGCGGATACCGCTTTCTTCCCGGCCACGGATTTCTTGGCGGGCGCGGACTTCTTGGCCGACGCGGCCTTCCTGGCGGGAGCGACCCTCTTGGCAGGCGCGGCCTTCTTGGCGGCAACGGTTTTCTTGACCGGCGCGACCTTCTTGGCGGGTGCGGACTTTTCAGCGGGCGCGGACTCTTCGGCTGGCACGGCTTTCCTCACGCGGGCGGCCCTCTCGGCGGACACGACTTTCCCGGCAGGCGCGGCCCTCCCGGCAGGCGCCGCCTTCCCGGCAGCCGCCGTCACGGACGCGCTCTTCGTCGCGCCCGCCCCGGATGCCCGGGCCCTGCCCACCGCGGACGCCCGGGCCTTCTTGACGGGCGCCTTCTTGGCGGACGTCTTCTTGACGGGCGCCTTCACCGGCGCGCTCTTCCTCTCGGTCTCCTTGGCGGTCCTCTTCGCGGCGGCGGCCTTCTTGGCGACCGCAGCCTTCTTCGCGGCCGCGGCCATCTCCGAGGCAGCGACCCCCGCGGCCTTCCCGGCGGCCCCCGCCGCGGTCGTCGCCGGTCTTGACCCTGCCGCTTTTGTCGCTTTCTTCGCTCCACCGGAACCCTGTTCGCCCACAGCGGAATCACGACGTACACCCACGCGCCCAGCCCCCTTGGCCTGTGCTCTCACCGGCGATTTGGACACCCGACCAGCCTAGAGCCCACCACCGACATCTGCCCCGGCCACCATCCATCAGCCCCCAATTGGCCCCCTGCCGCACTGTCGGACACGCCGGTGCGGCAGACTTGTGACTGATCACACTGTTTGGACCGTCCAGCAAAACGGGGAACACGGACCCCTGGTACACCGGGACCAAGATCCCCTGAGCAGGTCGACAAGGAGAGAACTCGTGGACGACGTTCTGCGGCGCGCCCCGCTCTTCGCGGCGCTCGATGACGAGCAGGCCGCGGAGCTCCGCGCCTCCATGAGTGAGGTGACCCTCGCACGCGGTGACGCGCTCTTTCACGAGGGCGACCCCGGAGACCGCCTGTACGTGGTCACCGAGGGCAAGGTGAAGCTCCACCGCACCTCACCCGACGGCCGCGAGAACATGCTGGCGGTCCTCGGCCCCGGCGAGCTCATCGGCGAGCTGTCGCTGTTCGACCCGGGCCCGCGGACGGCGACAGCCTCCGCGCTCACCGAGGTGAAGCTGCTGGGCCTCGGCCACGGCGACCTCCAGCCCTGGCTGAACGCACGGCCCGAGGTGGCCGCCGCCCTGCTGCGCGCCGTCGCCCGGCGGCTGCGCAAGACCAACGACCAGATGTCCGACCTGGTCTTCTCCGACGTGCCGGGCCGGGTGGCCCGCGCACTCCTGGACCTCTCGCGCCGCTTCGGCGTGCAGTCCGAGGAGGGCATCCACGTCGTGCACGACCTGACCCAGGAGGAGCTGGCCCAGTTGGTCGGCGCCTCCCGTGAGACGGTCAACAAGGCGCTCGCCGACTTCGCGGGCCGCGGCTGGCTCCGCCTGGAGGCCCGCGCGGTGATCCTGCTGGACGTGGAGCGCCTCGCGAAGCGCTCGCGCTAGTCGTCGCCACAGGACGCGCGTCGGCGGTACCTCACGACTTCTTGAAGAAGGGCCCTGCCACACGGCAGGGCCCTTCTTGTGCTCATTGGCCTTCATTGGGGGGCGCAAGGGGCGGGAAGGTACGAGGACAATGCGCCGGAGCCGGCCCGACCCGGGCCGGGCCGCGCCCGCGCCCGCGCGCCCGGAGTGCCGCTGGCGGCATGCCTGACAGCGATGAACGTTTGCAACGGGGAGAAATGACATGCTCTCGCCGCCCCCGCCCGGGCACAGTGGTCGCATGTCGAAAAGAGGGCTCGACTCCCTGGGGTACATCGAGCGCGAAGGTTCCCCCGGGCGCGTACCGGAGGCGTTCCGGCCGGTCGTCGCCGCGGCCCGCGAGCGGGTGCTGGGCGTCTTCGGGGCCCGGCTGCACAGCGCGTACCTGTACGGGTCGATTCCGCGCGGCACCGCGCGCGTGGGCCGTTCCGACCTCGACCTGCTGCTGGCCCTGCGCGAGGACCCCACGGAGGCGGACCGGGCGGACGCGCGCACGCTCGACGAGGCCCTCGACAAGGAGTTCGCCCAGATCGACGGGGCCGGGACGCTGCTGTTCGGCCGGGCACAGGTGCTGAGCGACCTGGAGAGGCACGACCTCGGGTGGTTCGTCGCGTGCCTCTGTACGCCGCTGCTGGGCGACGATCTCGCCGAGGAGCTGCCGTGCTACCGGCCCGACACACTCCTCGCCCGCGAGACGAACGGCGACCTCGCGCTGCTCCTCCCGCGCTGGCGCTTGCGGATCGCCGAAGCCACCGGAGCCACCGGAATCGCGAGGGCCACCGGAGCCGCCGAAGCCACCGGGGCGGGCGGTCCCGAGGAGGCAGCCCTGCGGCCCCTGGTGCGCCACATGTCCCGCCATCTCGTCCGAACGGCCTTCACGCTCGTCATGCCCCGCTGGAACGGCTGGACGAGCGATCTGGCGGAGATGGCCGAGGTGTTCGCCGCCCACTACCCGGAGCGGAACCACCCCTCGCGGGCCGCCCAGCTGCGGAAGGCCGCCGTCCTCGGCCACGAGCCGGTCGGCGACCGTGCCGTCCTGCGGTCGTACGTCGACGACCTCGGGCCGTGGCTCGCCGAGGAGTACGCGCGCGTGCACGGCGTCAAGAACCCGCGCCCCTGAGCGGCCGACGTTCACTCCCGGCCGATGAGTCCGTGCTCCTTGAGGTAGTCCAGCTGCGCCCGTACCGACAGTTCCGCCGCCGGCCACAGGGAGCGGTCGACGTCCGCGTAGACGTGCGCGACGACCTGGGACGGGTCCGTGTAGCCGTCCTCGACGGCCGTCTCGACCTGGGCGAGGCGGTGGGCCCGGTGGGCCAGGTAGAACTCGACGACTCCCTGGGCGTCCTCCAGGACCGGCCCGTGGCCGGGCAGGACCGTGTGCACGCCGTCGTCGACCGTCAGGGACCTGAGCCGCCGCAGGGAGTCCAGGTAGTCGCCCAGCCGCCCGTCGGGGTGGGCCACGACCGTGGTGCCCCGGCCCAGGATCGTGTCGCCGGTCAGCACGGCTTGGTCGGCGGGCAGATGGAAGCAGAGCGAGTCGGCGGTGTGGCCGGGTGTCGGTACGACCCGCAGCTCCAGGCCGCCCGTCGTGATCACGTTCCCGGCGGCCAGGCCCTCGTCGCCGAGCCGTAGCGCCGGGTCGAGCGCCCGCACCTTCGTGCCCGTCAGCTCGGCGAACCGCGCGGCGCCCTCGGCGTGGTCCGGGTGCCCGTGCGTCAGCAGGGTCAGGGCGACCCGCTTGCCGGCCTTCTCGGCGGCGTCGACGACAGCACGCAGGTGTACGTCGTCCAGGGGCCCCGGATCGATCACCACCGCCAGTTCGGAGTCCGGCTCGGCCACGATCCAGGTGTTCGTGCCGTCCAGGGTCATGGCGGACGCGTTCGGGGCGAGGACGTTGACGGCACGCGGGGTGGCGGGGCCGGAGAGCACCCCGCCGCGCGGCTGGCCGGGCAGTGCTGCGGCGTCGGTCATGCGTGGGCTCCACCGGTCGGGATGTGCTTGGTGAACTCGTCGTGGCCCGGCCAGCTGAGGACCAGCTCGCCGTCCACCAGCCTGGCCTGTGCCAGGACGGGTGTCATGTCCCGCCCGGGTGCCGCCGCGAGGGCCTCGGCGGCGGTCCCGTACGCGCCGAGCTGGCGCAGGGTCGCGATGGTGGGCGGCATCATCAGGAGGTCGCCCCTGTCGTAGCCGTCCATCGCCTCCGAGGGGCGGATCCAGACGGTGCGGTCGGCCTCCGTGGAGGCGTTCCGGGTGCGCTGGCCCTCCGGGAGGACGGCCACGAAGAAGAAGGTGTCGTAGCGGCGGGGCTCGAACTCCGGGGTGATCCAGCGCGTCCAGGCACCCAGGAGGTCGGAGCGCAGCACGAGCCCCCTGCGGTCGAGGAACTCGGCGAAGGAGAGGTCGCGCGCGACCAGGGCCGCCCGGTCGGTCTCCCAGTCGTCCCCGGTGGTGTCGCCGACCACGGTGTCCGCGGCCGGGCCGGCGAGCAGGACGCCCGCCTCCTCGTACGTCTCGCGGACCGCCGCGCAGACGATCGCCTGGGCGGAGGCCTCGTCGACGCCGAGCCGGGACGCCCACCACGCGCGCGTGGGGCCCGCCCAGCGGACGTGGTGGTCGTCGTCCCTGGGGTCCACCCCGCCGCCCGGATACGCGTACGCGCCTCCGGCGAAGGCCATGGAGGCGCGTCTGCGCAGCATGTGCACGGCGGGACGGGAGTCGGTGTCCCCGGAGCCGGAACCGGTGTCCCCGGAGGCAGAGCCGGTCTCCTCGGAGGCGGAGCCGGTCTCCTCGGGGTCGGCGCCCGGGCCGGTGTCCTTGAGCAGCATGACGGTGGCCGCCCGCCTGGGAACGACCGGTGTGAGCGTGCCCGCCGCGAGTGCGCGGATCCTCTCGGGCCACTCCGGGGGGTACCACTGCCCATTCGCCATGGGCGGAGGCTATCCCGGAGTGAGCTGATGTTCGAGAGGCAACAATCGGTCCCTCCGGAGGGCCCCATCAGCGCGTCGTCTCCCCGGCGAGGCGGGCGAAGGCGTGCTTACGCCTCCGTCAGCTCCACCTGGATCTCGACCTCCACGGGCGCGTCGAGCGGCAGCACCGCCACGCCGACCGCGCTGCGCGCGTGCACGCCCTTGTCGCCGAGGACCTCGCCCAGGAGCTCGCTCGCGCCGTTCAGGACGGCGGGCTGGCCGGTGAAGTCGGCCGCCGAGGCGACGAAGCCCACGACCTTCACCACGCGCGCGATGCGGTCGAGGTCACCCGCGACCGACTTGACCGCCGCGAGGGCGTTCAGCGCGCAGGTGCGGGCCAGTTCCTTGGCCTCCTCCGGGGTGACCTCCGCGCCCACCTTGCCGGTGAGCGGAAGCTTGCCGTCCACCATCGGGAGCTGTCCGGCCGTGTACACGTACACGCCCGACCGCACGGCGGGCTGGTACGCGGCCAGCGGCGGCACGACGGCCGGCAGGGTCAGCCCCAGTTCGGCCAGTTTCGCCTCGACAGCGCTCACGCGGCCCGCTCCCGCTTCAGGTAGGCGACGAGCTGCTCGGGGTTGTTCGGCCCGGGCACGACCTGGACGAGCTCCCAGCCGTCCTCGCCCCAGGTGTCCAGAATCTGCTTCGTGGCGTGGACGAGCAGAGGCACGGTTGCGTATTCCCACTTGGTCATGGGGGCGACTGTATCCGCTGGCGCGGCCCGTCTTTCCTGGACCTCCGTCCGCCGCCCGGCCGATGCCGGGGTGACGACCGGGGCCGCGACAGGGGCGACGACCGGGCCGATGACTGGGCGGGGCGCTCCCTGGGCACCCGTATGCGAAGCAGGGCCCCACGGCCACCGCACCACCCAGTGAGGAATTAGGCTCGAAGACGTGAGCAGGCTTCAGGTCGTCAGCGGCAAGGGCGGTACCGGAAAGACCACGGTCGCCGCAGCACTCGCGCTCGCCCTCGCGACCGAGGGCAAGCGTGCCCTTCTGGTCGAGGTCGAGGGCAGACAGGGCATCGCGCAGCTCTTCGAGACGCAGGCGCTGCCCTACGAGGAGCGGAAGATCGCCGTCGCTCCCGGTGGCGGGGAGGTGTACGCACTCGCCATCGACCCCGAGCTGGCCCTTCTGGACTACCTCCAGATGTTCTACAAGCTCGGCGGCGCGGGCCGCGCCCTGAAGAAGCTGGGCGCCATCGACTTCGCGACCACCATCGCGCCGGGCCTGCGGGACGTGCTCCTGACGGGCAAGGCGTGCGAGGCCGTACGCCGCAAGGACAAGCGCGGGCGGTTCGCGTACGACTACGTGGTGATGGACGCGCCGCCGACCGGGCGGATCACCCGCTTCCTGAACGTGAACGACGAGGTGGCCGGGCTCGCCAAGATCGGTCCGATACACAATCAGGCGCAGGCCGTGATGCGGGTGCTCAAGTCGCCCGAGACCGCCGTGCACCTGGTGACGCTCCTGGAGGAGATGCCCGTCCAGGAGACCGCCGACGGCATCGCGGAGCTGCGTGCCGCGCGGCTGCCGGTGGGGCGGACCATCGTGAACATGGTGCGGCCCGCGATCCTGGACGAGGCCGACCTGGAGCTCGCGCGCGAGGCGCCGCGTACGGCCGTCGCCAAATCGCTGTCGGCCGCCGGGCTCGGCGGCGCGCGCCGCGGCGGGGTCGCCGAGCGCCTGGTGGAGCCGCTGCTGAACCAGGCGGACGAGTACGCCGAGCGGTACGCGCTGGAGCGCGAGCAGCGGGCGGTGCTCCAGGGCCTGGAGCTGCCGCTGCACGAACTCCCGCTGCTCGCCGAGGGAATGGACCTCGCGGGCCTGTACGAACTCGCCAAGGAACTGCGTCAGCAAGGGATCTCATGAGTCAGGACCCGGCCCGCGCAAACGATTCTGCCCGCGGACGCGAGCCCGCTCGTACGTCCGGCCCCGCCCGCACACGCGACGCCCGCACGTCTGAGGCCCGCCCGTCTGAGGCCCGCACGCCGGACGGCCGCACGCCCGAGGCCCGCGCGATCGACCCCTCGTCCGCGGCCGTCCTGGGTGTCGACGCCCTGATCGACGATCCCGGGACCCGCATCGTGGTCTGCTGCGGTTCGGGCGGCGTCGGCAAGACCACCACGGCGGCGGCGCTGGGACTGCGGGCCGCCGAGCGCGGCCGCAAGGTGGTCGTCCTCACCATCGACCCGGCCCGCAGGCTCGCCCAGTCGATGGGCATCGACGCGCTCGACAACACCCCGCGCCGGGTGAAGGGCATCGACGACTCCGCGAGCGGCGAGCTGCACGCGATGATGCTCGACATGAAGCGCACCTTCGACGAGATCGTCGAGGCGCACGCGGACCGCGAGCGGGCGGCCACGATCCTGAACAACCCCTTCTACCAGTCGCTCTCCGCCGGCTTCGCGGGCACGCAGGAGTACATGGCGATGGAGAAGCTGGGGCAGCTGAGGGCGCGCGAGGAGTGGGACCTCATCGTCGTCGACACGCCGCCGTCGCGCTCGGCCCTCGACTTCCTGGACGCCCCGAAACGGCTCGGGTCGTTCCTGGACGGCAAGCTGATCCGGCTGCTGACCGCGCCGGCGAAGCTGGGCGGCCGGGCCGGGATGAAGTTCCTGAACGTCGGGATGTCGATGATGACCGGCACCCTCGGCAAGCTGCTGGGCGGTCAGCTCCTCAAGGACGTGCAGACGTTCGTGGCCGCCATGGACACCACCTTCGGCGGTTTCCGTACCCGCGCGGACGCCACGTACAAGCTGCTCCAGGCGCCCGGTACGGCGTTCCTGGTCGTCGCGGCCCCGGAACGGGACGCGCTCCGCGAGGCGGCGTACTTCGTGGAACGGCTGGCCGCGGAGGAGATGCCGCTCGCCGGTCTCGTGCTGAACCGGGTCCACGGCAGCGGTGCCACTCAGCTGTCCGCCGAGCGCGCGCTCGCCGCCGCGGAAAATCTTGCCGGGGCCCGCATTGTGGATCAGGTGGGCGGGAAAGCTGGACTTCGTAACTCTCCCGACACGTACGGCAGTTCAGAAACACCCGCTACCGAGACCGCCGTTCCCGAGGCTCCCTCATCCGACGCAGGCTCCCCCGCCGCGGACCGGACCAGTGCCGACGGAGCCGGAACGGACGACGACCGCAGCACGGAAGACCGCAGCATCGAAGACCGCGACGACCGCAGCACGGAAGGCCGCACCGTCGAAGAACTCACCGCAGGCCTGCTGAGGCTGCACGCCGAACGTATGCAACTGCTCTCCCGCGAGCAGCACACACGTGATCGCTTCGCCGCGCTCCACCCCGAGGTGGCGGTGGCCGAAGTGGCCGCGCTGCCCGGCGATGTGCACGACCTCGCGGGACTGCGGCACATCGGGAACCGGCTCGCGGCCGACATGCCCGCGGCCGGCATCTGACCGACCGGAGACCTTGAGCCCAAGGAGACGCTCCCTGGGCCCCTCGGGGCCCACAGGACCCCTTGTGGTGTTGCGCCGTCGTACATCGCGTACGGCGTCGTACGGAGGGCACGTGGACGTCACTCGTACCTCCGAGGACGCCACTCGTACCTCTGGCGCTTACGGAACCGATGTGAGTCCGCCGCGTGCGCGGAGCCCGGTCAGCCCACCGCTGCGTAGTTCTCGTACACCTCTTCCTCGTCGAGAGGCAGGATTCCCGCCCCCCGCTCGTACTCGGTACGCGCGGTTTCGAGCAGCCTGCGCCAAGAGGTGACGGTTGGTCGCCTGCGCAGCAGTGCGCGGCGCTCCCGCTCCGTCATCCCTCCCCACACGCCGAACTCGACGCGGTTGTCCAACGCGTCGGCCAGGCACTCCGTGCGCACCGGGCATCCGGTGCACACCGCCTTCGCCCGGTTCTGCGCTGCTCCTTGAACGAACAGTTCATCCGGATCGGTAGTGCGGCAGGCCGCCTGCGCACTCCAGTCGGTTACCCAGCCCATACCGGCGCCGTCCTCTCCCGAATCGAGGCTCCCCCACGGCGGCAGCGGCATATTCACCGCTACCAGTTCAGGACGTTACGGAAGGTGGGCACAGTCAACCAGCCCCTTCGGGCCCAATCTTGAATGGCCCGAATGGACTATGGGTACGCGACAGATCACCCAACGGAGTGACCCGACGACATACGTGACCTTCCCGGCAAACCGGGGCAGTTGAGTTGCGTCACAACGGGCACCAGGTGACACATAAGGCGGATTCGGGCACGTCCTCAACAAAAAAGTCGAGTGTCGACCGAACCGATCAGGGGTCGCCGGACGTATTGATACGTGGTCCTACTGCTGTGACAGTTGAGAGCAGCTTAGGCCAATGCCTATACGCGTGTCCGGCGAATGAGAACGTAGGCTGCCCTCATGCCAAAGAAGCGCTCGGGCGGTGGTCTGTCTCCCACGCAGCAGGCCGCCAAGTTCCTCGGTGTCAGTGTGCTCGCGGGGGCCGTCATGGCCGGGATCGCCGTGCCGGCGTTCGGTGCGCTCGGACTCGCGGCCAAGGGTTCGGTCGAGGGGTTCGACGAGATCCCGGCCAACCTGAAGCGGCCGCCGCTGAGCCAGCGCACCACGATCCTGGACAACCAGGGCGGCCAGATCGCCACGGTCTACTCGCGTGACCGCACGGTGGTCGACCTCAAGGACATCTCGCCGTACATGCAGAAGGCGATCGTCGCGATCGAGGACGCGCGGTTCTACGAGCACGGCGCGGTCGACCTCAAGGGCGTCCTGCGGGCCCTCAACAAGAACGCGCAGAGCGGCAACGTCTCGGAGGGCGCCTCCACGCTCACCCAGCAGTACGTGAAGAACGTCTTCGTGGAGGAGGCCGGCAACGACCCGACGAAGGTCGCGCAGGCCACCCAGCAGACCCTCGGCCGCAAGGTCCGCGAGCTGAAGTTCGCGATCCAGGTCGAGGAGGAGCTGGGCAAGAAGAAGATCCTTGAGAACTATCTGAACATCACGTTCTTCGGGCAGCAGGCCTACGGCGTGGAGGCGGCGGCCCAGCGCTACTTCTCCAAGTCCGCCAAGGACCTGGAGGTGCAGGAGGCCGCGCTGCTGGCCGGCATCGTCCAGTCGCCGACCCGGTACGACCCGGTCAACGACGAGGCCGAGGCCACCAAGCGGCGCAACGTGGTGCTGCAGCGCATGGCCGAGGTGCACGACATCTCGCAGGCGGAGGCCACCGCGGCCAAGAAGAAGCCGCTCGGCCTGAAGGTCAGCAAGCCGAACAACGGCTGCATCACGGCCGTCAAGGACGCCAGCTTCTTCTGCGAGTACGTGCGCAAGGAGTTCCTGAACGACCCGGTCTTCGGCAAGACCCAGAAGGCCCGGGCCAAGGTCTGGGACCAGGGCGGCCTGACGATCCGTACGACGCTCGACCCGCAGGCGCAGAAGTCGGTGCAGACCTCGCTCAAGGATCACGTCAACCAGTCGGACAAGGTCGCGGCGGCGTCGACGCTCGTCGAGCCGGGCTCCGGCAAGATCCTGGCGATGGGTCAGTCGAAGCCGTACGGCTTCGGAAAGAACGAGACCGTGATCAACTACTCGGTCGACTACTCCATGGGCGGCTCGAACTTCGGTTTCCCGACCGGTTCGACGTTCAAGCCGTTCCTGGCCGCGGCGGCCCTGGAGGGCGGCAAGCCGGCCACGCAGTCCTATCCCGCGCCGTACGAGATGCCGTACCCCGACAGTGTCCAGGCGTGCGGCGGAAAGACGTGGCGCAACACCGACAAGGCGAAGGTCGAGAACGAGGACGAGTCGGAGTCCGGCCCGTACGCGCTGAAGAAGGCCATGGCGCTGTCGGTCAACACCTACTTCGTGCAGATGCTCGAAGACATCGGGATGTGCCCGGTGGTGGAGATGACCGACAAGCTGGGCGTGGTGCAGGGCAACGGCACCAAGCTGCCCGAGCAGCCCTCGTCGATGACCCTCGGTTCCACCGGTATCTCCCCGCTGACCATGGCGAGCGCGTACGCCGCCTTCGCCAACCGGGGCACGTACTGCACGCCGGTCGCGATCGCGTCGATCAGCCAGCAGCTCGGCGGTGAGAAGAAGTCCCTGCCGGTTCCGAAGTCGTCGTGCTCGCGCGCGATGTCGGAGACCACCGCGGACACGATCAACACCCTGCTGAGCGGTGTGGTCGACTCCGGTACGGGTCAGCAGGCCGGTCTCACCGACCGCGCCAACGCGGGCAAGACCGGTACGACGGACTACCGCAAGAACGCCTGGTTCGTCGGCTACACGCCGAACATGTCCGGCGCGGTCTGGGTCGGCAGTGCCACCCAGAAGGTCAAGATGGTCAACATCACCATCGGCGGGACGTGGCACGAGAAGGTCTTCGGTGGCGCGGTGCCGGGTCCGATCTGGAAGGACGCCATGACCGGCGCCCTGTCCGGCAAGGACTCCCCGGGCTTCAACCTCGTCGACATCCCCGACGCCGACAAGGACCGTGACAAGGGCCGCGACGACGACAACAACGGGGACGACGGAGCCAACGGCGACAACGACAACGGCGGCGGGAACGGGAACGGGAACGGGGAGAACCGGGGAAATGACAACGGGGGTGGCACCGACGGTGGCCAGCCCCAGATCCCCACGCCGACCTTCTCCATCCCCGACGAGTGGACGATCGGCGGGAACGACAACGGCGGCGGGAACGGGAACGGTGGCGGCGGCAACTGGCCGTAGCCCGGCCTGACTTCTGCCGGCCTTGCCTGCTCTACCTGCTCCGCCTGTACGCCGATGGGGGCGCCCCTTGTTCTGAGGGGCGCCCCCATCGGCGTACAGGTGTGAGTGTGCCTTTGTCTGCGGCCGAGGCTTCGGCTGCGGTTGTGGCTGCGGCTACGGCTCGGCTTCGGCCGATGGGAGTGTCCGGGGGTCAGCCCGCGAGGCGCTTCTTGACCTCCGCGGCGACGCGACCGCCCTCCGCCAGGCCGGCCACCTTCGGGTTCACGATCTTCATGACCTGGCCCATGGCACGGGGCCCCTCGGCGCCGGCCGCCTTCGCCTCCTCGACCGCCCGCGCGACGATCTGCCGCAGCTCGTCGTCGGAGAGCTGCTTGGGCAGGTACTCGGCGAGGACCTCGCCCTCCGCCTTCTCGCGCTCGGCCGACTCGGCACGGCCGCCCTGTGCGAAGGCGTCGGCCGCCTCGCGGCGCTTCTTCGCCTCCTTGGCAATCACCTTCTGCACCTCGTCGTCGGAGAGTTCGCGCTTCTGCGTACCCGCGACCTCCTCCTTCTGGACGGCGGCGAGGGTCAGCCGGAGCGTCGAGGAACGGAGCTCGTCGCGCCCCTTGATCGCGGCATTGAGGTCTGCCTGCAGCTTCGACTTGAGCGTGGTCATGGGGTGATTGTCGCAGGTGTGGTGCGACGGACGCCCATGGATTTCGGCCGGGGCCGCCGCGGGCCGTCCGTGCGCCCGGCCGTGCGCCCGTACATGGGCCTCCCGTGGGGTTCGGGGCGTCCAGGGTCTGACACGATGGGCGTATGCGCGCGCGATACGGAGTACCACTGGGAATCGCGGCGGCTGGCGCCGCCGGTCTGCTCTACTCGGCGGGGTTCGAAGCCCGCTCGTTCAGACTTCGGCGGGTGACGGTCCCGGTGCTGCCCCCCGGGATGCGACCGCTGCGCGTGCTCCAGGTCTCCGACATCCACATGGTGAGCGGACAGCGGAAGAAGCAGCGCTGGCTGCGCTCGCTGGCCGGGCTGCGCCCCGACTTCGTCATCAACACCGGGGACAACCTCTCGGACCCCGAGGGCGTACCGGAGGTCATGGACGCCCTCGGCCCCCTGATGGAGTTCCCCGGCGCGTACGTCTTCGGCTCGAACGACTACTACGGGCCCACGCTCCGCAATCCCGCCCGCTACCTGTTCGAGAAGACGCAGGGCCGGCACGGGCTGAACGGCAACGCGCCCGCCGTCGACGTCGTCCACAACCCGTGGGAGGAGCTGCGCGACGGCTTCGACGCGGCGGGCTGGCTGAACCTGACGAACGTCCGGGGCTCGCTGAAGATCGACGGCTTCGAGATCGAGCTGACCGGGCTCGACGACCCGCACGTCAAGCGTGACCGGTACGCGCGCGTGGCCGGCGGCCCGTCGGACGCGGCCGACCTCTCCCTGGGCATCGTGCACGCGCCGTACCTGCGCGCGCTGGACGCCTTCGCCGCGGACGGCTACCCGCTGATCCTGGCGGGCCACACGCACGGCGGGCAGTTGTGCATCCCCTTCTACGGCGCCCTGGTCACCAACTGCGACCTGGACACCGACCGGGTGAAGGGCCTGTCCACCTACACGGAGGCGGAGTCGGACCGGACGTCCTACCTGCACGTGTCGGCGGGCTGCGGGACGAGCAGGTACACACCGGTACGGTTCGCGTGCCCGCCGGAGGCGACGCTGTTGACGCTCACGGGACGGGGACCGACTTCCGCGTAGCGGAGTTGCGGTCTCTCGGGGGGGGAGGGGGGAGGGGGGAGGAGGAACGGACTGCAGCTCTCTCCTCCCTCTCCTCCCTCTCCCCCCTCGGAGACCGCTACTCCTCTCCCTCCCACCCATCCGGTTCAATCCATATCGCCCCTTTTGTCCACCCCTCCTAGCGTGAGGGGATGACCACCCCCATACCTGCGGACATCCCGGACATCCCCAGGATCCCCGGCATAGCCGCCAGCGCCGCCGCTTCCGCCGTCCCCGTCGTGCCCGCGTACGCGGTGGTCCCGCGCGTACGCCGCCCCCTTGTCGCCGTCTTCCGCCTCCTCGTCGCGCTGGCGTCGGCCGCGGGTGTGGCGATCGATCTACTCCTGGGCGACCCGCTGCGCGTCCTGAGCTACGCCACGATCCTGAGCAGCATCCTGGTGACCGCGGTGTTCACCGTCTCGGCCTGGCGGGCGTGGAAGGCCCGCCACCCGCTGCGCCCGTCCATCACCGCCTGCACCCTGCTGTACGCGGTCGGGACGGGCCTCGTCTACCACCTGATCCTGGCCGACGACGCGAGCACCTTCTCCATGACGAGCGACGGCGCGGCGCTCACCGGGTGGCACGCGGTCACGAACCAGCTGCTGCACACGGTGATCCCGGTGGCGGTCGCGTTGGACTGGCTGCTGCTGACCCGGCCGGGGGCGCTGCGCCTGCACAGCGCGGCTGCCTGGCTGATCCTCCCGGTCGCGTACCTGGCGTACACGGTGACCCGGGGCCTGCTCCTCCCCGCGGGCACGCCGGTCCGCTACCGCTACCCCTTCCTCGACGTGTCCGAGCACGGCTTCGTCGAGGTCCTGGGCAACGTCACGATCCTCGGCCTCGCCTGCTACGGCCTGGCCGTCCTCCTCGTCGCCCTGGACCACATCAGGCCTGGCCCACGGCGCCACCGCGCCCCGGAAAACCGGATTTCGCCTCCGGCCACCGGTGGGCTAAAGTAAACGACGTCGCCACGGCACACACCACGAGAGTGGCTCGCCGCCAGTGACATCGGGGTGTAGCGCAGCTTGGCAGCGCGCTTCGTTCGGGACGAAGAGGTCGTGGGTTCAAATCCCGCCACCCCGACAGCCAAAACAGCAGGTGAGGCACCTACGGATTTCTGTAGGTGCCTCACCTGTTTTTGCGTGGGTCTCTAATCCAGAGGGTGCGGACTAGGGCGCGGTCGCCGAGCCGTCGTAGATGTTCTTCGGGGTGGCGACCGCTGTGATCGCTCGGGCTAGCAGGGTGGACGGTTCCTGGCCCTGGCTCGTGATGTCGGTGTTCATCATGACGACCAGGGTGGCCTTCTCCGAGGGCAGGTAGACCGTCACGGTCTCGTAGCCCGGGATGGAGCCGTTGTGCCCGATCCAGCCGTTGGTCTTGAGGATGCCGAGACCGTACGTGGTGCCGGGGATGCCGGTGGGCAGCGTCCTGAGCCGCTGCTTCTGGGTCTCGGGGCTGAGCAGCTGTCCGGTCGCGACGGACTTGGCCCAGTGCCGCAGATCGTGCAGGTTCGAGATCATCGCTCCCGCCGCCCAGCCCCAGCTGGGGTTCCAGTCCGTCGCGTCCGCGACCTCGCCGCTCAGCGTCTGGTCTGTGTAGCCGCGCGGGTGCGGCTGCGGGAACTCGTTGCCCTGCGGGAACAGCGTGTGGCGCAGGTGTGCCGGGCGCAGCACACGGTGGTGGATGAAGTCGGCGAGCGTGCGGTCGCTCACCTTTTCGATCACCATGCCCAGCAGGATGAGGTTGGAGTTGGAGTACTGGAACTTCTTGCCCGGCGCGAAGGTGTTGGGGTGCTTGAAGCCGTACGCGAGGGACTGGCGCGGGGTGAAGGTGCGCTGCGGGTCACTCAGGAGGTCGTGTACGAAGCCGGCGTCCTCGGTGTAGGGGAACAGGCCGCTGCGCATCTCCGCGAGCTGGCGCAGCGTGATGCGGTGGCCGTTGGGCACGCCCTCGACGTAGGTGGAGATCGGATCGTCCAGCCCGATCCGGCCTTCGTCCACGAGCTGCAGCAGCGCGGTGACGGTGAACGTCTTGGTCTCGCTGCCGATCCGGACGTAGGAGTCGGCGGCCATCGGCTCGCCGGTCCTGATGTCGGCGACGCCCATGGACCGGACGTAACAACCCTTGCCCGGCATCCACAGGCCGACGACGGCCCCGGGGATGTCCGCCTTCCTTCCGACGTCGTCCATGGCCTTGTCGAGGCGGGACGTGAGCTTGCGCCCCAGGCTGCGTGGGCAGTCGCCCTTGTCGGGGTGGGCGGAGACCGGTCGCTGCTCGGCCGCGGCGGGATGGGCTGCGGCGGGATGGGCCGCGGCCGAGTGGGCCGCCGTCGGCGCCCACAAGGACGCGGCTAGCAGCACTGCACAGAGAGTACGGCGGGAGGTGGTACGTCTCATTCGGGGCGCCTCTTCCAGACGGGGGGGCGGACGTCACGAACATCAGCACCTGACCCGCGGCGCGGGGCCTACCGCCCGTCCCCGTGTCGGGAAGTCCACTCGTTCGGCGCCACCGCACACCGCACACCATCGAGATCGAGGGTTACGCGTCCCGCACCGCAACCGTCGGTGCGTTCGGAGAGTCGTACCCGCCATGACCGACACACGTACACACCGCGGCGTGAGGCTGTCGCCCGCTTGCTCCACGGCGGTGGGCGTCGGGAGCCTGGTCCTCGCCGCGGTGGGGAGTTGGAGCGACCTCTTGCTGGTCGTGCGGGGGCGGGTGGTCCCCGGGTGGGGAGTGAGTGCGGCTCTCCTCGTCATGGCGCTCGTTCTTCGGTGGGCACTCGCCCGGGTGGATCACCTGGCGTCGGCGGATGCTGCGCGTCTCCCGCGGAAGCGAGCCGTGTGGGCGCCTCTGGGTACTCGTCTGCTGCTCGTCACGGCGGTGCTCGGCACCGCAGGGGGAGCGGTGGGCGATCTGTTCTCGGGCGCGGAGTACCACGTGCTGCGCCCCTCGGGGCCGGGGGGCTGCACGGCGGTGGTGCGCGAGGCGTCCTTTCTCATGAGCGGTGGTGGCGAGGCGTACGCGGTGGGGCGCACCGGCCTGGCCCTGGGCGAGTCGGGCTCCTGGACGGTCGACGACGGCTACCGGCCCGTCGACTCAGGCACGTACGCATTGGACTGGGGGCGGGACGCTGGTCTTCTGCGGATCAGCGGCACGAGCACCGACCCGGTCATCAGCGGAGGGTCGACCGACATCGACTGCGGATGGTGAGGCCGCCACCCGATGAACCGAGGGTGCGGACTTCGACCAACCCGATTCGATCAGCGGTCGAGGACAACCGCCGTGGAGCGAACGTCCCGTCCCGATCCGAGCGGCGCCGCTCGGCGCAGGAGCAGCTGCAGCGATCAGGCGGGCGGCAACTGCGTGGACGTGGCCGGCAGCTTTCTCCGGCGTCGCCCCGTCCGTGACGGCAAGGTCCCGTACGGGCCCTCCGTTACGTTCGCCGCGACGACCGAAGCAGCCGACGTCAGATCCGGACCGCCACCCCCGTGAACGTCGTCTCCGGGGTCTGGGGGCTCGTGAAGCGGGCGTTGACCAGGTACAGGCGGTTGGCGAAGCGGGCCGCTGTGGTGGGGACGTCGAAGCGGGGGTCCGTGATCGTGCCGGTCAGGGTGGCCCGGGTCGACGACCGGTTCAGGTGGAACACGCTGATCACGTTCAGGCGGTTCTGGACCACGTACAGGGTGCGGCCGATGCGGTAGAGGCCGTCGCCGTTCACGACGTTCGTCGCGCCGACCAAGGTGATGCGCGTGGCGTGGCCGGTGCGGACATTTATCTTGTACAGCTCGCCCGGGGTGCTCTTGACCACGATGAGGGCCCGGCCGTCGGGGGTGCCTACGACGCCGTTGGCGTTGTTGACGTCCGGGAGCTGGACCCAGTCGCCGGTGAGCGGCAGGGTGCGTACGGCTCCGGCGCGGCCCCTCGGGACTGCGTACAGCGCCGCCGCGCGGGAGTCCGTGAACCACGCCCTGTCACCCAGCAGCGCCACGTCGTTGATGAAGTGGCCCGTCGCTTCGCTCAGTTGGTGTGTTGCCACGACATCGCCCGTACGGGAGTCGTGTGTACGGGCCACCCCCGTGTTGCCCGCCACGTACAGCAGGCCGTCCCTGTCGAGTTTCAGGCCCACCGCCACCAGGCCCGTGCCGCCCGCGAAGAGGATCCCGCCCCTGCCCGTACGCAGATCGGTGCGGTAGATCGCCCCGTTCGCGCGCGAGCCCATGTACGCGTACGGCTCACTGCCGATGGCTATCCCTTCGGGGAGGAAGCCGTCGGGGAGGGGGAACTCCGTCGGCCACTTGGCGGTCGCGGAGGTCGTGGTGGCGGCGGTCGCGTTGCCCGTGCCTGCCGCCGCCGTGAACGCGGTGAGGGCAGCGCCGCCCAGGAGCGCCCGCCTGGAGGGGCGTTGCGGGTGTCTGCGGTTCGAGGGGGTCGAGGGGATCGAGGGGGTCGAGTGGGTCATCGTTCCGGGCCTCCTTGGAGGGACTGAGAACTGCAACTCCCGTTGAAGATAAGCCTGTTCGTGTGACGCGGGGCAGACGCGCGGTCCGTACCGCCCACCTCATCCTGGCTCAACCCCAGCGCTTCTCCCCCGTGCCTACCTCGTATCGACAGAGGATCGACAGCTTGGCCCGCGCGCGTACGTAACGTCTCAGCCGTTCCAGCTCTCGTCGTACGGATCCCGGGGGGCCTTGATCGGTTTGGCCTCCGTGACGTTCAGGAACGGGATGACTCCTTCGTTCACCGGGTCCTTCGTCCGCTTTTCGGTGTACGTGCCGGTGACCTCCAGCCAGGTGTCCGGGCGCAGGACCGTGGGCGTGTGGCCGGTCAGGCCGATCTTCACCGGCTGGGCGTCCGCCGCACAGCAACTGAGCGCCATGCGCACCAGGTAGGGCGTGCCGTCGCTGCCCACCGCCAGGAAGCCCGCCGTCCTGATACGGCGGTTGTCGAGGGAGCGGCCGTGGTCGTACGCGGCACGGCCCGCGTAGTCGACGAGGCTCAGGCGGACGGTGTCCCCCTCGGGCAGGTCGGCGAATCCCCACGGCTGTTTCTGCAGAGCCGTCCCCGTGCGCATCGCGCTGTACGAGCCGAGCGCCGGCGGGGCCACCAGGACGAGGGCCAGGAGGGGGAGGGTCATGAGCCAGGCGATACCGGGTTCCCGGTGAGGGTGAACTTCCCTTTGGGCACGGTTCCGTCGGTCGCGGCGTTCGTACCAGACCGTCGCGATCGCCGTCGCTATCAGGACCACCCCCGCCGCCAGCAGCAACGGCCGCAACCCCGCCTTGACGTACCGGAGATAGAGGTCGGTGAGGCCCGCGTGCAGGATCGCTCCGCCGGTGAGGAAGAGCACCGCTGCCTGTGCCTGGCGGTTCACAGGAGCACCGCCCCTACCAGGGACGACACCAGGACGGCGAGGGTGAAGGTGGCGGGTGCGAAGCGCAGGGCGAATCCCCGGCCGAACGTCGCCGTCTGCATCGCGAAGAGTTTCAGGTCGATCATCGGGCCGACGACCAGGAAGGTCAGCCGGGCCGTCAGGGAGAACTGGGTGAGGGACGCGGCCACGAAGGCGTCCGCCTCGGAGCAGATGGAGAGGAGCACGGCCAGGACCGCCAGGGCGAGGATCGACACCACCATGTTGTCGGCGGCGTATCCGAGCCAGTCCGCCGGGACCACCGCCTTGAGCGTCGCCGCCGCCATCGCGCCGACCACCAGGAACCCTCCCGCGTGCATCACGTCGTGCCGTACCGATCCCCAGAACGCCGCCCCCTTGCCGAGGCCCTCCCAGGAAGGGCGGTCCGGCGGGCGCAGCCAGTCCGCGCGGCCCAGCCGGTGCCAGAGCCAGCCCATCGCGCAGGCCACCAGCAGGCTCGCCACGAAACGCGCCAGGACCATCTGCGGCTCGCCCGGGAACGCGACCGCGGTCGCCGTCAGTACGATCGGGTTGATCGCGGGCGCCGACAGCAGGAATGCCAGCGCCGCCGCGGGCGTGACACCCCGGCGCACCAGCGCCCCGGCCACCGGCACGGACGCGCACTCGCAGCCAGGCAGCACCGCTCCGGCCATGCCCGCGACCGGTACCGCGAGGACCGGCCGCTTCGGCAGCGCGCGGGCGAAGAACGACGGCGGGACGAACACCGCGATGACCGCCGAGAGCATCACGCCGAGCACCAGGAAGGGCAGTGCCTGCACGATCACCGCGACGAACACGGTCATCCAGCTCTGCATCACCGGCGCGGACAGCGCCCCGCGGATGGGTCCCTGGAGCACGACACCCGCGAGCAGCAGCATGGTCAGGACGAGGGGGGAGTTGAACTGCCAGCCCTTCGACCCACCGCCGCCGGCCGTCTCGTCGTCGGCCATCGCATCGGCCGCCGTCGCGTCGTCGGCCGTCGCGTCGGTCGCCGTCACATCGGCCGCCGTCACATCGGTCGCCGTCACGTCGGCCGTCTCGCGGTCCTCAACCCCGGGTGGTGCTGCGTCGGTTGTGGTCACGGGAGAGGTACCTCCGGTAGGGAAGGGCTTCGTCGGTGGATCGCCCTCCGCCTTCAGTACGCCCGTTCCGGCACAGCTTCTCATCCCGGCCCGCCACCAGTTCCTGCAGCCGGTTCCCGCACGGCAGGCCACCGTGCAACCGCGGGTACTCGTGAGGCACTCTGTGCTGTTGTGGGGAGCCTTCCGAATCAGAGCGGATCGAACGATCGCGGACCGGACCATCGAGCGACGCACATGGTGGTGTGCGGGGACGACGCTCTCGCGCACCGGCTGGCGGCCGAGTTGCGGGGCGTCTACGGGGAGCGGGTGACGCTGGTCGTGCCGTCCGCCGAGCGGACCGTGCGGCCTCCGGTCGTGGGACGGGCCCGCGCCTCGACGCTGCTCGACCGGGTGTCGGCCGCCATGACCCGGGCCGCCGGAAACGGCACCGCAGGCACCGCACCGCTGCCGCCGGACAGCGCGTCCGGCCGCGGGACCGGCCGCGGAACCGCTTCTTCCGAAGGGGAGCGCACGGAACAGGTGTTGGAGGCCGCGGTCCTGACCGAGGCCGTGCTCGCCGAGGCCGGGGTCGAGCACGCCCACGCGCTGGCCCTCGTCCATGACGACGACGAGACCAACATCCGCGCGGCCCTCATGGCACGCCGGCTCAACCCGCGTCTCCGCCTGGTCATACGGCTCTACAACCGCCGTCTCGGCCAGCACATCGAGGCCCTGCTCGACCAGGCGTCCGCCCTGGCCATGGCGGGGATCGGGGAGTCCGCGGGCTCACCCGCGCCCGGTCTCCTCGACGCCTCCACGACCGTACTCTCCGACGCGGACACCGCCGCGCCCGCGCTGGCCGCCACCGCCGTGGCCGGGACCAGCAAGGTCGTACAGACCGACGGGCTGATGCTGCGGGCCGTGGAACGGCAGCCGCCGGGGCCCGGGGAGGTCGCCGATCCCGGGCTGTGCACCCTGGCCCTGCTGTCGGCCACCACCAACGACCCGGCCGGCGCGGACGGTTCGGAGAGCAGCGGCGAGCACGGGCCGCGGCTGCTGCCCGACGAGGCGTCCGTGGCCGCCGCGACCGGCCGCGGCACCATCGTCCTGGAGACCGTGTCGTACTCCGGTCCCCCGCTGCCCGCCCGACGCGGTGTCCTGCCGGGCGGGCTGTCCATCGGCCTGCCCCTGGGGAGGCTGTTCTCCCGGCGGCTGCGCTGGTCCTTCGCCGGCCTGGTGGCCTGTGTGGTCGCGCTCGCGGTCGCGTCCATGCTCGTCACGGGCGCCCATCCGCTGCACGCCACCTATCTGACCCTCCTCGACCTCTTCGCGATCAACGACCCCGCGCTCGACGACCCCCTCGGCCGCCAGATCCTCCAACTCCTCTCCGGACTCGTCGGGTTGCTGCTGCTTCCCGTGCTCCTCGCCGCCGTCCTGGAAGGCCTCGGTACGTTCCGCAGCGGGACGGCGCTGCGCAAGCCGCCCCGGGGGCTCTCCGGTCACGTCGTCCTCCTCGGAGTCGGCAAGATCGGTACGCGCGTCCTCGCGCGCCTTCGCGAACTCGACATCCCCGTGGTGTGCGTCGAGGCCGACCCCGAGGCGCGCGGACTCGCGCTGGCGCGCCGGCTGCGCGTGCCCGTCGTGCTCGGTGACGTCACCCAGGAAGGCGTCCTGGAAGCCGCCAAGATCCACCGGGCGCACGCCCTGCTCGCCCTGACCAGCGCCGACACCACCAACCTCGAAGCCGCCCTGTACGCACGGTCGGTGCGGCCCGATCTGCGGGTCGTCCTGCGTCTGTACGACGACGACTTCGCCACGGCCGTCTACCGCACCCTGCGCGCCACCCACCCGCACGCGCTCACCCGCAGCCGCAGCGTCTCCCATCTGGCCGCGCCCGCCTTCGCCGGAGCGATGATGGGCCGCCAGATCCTGGGGGCGATCCCCGTGGAACGCCGGGTGCTGCTCTTCGCGGCCCTGGACGTCGCGGGGCATCCGCATCTGGAGGGCCGGACCGTCGCCGAGGCGTTCCGTGCGGGGGCGTGGCGGGTCCTCGCCCTGGACACGGCGGTCCTGGACACTGCGGCCCCGGGCGGTCGCCGTTCCCGTCCGCCGGCCGACCCCGCCCCACCCGCGCCGAACCACCCGGCGTCCCCGGCCCCACCCCGGTCGGCCCCATCCCCGTCGGCCCCATCCCGGTCGGCCCCACCCCCGTCGGCTTCGGACCGCGACCGCAACGCCCCGTCCCCCGACCGTCCCTCGGGCCTGGTCTGGGACCTGCCCCCGAACTACGTGCTCGGTTCCGGGGACCGCGTCGTCATCGCCGCCACCCGACGGGGCCTCGCCGAGCTGCTGGGACGCGGCACCCGGGAACGGACGGTCGGCGAAGCCACGTAAGGGGCGCGGGGAACCGCGCGACCGGCCCCCACCGGCCCGCAGGTCGGCAGCGTGCTGCAGGTCGGCACCGGGCTTCAGCAGAGCGCTGCAGCAGAGCGCTCTCAGGAACGCTCCACCAAGCGCACCCGCCCCCTGACAACCACTTCCGAACTGCGGGGATTCGAAGTTCGGCCGCGCCACCACCCACTCCGGCCGGAGAGTTATCCACAGGCTGAGGGGCCCGTCAGCACGATGTCGTCCTGTGCGTGCAATATGGGGCCATGACTGAGAGCAACGGGGCCATCCCGCACGAGGGAACCATGCCCGACTGGGAGAAGCGCTTCCGGGCGCCGCGGGTGTCCTTGCCGGACTGGGCGGAGGACGCCCCGCACCGGTCCCTGTTCGTGTCCAACGCGACAGGGACGTACGAGTTGTACGCGTGGGACCGTGAGACGGGCGCCCAGCGCCAGGTCACGGACCGGCCCAACGGGACGACGGACGGCGTGCTGTCGCCCGACGGCGAGTGGATCTGGTGGTTCGACGACAAGGACGGCGACGAGTTCGGGATCTGGCGCCGACAGCCCTTCGCCGCCGGGACGGGCGATGAGGGCGGGTCCGGCGACCGGGGCGGACCGGCCGGGCCCGACGCGCCTGCCGCTCCCGGGCTCGACCCCTCCTACCCCGCCGGACTGGCGCTCGGGCGGGACGGGCGGACGGCGATCGTCGGCAGGTCGACCGACGAGGACGGTTCGACGATCTACGTCAGCCGCGCCGGCGAGGATCCTGTCGAGGTCTACCGCCACCGCGAGTCGGCGGGAGTCGGCGACCTCTCGCACGACGGAACGCTGATCGCGGTCGAGCACACCGAGCACGGTGACGCGATGCACTCCGCGCTGCGGGTGCTGCGGATGGACGGTTCGGCGGTCTCCGAGCTGGACGACACCCAGGGCGGCACGGCCGAGCTGGGCCTTGAGGTACTGGGCTTCGCACCGGTGGCCGGGGACACGCGGCTGCTCGTCGGACACCAGCGGCGGGGGCGCTGGGAGCCGATGGTGTGGGACGTGGTGTCGGGCGAGGAGACGGACCTGGAGCTGGCCTCGCAGCTGGACGGCGACCTGAGCGCCGAGTGGTATCCGGACGGCTCCGCCCTGCTCGTCGTCAACAGCTTCGAGGCGCGCAGCGAGCTGTGGCGGTTCGACCTGGCGACCCGCCGGCTGGAGCGGGTGCCGACGCCGAAGGGCTCGGTGTCGGGCGCGACCGCCCGCCCCGACGGCAGCGTGGAGTATCTGTGGTCGTCCTCAGCCGAGGCGCCGGTGGTCCGCTCCACGTCCGGCGAGGTCGTCCTCGATCCGCCCGGTATGAAGGCCCCGGGGTCGGTGCCCGTCGAGGACGTGTGGGTGACCGGTCCCGGCGGCCGTATCCACGCCCTCGTGCAGCGGCCGGCCGGAGCGAGCGGTCCTCTGCCGACCGTCTTCGACATCCACGGCGGCCCGACCTGGCACGACAGCGACTCGTTCGCGGCGGGCCCGGCGGCCTGGGTGGACCACGGGTACATGGTGATCCGGGTCAACTACCGGGGTTCCACGGGATACGGGCGCCAGTGGACGGACGCCCTCAAGCACCGGGTCGGCCTGATCGAGCTGGAGGACATCGCGGCCGTCCGGGAGTGGGCGGTCTCGTCGGGTTCCGCCGACCCGGACCGGCTGATCCTGACCGGCGGTTCATGGGGCGGCTACCTCACCCTTCTCGGTCTGGGTACGCAGCCCGAGGCATGGGCACTCGGTATCGCCGCGGTACCGGTCGCGGACTATGTGACGGCCTACCACGACGAGATGGAGGCCCTGAAGGCGATGGACCGCACGCTGCTCGGCGGCACTCCGGAGGAGGTTCCGGAGCGTTTCGAGGCGTCGTCCCCGCTGACGTACGTCGACGCGGTGAAGGCACCGGTCTACATCTCCGCCGGGGTCAACGACCCGCGCTGCCCGATCCGTCAGGTCGAGAACTATGTGACCCGCCTGGCCTCGCGTGGCGCGGACCACGAGGTGTACCGCTATGACGCGGGGCACGGTTCGCTGGTCGTGGACGAGCGGATCAAGCAGGTCCGGCTGGAGCTGGACTTCGCGGAGCGGCACCTGGGCGGCTGACCGCACCGGGGCCCGCGCGGGAAGGCCGGGAAGTCCGGGAAGTCCGGGGAGGGCGTGGAGGGCGTGGAGGGCGGGGACCGAGGCACCCCCCTCGGCCGTGCTCTCCGCGGGGCCCCGTACCTTTGAGGTCGTGTACCGGTTCCTGCTGACGCCCCGCTGGTGGGGGATCAACGTCTTCGTGCTGTTGGCCATCCCCTTCTGCGTGTTCATGGGGTCATGGCAGTTGGGGCGTTTCGAGGACCGGGTCCAGGACCATCGCGACGCAGGCGAACAGGCCTCAGCGGCCAGGACGCAGGCTCCCCGGCCGCTCGCCCGGCTGCTGCCCGTGGACAAGAAGACGTCGGGCAAGCAGGCCACGGCGACGGGCCGGTACGGGAAGCAGTTGCTCGTGCCCGGCCGGGAGCTGGACGACAAGCGCGGCTTCTACGTCCTGACGATGCTGCGCACCGACGACGGCAGGGCCCTGCCGGTGGTCCGGGGCTGGCTCGCCGGCGACGCCGACACCGCGAAGGCCCCGGCGGCTCCGGCCGGTGAGGTCACCGTGACCGGCGCGCTGCAGGCGTCGGAGACGCCCGGGTCGAACGGTGTGCCCGCGGCCGGCGGGCTCCCCGCCGGACAGACCGGCGCGATCAGCTCGGCTGCCCTGGTGAACCTCGTGCCGTACAAGATGTACGACGCGTGGATCACGCTCGCCGAGGCCGACCCGGGGATGAAGGCCGTGCCCGCCGCCGCGCCTTCGGACACGGGCCTGGATCTGAAGGCCTTCCAGAACCTGGGTTACACCGGTGAGTGGTTCGTCTTCGCGGGTTTCGTGGTCTTCATGTGGTTCCGGCTGATGCGGCGCGAGGTGGAGTCCGCGCAGGACGCGGAGCTGGGCCTCGTGGAGGAGACTCCGGCGGAGACCGGCGCCACGAAGGTGTCGTCCGCTTCGTCCACCACTGCCTGACACTGTCTGACAAGGCCCGGCACCCGGGCCCGGTCAGTGCCAGGAACCCTGTACCCGCCACCCCGTACCCAGTACCTGGCGCCCGGTACCTGCCACCCGCTACCTGATGCCCGGGCCCGAGCGGCAGCGCGGGCCCGGCGCGGTCAGGAGCCGGCCAGTACGCCGGTCCGGTAGACCGTCCCGGCACACGCGTTGGACACGGTCGTCGCGGTCGCCGGTGCGCCGCCCTCGGCCGTGTAGGACACGCTGACGCTTCCGTCGACGGTCCCGTCGGCCCTCATGAGCTGCGTGTCCACACCGCTGGTGCCCTCCGAGGCCGTACCACCGCTGTCCCCGGTGGGGTCCTCCGTGGGGGTCGGGTCGGGCGTGGGTTCCCCGCCGCCGGTGCCGCCTCCGTTGGTCGGGCAGGTCGCCGAAGGCACCCAGGCGAACTTCACGTGGTACGTCCCGCCCGGCGGCAGTAGCAGGGAGGCGGCGTAGGTGGACGGGTCGGGCAGTCCGGCGGCGGGGTCGCCCGCCATGTGCAGAGCCGTCGTGAGCTGGGACTGGTCCGCGGCGCCCACCGCGGTCGGCGACACCGAGCCGTCGCCGACGACCGTACAGCTGGCGGTCGAGACGTTGGTGACCGTGAAGGTGCCGTAGACCGCGCCGGTGGCGTCGGGGGTGCCACCCCCGGCGGCGGCGGTGAGCTGCGTCGGTGAGCAGGTCGGCGCGCTCGCGGTGGAGGTCGTGGGCTGGGCGCCGGCCGTGCCGCCGTCGCCTCCCTTGCCCTTGCTGGTCTCACCCTTCTTGTCGCCCTTGCCGGTGCCCTTGGACGAGCCCGAGGAATCGCCGGAGCCCCTTCCCGAGGAGGCTTCCTTGCCCTCGTTCGCACCGCCCTGGGTCGCCGAGGTGTTGCCCGCCATGGTCGGGTCGGCGTTGGAGCCCGTGGAGTTCGAGACGTGCACGAGGGCCGGGACGGCGGTGCCGATGAAGAGCGCGGCGGCGGCCATGCCGACGAGGGCCTGGCGCTTGCGTGCCCGCCTGGCCGGTACCGCGCGCCGCAGATGGTCCAGCGTGCCGTCGGTCGGCTCGATCTCCTCGACGGCCTGGTGCAGCAGTCGCCGCAGGGCCAGCTCGTCGGAGCCGAACCCGTCCGGTCCGGACCCGCCCGTGCCTCCGGGCTCCGAGCCGGCGGACTCCGTACCCGTGGACTCCGTACCCGAGCCCCCCACGCCACCCGAGCCGCCCGAGTCGCCCACGCCGTCCAAGTCTCCCGCATCGCCCGAGGAGTCCTTCGTGGACCGAGGGGACAGGGGCGACGGAGGGGACAGGGGCGAGACCTTGGTCGGTGCGTCGGCGGAAGCCTTCTCCGGCGTGCTGCCCGCGGCCTCGGCCGGGGACGTGTCCGGCGACTCGACCGCGTCGCCGGGGTCGACCGACTCGACCGAGTCGTCCGAGGCGTCCGGGGGACCACCCGGCGAGCGGTCCGACGGGCGGCCTTCCGTATCCGTGCGGCCCGACTCTTCCGGGCCCGAGTTCTCCGAGGGGCCGTGATTCACAGTTCCGTTCCCAGCGTGCAGCTCTTGCTCGTCGTCGTCGCCGTGGCGACCGTGCTCGTCGTGGCGCGCTCGCTCGTCGTGCCCGCTCATGCCGACGCCTCCATGGCGATGCGCAGCGCGGCGATGCCGCGCGACCCGTACGCCTTCACGGAGCCCAGGGAGACACCGAGGGTCTCGGCGACCTGCGCCTCGGTCATGTCCGCGAAGTACCGCAGGACCAGGACCTCGCGCTGGCGTCTCTGGAGCCCCTTCATCGCCTTGATCAGGGCGTCGCGCTCCAGCTGGTCGTACGCTCCCTCCTCCGCGCTCGCCATGTCGGGCATCGGCTTGGAGAGGAGCTTCAGACCGAGGATGCGCCGCCGCAGGGCGGAGCGCGAGAGGTTGACGACGGTCTGGCGCAGATAGGCGAGCGTCTTCTCCGGGTCGCGCACGCGCTTGCGCGCCGAGTGCACCCGGATGAAGGCCTCTTGGACGACGTCCTCACAGGACGCGGTGTCGTCGAGAAGGAGCGCCGCGAGGCCGAGGAGCGACCTGTAGTGGGCGCGGTAGGTCTCGGTGAGATGGTCGACGGTGGTGCCGGCCGCCAGGGCCTCGTCAGCGCCTTCACGCTGATTCGGGATGTGGGTCGGCCGCGCTGCGGGCATGGGGGCGATCACCGGCATGCCGCCGCCGGACGCGCCGGACGTGCGGGGTCGGCGGGGCGGACGGAGGGTCGTGCCCCGCGTCGCCACAGTGAATTCGAGAACCTCAGCCACGCCAGTTGGACACACGTCCCCCCGTCGGGGTTGTACGCGACAGGCATCACGTTTGCGTCGGACCTCATGCCGGGCCGTGCGCTAAGTGTCCTCATACGTAAAAGCCCATCCCCTATGCCCCATATGAACGTGGCGTCCGGTCACCCCTGAAGGGCGACCGCAAAGACGCTCCCCGCCCTCCGCGCGGTTGCGGAGAACGGGGAGGAAAATCTTCGAACGCCAGAGGTTTGGTTCCTGTGGTCCGGACCACAGCTTCGGCCACGATCGAACCATAGAAGTCGCACAGATCCTACAAAACATTCAACTTACGACCAGTGAATTTGCCACCGGGGCGGTCGGCCCCGGGACGGGTCACAGCTCGGCCGCCACCAGTTCCGCGATCTGCGCGGTGTTCAGCGCGGCGCCCTTGCGCAGGTTGTCGCCGCAGACGAAGAGCTCCAGCGCCGTCGGGTCGTCGAGGGCCCGGCGCACCCGCCCGACCCAGGTGGGGTCCGTACCGACCACGTCGGCCGGCGTCGGGAACTCCCCCGCCTCGGGATTGTCGAAGAGCACCACTCCGGGTGCCGTGGCGAGGATCTCCCGCGCCCTGCCCACCGTCACCTCGCCCTGGAAACGGGCGTGGACGGTCAGCGAGTGCGTGGTGACGACCGGCACACGGACACAGGTGACGGCGACGGGCAGGTTCGGGAGCCCGAGGATCTTGCGGGACTCGTCCCGCACCTTCATCTCCTCCGAGGACCAGCCGTCCTCGCGCACGGTCCCGGCCCACGGCACCACGTTGAGCGCCACCGGCTCCGGGAACGGCCCGGTGTTGTCCCCCACGGCCCGCCGTACGTCGCCGGGGGTCGTCCCCAGTTCCGTACCGGCGACGAGCTTCAGCTGCTGCCGCAGTGTGTCGACCCCGCGCTGCCCGGCCCCGCTCACCGCCTGGTACGAGGACACCACCAGCTCGCGCAGCCCGAACTCGGCGTGCAGCGCGCCCAGGGCCACGATCATCGACAGGGTCGTGCAGTTGGGGTTGGCGATGATGCCGCGCGGCCGGACACGGGCGGCATGCGGATTGACCTCGGGCACCACGAGCGGCACCTCGGGGTCCATCCGGAACGCGCCCGAGTTGTCGACCACGACGGCACCCTTGGCGGCGGCCACCGGCGCCCAGCGCGCGGCCACCTCGTCGGGTACGTCGAACATGGCGACGTCGACCCCGTCGAAGGCCTCCTCCGCCAGGGCCACCACCTCGACCTGCTCGCCCCGCACGGTCAGCTTGCGGCCGGCCGAGCGGGGCGAGGCGATCAGGCGGATCTCGCCCCAGATGTCCGCGTGCTGGGACAGGATCTGGAGCATGACCGTGCCGACGGCTCCGGTCGCACCCACGACCGCGAGCGTCGGCCGCCCGGTCGCCGTCACCTTCCCCGTCCCCGTCACCGTCGTACGCCTCCGTACGAGGGGACGGTCATCGTCCGGTGCCTCCGTAGACCACGGCCTCGTCGCTGTCGGAGTCGAGCCCGAAGGCGCTGTGCACGGCGCGCACGGCCTCGTTGACGTCGTCCTGGCGGGTCACGACCGAGATGCGGATCTCGGAGGTCGAGATCAGCTCGATGTTGACGCCCGCGTCGGACAGCGCCTGGAAGAACGAGGCGGTGACGCCCGGGTTGGTCTTCATACCCGCGCCGACCAGGGAGATCTTGCCGATCTGGTCGTCGTAGCGCAGCGACTCGAAGCCGATCGCGCCCTTCGCCTTCTCCAGGGCCTCGATGGCCTTGTGGCCCTCGGACTTGGGGAGGGTGAAGGAGATGTCCGTGAGGCCCGTGGAGGCCGCGGACACGTTCTGCACGATCATGTCGATGTTGATCTCGGCGTCCGCGATCGTCCGGAAGATCACCGCGGCCTCGCCCGGCTTGTCCGGGACGCCGACGACTGTGATCTTGGCTTCGGAGATGTCGTGCGCGACTCCGGAGATGATGGCGTGCTCCACCTGCGCGTCCCCTTGCGGATTCTCGTTGCTGACCCAGGTGCCGCGCAGTCCCGAGAAGGACGAGCGGACGTGGATCGGGATGTTGTATCGGCGTGCGTACTCGACGCAGCGGTGCAGCAGCACCTTGGAGCCCGAGGCGGCGAGCTCCAGCATGTCCTCGGAGGAGATCCAGTCGATCTTCCGGGCCTTCTTCACCACCCGCGGGTCGGCGGTGAACACACCGTCGACGTCCGTGTAGATCTCGCAGACCTCGGCGTCGAGGGCGGCGGCGAGAGCGACGGCCGTGGTGTCGGACCCGCCGCGCCCCAGCGTGGTGATGTCCTTCTTGTCCTGGCTGACGCCCTGGAACCCGGCGACGATCGCGATGTTGCCCTCGTCGAGCGCCGTCCTGATGCGGCCCGGCGTGACATCGATGATGCGCGCTTTGTTGTGGACGGAGTCGGTGATCACGCCTGCCTGGCTGCCGGTGAAGCTCTGGGCCTCGTGGCCCAGGTTCTTGATGGCCATGGCCAGCAGGGCCATGGAGATCCGCTCTCCCGCTGTCAGCAGCATGTCGAACTCACGCCCGGCAGGGATCGGGGATACCTGCTCGGCGAGATCGATCAGCTCGTCCGTCGTGTCACCCATCGCCGACACCACGACGACGACCTGGTGGCCGTCCTTCTTGGCGTCGACGATTCGCTTGGCGACACGCTTGATGCCCTCGGCATCGGCTACGGAGGAACCTCCGTACTTCTGCACGACAAGGCCCACGTGCGCTCCTCGCTCAATCCGTCTCGTACCGCACGACTGCGGTCGGCTCAGTCTAACGAGCGGCCGAATTCCACCCGAGTGATATCGCATCGTGAGATGTCCCGCTCACGTGTTGATCACCCGGTCCGGTCGGGTCCGGTCCTGCGGTCGGCCGATCGGTCGGCTCCCGCAGTCCGGCCCTCCGGCCGCTCCAGGACCGCATCTGCCCGTCCGGGACTCGACTCACTCGCAAAGTGCGCCGGGTCACACGTGTGAGGGTGGATTTCGGGCGCCCATGCCCGTGCCCCTGGAGCCGGGACTCAGACTCCGGGCTGAGCTGCGGCGACGAAGGCGGCCCAGGCGGGGGCGGGGATCACCAACACGGGCCCCTCGGCGGCGAGTTCGGTGTCACGTATGTGCCTCTGCGGTGGTGCAGCGAGCCCACGGCCGCGGCGCCGTTCGTGGAGGCGGGGCGGTTGGGGGAGGTGCTGGGGAGGGTGGGGCCGTAGGCCTGTCCTGCCGGCCCCACCCTCGTACGCCGCGCTACTTGACCTCGCGCAGGCCCAGGCCCAGCGGAGCCGCGATCTCCTCCGCCATCACCCGGCCCGCCTCCTCCGCGAGGGCGTCCTCGCTGAACTCCTGGTCGGTGTCCAGGCCGTCCAGCTCCTGCAGGGGCTGGTTCAGCCGGACGTGCGCCACCAGGGACTGCAGGGCGCGCAGGGTGGCCGAGGCCGTGGAGCCCCAGTTCGAGAAGTACGAGAACTGCCACCACCACATGGCCTCGGTGGTGCGGCCGGCGCGGTAGTGGGCCATGCCGTGCCGCAGGTCCGCCATGACGTCGGCCAGATCGTCCGAGATACGGGCCGGGACGGGGGGCTTACGGGGCTCGTACGGGTCGAAGACCTCGGAGTAGACGTCGACCGGGTCGAGCATCTCGGCGAGGCGCTCGCGCAGTTCGTCGACGTCCGGCTCGGGGCCCAGATCGGGCTCGTACCGCTCGTCGGGAAGGATGTCCTCGTGCGCGCCGAGACGGCCGCCGGCCAGCAGGAGCTGGGAGACCTCCAGGAGCAGGAAGGGGACGGCCGAGTCCGGCTCGTCGCCTCTCGCGACCTCTGTCACCGCGACGAGGAAACTCTCGATCTGATCCGCGATCTGGACCGAGAAGTCGTCGGGGTCGGGATCGGTCGCGTGCAGCGTGGCGTCAGACATCTAGGAGCCGGCCTTCCTCAAGAACTTCGTCCCTTACATCAACCAGTCGTTCAGACATCCAGCAGCCGCCTTCCCTCGAAGGCGCGTCCCAGGGTGACCTCGTCGGCGTACTCCAGGTCGCCGCCCACCGGCAGCCCGCTGGCGAGGCGGGTGACCCGCAGGCCCATGGGTTTGATCATGCGGGCGAGATAGGTGGCCGTGGCCTCGCCCTCCAGGTTCGGGTCGGTGGCCAGGATCAGTTCCGTGACCGCGCCGTCGGCGAGCCGCGCCAGCAGCTCCCTTATGCGCAGGTCGTCCGGGCCCACGCCCTCGATGGGACTGATCGCGCCGCCGAGCACGTGGTACTTGCCCCGGAACTCGCGGGTCCGCTCGACGGCGACCACGTCCTTCGGCTCCTCGACCACGCAGATGACCGAGAGGTCGCGGCGCGGGTCGCGGCAGATGTTGCACAGCTCCTCCTGCGCCACGTTCCCGCAGGTGGCGCAGAAGCGGACCTTCGCCTTGACCTCCATGAGGCACTGCGCGAGACGGCGTACGTCCGTCGGCTCCGCCTGGAGGATGTGGAAGGCGATCCGCTGCGCGCTCTTGGGACCGACGCCGGGCAGCCGCCCCAGCTCGTCGATGAGGTCCTGGACCACGCCTTCGTACACGGATTGCCTTCCTGTTCCCACGGACTCGGTACGTACCGTAGTCGCGCTTGCTCTCTTCGTACGTACGGTAGTTGGCGGTCGCCCTTCTTAGAAGGGACCGCCGGGTTGACTTAGAACGGCAGGCCGGGGATGCCGCTGCCGCCGCCGAGCCCCTGGGCCAGCGGGCCGAGCTTCTGCTGCTGGAGCGCCTGGGCGTTCTCGTTCGCCGCCTGGACCGCCGCGACGATCAGGTCGGCGAGGGTCTCGGTGTCCGCGGGATCGACGGCCTTCGGGTCGATGACGAGGCCGCGCAGTTCGCCCGAACCCGTCACCGTCGCCTTCACCAGGCCACCGCCCGCCTGACCGTCGACCTCGGTGCGCGCCAGCTCCTCCTGGGCGTTCGCGAGGTCCTGCTGCATCTTCTGGGCCTGCTGGAGCAGCTGCTGCATATTGGGCTGGCCACCACCGGGAATCACGATCAGCTCCTGGTTCGTACGGCTGTGAGTACTGCGGTGAGTACTGCCTTCGGATACGGCTTTCGGATACGGCTTTCAGATACGGCTTTCGGGCGTGAATTCCGCCTTGGCACGAGCCTACGTGGTCTACCGGACCGTCGCTTCGGCACTCTTTCGAGTGAGAGGGCGATTTGGTCTATACCTGATCAGGACCCACATCCGAGCGGAAAAGCCCCGAAAGCAGGACTGCCCCCACCCGCGGGGAGGTAGTAAGGGTGCGGCGCATCAGCACCACGCGCCACGTTACCGTCACACAACACCACAGAACGTCACGGAACATCTCAGAACGTCTCAGAACGTCACAGCGAGGGAGCGTCGCGTGAGCCAGCCGGACATGCGGCCCGAGGGGCCGGCCCAGGGCGGTCAGGGCGACGGTCCGGTGGAGCCCGGCGATCTGATGGGGCGGGCCTTCCCACTCGGCGACTGGGGTGAGCCGGCCGAGCGGCTGGACGAGCTCTACCGGTGGGTGGAGGCGGGTGCGCTCACCACCGCGTACTGGTACCTCACCGACCGGGTGTGGAAGCGGCGGGGTGCGCGGGCCCTGCGGGCCGGGGCGGCCGCGGGGGCACTCGCCGGGGCCGGGCTGCCCCTGCTGGACCTCGCCGGGGTGCTCGGCGGGGGCGCCGCCTGGGGGTATCTGGCGTTGCTGGTGGCGGTCGCCTGCGCGGCGGGGGACCGGTTCTTCGGGGTGACGTCCGGGTGGATGCGGGACGTGGCGACCGCTCAGGCCGTGCAGCGACGGTTGCAGGTCCTTCAGTTCGACTGGGCGTCCGAGTGCGTGCGGGAGGTTCTCGGGCCGGCCGAGGGGACCGCGGGGGAGGCCGCCGAGCGGTGTCTCGGGGTGCTGCGCCGCTTCTCCGAGGACGTGACGGAGCTGGTGCGGGTGGAGACCTCGGACTGGATGGTGGAGTTCCGGAGCGGGGTGGCGCCGTTGGCGCTGCAGGCGGGTGGGGGCGGGAGTAGCTGTGCGCGGGATGCCGCGCCGACCGGACGTTCGCCGCTGCCACCGGGGACGCGGCCGAACATGCCGCGCCAGCGGCCCCCGGAGCCCCGGTAGGCGCGTTTCCCGGCCCACGCCCCCGCGATCGCGCTGGGCGTTTCCCGCCCCCGCCCCCACGATCGCGCTGCGCGCTCGTCCTCGAACGCCGGACGCCTGACGTCTGGCGCCCTACGCCTGACGCCGGGCGGGCTGTAACTACTGCTTCGTGTACGTCAGCGCGTCGCCGCTGCTCGCGTTCACTCGGCGCAGCCGGCCGTCCGGCAGGAGGGTCAACTCCGTTGCCTCGCCCGGCGAACAGGATGTGGCCGGTTCGCCGACGGTGACCTCGGACGGACCGATCCGCAGGGGACCGCCGTCGCTCGGGGCCTCGGTGAGCGCCGCCCGGAACACACAGTGGTACGTGCCGCCGTCCGCCGGTCCGTCCGCCGTGAGCGAGAGGACCGCGGCGCCCACCTCGCCCTGCTGGATGCTGAGCCGGCGGGTGTTGCGGCCCGTGGCGTTGTCGATGGACGCGGTCCAGGTGCCGAGGTACCCGGCGGGGATCGCGCCGTCCGCCGGTGTCCCCTTCCCCGTGCTGGGCGGCTGCGTCGAGGGCTCCCGGGTGGACGAGCCGGGGGTGGTGGGCGCGCCCTTCGTCCGGGACGCGCTGGGGTCGCCGCCCGCCCGGCCGTCCCCGTCACCCCTCATGAGCGCGTACACGGACGCGCCCGCGCCGAGCGCGACGACCAGCGCCACCACGATCAGCACGGCGGTGGAGCGGGTGTTCCTGCGCGGCGGCTCCGGTTCCGGCTGCGGCGCGAAGCCCGGTCCGTAGGGAGGGTTCGGTCCGTACGGAGGGTTCGGGCCGTACGGCGGGGTCGAAGCCGGGTTCGGGGCATGGCCGTCGGGGTTCGCGTAGCCGCCCGGGGGCGTCGGCCAGGCGCCGGGCCGCTGCTGGTGCGGGTAGCCGTAGCCGGCGGCGGGCTGGGGGTGTTGCTGGGGGTAGCCGTAGGCCGGGTGGACGGGGCCCGGGGCCGGGGTGTGCGCGGGCGGGGCGGCCGGAGGCGGTGCCGGGGGCCGCCCCGCGGTCATCGTCGGGAGGTGATCGGCGGAGGCGCCCGCCGGGGGTTCCGGGAGGGGCGGGGAGGAGGCGTCGGGGGTGGGGGCGTGTTCCGGCGAAGCCGTGGGAGGGGGTACGGGGGCGACGGCCGGGGTGGGCGGCCGGGCGGGTGCGGAATCCTGAGCTTTCTCGCCCGCGCCACGCCTTACCGTCCCCTCGCCCGCGCCACTCCTTCCCGTCCCCTCTCCCCCGACATTCCTTCCCGTCCCCTCGTCTCCGGGGGCCGAGACATCCGGATCCTCCGAGTCCAGCAACCGCACCGCGTGGCGGCCCAGTTGGGCCACCAGCATCCCCGGCAGCCAGGGGTCGCGGCTGCGGCCGTCCGCGACGGTGTCCTCCGCACCCGTGCGCTCCAGGATGTCGTCGAGCGTCGGGCGGGAGGCGGGGTCCTTGCGCAGGCACTGGCGGACGAGGTCGGCGATGCCCTCCGGCACCCCTTCCAGGTCCGGTTCCTCCTGCGCGATCCGGAACATCAGGGCGTGCACCCCGCTGGTTGCCGCGCCGAAGGGAAGGACGCCCGTGGCCGCGTACGACAGGACCGAGCCCAGGCAGAAGACGTCGCACGCGGGCGTGACCCGGTCGCCGCGGACCTGCTCGGGAGCCATGAAACCGGGCGAGCCGACGAGTGCGCCGGTGCGGGTGAGGCCGCCGTCGGTGACCGTCTCCAGGGCGCGGGCGATACCGAAGTCGATGACACGCGGGCCGTCGATCGTGACGAGGACGTTCGACGGCTTGAGGTCGCGGTGGATCAGTCCGGCCGCGTGGATGTCCTTGAGCGCGTGCGCGAGGCCGGCCGCGAGGATCCGTACGGAACGTTCCGGGAGCGCGCCGTGGTCGTGGCCGACGACCTCCTGGAGCGAGGGCCCTGCCACATAGCCGGTGGCGACCCACGGGATGGCCGCCTCGGTGTCCGCGTCGAGCACCGGCGCCGTCCAGTAGCCGCCCACGCGCCGGGCCGCCCGCACCTCCTGACGGAAGCGGGCGCGGAACTCCTCCTGTTCGGCGAGTTCCTGGCGGACGAGCTTGACCGCGACGGTCCGTCCGCGGTCGGAACGCGCCAGATACACCTGGCCCATACCGCCCGCACCCAGCCGCGCCAGCAGCCGATACGCGCCGATCCGGTGCGGATCCGCAGGTCCGAGCTTCTCCATCGAAACGCCGCCCTCCCCCGTACATGTGCGACAGCCCGAGGATAGTGCGGCGGAACGGGGAGGCGGCAGGTGCGGTGTCTACGGTTCCGTAACAGGAGGTGCGGGTTCCGTGGCCGTTCCGGCGCCGGCTACCGAGGCTGTTCCCGTGCCTGCTCCCGAGGCCGTGTCGGCTCGCGTGTCTGCTCCCGTGGCGGGTTCGGCGGGCGCGCCCGTGGCCGTCTCCATCGCTCCGATCAGCCGCTCCAGCACCCGTACGGTCTCGGCCAGTGCCTCCTCCCCGAGGGTTTCGGCGAGCCGGTCCGCGAGGGCCGCGTGTCCGGGGCCGATCTTCCGGACGGCCTCGAAGCCCTCCCCGGTCGGCCGGAGCAGCTTGGCGCGGCGGTGTGCGGGGTTGGGTACGTACTCGGCGAGCCCCCGCTCCACCAGCAGGTCGGCGATCCGCTGCACGCTCTGCCGGGTGATGCCCATGGCCCTGGCGATCCCCGAGACGGGCAGGGGTTCCCCCAGGACGGCACCGAGTACCTGCCACCGGGCGGCGGTGAGCCCGGCCGGCCCGGCCAGTTCCTCGGCGACGCCCAGGTACTGGCCGTTCAGCCGGAAGACCGCGAGCGCGCTCCGGCTGAACAGGTCCTGGCGTTCCCTGCCCGCCTCGCCCATCCCACCTCCTCCACTCACTGTCCGGCCGCCTCAAGGATTTCGTACGCCTGCGCGTCCGAGTCGTGGAACAGCCGGTACCAGGCGTCGAGCACCTCTCCCTCGTACACGCCGAGCAGTGCGAACACCTCCCGCGCGAACGCGACGGGCTCGGTGGGTCCGGCGGTGACGAGCCCGCCGTCCGTCACGGCGTCGGCGTCCACGTACCGGTCGCCGCCCCGGTAGCCGGTGGCGGCCAGGTAGAAGGACACGGCTCCGGTGTGCGCGCGGTCGTCGAGCAGGCCCTCCCGGGCGAGTCCCGCGGTGGCCCCGCAGATCGCGGCGACAGGCACGCCGGCCGCCAGGAACTCCCGCGCCGTGCGGGCGAAGGGGACGAGTTCGTCGCCCGTGTCCCAGAGGTCGGCGCCCGGCAGGATCAGCAGCGCGGCGTCCTCGGGGCGTACGCCGTCGAGCGTCACGTCGGGCCGGATCCGCAGCCCGCCGACGGACCTCACCGGGTCGCCGGACAGGCCGACCGTCCGGATCTCGTAGCCGGCGCGGGCGAGGTACGCGGTCGTGTGACCGGTCTCCCAGTCGGCGAGCGTGTCGTAGACGGCGAGGTACACGGGCTTGCGGGCGGGACTGCGGGTCATGGCTTCTCCTCGGTCGCTCACTGGGTTACTCACTCGGGCATTCGCTCACTCGGTTATTCGGTCGGTCGGTTATTCGGTCGGTCGATGTGTCAGCATGCTGTCATTTGGACAGCACGCTGTCAACGAATCTCCCGGCGTCCCGGCGGGGCCTCCCCACACACGACAACCTGTCGCTTTCACGGCCGCACCGCAGACAGGACGCCGATGTCGCACCCGTGCCCCGGACACCTACCCTCGGGCGCATGACCCCTCAGCCCAATCCCCAGGCCGGCGCCGCCGTGAAGGCCGCGGACCGTGCACACGTGTTCCACTCCTGGTCGGCGCAGGAGCTCATCGACCCGCTCGCCGTCGCCGGTGCCGAGGGGTCCTACTTCTGGGACTACGACGGCAAGCGGTATCTCGACTTCACCAGCGGGCTCGTCTTCACGAACATCGGCTACCAGCACCCGAAGGTCGTCGCCGCGATCCAGGAGCAGGCCGGGAAGCTGACCACCTTCGCGCCCGCCTTCGCCGTCGAGGCGCGGTCGGAGGCGGCGCGGCTGATCGCACAACGGACGCCGGGCGACCTGGACAAGATCTTCTTCACCAACGGCGGCGCCGAGGCCGTCGAGAACGCCACCCGTATGGCCAAACTGCACACCGGCCGCCCGAAGGTGCTGAGCGCCTACCGCTCCTACCACGGGGCCACCGCCGCCGCGATCAACCTCACCGGCGACCCGCGCCGTTGGCCGAACGACAGCGGGACGGCCGGGGTCGTGCGCTTCTGGGCGCCCTTCCTCTACCGCTCCCCCTTCCACGCCGAGACCGAGCAGCAGGAGTGCGAGCGCGCGCTCCAGCACCTCGCCGACACCATCGCGTTCGAGGGCCCGGCCACCATCGCCGCGATCATCCTGGAGACGATCCCGGGCACGGCCGGGATCATGATCCCGCCCCCGGGCTACCTGGAGGGTGTCCGCGCGCTCTGCGACCAGTACGGCATCGTCTTCGTCCTGGACGAGGTCATGGCCGGCTTCGGGCGTACGGGAAAGTGGTTCGCCGCCGACCACACCGGTGTCGTACCGGACCTGCTGACCTTCGCGAAGGGCGTGAACTCGGGGTACGTGCCGCTCGGTGGTGTCGCCATCTCCGGGGCGATCGCCGACACGTTCGCCCGGCGCCCGTACCCCGGCGGACTCACCTACTCCGGGCACCCGCTCGCCTGCGCCGCCGCCGTCGCGACCCTGAACGTGATGGAGGAGGAGGGCGTCGTCGAGCAGGCCGCCCGGCTCGGCGAGACCGTCCTCGGTCCCGGGCTGCGCGAGCTGGCACAGCGCCACCCGAGCATCGGAGAGGTGCGCGGCACCGGCGTCTTCTGGGCCCTGGAACTCGTACGGGACAGGGAGACCCGCGAGCCACTCGTCCCCTACAACCCGGCGGGTGAGGCGAACGCCCCGATGGCGGCCTTCGGCGCGGCGGCCAAGGCGCACGGACTGTGGCCCTTCATCAACATGAACCGCACCCATGTCGTGCCGCCGTGCAACATCACGGAGGCGGAGGCCAAGGAGGGCCTGGCCGCGCTCGACGAGGCCCTCTCCGTGGCGGACGAGCACACGGCCCGGTAGGGCCGGGCAGGAGGGTGTGACGGAGGACTCCCACAATCCGGGTGGCCCGACATCGAACGCGTAAGGTGACTGGCTCGTAGAGATGAGCGAGTACTTATTCGATGTTCGATGGGGGAAGGACCCGGACGATGCCCGCCACCGGCAGCGGCAATGGCGCCGTGACCCGCAGCACCCTGCGGCAGCAGATCGCGGACGCGCTGCGCGACGAGGTGCTCGCCGGGCGCCTCCAGCCGGGCAAGGAGTTCACGGTCAAGGAGATCGCCGAGCAGTACGGCGTCTCCGCGACCCCCGTCCGTGAGGCTCTGGTCGATCTGTCGGCCCAGGGCCTCCTGGACGCGGACCAGCATCGCGGGTTCCGCGTCCACGAGTACTCGCTGAGCGACTACCGGGGCATGATCGAGGCCCGCAGCCTCGTGACGGAGAGCATCTTCCACGGGCTGCTGGACGCGACGGCCGCCACCACCCGGGGAGCCCGCGCCGCGCTCGCCACCCGCACCGACGATCCGCGCACCTCCGCCGCGCTCGCCGGGGTGCGCCGCCGCGGCGAGGAGGCGCAGCGGGCCGCCGCCGCGGGCGATCTGAACATCCTCATCGGCTACGACCTGCGCTTCTGGCGCGAGCTGAGCGGCTTGTTCGGCAACCCGTACCTCGCCGACTTCCTGCACCGGCTGCGCGTCCAGTCCTGGGTGTGCGCGGTCCAGCACCTGCGCCGGATCGAGGACCTGCGCGGCCATCTGTGGGCCGAGCACACCGACCTCGTGGACGCCCTCACACGGCGGGACGCCCCGGCTGCGCACGAGATCGTCACGGCGTACAACACCCACTCGCTGGCACTCATCGAGCTGCTGGCCCAGGGCTGAGAGCCGTCGGCCCAGGGCCGGGCGCGGTCGGTGCGGGGCCGAGAGCCACGGGTCGGCGGTGGATCGGCGGTGGGCCGGCCGGTGTGGGGTATCCGACCCGCACGAAGGGGACCTAGCGTGCCCTCACCCATTACGCTGCCTTGACCACCGTGCTGAACGAGGAGTTCTCAGTTGGCCTGTGACCTGTGGCTGGTCCCACTCGTCGACGTGTTGTGCCACACCCCCGACAATCCCTTCGCCGAGGAACTCGCGCTCTACGACAAGGTGCTGGGCGAGGCAGGCCTCCCGCCGGTGCCGGTGTACGCGTACATGCCGGGCCTCTCCGGTGACGTGGCGCCGGTCGCCGGTTTCGACTACGACGCGCTGCACTTCCTGCGCCGCGCCTACCTTCTCCAGGTGTGCCAGCTGCCGGTGACGCCGGTCGGCGAACTGGGCGGCGACTACGAGCAACTGCTGGAGATGTTCGACACGACGGCCCAGCAGTCCCACCTGGTCTGGCACTACGACCACGCGGGCGCGTACGTCCCGGTGGACTTCCCGCACCCGCTGTCGAGCGACGAACTGCTCGCGGGAGGCGGCCCGTTGGGCTCCTCCCAGGTGCTGCTGCGCGAGCTGGAACTGGTCGCGCCGTCGATCGGCATCGACCCCGCCAACCCGCCGCTGCCGCCGCAACCTCCGATGGCACCGACGGAGTTGGAGGAGCCGGCCGCCCCGGCGCCCTTCGACGCGAGCCCGTTCGCCCGTGAGCGCCACGTATGGCTGGGCCTGCACGCGGCGGCGACCCGGAGCCTCGCCCAGGGCTCGATGATCATCTTCAGCTAGGGTCCGGGCGACCGGCCTCTGACCTCGCGGATCCAAGCGTACGCGTACTTGCTCAGGCTATGCCCGTTATGCCGGTACTGACAGGCCGGTGCGGCGGCGGTGTGGGCGGGCATGACCAGGCACCGGACGACGAACGCGTCCCGGACGACTGCGCCGGATCCTCGACGGCACACCGCCGCCTCGTACGAAGGGTTCGTACGAGGCGGCGGTCACGCGCGTGTCACCCACGCGCCGGGCGGTACCACCGCGGAGCAGGCTCACCCTCGGAGCGGGCTTACCGCAGGAACGAGTTGATCTCGATCGTCTCGTCGCGGCCCGGGCCCACGCCGATGGCGGAGATCGGGGCGCCGGACATGTCCTCCAGCGCCTTCACGTACGCCTGGGCGTTCTTCGGGAGGTCGGCGAAGGTCTTGGCCTTCGTGATGTCCTCCGACCAGCCGGGCAGGTTCTCGTAGATCGGCTTCGCGTGGTGGAAGTCGGTCTGCGAGTAGGGCAGCTCCTCGACGCGCTTGCCGTCGATCTCGTACGCGACACAGACCGGGATCTCGTCCCAGCCGGTGAGGACGTCGAGCTTGGTGAGGAAGAAGTCGGTCAGGCCGTTGACGCGCGTCGCGTAACGGGCGATGGGCGCGTCGAACCAGCCGCAGCGCCGGTCGCGACCGGTGGTGACACCGCGCTCGTGGCCGATGCGGCGCAGCGCCTCACCGTCCTCGTCGAGCAGCTCGGTCGGGAACGGACCCGCGCCGACCCGGGTCGTGTACGCCTTCAGGATGCCGATGACCCGGCTGATCTTCGTCGGGCCGACACCCGAACCCGTGCAGGCGCCGCCCGCGGTGGGGTTCGACGACGTCACGAAGGGATACGTGCCGTGGTCGATGTCCAGCAGCGTGCCCTGGCCGCCCTCGAAGAGGACCACCTTGTCGTCGTCGAGCGCCTTGTTGAGCACCAGGACGGTGTCGGCGACGTACGGGCGCAGCTTCTCCGCGTAGGTCAGCAGCTCCTCGACGATCTGCTCGGTCTCGATGGCGCGGCGGTTGAAGACCTTGGTGAGGAGCTGGTTCTTGCCGTCGAGGGCCGCCTCGACCTTCTGCGTCAGGATCGACTCGTCGTACAGGTCCTGGACGCGGATGCCGACGCGGTTGATCTTGTCGGCGTAGGTCGGGCCGATGCCCCGGCCGGTGGTGCCGATCTTCCGCTTGCCGAGGAAGCGTTCCGTCACCTTGTCCACCGTCACGTTGTAAGGCGTGATGATGTGCGCGTTTCCGCTGATGAGGAGCTTGGACGTGTCGACGCCTCGCTCGTTCAGTCCGTTCAGCTCGGAGAACAGGACCGACGGGTCGACAACGACTCCGTTACCGATGACCGGGGTGCACCCCGGCGAGAGGATTCCGGAAGGGAGGAGGTGGAGGGCGTACTTCTGATCGCCCACGACTACCGTATGGCCGGCGTTGTTGCCGCCTTGGTAGCGCACCACATAGTCCACGGAACCACCGAGCAGGTCGGTGGCCTTTCCCTTGCCTTCGTCACCCCACTGAGCACCGAGCAGCACAAGTGCGGGCACGCGCGTACACCCCTTCCGGGCGGGGCATGTCCAAGGTCGGGGACGTACGCGGCTGTATCTGGTACGGCTGCGTACGCCGGCGACCACCTTTGGCCGCGACCGTCGGACCGGATGCCCCGGAATAGACGAAGCCCCTGGCGCAATAGCGCAAGGGGCTCTTGCACAAAGATGCTACCCGAGGAAGCGAGGCATGACCGAGGTGGCGACTTCCGACCAGCTCCTGGTGGTCATCGACCCGGTCGCCCGTCACGGTGACGGTGAGGCGGTACGGATCGCAAAAGACGTGCTCAGCGCGGGTGCGACGACAAAAGTGTGCCTCCCTGACGGGCCCGAGGAATTCGATCGGGCACTGGTCCGGAGAGGGTCGCGGCGACCCGTCGTGATCGGGGACGACCGGGCGCTGTTGCGCGCTGTGTCCCTTTTGCACCGGCGGCGCGAGCTGGCTGGATGTGCGCTGTCCCTGGTGCCGGTGGGCGCCGGCGGCGGAACGCTGACGCTCTCGCGGGCCCTCGGCGTGCCCATGGGGGCCGTCGCGGCGGCACGGGCGGTGCTCGACGGGTCCGAGCGGCGGCTCGACCTGCTGGTGGACGACAGTGACGGGGTGGTGCTGGGGGCGCTGCGGATTCCGCCGCTGGGCGGGGACGGGGACAGGGGCGGGGGTGCGGGTGCCGGTGCGCGGGCCGGTGCCGGTGGGGCCGGATCCTCGGCGGCGGACGGCTCGCGTCACCACCCGCACTGGCTGCGGACCTGCCAGTCCCTCGTCCGCACGCTCGCCGCGCGGCCCGCACGGGCACCGGCGTCCGCCTCACCCGGGCCCGCCCGGCTGCGGATCGAGGTCGACGGACGGACCCTCGTCGACCTGGACCAGCCCGTGGAGGCCGTGTCGATCACTCCGGGAGCCGCCGGGGGTGGTGCGCGGGTCGAGATCCGGCCCGTCTCCGTCGGGGCGGAGGCCGCGCCGCTGGAGGCCGTGGGCCGGACGATCACCGTGTCGGGGGCGGATTTCCGGTATCGGGCGGATGCGGTGGTGGGGGGGCCGGTACGGACGCGGACGTGGACCGTCCGGGAGGGGGCTTGGGGGTTGACTCTGCCGAGGTAGCGTGCGGCGGGGGGCATGCCCGGGTTTTCTCGCCCCCGCCGCCCCTACCCGTTCCCGTCCACGTATGGGGGCTCCGCCCCCGAACCCCCGGTCCTCAAACGCCGGACGGCTGAAACGTATTCAGCCCGTCCGGCGTTTGAGGACGAGCGCGCAGCGCGATACGGGGGCGAGGGGCGCAGCCCCATGCAGTGACGGGAAGGGTAAGGGCGGCGGGGGCGGAGAAACGCCTAGTCGGCACCGAAGTGCCGTTCCCGGTGCACCCGCCACCGATCCATCATCAGCGCCACCTCCCCGTCGACGAACTCGAAGAACGCGAGCGTCTCGGCCAACCGCCGCCCCGCCGGACTGCCCCCACCCAGGCTGTCCACGCCCTCGCGCAGAGCCCGCTCCCAGCTCTTGAGGACCGCCTCACGATTGGTGAGCGCTTCGTACCACTGGTTGCTGTGCACCCGGTACCGCTCGCGCCGCGATCCGGGCTCACGCTCGCGCGCGACCATGTGCTGCTGCGCGAGATAGCGCACCGCCCCGGACACGGCGGCCGGACTGATCCGCAGCTGTTCGCCCAGTTCGACCGAGGTCATGATCCCGGAGTCGGAGGACAGCAGCGCGGCGAACACCCGGGCCGGCATCCGCTGCATCCCGGCCTCGACGAGCTGCGCGGCGAAGCTCTCCACGAACTTCGAGACCGCCTCGGCGTCACGCGCCGCGCCCTCGCCTTCCCGTGCCGCCCCACTCGGTTCCGCCATCCCGCGATCCACCCTCTCCCACGCCTCTCGCCCGTACCCCTCGCCTGTACCCCTTGCCCGTGGTCGAGTCTATCCGTCGTTCATACGCTTCTTTAACTTCACAAGTTTGTGAAATCAGCGTACGTTCTGAAGCATGACGCAGGCAATCACGGTCTCCGGACTGCACAAGTCGTTCGGCGGCACGCACGCGCTGGACGGTCTCGACCTCGTCGTGGAGACCGGCGAGGTCCACGGCTTCCTCGGCCCCAACGGCGCAGGCAAGTCCACCACCATCCGCGTCCTGCTGGGCCTGCTGCGCGCCGACTCCGGTGCCGTCCAGTTGCTGGGCGGCGACCCGTGGGCCGACGCGGTGGAACTGCACCGCCGGGTCGCCTACGTCCCCGGCGACGTGACGCTCTGGCGCAACCTGTCCGGCGGCGAGGTCATCGACCTGTACGGGCGTCTGCGCGGCGGCCTGGACCGGGCGCGCCGCGCGGACCTGGTCCAGCGCTTCGAACTGGACCCCACGAAGAAGGGCCGCACCTACTCCAAGGGCAACCGCCAGAAGGTCGCCCTCGTCGCCGCCTTCGCCTCGGACGTGGACCTGCTGATCCTGGACGAGCCCACGTCGGGCCTGGACCCCCTGATGGAGGAGGTCTTCCAGCGGTGCGTGGAGGAGGAACGCGACCGGGGCCGTACCGTCCTGCTGTCCTCCCACATCCTCAGCGAGGTCGAGGAGCTGTGCGACAGGGTCAGCATCATCCGCAAGGGCGTCACGGTCGAGACCGGTTCGCTCGCCGATCTGCGGCACCTCACCCGCACCAGCGTCACCGCCGAACTCGCCGGACCCCCCGGCGGACTGGCCGCCCTGCCCGGCGTCCACCACCTCGACGTCCAGGGCACCCAGGTCAGGCTCCAGGTGGAGAGCGACAAGCTGAACGCCGTACTGCGCTCGCTCACCGAGTCCGGCGTACGGTCCCTCACCTCGACGCCCCCGACCCTGGAGGAACTCTTCCTGCGCCACTACCAGGAGGACGCCCGGGCGAAGGCGGAGGTAGCGTCCCGATGACCGCCGCCGTGACCTCGCCCGCCGGGCCTGCCGGGCCTGCCGGGCCTGCCACCGTACGGGGCAGGGGTTCGCGCCCACTGGCGGGAACCTGGCCCCTGCTGCGGCTCGCACTGCGCCGGGACCGGGTGGTGATCCCGCTATGGGTCGGCGTGGTCGCCCTGATGGTGGTCTCCATGCCGGGCTCCCTGAAGAGCGTGTACTCCACGGCCGCCGAACGCACCGAGCTCGCCCGGCAGATGCTCACCAACAGCTCCCTGCGCGCCATGTACGGGCCGGTGTTCGGCGACTCGCTCGGCGGTCTCGTGGCGTGGCGCATCGGCGCGTACGCGGGGGTGTTCGCCGGGATCATGAGCCTGGTCGTCGTCGTACGGCACACCCGGGACGAGGAGGAGAGCGGCCGTCAGGAGATGGTCTCGGCGGGCATGGTGGGCCGCCGCGCCCCGCTGACCGCCGCGCTCCTCGCCGCCCTCGTCGCGAACACGGCCCTCGCCCTTCTCATCACCGCCGGCCTCGCCGGACAGGGCTCGTCGGGCGCCCTGGCGCTGGGGCTCGGCACGGCCGGGGTCGGCATGGTGTTCGCGACGGTGGCGGCGGTCGTCGCCCAGCTCACGGAGAGCGCGCGGCTCGCCAAGGGGCTGACGGGCGGCCTGCTGGGCGCGGCGTTCGCTCTGCGGGCGGCAGGCGACTCCTCGGTGAGCGACGGCTCGTCCGTGCTGACGTGGCTGTCCCCCGTCGGCTGGCTGGAGAACCTGCGTCCCTTCGCGCACGAACGCTGGTGGGTTCTGCCGCTCTTCGCCGCCGCCGTCACGCTCCAGGGCGCTACCGCGTACGAACTGGCCGGGCGCCGCGACGTCGGCATGAGCTTCCTGCCGACCCGGCCCGGCCCCGCCGCCGGCCGCCTCGGTACGGCGGGCGCGCTGGCCTGGCGACTGCAGCGCGGCAGCCTGCTCGGCTGGAGTCTCGGCTTCCTCGCCGCCGGGGCCGCCTTCGGCGGGGTGACGAAGGGGGCGACGGATCTGGTCGGCGACAACGAACGCACCCGCGAGATCATCGAGCGCATGGGCGGGCAGTCCGGTATCACCGACGCGTTCCTCGCCACGATGGTCGGCATGCTCGGCATGGTCGCCGCGCTGTACGTCGTCCAGTCCGTGCTGCGGCTGCACGGCGAGGAGACCTCCCAGCGCGCCGAACCGGTCCTCGCGGGCGCGGTGGGCCGCCTGCGCTGGGCCGGCGGCCATCTGCTGATCGCCTTCGGCGGGGCGGTGCTGATCATGCTCCTCGGCGGCCTGGGCCTGACAGCCGGCTACGGCCGGTCCCTCGGCCCCATCCTGGGCGCCTGCCTGGTCCAACTCCCCGCGATCTGGACCATCGGCGCCCTGGCGGTCCTCCTGTACGGGGTGTCGCCACAGGTGGCTCCGGCCGCGTGGGCGGTGGCCGGCACCGCGCTGCTCCTGGGCTGGATCGGCCCTGCCCTGGACCTCCCCGCCCCGGTGCTGGACCTCTCGCCCTTCGGCCACCTGCCGAGACTCCCCGGCGGCGAGATGACCTGGACACCGGTACTGGCACTCACGGCGATCGCGACGACCCTGGCCGCGGCGGGCCTGACAGCTTTCAGACACCGCGACCTGACAACGGGTTGAGGCGCGGGAGGCGCCGTCAAGGGGCGCGGGGAACTGCGCGACCAGCCACGACGCACCCGCAGCCGACTCACGTTGTAGGGGCGCGGGGAACTGCGCGCTCCGCCCCCACCGGGCCCGCAGACGAAAGCGACACCCCACCCACCCCGCCCCGGTCCGGTCCGGTACGCCCCGGTGCGTCAGACCTCGACCAGCAGTCCCTCCAGCCCCCGAATCACAAAGTTCGGCTTCCGCGAAGGCTCGGCCGCGAGCCGAAGCGAGGGAGCCTGCTCCAGCAACGCCCCCATGGACGCGGCGAGTTCGAGCCGGGCGAGCGGCGCCCCGATGCAGTAGTGGATACCCGCGCTGAAGGAGATGTGCGGATTCTCCACCCGGGACAGATCGAGCGACTCCGGCTCGGCGAACACCGCCGGGTCGTGGTTGGCCGCCCCGAAGAGCAACGCCACCTCGCTCCCCCGCGGGATCACCGTCCCGTCGACCTCGATCTCGTCCAGCACCCACCGCTCGAACAGCTGCAGCGGGGTGTCGTACCGCATCAGCTCCTCCACCGCCGTACCCACCAGCCTCCGGTCCGCGCGCAGCGCCGCCAGCTGCTCGGGGTGCCGGAACAGTGCCCACCAGCCGTTCACCGTGGCGTTCACCGTCGCCTCGTGGCCCGCGTTCAGCAGGAGGACGCACGTCGAGATCATCTCCTGCTCACTGAGCCGGGCCCCCTCGTCGTACGCCGCGATCAGTCCCGAGATCAGGTCGTCCCCCGGCTCCCTGCGCCGTACGGCGATCAGCTCCCGCAGGAACTCGGTGAACTCGACCGACGCCCGTACCGCGTTCTGCGCCGTCTCCTTCGACGGGCTCAGCTCGTACATCCCGCAGATGTCCGCCGACCAGGGACGCAGTTGCGCCCGCTCGGACTCCGGGATGCCCAGCATCTCCGCGATCACCGCCACCGGGAGGGGCTCGGCGACGACCGTCAGCAGGTCTCCGCCGCCCGCCGCGACCAGCTCGCCCACCAGGTCGGACGCCAAGCGGTCCACGTACGGCCGCAGCCGCTCGACCGTGCGCGGCGTGAACGCCTTCGACACCAGCCGCCTGATCCGTGTGTGGTCCGGTGGTTCCAGGTCGAGCATGCCGTGGTCGTTCAGCACGTGGAACGGCTCGTGCTCGGGCGGTGGTGGCGTGCGTCCGAAGTCCTCGTGCGTGAACCGGTGCTGGTAGGTACGGCCCAGCCTGCGGTCCCTCAGCAGCGTCGACACGTCCGCGTGGTGGGGTACCAGCCACTGGTTGGTGGGCTCGTAGTAGTGGACCCTGCCGTGGGCGCGGAGGTCCGCGTACGCGGGGTACGGGTCTGCCAGGAAGGTCTGGTCCCAGGGGTCGAAGGACTTCGGGGTGTTGATGGCTGCCATGAGCGGACGCTAGCCGGTGGTGTCCCTGTCTGGACAGGGCCTGCCCTCTTGAACTGGGGCTTCGCTCCGCGGGAGGTCGCTTTCGGCTGCGGGTCCGCGAGGGCTGGCCGCGCCGTTCCCCGCGCCCCTTTGGGGGGGGCTTCCCCCGGGGGCGGTCAGCCTGGGGTTACCAGGCGGGCCTCGTAGGCGAAGACCGCTGCCTGGGTTCGGTCTCTCAGGCCGAGTTTCACCAGGACGCGGCTCACGTGGGTCTTGATGGTGGACTCGGCCACGACCAGGCGGGTGGCTATCTCCGCGTTGGACAGGCCCTGGGCGATGAGGACCAGCACCTCGGTCTCGCGGTCGGTCAGGTCGCCGTACGCCGCGTGCGTGGTGGCCGACCAGCGGGGCTCCTCGGACAGCTTCGAGAACTCGGTGATCAGCCGCTTCGTCACCGAGGGCGCCAGCAGTGCCTCGCCGGCCGCCACCACCCGTACCCCGTCCGCGAGCTGCCGGGCCGAGGCGTCCTTCAGGAGGAAGCCCGACGCCCCGGCCCGCAGCGCCTGGTACACGTACTCGTCGAGGTCGAACGTGGTCAGCACGAGCACCTTCGCCGAGCCGTCCGCCGCGACGATCTCGCGCGTCGCCTCGATGCCGTTCATCTCGGGCATCCGGATGTCCATCAGGACGACGTCCGGTGTGAGCTCCCTGACCCGGTCGACCGCCTCGCGGCCGTTGACCGCCTCGCCCACCACCTCGATGTCCGGCATCGCGCCGAGCAGCACCGAGAACCCCTCGCGGACCATCATCTGGTCGTCGGCGATCAGTACCCGAATGGTCATGCCGTGTCCTCCTCCGCCGACGCCGTCGACGCCGCCGCCGACGAGACCGGCAGGAAGACCGCGACCTCGTAGCCCCCGTCGTCCGTCGCCTCCGCCGTCATCTCCCCGTCCAGCATCGACACCCTCTCCCGCATGCCCGTGACGCCGTGTCCGGCACCCGGCGACGGCTTGACCAGCCCGGTCGCCGGACCGTTCACCACGCGCAGCCCGAGCCCGCCGAGCACATAGCTGACCTCCACCTTGGCCGACGCGCCCGGCGCGTGCCGCAGGCTGTTGCTCAGCGCCTCCTGGACTATTCGGTAGGCGGACAGCTCGACACCCTGCGGAAGCTCCCGCACCGCACCGGTGACCGTGCTGTCCACACCCAGGCCGGCGTCGCGCACGTTCTCCAGGAGGCGGTTCAGGTCCGCGAGCCTGGGCTGCGGGGCGTCCGGGGCCTCGTAGTCCTCCGCCCGTACGACGCCCAGGACCCGGCGCAGCTCGGAGAGCGCTATGACCGCGTTCTCCCTGATCACCTTGAAGGCGTACTCCAGCTCCGGCGGGGGGTTCTCCACGCGGTAGGGCGCGGCCTCCGCCTGGATGGCGACCACCGACATGTGGTGGGCGACCACGTCGTGCAGTTCGCGGGCGATCGTCGTGCGCTCTTCGAGAAGGGTGCGCTTGGAACGCTCGTGCGCGGTCACCGTCTGCTGGGCGGTCACCTTCTGCGCGGCCTCGCGGCGCACGTGCCACACCGTGACGACCAGCAGGACCAGTGCGCTCACGAACAGGAAGGGCATCGTGTTCGTGTAGTCGTGGCCGCCTGGGAAGAAGCCCTCCGAGACGAGGCCGTAGGCCGCGGTGATCGCCCACATCCAGCCTGCCGTGCGAGGCCTTGTCCGCATCGCCACGACCGTGAGGACGACCAGCTGGGTCGCGAAGGCGCCGGGTGCCCAGGGCCACTCGCTGTCCCACCAGTTCCCGAACTGGGCCGTGACCAGTGCCACCGCCAGGGAGGACCAGAAGGCGACCACCGGCCTGAGCAGGGTCAGCAGAATCGCGCCCATCCCCATGAGGCCGGTCAGGAACTGTGCCAGATCGCCGCCACCGTTGCCCGCGAGGGAGATGAGCAGCGTGATCACACCGGCCAGCACCACCAGGGCGTGCGGGAGCAGGGTGGCCCGCTCTCTCAGAGCCGGCGGCAGACTTCGGACGACGGGACCGTCCGCCCGCGTCCTCGGCAGCGGGCGGAGGGCGAAGGCGTCATGGAACAGGTCCTGCCGCAGCCCCCGTGACACGTCCATCGCGAGCTGGAACTCGGGGCTGCGCGGCCGTCCGCCGCCTGGCTGTCTCATCTGCGTCTGGGTCGTCTCGGTCATGTACAGAACGTAGGCGGGGGCGGGGGCGGCGGTCGTCACCAGTGAGACGGGTCCTCGCGCCTCCTTCTCAGGTACTACGGGGTGGCCCGGTGGCCCGGGCCCGCCCTACCAGGCCAGTTGGGCGATCTCCTCCGCCACCACCGCGCACGCGTCCGCCGCCGGGTCGATCAGGGGGAAGTGGCCGACGTCCTCCAGGAGCGTCAGGCCCACCACCTCACCGGCCTTCGCCGCGGCGTCCGCGTATGCCTCGGCGACCGCCTGTGGCACGACGGTGTCCGTCCGGCCCTGTACCAGCGTCGTGGCGATACCCGTCGGGAGGAGCAGGGCCGGGTCGGCGTACGGCTGTCGTTCTTCGAACCTGGTCGCGCCGCCGAGGAGTTGAAGCGTGGCCCCGGAGCAGACGTCCAGCTTCTCCGCGACCGTGAAGTCGGCGATCGGGGCCAGGGCGACGACACCGCGCAGCGGGGCCGGCCTCTCCAGGTACCAGGGCGCGTCGGTCGGCAGCAGGTGGCGGGCGGCCGCCCAGAGCGCCAGCTGACCGCCGGCCGAGTGGCCGGTGACCACCGTGCGGCGGACGTCGGCTCCCGGCAGGGCCTTCCGTACGAGAGCCGGTATCGCGTCCAGCGCCGCCGCGACGTCGTCGAAGGTGTCGGGCCAGCGCCCCGCCACCGGGCCCGTGCCGCCCTGGGCCGGGATCGTGCCGCCGCGCCGGTACTCGACGTTGGCCACGGCGAAGCCCCGCCGGGCCAGGAAGTCCGCGAACGGGGTGATGTGCCGCCGGTCGTACGGGGCACGCCAGGCGCCGCCGTGCAGGACGACGACGAGCGGGGCCGACTCCTCACCGCCGCGCGGTGCGTAGAAGTCGACGACCTGGTCGGGGTGGTCGCCGTACGCGGCGGTGGCGTCGGGGTCGACGGGCGGATGGGAGAAGGCCGACTCCTCCTCCGCGGCGTCGCGGGCGTCGTCCGGCATGCTCCAAGCCTCTCAGCGGTGCGGTGTTCGTTCCCCGGCCCGTGAACTCTCGGAGCTTGCGGTCAACGTGCTCCGGAACGCGGGTCGTTGGCGGGACGGTATCAGGCCGGTGACGTGCGCCTACACACCGCCGTGACGCTCGGTGAGGGGTAAACGGTGCTGGTGTTTCGTTACGCTGGTGGAGTGCCGTCCCTCGTCGCCCGTCACCACGCCTGATCGCGAAGGAGTCCCCCTCATGACCGCCGAGCCCGAGCCAGAACCCGAGCCGGCTCCCGGGGCTGTGCCCGAACCCGGGACCGTCCGTCCCGGAGGGCGTACCGCTCGGGTCCGTACGGCCGTGCTGCGCGTCGCCGGGGACGTGCTGGCCGAGCGGGGGTTCGCCCATCTCGATCTGGCGGACGTGGCCCGGCGCGCGGGGGTGGGGAAGACGACCGTGTACCGGCGCTGGGGCTCGGTCACCGGGCTCGTCGCCGACCTGCTCGGTGACATGGCCGAGCAGTCGCTCCCCCGTACCGAGACGGGCTCCGTGCTCGGGGATCTGCGGGCCAACGCCGCGCTGGTGTGCCGTACCCTCGCCGATCCCCGGCAGGGGGCGCTGTTCCGGGCTGTGATCGCCGCCGCGGCGTGCGACGCGCGTACGGGGGAGGCGTTGCGGCACTTCTACGACGTGCGGGTCGCCGAGTGGGCGCCCTGTGTCGAGCAGGGGGTCGCGCGGGGGGAGTTGCCCGCCGGGACTGACGCGGGGGAGGTGGTGCGGGCTGTTTCCGCGCCGCTGTACTACGCGTTGCTCACGTCGGGGGTGGCGCCCGGGGCCGACACGGCGGAACGCGCCGCGGCGGCGGCGGTAGCCGCCGCGCGGGCCGGGGTGTTCGCGGGGCAGGAACTTTCCTCGCCGCCGCCGCCCCTGCCCTCCCCCATCGTCAACGACTCGGGGGCGCTGCCCCCGAACCCCCGCTCCTCAAACGCCGGAGAGGCTAACCACTAGAACAACCCGCCCAACACCCCCGCCGCCCTCTCCACATCGCCGAATCCCACGTACAGCGGGGTGAAGCCGAAGCGCAGGATGTCCGGTTCCCGGAAGTCGCCGATCACGCCCTGTTCGATCAGGCGGCGCATCACCCCACCCGCGTCCGCGCATCGCAACGCGACCTGGCTGCCCCGCTCCCCGTGGCCGGCCGGAGTCACCGACTCCACCGCGCCCGCGGGCACGTACACCGCCACGCACTCCAGGAAGAAGTCCGTCAGGGCGAGGGACTTGGCGCGGACCGCCTCGATCGAGACGTCGTCCCAGACCTCCAGGGCCGCCTCCAGGGCGAGCATGGAGAGGATGTCCGGGGTGCCGACACGGCCGCGGAGGGCTCCGTCGGCCGGGACGTGGTCCGGGGTCATGCCGAACGGGTCGGCGTGCGAGTTCCAGCCCGGCAGCGGGGAGTCGAAGCGCGCCTGGTGGTCCCGGCGGACGTAGAGGTACGCCGGTGAACCCGGGCCGCCGTTCAGGTACTTGTAGGTGCAGCCGACCGCCAGGTCCACGCCGTGTTCGTCCAGGCCCACCGGCAGGGCGCCCGCGCTGTGGCAGAGGTCCCACACCGACACGGCGCCCGCCGCGCGGATCGCGGCCGTCAGCGCCGGCAGGTCGTGCAGACGGCCCGTGCGGTAGTCGACGTGGTTCAGGAGCACCGCGGCCGTACGTCCGCCCAGGGCGTCCGGGACCTCGTCGGGCGCCACCGGCCGCAGCGTGCATCCGGTGAGCCGCGCCGCCGACGCGGCGATGTACCCGTCCGTGGGGAACGTCGTCGCGTCGACCAGGATCTCGTCCCGGACGCCCGGCCCCTCCCGGCCGTCCGCACCCCCGCCGGCCAGGCGCACCGCGCCCACGACCGCCTTGAACACGTTCACGCTCGTCGAGTCGCCCACGACGATCTGGCCGGGCGCCGCGCCCACCAGCGGGGCGATCCGGTCGCCGATCCGCTCCGGCGCCGTCCACCAGCCGCTCTCGTCCCAGGACCGGATCCGCAGCGAACCCCACTGTCGGCGCACGACGTCCTCGACGCGGCCCGGCACCGAGCGCGGCAGCGCGCCGAGCGAGTTCCCGTCCAGGTACACCGTGTCGTCCAGGACGAACCGCGCGCGCAGCTCGGCCAGTTCGTCGGCGGCGTCCAGCGCCGCCGCCCGGCCCGCGTACGACTCACCGCCGGCGTCCGCGTACGGCTCAGACATGCGACCGTGCCGTCCACAGCTCGGGGAACACGTTCTTGCGGGCCCGCTTCTCCAGCCAGGCCACGCCCGCCGAGCCGCCGGTGCCCGTCTTGGAGCCCATCGCCCGCCGGGTGGCGACCAGGTGGTCGTTGCGCCAGCGCCAGACCAGTTCGGCGACGTCGGTCAACGCCTCGCCGAGCCGGGCGAGTTCGGAGCTCTCGTCGCCCGCGTAGAGGTCGGTCCAGACGGCCTCGACCTCGGGGGAGGGCTCGTAACGTCCGGACACGTCCCGCTGGACGACCGAGGACGGCACCGCGTGGCCGCGCCGCGCGAGCAGCCGCAGCACCTCGTCGTACAGGCTCGGCTCGTGCAGGGCCTTCTCCAGCTCGGCGTGCACGCGGGGCGCGCCCCGGTGCGGTACGAGCATGGACGCGGACTTGTCGCCGAGCAGGAACTCCATGCGGCGGTACATCGCCGACTGGAATCCGGAGCCCTCGCCGAGGGCGCTGCGGTACGAGTTGAACTGGGCCGGAGTGAGCTGGCCGAGGGGCTTCCATGAGGCGTTCAGCGCCTCCAGCTCCCGTACCGAACGCTTCAGCGCGGCCACCGCGACCGGCACGCGGTCCTCGCGCAGCGCCTTCGCCGCGGTCTCCCACTCGTGCACGATGACGGTGAACCACAGCTCCATGACCTGGGTCGTCACCAGGAAGACCATCTCTCCGGGGTCGTCGGAGAGGGTGTGCTGGAGGTGGGTGAGAACGTCCGCCTGTACGTAGTCCTCGTAAGGGGTCGTTCCCATGAAGTCGAGATGCGGGGTCTCGGGCTCCGAAGCCGTGTCGCGGGCCTCGCCGTACTGAGCCTGTTGGGACATCGCTGTCTCCTGCTGTACTCCGGGTAGCGGTCCGCCCCTGCCGAATTCCGACACGGGGGCCCCGGTCCCCAACCGGCATCCTCCACAATCGTGCCCCGAAACCGCAAGGTCCGCCTGGTCACACCAGGCGGACCTGCACGTACGTGGCCCCTGACGGGCTCGTAGGGCTAGCCCAGGGTCTGGGCCGCCGCCGGGGAGGAGTCCTTCAGGAACTGCGCGCAGCGCTCGTACTCCGCCTGCTCGCCGATCGCCTGGGCGGCGCGGGCGAGGCCGTGCAGGGCGCGCAGGAAGCCGCGGTTCGGCTCGTGCTCCCACGGCACCGGGCCGTGGCCCTTCCAGCCGCCGCGGCGCAGGGAGTCGAGGCCCCGGTGGTAGCCGGTACGGGCGTACGCGTACGACTCGACGACGCTGCCGCGCTCGTACGCCTCGTCGGCCAGTTGCGCCCAGGCGAGCGAGGAGGTCGGGTACTTCGCGGCGACATCGGCGGGCGCCGTGCCGTTCGCGAGGAGCTCGCGCGGCTCCGGGTCGTCGGGCAGGTGGGTCGGGGGCGGTCCCCCGAGGAGGTTCTCGTGAATGGCCATGGGTTCCAGTTTGCGCTATCCGCGGCCACCCCGGGCTCCATGGGCGGAGCCGCCTCGCTGAAAACTACTCCAGCCGCCCCCGCGACCGGTTCGGCTCCAGCGGCGGAGCCGTCACGCCGCCGTGCGTGAGGCATTCCGGCCGCAGACAGCCCGGCGGGGGCTTGCGCACGGTCGCGAAGGCGATCACCGCGCCCACCACCAGGATGCCCGCGCACAGGGGCATGGCCCGCCGGAACGCGTCGTCGAAGGCGTCCGCCGACCGGTACGCCGCCTCCCCCATCCCGGCCAGCAGCGGCAGCGCGGCCACCGCGACAAGACCGGCAGCGCGGGCCGCCGCGTTGTTGATGCCGCTGGCGAGCCCCGCCCGGCCGGTGTCCACGGAGGCCAGCACCGTCGCGGTGAGGGGCGCCACCAGCGTCACCATGCCGGCGCCGAGCACCAGGACGGCGGGCAGCACGTCGGCCGCGTACGAGGCGTCCTCGCCCACTCTCAGCATCAGCAGCATCCCGGTCGCGCACAGCAGCGGGCCGACGGTGAGCGGGATGCGCGGGCCGACCCGCTGGGCCAGCTCGCCCGAGCGGGCCGACAGCAGCAGCATCAGGACGGTGGTCGGCAGCAGCGCCGTACCGGCACCGAGGGCCGAGTAACCGGACACGACCTGGAGCTGGACCGCGGAGAGGAAGAAGAACCCGCCGAAGGCCGCGTACACGCACAGAGTGACGAGGTTGACCGCCGTGAACTGGCGGGACGCGAAGATGTCGAGCGGCATCATCGGGTCGGGCCGCCGCTTCTCCACGGCCACGAAGGCGACCCCCGCCGCGACACCGGCCGCCGCCGTCACGGCCACGACGGGCACCGAACCGCCGGGTGCCTCGATGAGGGCGTACGTCACCAGGGCCAGCGCCAGTGCGCCGAGGGCGGCGCCGAGCACGTCGAAGCCGCGTCCGTGGACCCGGTCGTCCTTCGACTCCGGTACGTGTCTCAGGGCGATCGGGGCGCACAGCAGGGCGAGCGGGACGTTCAGCAGGAACACCCAGCGCCAGCCGGGGCCGTCCACCAGCCAGCCGCCCAGGAAGGGGCCGACCGCCGCGCCGATGCCGCCGAAACCGGACCACAGACCGACGGCCCGCGCCCGGTCCTCCGGGTGGAACGACGCCTGGATGAGGGCCAGCGAGCCGGGGGTGAGCAGTGCTCCGCCGACGCCCTGGAGCGCGCGGGCGGCGACCAGCACGCCCGCGTTCGGTGCGAGCCCGCACAGCAGTGAGGCCGCCGCGAACCACACCACGCCGACGACGAACACCTTCCGCCGTCCGAAGCGGTCGCCCAGGGCGCCGCCCAGCAGGATGAGTCCGGCGAGGGTCAGCATGTAGGCGTTGACGGTCCACTGGAGGCCGGCCAGGTCGGCGCCGAGGTCACGGCCGATCGTCGGCAGCGCGACGTTCACCACGGTCGAGTCCAGCATCGCCATGCCCGAACCGAGGACCGTCGTCAGCAGGATCCACTTCCCCGTGGGGGAGGCCATCCGGACGCCCGGGGACGCCGCCGGGGAGGAGGCCGGAGACTCCTTCGACGGGACCGGCGGAACCGGCGGGACGGGCGGGCCCGGTGGGTCCGGCGGGGGCGTGGGGGCAGCCATGTTCCGGATCATACGGACATACGTCGGGGCCCGGTTCTCCCTGTGGACAACCGGGCCCCGCGTACGGGAAACGGACGCTTACTTGATCTTCGTGCCCGTGGAACGCAGGTGGCCGCAGGCCTGGGTGACGCGCGCGGCCATCGAGCCCTCGGCGAGCTTGCCCCAGGTGCGGGGGTCGTACGTCTTCTTGTTGCCGACCTCGCCGTCGACCTTCAGGACGCCGTCGTAGTTGCGGAACATGTGGTCCGCGACCGGGCGCGTGAACGCGTACTGGGTGTCCGTGTCGATGTTCATCTTCACGACGCCGTTCTCCAGGGCCGTGCGGATCTCCTCCTCGGAGGAGCCGGAGCCGCCGTGGAAGACGAAGTCGAACGGGGACGGCTTGCTGTACTTCGCCGCCACGCCGTCGTTCAGCTCCTTGAGGAGCTCGGGGCGCAGGACGACGTTGCCCGGCTTGTAGACGCCGTGCACGTTGCCGAAGGACGCGGCCAGCAGGTAGCGGCCCTTCTCGCCCAGGCCCAGGGCCTCGACGGTACGGAACGCGTCGTCGACCGTCGTGTAGAGGGAGTCGTTGATCTCGTGCGTGACACCGTCCTCCTCGCCACCGGTCGGGGTGATCTCCACCTCAAGGATGATCTTCGCGGCGGCGGCGCGGGCCAGCAGTTCCTGGGCGATGGCCAGGTTGTCGGCGAGGGTCTCCGCGGAGCCGTCCCACATGTGGGACTGGAACAGCGGGTTCCGACCGGCCTTGACGCGCTCCTCGGAGACCGCGATCAGCGGACGCACGTACCCGTCGAGCTTGTCCTTCGGGCAGTGGTCCGTGTGCAGCGCGACGGTGACGTCGTACTTCGTGGCGACGATGTGCGCGAACTCGGCCAGCGCCACCGCGCCGGTGACCATGTCCTTCTTGTGCTGGCCGCCCAGGAACTCCGCACCGCCGGTGGAGATCTGGATGATGCCGTCGCTCTCGGCCTCCGCGAAGCCGCGGAGCGCAGCGTGCAGGGTCTGCGTCGAGGTCACATTGATGGCCGGGTAGGCGAACTTGCCTGCCTTCGCCCGGTCGAGCATCTCGTTGTAGACCTCGGGGGTTGCGATGGGCATCTGTCCGCTCCTTGTATATGCGGGTGGCGTTCTGCTGAGAACCCTGACCTAGGGGGCGACGTCATCGTCGGCCCCATCCTTCCAGACATGACCGGATGCTCCGGCCTGGCTGTCCGACCCTGTGGACAACTGGTCACCCGGGGCCGGGGCCGGGATCAGGCGAGACCCAGCTCGTCCTTGGAGTACGCGAAGAGGTACGGGACCCCGGCGGCTTCCTGGATCTTCTCCGCGGCGCCGGTGGCCCGGTCGACGATGGTCGCCACGCCGACGACCTCCGCGCCGGCCTCGCGCACGGCCTCGACGGCGGCGAGCGGGGAGCCGCCGGTCGTCGAGGTGTCCTCGACGACGAGCACGCGGCGGCCCGCGATGTCCGGGCCCTCGACCCTGCGCTGCAGGCCGTGCGCCTTCGCCTCCTTGCGGACGACGAAGGCGTCGACGCGCCGGCCGCGCGCGTGGGCGGCGTGCAGCAGGGCTCCGGCCACCGGGTCGGCGCCCATGGTGAGGCCGCCGACCGCGTCGAAGTCCAGGTCCGCCGTCAGGTCGAGCAGCACCTGGCCGACCAGCGGGGCGGCCTCGCCGTCCAGGGTGATCCGTCGCAGGTCGACGTAGTAGTCGGCCTCGATCCCGGAGGAGAGGGTCACCTTGCCGTGCACCACGGCCTTGTCCTTGATCTGCTGCAGCAGCTCGCCACGTACGTCGCTCATGCGGGTCAGCTTAGAGGCGGCGCCAGGTCCAGGTGGTGGCGGCTTCCAGGGGGTCGATGGGGGTGACCAGGCGGGGCAGGGTGTTCAGGCCGTTGGGCGGGCCGGTCTGCGGCTCCACGCACACCGCGGCCTCCTGCTCGTCGTACACGACGACCCACTGCTCGCGGGCGGCCACGTTCAGCTCCAGCCGGCCGGGCCAGGTGAGGGTGACGTCGACGCCGTCGGGCATCCCGAAGCAGTCGTCCCAGGGGCTCGGCCGCGGTTCGATACGACGGCCGGTCGGCAGATGGTCGTCGCCGCGCTCCTCCTGCCAGGCGGCGCTGAAGTCGACCCGCACGCCGTCGGTGCCCTCACCTCCTTCGAGGTTCCGGTTGAACCAGGGGTGCCACCCGATCTGCGCCGGGAAGGAATCGCCGTACGTCTCCACCGACATGGTCAGCGTCAGGGAGTCCTCGGTCAGCCTGACGACCTGGGTGACCCGGCCGGGGTACGGCCAGGGGTCGACGAGGTCGTACGTGATGACGGCCTCGTCGGCGCTCTTGCGGGCGGTGCGCCAGGCGGCGTCGCGGGCGGTGCCGTGGATGGCGTGGGGTGGGGAGTTGAGGGGGAGCTGGTGGGGGGTGGCGCCGTTCAGGAAGCGGCCGTCCCTGGTGCGGCCGCACCACGGGACCATGGGGAAGCAGCCGAACTTGTCGCCCTGGCGCAGCAGTTCGACGCCGTCGACTCTCAGTCCGCCGATCCGTCCGCCGTTGCCCGGCTGTACGGTCGCCTGCGCGTCGCCGGCGGTCAGCGTGATGTCTTCGTTACTCACGCGACGACCCTACGGGGTGGAGCGCGGGATGTGGACCGCAGGCCCCAATCCCGAAGGCTGGCCGCGCAGTTCCCCGCGCCCCCAGGACAGCCCCCTTTAGGGGCGCGGGGAACTGCGCGGGCAACCCCCACCCACCCGCAGGCAAAACACCCACCTCGCGCGGTGTGCCGGCTGCAGGCCGCCCGTGGCTGGGCGCGCAGTTCCCCGCGCCCCTGAGGGGGCACCTGCTCGGCTGCCAGCTGCGGGCCGCCCGTGGCCGGGCGCGCAAGACGGGCCCCTCCAGGGGCGCGGGGAACTGCGCGGGTGACCCCCCCTCGCCCGCGGGCAGAAGCGTTCGGCCCCGCGGCCAGCGGTCAGTGGCGTTTGCGGAGGGCTCGGCCCACCACGATCGCCGAGGCCAGCGCGAGCGCCGCCGCGGGCGCGGCCCAGCGGAGGACCGCGCTGCCACCCGCGGACTCGGGCGCCGGCACGGGCGCGTACCGACCCCGCGGCGGCGCGTGGTCGACCTCCTCCGCGCTGCGGCCGATCATCGTGCGCCGCGCGTGCGCCGCCTCGGCCGGTGCCCCCGGCGGCGAAGTCCCGTCGTCCTCGAAGCCACCCGCGAAGTCGCCCTCGGCGAACGGCACGTGCGAGGAGGGGGACTCCTCCACCGGATCGGGCGCAACGACAGGCGCCTCTTCCGGTGACGGCTCCGGCGACGGCCCCGGCTCCGGTTCCGGCTCCGGCTCCGGCGCCAGGTGTTCCGCGAACCGGTTCAGCAGGCGGGTCGTCGCCGACGCCACCTCGTCCGCCGGCAGATCGGCGATACGGCCGTCGGCCGAGGCCGTACCGGTGAAGGTGAGCGTCGAGCCCCCTTCGGCCGGACGGAGGACCAGCGTGAGCGCGAGCTTCACCGTCCCCGCCCCCCGCGCCTCCGTGGCGTCCGCCTCGACGGAGTACGAGCCGTCGTCCCGCGGGGAGACACCGAGCGTCCCCCGGTACGTGATGGAGTGCCCGCCGACCCGTACCTTCAGGCGCCCGGAGACGGGCGCCGTCCCCGCGTCCTGCTGAAGACCGGGCAGCGCCCGCGCCACCCGCGCGGGATCGGCGAGGGCCTCGCGCAGACGCTCGACGGGAACCGGAACGAACACCTCATGCTCCATGTCGGCCGAGCCTACCCAGCACCACCCGTACCGCACCCGTACATGCGGGGATTCCCCCGGGATCCGCCGCAGACGGACGCGTACGCCGACTCAGTCGGCGTATCTCGGGTGCACCAGCGTCGAGGGCGGCAGGCCCACCAGCCGGGTGCGCTCCGCCGCGCGGACGCCCGCCTGGAGGGACGGGACGCGTGGCACCCCCTCCGCCGCCGCCCCGTCCCCGAGGTGCGGCGGCGTGCGCGACGCGAGCACGTACCCCCAGTCGTGCGGAGCCCGCGAACCGCCCGCCGGGGAGGAGTCACGGCCGCCGACCGAGTACGGCACCGTCCGCAGCCCGGCCGCCCGTACCGTCGCGTCCACGGTCCAGAAGGCGCGCGGCCGTGCCGCCACGGGCCCGGCGTGCACGACGAGCCGCCCGCCGTCGCCGAGCACCTCGCGGGCCAGCCCGTAGAACTCCTGCGAGTACAGCTTCGTACTGGACGTGTTCTCGGGGTCGGGCAGATCGGAGACCACCACGTCGTACGCGTCCCGCGGGGCCCGCCGCAGCCAGCCGAACGCGTCCGCGGCGACGACCCGCACCCGCGGATCCCCGTACGCGTGGCCGTTCAGCGCGGACAGTGCGGGATCGGTGCGCGCCAACTCCACCAACTCGGCGTCGAGTTCGACGACATCGACCCGCCGTACGCCCCGGTGTCGCAGCACCTCGCGCACGGCGAGCCCGTCACCGCCGCCGAGGACGAGCACGCGCGCGTGCGGGCCGTTCATCGCGGGGTGGACCAGGGCCTCGTGATAGCGGCCCTCGTCGCTGCCGCTGACCCGCAGCCTGCCGTCGAGGTAGAGGTCGAGCCGGCTGCCGTCGGCGCCGCCGGTGAGGACGACGTCCTGGACGTCGGTGTGCATCGCCACCCGGACGTCCCTGCCGTACATCGCGTGCCGCGCGGACCGTTCGAAGTCGTCGACGAGCACGGCGGCCGAGGCGAGCAGCGCGAGGACGAGGAGGTTGGCGACGACCAGCAGCCAGCGGTCGCGCCGGGTCAGGTCCTGCCGGAACAGGCCCAGGACGAGCGCGGCGCCGGCGATCGCGTTGACGGTTCCGGTGATCAGCGTCGCGGTCAACTGGCCGAGCAGGGGCAGCAGCAGGAACGGGAACGCGAGTCCGCCGGCCAGCGCGCCCACGTAGTCCGCGGCGAACAGGTCGGCGACGGCGCCGCCCGCGTCCTGTCTGCGCACGCGCTGGATCAGCTCCATCAGCAGGGGCACCTCGGCGCCGATGAGCAGGCCGATGGCGAGGGAGAAGCCGACGAGGAGGTAGCTGGGGCCGTTCGCCCAGGCGCCGCCCCAGTCGCCGGTCCAGGCGAAGACGGCGTACAGGGCCATCGCGCTGCAGCCGCCGACGAGGGCGAGCAGGGCCTCCACGGCGCCGAAACCTGCCGCGGCGCGGCAGCGCAGCCGTTTGGCCAGGAGTGAGCCGATGCCCATCGCGAAGACCATCACGGACAGGACGACGGAGGCCTGGGTGATGGAGTCGCCGATCAAGTACGAGGCGAGGGCGACCAGTTCCAGTTCGTACACCAGTCCGCAGGCCGCGCAGATGAACACGCCCGTGAGGACGAGGAACCGGCCGGTGGCGGGCCTGACCGGCAGACGCGCCTGGCCCGCGCCGCGTCGGGGCGGCGGGGCCGTACCGGGCGGGGCGGGCGCGTGCGGCTCGATCACCCAGGGAACGCTACGTCACGGTTTCACTGCACCCTGTCACCCACACGTGTGTAAATGCCGTCGCCCGCGCATACTTTGCCCGTTTCGGGGCTCCTCCCCCGGACCCACCTCATGACCCGCCTCATGACCCGCCTCATGACCCGCCTTAGAGGGGCGCGGGCACCCGTACGCCCACCTTCGTGCGGGTGGCGACCAGTTGGCCCTCCTGGGGGTAGGCGTGCCAGGTGCGCCAGTGCACCTGGCCCTCGTGGCGCTGCGCGAGCATCGCGGTGAAGGCGTGGGGGCTGCCGGGGAAGACCCCCGCCAGTCCGTTCGGATGGTCGGCGACGAGGGCGAGCAACTCCTGGGCCCGGCCGGCGAAGGATCCGCGCGACAGCGTCTCCACGCGCGCGGCGAACTCGTACTCCCAGTCGTCCACCCGTTTGGCGACGCCGAGCGGCAGCGGTGAGCTGCTGCCCGCGATACAGGCGACGGTCTCCGAACAGGTGCCCCGCTCCTGCTCAAGGAGCACCTGGTGGGACGCGCCCAGCAGTCGCAACTGCAGTTTCGCGTCGAAGAGTTCGATGTCGAGGGTGGCGAGCGCGGGCAGCGGCTCGTGTCCGAGGGCCCAGGCGAGGTCGGCCGCGCGCGTGTCGGTGTAGGCGGTGTTGAGGGTCGTGAGCATGGGTCGGCTCCGCTGCACGCAAGGGTGGGGTCGGTCCGTCGCACCCCGGTCGGCGCCGGGCGGTGATCGGGCCCGGTCGGCCAGGTCAGAAGGTTGTTCCGGGGTCTGCGTCGGCGATACGAGGGAATCATGAACGGCGCGTCCGCCACAGCGTTTTTACCCAACTTCGTAGGGTTTCCATCCCCCCGAGGGCTCCACAGCTCAACTGTTCAACCAGAAAGTGCGCCCCTGGGGGGCTCGCAGACAACTTCACGCCCCCACAACGACGAAGCGCCCGCCGGGAGGTGACCCCCGACGGGCACTCGTTCGACCGGCCGGTCCGGACGCGGCTCCCGGCCCGGACGCGGTTGCCCCGCCCGGAATCCGGCTGCCGCCCGGAGCTCAGCTGCCCCGTGTCAGCTGCCTCCGCCGCACCCGCCTCCGCCTCCGCAGGACGACCCTCCGCCGCACGAGGAGCTGTGACCCGACGAGCCCGACGAGCAGGAGGAGCCGCCGTCGCCTCCGCCCACCGCTCCGCTGCCTGCCCACCAGCTGTCGCTGTTGCGGCGCGGACGCCCCCTGCCCCGACCGCGCCCCCGGCCGGCGGCGGATGCGATCCGCGCGACCACGACGACCACGAACCCCACGACGAACAACGCCAGGATGATGCCGATGACCATGGCGCCACCCTCCTTCCGTTCCCCCGAAGCGGCCCCCCGTGGGCTCTGCTTCTCGTGTGCCTGCTGCCTGTTCCCTACCGAGATCCTTGCTGTGACTGCTGCTGTGATTCCTGCCGCACACCCAGGTGTGCTCCTTGCGTGGGAGGGTGATGCCCTCTCGTCTCACGGACCAAAGCAGAGTTGAGCAACTTCAGAGCCTTCTCATGGACCAAAGGCCCCTGACCTGCACAGAAGGGCAGGTCAGGGGCCGTCCATGGCTCACTGGGCCGTCTGTGGGCCGTGATCTTCCCCCGAGAGGTGCCGGAACACGGAGTCGATCGCGCCGCGAGCCCGGTCGCGGCTGTCCGGCATCAGATGGGCGTACACCCGCAGGGTCAGCCCCGGGTCGGCGTGCCCCATGTACTCGCTCACGGCCTTGATGTTCTCCCCGGCGTCCAGCAACGCGGAAGCGTAGAAGTGCCGGAGGGCGTGCATGCCGTGCTCGCGCGCCGATTCGTACCGGCCGTCCGCCCTTGCGCCCCCGATGAGCCCCGCAGCGGACAGAGCAGGCTTCCACTCCTTGCTGTTGAAGTTGCTCCGCCACACGATGCCGCCCTGCTCCCCCGTGAAGATCACCCGTGCGGACACCTTCGGCCCTTCCGGCACCCCCCACGGCAGTGTGATCTCCACCGGCTTCCAGGCGTCCATATGCGCCCGGAGAGCACCCGCCACGGAGTCGGGCAACGGCACGTCCCGCTTCTTGCCACCCTTGGGCAGATCGAACACCGGGCGTCCCTCCACGTGCTTGATCTGCCGAACGACACGGAGGGTGCGCCCCTCGGCGTCGATCGCGTCCTCGGCCAACCCGAACACCTCGCCCTGCCGGAGCCCGCACCCAGCGCCAATGTCGACCATCGCCCGGTACCGCTCCAAGAGCGCTGTTCGAACGGTGAACATCTGCCCGGGTTCCCATGGAACCACCGGGTGCGCGTCCGGCTTGGGGCGCCGCACCGTTCGCGCACCGCACGGATTGCGGGAGAGCAGCGAGTCATCCACTGCGGCGGACAGGACCGACTGAACGTCGGCGAAGATGTTCCGCGCATAGGCGGGGCTCACACCGCGCTTCGCTTCCAGGGCTGCCAGGAGTTCCCGGATGTGCTCTGGCCGGAAGGTCCCGACCGGTCGGGAGCCGAGCACCGGGTAAACGTGAAGCCGTAGCCGCCGGCCAAGTTCCTTCCGAGTCATCGGGCTGGAGGTCTTGCTGTCCAACCACTTCTCGGCGTACTGCCGGAATGTGATCCGGACCGACTTGGGGTCGGTGTACTGCCCGCGCGTCATGTCCGTCTCAATGGCGCTCAGCCACTTCTCGGCGAGGCGCTTCTTACCATCGGGGAAGCTCTTGGACTTCTCGGTTCCGTCGGGGCCGATGTACCGGGCCCGGTAGCGCAGGCCGCTTCCGTGGCGGTCGCTTTTGACGCGGACGGTCTTGCCGGCCGCGTTGGTGTCGGTCTTGTACCAGCGGTCTTGGATGTGGCCTGCCATGGGGTGGTGGTCCTCTCGACATGCAGCAGGGAGAGTCGCCGGGTGGCGGCTCTCCCTGCTGTCTGCGGCGGGTGGTGGGTCAGGCGGCGTTGTGGTCGGCGGTCTTGAGCTGGGTGACGTAGGCGCGGACATCGGCGGGGTCGTAGCGGAGGTGCTTGCCGATGCGGAATCCAGGTGGACCGACGTTCTTTCGGCGCCACTGGTAGACGGTCTCTTTGGGGACCTCGAAGATTTCGGCGATGTCGTCGGGGGTGAGGTACCGGTCCGGCAGTCCGCCGCGGAGCGTGGCGCGCGGGTCCGGCTGTTCTCGTGCGGTGCTCATGGCGGGTCCTCCGTGCGCGGGCCGGGCGTGCTGGGGGGTGTCGTGTGTGTCCGAGGTGGGGATTTCTGCGTCACCCGCGTCATCTGCGTCACGCAAGCGCCTGACCTGCGGGTTTGTGGTGACGCAGAGAGTTGGGTGTGCGTCATCGGTGACGCAGGCGTCCGTCATCGATGACGCAGGTGACGCACGATGACGCAGAGATATGCCGTCTGCGTCACCCGTGTCTGCGCAGGTCACCCACCGTTTTGGGGGGTCGGGTGACGCAGGTGACGCAGCGCTTCCCTACTTAGGAAAAAAGGAGGGGCTGTCTGTGGTCGTGGCGGTGTCGCTCAGAGCGTGAATGAGGGGCCGCTGCGCGGCACGTCCTTGGGGCGCCGCGAGCGGCGAACAGCAAGAGGAGCACGCCTCGCCCCGGGTGCTCCTCTTGCTTGTGCGCGCGGTTGTGGCGCCGGTCAGAACGCTGCTTCCTGCTCGTGTGCGGGTGGGGCGAGTCGGGTGATCTCGATGTAGCGGCCTTCTTTGGTGCGGCCGGAGTCGATGATGACGCCCCGGGCGGCGAGGGTGGGCTGAAGACGCTTGAGCCGGTCGGAGAGGACTTTGCCGGTGGTCGGCCACCCCTTGGGTAGCGCGCGCATGTCCTCGCCGGCGTAGAGGCGGCTGAGGCAGTACAGCCACTGCGTGGACGTCATCCGCTCCTCCGCACCCGCCGCCATCGTCGACGCGTGCTCGATGACGGTCTGCGCCAACAGATCACCCTCGATCACGTCGTCATTCAGGTCATCGAGGCAGGCCCGGTACGCGTTCAGTGCTCCCAGACCGGTGGCCGTGTCGAGCTGCGCGCACAGGTGCGCGAAGTCCGCCATCCGCAGATCCGTGGGCGTCTCGGCAGCAACGGCCCGGACCTTGACCGTGAGGTCGAGGAGCGAGCCGAGGATGACGGGCAGTACCTGCGCGTACTCCGTCCACAGCTCATCCTCGGTGCGCCGCACCCGGGGCCGCTCCAGGCGCAGGGGAAGCAGCCGGTCGGCGAGGTCGGGCCGGATGAGTCCCACATCGATACCGGTCAGCAGGAGGGGGCGGCGGTAGCCGACGCGGAACACGTCCCCGTCGGTGAACAGGGCCCGCTTCACGCTCTCGGCTCCCGTCACGATGCAGCACATGGCGTCCGACAGGTCCGGGGTCATGTGGGACAGGTTGTCCAGCGCGGTCACCCATCCCGCGGCCACGGCCGCGATCAGGTTTTCCTCGTCCTTGGGTGCGCGGCGCAGGTCACCGGTCATGCCCTCGATGATCCGCACCAGCATCCGCCCGCCGGTGGACTTGCCGGCGCCCTGCGGTCCGGTGAGGAACGGCGCAGGGACCGGCACCGACGGCCCCAAGCAGCCGATCAGCCACGCGATGGCCAAGCACTCGGTCTCCGCGGTGGCGAAGTTGCAGAGCCTCATCAGCAGGTCGATGCCCTTGCCGTCGGTGTCCTTGACGGGCAGGGGAAGTTCTCCGGTGAGCTGGGTACGGCGCCAGCACACTTCCCGCGGGTCGGGGGTGAGAATGTCCCATCCGGTGGGGTGGATGCGGACGGACTGCCCGTCGTCACGGCCGAGGTCCAGCCACGTGGCGCCCTCGTATCCGGGGGCCACCCGGATGTGGACGGGCTGTACGTCCTCGGTCAGGGCGAGTGCTTCGATCAAGTCCAACGCCTCCTTCAGCGCGGTCCCGTTGAAGACGCCGATTCCGTCGCGGAAGAGGCCGACCATGAGTTCCTGCCGGTGGCTTCCGGTGGTGCCCTGCGAGCGGATCGGACGGGCCACGGGATGAGCGTTCTTCTGCGCGTACACGGTTCCGTCGCCGGTGCGGAAGTACCGGAAGTGTTCCTGCGCGTAGGCGGTGATGACCTTGCGGGCCGGGTCCTTCTCGTCCTCAGCCATCGCTACAGCCCCAATGCGGTTCGGGCGTTGGTCCACGCGTCGGTGCAGTGCCGGGCACTTTCGCCCTTGGCCTGCGCGGCGGTGAACAGCCGGCTGATGTGGCTCTCGGTGAGGCAACCGCACCGGCCGTGCGTGGACAACACCGCGAGGAACACCCGGTAGACGGCCGCATGTACCGCGCTGGACGCGTCGGTGATGCGCTGCACGGCCATGGCAATGCCACGATCGAGGTAGGTGGGTGTGCGGTGCGGGCACGCCCCACTTTGCCCCGTAAAAGGCACCGTGAGGGTCTGTGGCGTCCTGCGGACGGGCGGCGGGGCCTTTACTGCCAGCGCGCGCACCACGGCGGGGAGAGCGGCTGTGGCGCCTATGCCGGGTCCCAGCCAACGGGCGTACGACATCAGCGACTTGATGTCCACCCCGGGACGCACCGCGTTCACGGACTGCATGACGCCCCGGTAGATCCAGTGCTCACCCCGCGTCGTCACCACCGTGCGCGTCGCGGGCAGGGTGGCGCGGGCCCACGCGATGGCGTCCGCGTTGTCCAGGTCGACCACGCTGAGCCCTGCCCCGCCGGGGTGGTAGGCGACCGCAGCCGCGGCACGCCACGCGCTCGCCCACGCGGGCGAGGTGAGGGTGTGCGGGTCGGTGGTGGCGGCGGCCCACGCGTGGCAGGGGTACGGGCAGGAGCAGGGGCCGGGGGTTCGCATGTTCGGCCGGCCACCGCACACGTTCCGGGCGCAGGTACGGCAGTTGCCGAACGGGCCCTTTCCCGCGCGCAGCGGCAGTACGGGCACGCCGTGCGCGGCGAGGGTGAGTGCGGCGGGCACTCGCCTGATGTCGGTCGGTTGCGTCATGCTGGGAGACCTCCACAGGTCTGTAGGGATCAGGTGGACAAGGGCGGCCCCGCTTCTTTGGCGAGAGGGAGGGGCCGCCCTTGGCGTAGCTAGAAGGGCGGTTCGTTGCTGTAGCCGGGCGGGGTGCGGCGCGGCCAGCGCGGCAGGGGCAGCAGGATCACGGCCCACTGTGTCCAGCACGGGCAGGGCTCCCAGTCGGTGCCCGCGTACTCGCCGTTGTGGTCGCCGTAGTCATACGCGATGCCGCCCTCTCCCCAGCAATCAGGGCAGTCAGGGCGAGGGGTGTCGGCCAGGGTCAAGGCCCGGCGGGGGCAGTGGGTGACCTTGATGCGAAGTCGGATCACTGGGGTGGTCTCCTCGTCAACCGTAGAACTTGTTCCGCTTGATCACAGCCCGACGGATATTGACCGTGGTTCCGCTCCGGTGGCTGCTCGAGCCGAGGATCTGCACGGCGATCCACCCGCCGAAAATGACCGCGGCGAGGGTGATCAGTTGGGTGATGAACGCGGTCAACGCAGCGATGAACGACGTGAGCAGCAGCAGCCCGCCGCACACCGCGAGGAACCCGACACCCCCGAGGGCGACGTTCACCGCGGCGCGGGACACGGCCGGTTTCGGAGCGAGGGGTTCCGGCTGCATGGGGCTGATCGCGTAGCCGGTGACGATCCGTCCGTCGGGCAGGACGATGCTCGCCACACTCGGGACCGCGCCCGGCTGGACGGACACGAGTGGCGCCGGCTGAACGACGACCGCCGGCGTGATGGGGGTGGGCTGGTAGGTGGTCACGGCCCGTTCGGCGGGCAGGTGGCCGGGGTGTTCGGGGTACATGCGGAATCCCTTCCGGCAGTGGGTCAGGGAGGCTCAGGCACCCCCTTGGGGGTGCGCTGTGGAGGGGGTTTCCAGGGTCTGACCTGGGGTGCCTCCCTGCCTCCCTGAACGATCATTTGTGCAGGTCAGGGTGAGGGAGGCGAGTCAGGGAGGGGGTGAGGGAGTTCTCCCTGCCTCCCTGACCCACCACCGGTCAACTCCCTGTCACTCAGCGGCGGAAGCGGAACCCTCGCTGTCGCGGTTGGCGAGCGCACGGGCGAGGCGGTCACGGCTGATGACCATGACGCCGTCGGACTTGTACGGCTCCGCGCCGGTGCCGTCCAGGACGCGCTTGAGGTCGATGAACGACCAGCCGCCGTAGGCGTCCGCGTTCAAGGTCCCGAGCCGGGGCAGCACGTCCTTCGTGCGCACCCGCTCTGCCGTGCCGACCACGGACGCGATGTCCGCGAGCGGGTCGTGTTCGGCGCCCCGCTCGATGACGTGCAGGGTGGTGACGCCGTCGCGCATGGCTTTGGCCCGGTCGGCGATGGCGTTGGCGTCTGCGTCGTCGATGTAGTGCGTGCGGATCGTGATCGACGCCTGCCCGGCGGGGATGGCGATGCCGTCGGACGCGACGACCAGGGTTCCCTTGTCCAGGCCCTGACGGAGCAGGTGCGGTGCGGCCCCGCCCTCCACGGCCTTGTCACCGAGCGCCATCTTGGCTTGTGACTCGCTGCCCAGGACCAGTGAGGCGCGGGTGTGGGCACCCTCGCGGACCAGCTTGGGAAGGTTCTGATCGGTGGGGTCCTGGGTGCCCTCCCACAGCGTCACGTTCACGGCGCGGCCCTGGTTGTGGACCTTGCGGACGGCCATGAAGTAGCGCGAGGTGGCCTTGGACCCGCCGTAGGGGTTCTTGTCGGCGTCCTTGAGCGGGCACATGAACGCGACCTGCGCCTCGTCCACGATGCCGACCAGCGGCAGGAACACGGTGCCGGGAGGCGACTGGAGACGCCGTTCCATCTCCGTGACCAGACCTTCCACCATCTCGGTCGCCTGGATGACGTGGTCGTCGGTCGGCCCCTGGATGAGCAGGGAAGCGAGCCCGTCGAACATCGCCCAGTCGCCGGCGCCCTTGAGGTCGGCGATCCGGAACTCGACCGACCTGTCCAGGGCGAGCCACAGGGCGAGCGCGCGCAGGGCGGCGGTCTTGCCCTGGTTCGACAACCCCGTGATCAGCAGGTGGCGTTGGTAGACGCTCAGCGCGGCGGCGTCCCCGCGAAGGTCCTGCCCCCAGGGTGCGCGGCCCTTGGTGTAATCGGCGGTCATCGTCTCGTCCGTGACCAGCGGAGACGGGCCGATCGGCTCGTCCAGCGCCCCGGAGTCGGCCACCCACAGGCGCACCGTGCGCGCCGCCTGCGGGATGTTGATGAACACCTCGTGCTCGTGGCGGGTCAGGTTCTCGGCCAGCTTGCGACGCCGGTTCTGCACCTCGATCGTCGACACCCCCGAGGGAAGCGTCACGTCGACTTCCACCCCGCATCCGGCGATCCGGATCGGCCCCAACATGCTCGCGCCGGCATCGCCCATCTCCTTGATGGCGTTGCGCAGCGCGGGCACCCCGAGGTCGCGCAGGGCCTTGACGACGATCGAGGGAGTGATGGGTTCGCCCTCGCCCGATCGGACGTGGTCAGGCATCGACCATGCCGGGGCCGCCTGCTGCTTGCTGCCGACCGCCCACAGCGCGAGCAGCGCCAGGAACGGACCGATCGTCAGCGCGGGGCCCCACACGATCTGAACGATCCGGATCACGGTCGCGATGAACTCGATCGTGGCCGCGAGCGGCGTGATGACGTCGGCGATGTCACCGTTGTTGATGGCCATCACGATGCCGAGCGCGACCAGCGCACCGATCCCCATCCCCGTGCCCACCGCGACGCCCTTGGCAGCCTCTACCGGGGAGTGCAAGAGATCCATGCGGCGGTGGTGACGGGCGGCACGGAAGCGCTGCAACCGCTCCTCCCACTCCTCCGCAACCTCCAGATTCCCGGCAGCCTCGGCCGCCCGGATCATCCGCTCGTAGCGGGCACCCGTCTTCCCGTCCCACGTGCGACGGGCCACGATCCGGCCCCCGTTGAAGGTGTACAGGCTGTGCCGGGCGATGGCCCGAGCGGCGGTCTTCGTCTTCTCGTGGGTGGCTGCGGTCTTCACGGCGTGGCCGGAGCGCACCCACAACGGCACGATCGGCGCCGCCGGGGCGTCCGGGACCACGGTGAGCACGGTGGGTGCCGTGTCGGTGGTGGGCGGGTCGGTGTGCTTGTGGAGGTGAACGACGTTCTCAGACATGCTGGAACTGCTCCTGACTGCCCCCTCGGGGGCGGACGTGAGGGAGAGAGCCGGGGTGCCCGTGTCCGTCCAAAGAGGCGGGCACCCCGGCGTAGAGGTGGGGTTGCGGCTGGTCAGAACCAACCGGCCTTCTTCTTGGCCGCCTTGGCGCGGGCCGCTTCGGTGATCAGGCGCTGACGCTCGCCGTGCAACGCGGTCAGTTCCGCGTTCAGCCGCATCTCCGCAGCCGTGCCGGCCGTCTCCAACCGCTGATCGGAACGACCCGTGCTCCGACCCCGGGCGGTCTGGTAGGAGCCGCCGACCAGCGCTCCGGCGATGGCGCGGCGCTCGCGGCTGTTCAGCGGCCACCACTCACCCCGGCGGACCGCGTCCAGCTTCCTGCTCGTCTTCTCGATCTCGCGTTCAAGGCGGCGCAGTTCAGGCTTGCTCACGGGTGGTCCCTTCCGGTTCCGTCGGGTGGTCGGGGTAGGCGCAGGGCACGCACATGCCGAGCGAGAGCGGGATCACGTATCCCGCATCGCGCCGGCAGGACGGGCAGGTACGGCGGGCCGTGTTCGCCTTGGCCAGGGCCGCCCACCGGCCCGGAGTCATGGGGCGGACGGGCTTGGCACGGTCGAGGCGGTAGAGGTAGGCGACCAGCGGCCCCCGCCGGAAGCGGGGCCGCAGCACCTGCCCGGCGATCGGCTGTCCGCCGGGGCGCAGACCGCGGGCGCGGAGCTGTCGGCGGGTGGCGTAGCCGTCGGGGGCGTAGCGCCACGGGAAGGTGGGGATGCCGTGGCGGGCGCCGTTGGGGTCGAAGCACTTGCCGAACGAGCCGCCCATCACCGGGTGATGGTGGCGCGTTCGGCAAGCAGGGTGTCGCGCAGCATCCGGGCGTTGGCCGGCGAGGTGTGAACTTGCCGGCGGATGCCCTCAGCCGTCACCTTCACGTCCGGCCAACCCGCCGACACGGTCCGCGCCTCATCGAGCAGTTGAGCGGTGGTGCGCTTGGGTCGGGTGGTCCGGGCGGCTGCGGGAAGTCGACCGGTGGCCCGGCGGGTGCGGGTCGACTCGGCCGGTGCCGGGCGCGGTGTGATCGAGGCGACCGGCACCGCAGCCACGGCGGGGATCGGCTTGAGCGGCAGCGTCGGCTTCAGGAATGCGACCGTGACCGGGACGGGCATCCGCACCGGTGCTGTAGTGATCGGTGCGGGGGTCGATTCTCCGAGGTCAGCTGTAGACCGAAACCTTTCGGTCTCGGTAGATTCCTCCGCATTCGCGACCGGGGCCAAAGTCGGGGTGGGTCGGTGGTGCAGGACCTTGGCGACCAGGTCGGAACCGAAATAGATCGAGCCGACCGGCAGCGACGTCGCGAGCAGGACGAGAGCCCAGTTCGCCGGATCCCAGTCCGCGAGTCGACTCCAGTCGACCTGTACGCCCGGGGTGCTGTGGAGTTCCGGCACGAGACCGTGCACGTAGTTGAGGACGAGGGAGGCGAGGGTGTAGGTGCCCAGCACCCTCAGCGCGAACTTCCGCGCATCGTCGGTGAGCACGAGGGTGGCGATGAGGGCGAGTGCCATGAGGCCGTCGACCACGAACGGGTAGAGCGTCGCGGCCGTCTCGTCAGCTCCGACCGCACCCGCGATGTCGCGCAGCGCGTTCCACGAGACGCGGAAGGCCATGCCGACCACGGCGACCAGGGCCAGCACGAGGGCCGCCCTGCCTTTGCGGTTGAGGTTCATGCGACGCCCCCGAGGGCGAGCAGCGCGGCGAGGACGAGCAGCGCCCCACCGGCCGTGGTCAGGTCGATTGCACGGCGCAGGCCCGTGTACTTGGCCAGCGCGATCCGCGACAGGCTCACCACGGCCGCCGCCTGGTCGGCGGTGAGGGTGGCGGGGATCTGGTCGGCGGTGAGCGTGGCCCACAGCGGGAAGCCGTGCCCGCCCCGCAGGTTCGGCCGCACCGACCGCAGCAACAGACCAGCCGCGGTGACTAGTAGCGCCGTCCCGGCGCCGCCGGCGACGTATGCGGGGGTGGTTAGGGGGACGTCCTTGGCGATGGTCCACGATCCGGCAAGGACTGCGCCGATGAACGCCAGCAACAGACCGGTCTTCGTGTCGGTCCGCACGATCTCCGCCTTCACCTCCGCATGCGCGGCGGCGAGCGTCTCGGTGGTGCTCATGCGGCGCCACCGGCCGCGCGGTTGACGAGGGCGACCCGGGCGGCGAGCGCTCGGCGGCGGGCCCGGCGGATACGCCGCTCGTCCAGCTCGGTCGGGGTGCGGTCCAGGGTGGTGATGTGCGCGTCGAGCAGGTCGACGTCCGCCAGGATGACGGGCATCTCCTGCTCGATCACCTTCAACTCAGCGTCCGTCGGCTCCATCCACGGAGCGAACGCGGTAACAGCGTCCTGAAGTGTGACGATGTGGTTCATGGGTCGTGGTCTCCCTAGCAGGTGAAACGGCCCAAACGCGGTCCCCGGGTTGCCCCCCGGGGACCGCTCGCCGTTGTGGTGGGAACAGCCGCGAACGATGCGCGGCACGGCCGCAGATCAGCGGCCGGAGTGCCCCGTGCCAGATTCGATCCGGCACCGTCACGGCCCCCGCCTTACGTACGGCGGGTCCGGGGCGAGGTGGTGTCAGCGCTGGACGACGGGGCGGGCCATGTCCCGGTGCGTGACCGTGACCTGGTGGCCGTCGATGCGCAGGCGTTCGGCCAGAGCGGCGGCGAAGGTGGGGGCGCGGTGCCGGCCGCCGGCACATCCGTCGGCCACGATCACGGCCCCGGCGCTGGGACCGGAAGCGAACGCGGTCACGGCGATCGCGGTGGCGTCGACCAGAGCCATGATGCCGGGGGTGTTCAGCACCGCCGTGCGCACCGGCTCGTCGGCGGCGGTCATGCAGCGCAACTCCGGAGAGACGTGCGGGTCACGGAAGTGGTGGCGCAGGTCGATGGTCAGATGCGCGGCGGGCGCCGCATCGTGCAGATAGCCGAACGAGACGATCTCGACAACAGCAGTCATCAGGACTCCACAGGAGAGAAGGGATGTTCCGGCTCCCCTCAGCGCTGCTCGTACGAGACGAGCAGCGGAGGCAACCGGCCCGCAGCGCTGGAGCTTCGGGAGGGGTCAGATGCGCTGAACCGCACACGGGACAGAACCCGCGCACGCCGCCCTCTTGCTTGCAGAGGTGGAGCGGCCACCTCAGGCACACTGTTGAGTTTTCAATCAATGCGTGCTCACTTCGTACTCACCCCCTCGGGCTTTCCTCCGGACACATCCCTAGGGTTCCCTAGGGTTCCCTGCGGTGTCAAGCGGTAGGCTAGGGAACCTCAGGGAAGTGACGACGAGGAGCAAGCGACATGGCAGGCCAGGCCGACAATCGGGCCCCGTACGCGAAGATTGCCGCCCACTACACGGAGTTGATCGCGTCTGGTCAGCTACAGCCGGGGAGGCTCTTGCCGAGCATCAAGAACCTCGCGGAAGAGTGGAAGGTGAGCACTGCGACGGCAGAGAAGGCTCTGCGCAAGCTGCGCAACGAGGGTCTTGTTCGCGGCATCCATGGCATCGGGACCGAGGTGTTGGACCGGCCGGCGTCGATGTCGTCAGGGTCTCAGCGTCAGGACCGAGGACGCCGCACCGGGTCCAGTTGGGGTCAGGGTGAGCGCTCCGACTCTCACCAGGCGGCCGTGGTGTCAGCCCCCGCCGAAGTAGCTCAAGCGCTGGACATTGAGCCTGGGGCCGACGTAGTCCGCCGTAGCCGCGTCTACAGGGACCGGCACGGCATCGTGGCCCACAGCACGTCCTGGATTCCTGCGCGATACGGGAAGCTGATCCCTCAGCTAGCAGCGAGTGAGCGGCTGACGGGCGGGACGTCGCTCCAACTCATCACCCAGTCAACCGGCCACCCGATCAGTCACCGGATCGATACTGCTTCCGCGCACCTCCTTACGCCGGAGTACGCACGGCTCTTGGAGCTTGACTCTGACAGTCCACCGGCTGAACCAGTAGTCGTGATGACTGCGAAATTTGTTGACACTGAAGGCAACATCGTCGAGTACGGCGTGGACCTCGGAGGCCCGGGCCGTACGTGGCGCACGGAATCAGAGGTCTCCTTGTGACGGTCCTGGACGACACGCTCATGAGCGTGCTGGAAGGCCGCCTAGGAACGCTGCTCACGGCTCGTAGGACTGGCATAATCACGTCTGGAACCGAAGCAGAGATAGAAGCCATCGCCCAGACCTTGACGAGACCGATGCTGCCACGTCCTTCCTTTTGCGTCTTGATGGCCGGGCTTCCCGGCTCCGGTAAGACCACCCTTTCCCGCACACTCACAGCCCGCGGGTTCGTTCGGCTGTGCCCTGATGAGGAGATGTTCCGCCGACATGGCGTCTACGGCGTGGACTTCCCTCGGGGCACCTTCCCCACCCTTGAACGACCGATCCTCGAAGACGTGGCTGACAAGCTGAGCGAACAGCTCAAAGCGGGGCACGACGTGGTCGTTGACCACGGTTTTTGGACGCCGGAGGATCGGGACAAATGGCGCACCATCGCTACTGACGCCGGCGCCACACCCGTGCTTGTCTATCTCGCGGCTAGTCACGATGAGCTTTGGGCGAGAATCAGCAAGCGCAACGAACTCCACAAGAACGATCCAAACTCGATCTACTTCGCAGAGAGCGACCTACAGCGATATCGCACTCGATTCGTTCCTCCCAGGGCAGACGAACCGCATCTTCTATACGACGGCGATACGTCAACTCTGTTTGCGGCCCTAAGAGCCGCATCTCCTCGGCACGCGGAAGATTAAAAAATCAGGTCAGCCGAAGAGAGGACTCCACCTCAGGCTACGCCCATCAACACCTCGCACCCGAACGCGATCGAACGCGGTAGAGTTTCCCTCTCCATAAAGGCTCGCACACAACACGGAAACGTGTCGCGCTGCCGGCAAGGATGTCACCCTTGAATCGGTCATTCAGAATCTATTGGCCTAACTTATTCATCTCGGCGCGTAATGGTGACAGTGCCCCATGGCCATCTCATACCTGAAGCATCTCTCCGATCTTTTCTCGCCATCCGCCTTTTATATATCCTGTTCCAAACCAGCGCGAACAGAAGGACGGAGACAAGCAAAATAATGTAACCCTTCCACGCGCCTACGGCTCCCTGGGCAGCCAGATTCCTTAGAGGCCCAGCCGCCGTTCCCCAAATCCCTGTCGGTGGAATTTCTTTTGCCACATTCAGTGTGTCCTCTACGGCCGGGAGACCCAGGACTGCAGCCGCCACCGCAGCTGTGGCAGCAAGTGTATTAGCGCGGCGAGCAGATCGCTGAGAATCGTTCGTTGCAACAAGCTGCTGGAGTTGACTCAGGCACTCGAGCGTGTGCTCGTACAAACGATCCGCTTCTAGCCCTACTAGAATTTCGTTGGCAGCATCTCTAGCCGTACCATAAGACAAGGGAGAATTCCGGTACTCCCTCATGCCAAATATTGCGTCTCGCTGGAGCTGAGCAATTTCCCTCAAATGACCAGCACTGCTAGTAACACGCTTATCAATCATCTTGATCTGCCAGTACTGCAAAAGAGCACATTCTACAACAATAATGTGATTGAGGTGCCCTGCGTACTCTTCAGGACCGGAAGCTCCCGGCCACCGGATGGAGATGGTGTGTGTCGCATCCATGTAAACCGAGTGATCAAGGTCTAGCGATCTGTCGCGCGGAATGAGTTCCGAAATCGCAGCCCCTCTTTCACCACGCCGAGAGCTATAACGCGACAGCAACGAGACTAGCTCGGCAGAGTGAAGGCTGCGGAATTGATCTTCGGATTCGCAGCAGTCGATTTTCTTCACGAAAACTACAGGATGACACAGCCACTCGTTCGATGATTCTTTGATGGCGATCCTATAAATGGCGTCTAGATAGGCCAAGAAAAGGTCGGCCACGGATGCGGGATCCTGAAAACGACACCTCCGCCATCGAGTGCCTGACCTCTCGCCTTCAACCCAATGCCCCAATAGCCGTTCTTCAAGATCCCGACTGGATGTAGCGGCGCGAAGCAACACCTCAGGGTACTCAGCAGCAGAGATAATTGGGCTTCCACCAAACTGCATACGCTCTAGCTGGATTGTCGATATACCCCTCGGGAATTGAAGTGCAATCTGAATCTGGACGACACCGGATGGATGCAGAAGCAGTGTGGCATTCGCATATACCCCTTCACTGTAATCCTCGCTACCTCTTTCATCACCTCCACCCAAAACATCTAGCCACACTACGATCGGCTTGAGGTGCAGCCGGAGGTAGGGTTCACCATATCGATAGTCTGGCCTATACATATCCTGCTCGACCGTGTGTTGAATTGCGTTTACAGACTGCGCTTCAGCAACAGAATTCCGAATAAAATCCGAAGTTTCTCGCGTACGTTCAATCATCTCTTCAATCGAGGACACATATTCAGCTCGCGCAGATTCAGAAAGAATTGATCGGAGAATTCTGGGTGCCGTCTTCACCGCTTGCCCGGGGTTTCTGCGAATCCACGCCCATGGCTTACCATCACGCAAAGCGGACGCAAGTTGCCCATAAGACTCCCTTACGCGAATTAGATTCATAAATTCCGCGTAACGTGGCGCTACCCGCACCTCGGAATCGCTCGGGGAACCAACTGTTTCGGCAATCTCAGCCTTTAGGATTTTGCTCGCAACCTGATGTACATCCATGCGACTTGTCCCGCCAGCCGTGAAGACGAAATACCCAATACTGTCTGCGACTGTCGCTGTGTGTGAGGAGCCATCCGCCATACCTCAGTGAAGCACGATCGGCCAGCTCCTGATCTGGGAATCACAAAGGCCCGTTTCCTCGTGAGGATCGCTCACGGGCCGATCGCGCTATAGGCACTCGTCCAGGTACGTCGAAAGCGAGCCTGGCGGTTCGGACCAATCAGGTTCCGTTGCCCGAGAGCTCCTCCGAAGAAGTTTGGGAAGCTTCGCACGGCGGCTCCACCAACAGCGAAGCCCCTCCACCGCCGGGCCGTCCCTGGGCCGTCCAGCAGCGACCAACGACGACAACTAACAACCGTTGACGACAGCTCCGCTCCAGCTCAGGCAAGGCCTGTCGGACACCCTCCCAGGCCCTCACCCCCGAACCTGAGTTGAGCAACTCCAGAGGTTGAGCGCAGGATGGCCGTCATGACCTCCAGCGCACGCCGCCCCCTTCTCAACCGCCGTCTCGCCGAGTTCGGGACGACGATCTTCGCCGAGATGTCGGCCCTCGCCCTGAGTACCGGCGCGATCAACCTCGGCCAGGGCTTCCCCGACACGGACGGCCCCGAGGAGATCCGGGAGGCGGCCGTGCGGGCGCTGCGCGACGGGCGCGGCAACCAGTACCCGCCGGGCCCGGGCGTCCCCGAGCTGCGTACGGCGGTCGCCGCGCACCAGGAGCGCCGGTACGGGCTCACCTACGACCCCGGCACCGAGGTCCTCGTCACGGCGGGCGCGACCGAGGCCATCGCGGCCACCCTGCTCGCCCTGCTGGAGCCCGGCGACGAGGTGATCGCCCTGGAGCCGTACTACGACTCGTACGCGGCCTGCATCGCGATGGCCGGCGGTACGCGCGTGCCGGTCACCCTGCGGCCGCACGAGGAGAGCGACGGCGACGGGGTCGTGCGGCGGCGGTTCCGGCTGGACCTGGACGAGCTGCGCGACGCGGTCACGGACAACACCCGGCTGCTGCTGCTCAACACCCCGCACAACCCGACCGGCACGGTCCTCACCCGCGAGGAGCTGACCGCGATCGCCGAGCTGGCCGTCGAGCGGGATCTGCTGGTGGTCACCGACGAGGTGTACGAGCACCTGGTCTTCGACGAGGCCGAGCACATCCCGCTCGCGACCCTGCCCGGAATGCGCGGGCGCACGATCACCATCGGCTCGGCGGGCAAGACGTTCTCGTTCACCGGTTGGAAGGTCGGCTGGGTGACCGCCTCACCCGATCTGGTGACGGCGGTCCGCTCGGCGAAGCAGTTCCTCACGTACGTGGCCTCGGGGCCCTTCCAGTACGCGGTCGCCGAGGCGCTGGCGCTGCCCGACACGTACTTCGACGCGTTCCGCGCGGACATGCTGGCCAAGCGGGACCTGCTGAGCGCGGGACTGGCGGAGGCGGGCTTCGGGGTGTTCCGGCCGGCCGGGACGTACTTCGTCACCACCGACATCCGGCCGCTCGGCGAGAGCGACGGCTTCGCCTTCTGCCGAGCCCTGCCCGAGCGCGCGGGCGTCGTCGCCATCCCGAACGCCGTCTTCTACGACCATCGCGAGGAGGGCGCCCCGTTCGTGCGGTTCGCGTTCTGCAAGCGGACCGAGGTACTGACAGACGCGGCGGAACGGCTCCGCAAGGCATTCGCGGGCTGACCGGCACCCCGCGGGACTGGCCGACGCGTCCCCCACCGCTTGCCGCACCGACAGGCTCGGACGTACAATTTTCTGTACGTGAAAGGAGGGGTCGATCGTGAAGACCATGACGTATTCCGAGTCGCGCGCACGGTACGCCGAGGTGCTCAACTCCGTCACCGACGACCGCGAAGAGGTCGTCATCACCCGGGCCGGACATGAGCCGGTCGTCATCGTCTCCCTTGAGGACTACGAGTCCCTGAAGGAGACCGCGTACCTGCTGCGCAGTCCGGCCAACGCCCGGCGCCTGCTCGCGTCCATCGACGAGCTGGAGAACGGCGGCGGCGCCGTGCGCGAGCTGGCGACCGACGACTAAGGGCCGAGAGTTGAAGATCACCTTCTCTTCCCGCGCCTGGGAGGACTATCTGTGGTGGCAGCTTCAGGACCGGAAGATCCTGAAGCGCATCAACACGCTCATCGCGGACATCACCCGGAACGGCAACGAGGGCATCGGCAAACCGGAACCGCTCAAGCACGGATTCCAGGGCTACTGGTCGCGCCGCATCAACGACGAGCACCGGCTGATCCACAAAGCCACCGAGGACGGCGTCCTGATCGCACAGTGCCGCTACCACTACGAAAGCTGACAGGACTCGGGGGTCGGGCCCTTCCAGTACGCGGTCGCCGAGGCGCTGGCGCTGCCCGACACGTACTTCGACGCGTTCCGCGCGGACATGCCGGCCAAGCGGGACCTGCTGAGCGCGGGACTGGCGGAGGCGGGCTTCGGGGTGTTCCGGCCGGCCGGGACGTAGCGCGCCGGGGACTGTGGGCTGTGGGCCGTACGGCTTGAACCCCGGTGTCACGGCGGCGCGCCGTGGCAGGGGAATATCGGGGTGAATCGGACCCGGTCGGCCGCGCGTTGCTCGCAAAAGGTGTGAAGTGCGATCAATCTTCGGATGTGACCCTCGCACGTACCCTCGCGCCCTCCCCCGTCACGCCCCCCGCCGGGAGCGGGCGTCCGCCGCGGCGCCGCCCGGTCCCGGCCGCCACGATGGGCACGGCCCTCGGACTGTTCCTGGCGGCCCGGCTGCTGGGCGCCGCGGCCGTGGCCCTGACGGCCTGGGCGGTCGGCGAACATCCCGTGCTGCTGCTGGGGCGGTCCTGGGACTCCATCTGGTACCTGCGGATCGCCGGGGACGGCTACGGGCGCAACCTGCGGTTCCACCCCGACGTCGTCCACAGCGACCTGGCGTTCTTCCCGCTCTATCCGGGGCTGCTGCGGGCCGTCACCGAGCTGACCCCGCTGAGCGGGCCCGGCGCCGGCCTGCTCGTCTCGTGGACGGCCGCCGGGGTCGCCGCCTGCGGGATCTACGCGATCGGGGCCCGGCTGCACGACCGGGCCGTCGCCACCGCCCTCGTCCTGCTGTGGGCCCTGCTGCCGCACTCCGTCGTGCTGTCGATGGCGTACACGGAGCCGGTCCTGACCGCCTTCGCGGCCTGGTCGCTGTACGCCGTCCTCACCGGCCGGTGGGTGTGGGCGGGCGCCCTCGCCATGGGTGCGGGACTGGCCCGGCCGAACGGTTTCGCGGTGGCCGCGGCGGTCCTCGCGGCGGCGGCGTACGAATTCTTCCGGCGGCGCGGAAAAGTTACCCACAGGCTGTGGACGGGCGCGGCGCTCGCCCCGCTCGGCTGGATGGCGTACGTGCTGTGGGTGGGGCGGCGGCAGGGCGATCCGCTCGGCGGGTACTTCGAGGTGCAGCGGCTGTGGGGCTCGCGCTTCGACTTCGGCCTGGACGCGCTGCGCTTCGTACGGCATCTGCTGCTGGAGGGCGACCTGCTCGTCTTCCCGATGTCGATGGTGATCGTCGCGGCGGCCCTGCTGCTGTACGGGCTGCTGCTCGCGGACCGCGCCCCCCTGCCGCTGCTGGTCTACGCGGGCGTGCTGCTGTTCGTGGCGGCGGGCGGTGCCGGGTTCTTCGAGTGCAAGCCGCGGTTCCTGCTGCCGGCGTTCCCGCTGCTGCTGCCACTGGCGTGCGCGCTGGTACGGACGGCGAGAGCCCGGCCGTGGCACGCGACCCTGGTGGTCGGCGCCCTGGCCGGGCTCTCGTTCGCGTACGGGGCGTATCTGGTCGTACTCGCCCACAAGCCGCTGTGAACCGAGGACAGCCGCTGTGCGGACTACTCGTCCTCTTGGGGCTTCTCGGCCTCGTCGATCTCCTGCTCCAGGCCGAGCTGCTCGACGAGCCACTTGTCGAACTCGATGGCGGCCCGCACCCAGCTGACCGTCGACGACACGAAGTGCTCCAGGCTGACGCCCGTGCCGATCAGCATCTGTGCCTCGCCGATCAGGCGGACGGTGCCGTCGTCGTGCGTGTGGCTGTAGACCTTGGGCCACAGCGTGCGCCGGTTCCAGTCGTCGATCGATTCGAGCAGCTGCTGCTTCTCGTCGATCTGGTGCGGCCGGTCGTAGAACGTCCGCACCGAGAAGACCTGCTGGTCGTCCTCACCGCGGAACATGAAGTACGTACGGAACTGCTCCCACGGCGCCGCGAGGTCTCCCTCGTCGTCGACGACATACTTCAGCTCCATCTGGTCCAGGAGCTGCTTCACAAGGTCCTGATCCGGGACGACGGGGCCCGCCGGTCCGCCGGGGTTCGGCTCTGGCTGGCCCCCGAAGTTCGGAATCGAGGACGGGTCGATGCTCACCGTGATTTTCCCTTCGTACGGATTCCGCCATCCTCCCCCATGCGGGGCGGGGGCCCGCAACCCCCGCCCCCGCCGGTGACGGAATTCCGCTCAGAGCGTTTTGCCCGAAGCCGGGCCGCTTGCAGGACCGCTTGCCGGGCCGTCCCCCGGGCCCTCCGCAGGACCGCTGGCCGGGCCCTCAGCGGCGACCGTCACAGGTCCCGTCGCCGGTCCGACGATCAGGCCGTCACCGAAGGCGTCCACACGGACCGTGTCGCCGTCCTTGACCTCGCCGGAGAGGATCTCCTTGGCGAGCCGGTCGCCGATGGCGGTCTGGACGAGACGGCGCAGCGGGCGCGCCCCGTAGGCCGGGTCGTTGCCCTCGTCCGCGAGCCAGGCCAGCGCCTCGTCCGTGATCTCCAGGGTGAGCCTGCGCTCGGCGAGCCGCTTCGCGAGACGGCCGACCTGGAGCCGCGCGATGCGTTCCAGTTCCGTCTTGTTCAGCGCCGAGAAGACCACCAGGTCGTCGAGCCGGTTGAGGAATTCCGGCTTGAAAGAAGCCCTCACCACCTCCATGACCTGTTCCTTCTTCTCCTGCTCGCTCGTCAGGGGGTCGACCAGGTACTGGCTGCCCAGGTTCGAGGTGAGGACCAGGATGGTGTTGCGGAAGTCGACCGTCCGGCCCTGCCCGTCGGTGAGCCGCCCGTCGTCCAGGACCTGGAGCAGGACGTCGAAGACCTCCGGGTGCGCCTTCTCCACCTCGTCCAGGAGCACGACGCTGTACGGGCGCCTGCGGACCGCCTCGGTGAGCTGGCCGCCCTCCTCGTAGCCGATGTAACCGGGAGGCGCGCCCACCAGGCGGGCCACGCTGTGCTTCTCGCCGTACTCCGACATGTCGATGCGGATCATGGCCCGCTCGTCGTCGAAGAGGAAGTCCGCGAGCGCCTTGGCCAGCTCGGTCTTGCCGACACCCGTCGGGCCGAGGAAGACGAACGAGCCGGTCGGGCGGTCTGGGTCGGCGATACCCGCGCGCGTCCGCCGTACGGCGTCGGAGACGGCCTGCACGGCCTCCCGCTGGCCGATCAGCCGGCGGCCCAGCTCATCCTCCATGCGCAGCAGTTTCTGCGTCTCGCCCTCCAGGAGGCGGCCGGCGGGGATGCCGGTCCAGGCGCCGACCACGTCCGCGATGTCGTCCGGGCCGACCTCCTCCTTCACCATCGTGCCCTTGGCGGCCTCCTCCTCGGCCTCGGAGGCCTCCTCCAGGTCCCTCTCCAGGGTGGGGATCTCGCCGTAGAGCAGCTTGGAGGCGGTGTCGAAGTCGCCGTCGCGCTGGGCCCGCTCGGCCTGGCCGCGCAGCTCGTCGAGCCGCTCCTTCAGCTCACCGACGCGGTTGAGGGACTGCTTCTCCTTCTCCCAGCGGGCGGTGAGACCGCGCAGCTCCTCCTCCTTGTCGGCGAGGTCGCGGCGCAGCTTCTCCAGGCGCTGCTTGGAGGCGGCGTCGGTCTCCTTGTCGAGTGCCAGCTCCTCCATGCGCAGCCGGTCGACGACCCGCTGGAGCTCGTCGATCTCGACGGGTGACGAGTCGATCTCCATACGCAGCCGGGACGCGGACTCGTCGACGAGGTCGATGGCCTTGTCGGGCAGGAAACGGGAGGTGATGTACCGGTCGGAGAGGGTCGCGGCGGCGACGAGCGCGCTGTCCGCGATGACCACCTTGTGGTGGGCCTCGTACCGGCCCTTGAGTCCGCGCAGGATGGCGATGGTGTCCTCGACGCTCGGCTCGGCGACCAGCACCTGCTGGAAGCGCCGCTCCAGCGCCGGGTCCTTCTCGATCCGCTCGCGGTACTCGTCGAGGGTGGTGGCGCCGACCATGCGCAGTTCGCCGCGGGCGAGCATGGGCTTGAGCATGTTTCCGGCGTCCATGGCCGAATCACCGCCCGCGCCCGCGCCGACGACGGTGTGCAGCTCGTCGATGAAGGTGATGATCTGCCCGTCGGAGTCCTTGATCTCCGCGAGCACGGTCTTGAGCCGCTCCTCGAACTCGCCGCGGTACTTGGCGCCCGCGACCATCGCGCCCAGGTCGAGCGAGACCAGCCGCTTGTTCTTGAGGGACTCGGGCACATCGCCCTTGACGATCCGCTGGGCGAGGCCCTCCACCACGGCGGTCTTGCCGACGCCGGGCTCCCCGATGAGGACGGGGTTGTTCTTGGTGCGCCGCGACAGGACCTGTACGACGCGGCGGATCTCCTGGTCGCGGCCGATGACCGGGTCGAGCTTGCCCTCCCGGGCCGCGGCGGTGAAGTCGGTACCGAACTTTTCGAGTGCCTTGTACTGGCCCTCGGGATCCGGGGTGGTCACCCGGCGCCCTCCCCTGCTCTTCTGGAACGCGTCCAGCAGCTTCTTGGCGCTGGCCCCCTGCTGGGAGAGTATGTCGCCGATCTGGCCGCCCTTGGCGGCGATCGCGATCAGCATGTGCTCGGTGGAGAGGTACTCGTCCCCCAGCTCCTTGGCCCGCTCGCTCGCGTCGGCGATGACCGCCAGCAGCTCGCGGTTGGGCTGCGGCGGGGCGACGGTGGAGCCGGTCACGCTGGGCAGCGCGGCGAGGACGCGCTCGGCGCCGGCCCGTACGGCGGCCTGGTCGGCCTCGACCGCGGCCAGCAGGTCGGTGATGTTCTCGTTCTCCTGCCCGGCCAGCAGCGCGAGCAGCAGGTGCGCGGGGGTGAGGTCGGGGTGACCTTCGGACACGGCCCTGCTGCTGGCCGCGTTGATGGCGTCCCGGCTCCTGTTGGTCAGCTCGGCGTCCACGTTCGCGTTCTCCTCCTCGTGCTCGTGCCTGTACTCGTACTCGTATTCACGCTCGTACCCGTGCGGTGTTGGCTGACCCAACCAACGTACACAAAGTTGAGTCTATTCCACTCAAGCCAGCTCGGGGACCCGGGGCTCGGGGGGCCCAGGGGGGATAGACGGGTTAGGTTCCGGTTCATGGCCTCGTACCCCGTGAACCCGCGCGATCCCGGCGACTCCTATCTCGGCTTCTGGCGGGAACGCCATGTGTGCACCCTGAGCACCTTCCGTCCCGACGGCACCCCGCATGTGGTGCCCGTCGGCGTTACATACGATCCCGAGGCCGGTCTGGCTCGGGTCATCGCCTCCAAGTCCAGCAAGAAAGTGCGCAACGTGCTCGCCGCCGGGTCCGACGGGATGCCGGTCGCCGTCTGCCAGCTGGAGGGGCGGCGGTGGGCGACGCTGGAGGGGCGCGCGACGGTGTCCGGGGACCCGGAGCGGGTCGCGGAGGCGGTGCGCCGCTACGCCGAGCGCTACAGCAGGACGCCGTCGCCCAATCCGGCCCGGGTGGTCATCGAGATCGCCCTGACGTCGGCGATGGGCAACTGCTGACATCGGCCGGTTCTCACCCTTGTGGAGCCCCGGGGGAGGCATGAAGCATGCCTGCTGAAACGTGTCTGCCGGAAAGTGCCTGAAAACTGCAGCGGCGTCACCGTGTTCAGGTCACGGTGACGCCGCTGCGGGGGGAAGCGCCTGAGCGATTTGGAACGACGGGGGAATCGCGTCAGGCACTGCGGGGGGTGGCTGCGATGGTTCGTACGTCCGGGGCCTCCGGCTCGTCCAGCCGATGGTCGCGCTGATCGAGGTTCACAAAGATCATTCCGTACCGGATGGCGCACCGTACCGGCTGTGGCGCCCCCCGGGGCCGCCGCAGACACCGGTACGCCCGTACGTCGTCCTCGTCGTCCCGCGTCACCACGACCGGCTCTCCGAAGACGGTCACCATCAACGAGTCACCGCTGTGGGGGATGGCGGTGGCCAGGTCGATGAAGTGCCAGCCCGAGCGGTAGGCCGTGGCCATCTCTCTGCGGAAGGATCGGTCGTCGGGAGGAGTCGTCATGTCAGCCCCCGGAACCGTCGTCCACCGGCGGGGCCGGCCAGTGGGAGTCCGGCACGCCTGCGGCCTGGTAGTCGATCGCCGCCGCCGGCCAGTGGCTGTCGGCCCGATCGTCAGCCTTCGCGAGAGAAGCGTCGCTCAATGCTCCGAATGCCACGACGGCGGAGAAGGCGGCGACAAGCACCGAGCGAAGCATTTTCTTACGCATAGTCGGCTTCGTCCTCACTTGAAAGTTCCGTCTTCCCCCGTCGGGTACGACGATGGCTCATTCGGGCACGTCGTGACCACATAATCGATGCATCATGTTCCTGCACGTTCAGGACCCTGGGGGGTGGAGATTTGACAATAAGTAGAACAAAAGCGACACATCCCCATTCGGTGGCCGAACTGTGTGAGGAAGGTGGACGTCTTTACGCAGACGCTCTACGAGTGGGTCGCATCGCCCGCACGGACGTGGAGGCCGCTCCCTGTTTGATGGAGTTCGCGCTGCTTCACCCCGATCCCGACGACGCGGAGTGGCTTCGCCCCGTACCGCCGTCGGTCGCGCTGGCGCAACGACTCAACCCCATCGAGCGCGAGATCACCGACCGCAGACGGCTCTCGATGCAGCTGGCCGATGCATTCGAGCCATTCATGGCCCTGCGGGTCCAGGAGACGACGACCACCAACTCGATCACGGTCCTGGAAGGCAGCGACCGCATCAACGCGGCGCTCAACCTCGCCACGGCCCAGTGCCAGACCGAGATGCTCACGATCCAGCCGAGCGACCGCGGTTCGGAGCGCAGCCTGCTGCAAGGGCTGGAGCGCGACAAACCGATGATCGAACGTGGTGTGCGCATACGGACGCTGTACCAGCACACGGCCCGTTACAGCCCCGAGCGGCTGGCCTACGTGGCCCAGCTCGCGGAGGGCAAGGTCGAGTACCGCACCATCGACGAGCTGGTGGAACGCCTCATCGTCTGTGACGAGACGGTCGCCTTCATCCCCACCCGCGACGATCAGCAGGTCGCCCTGGAACTGCGGCACCCCGGCCTCGTCCGCTACCTGATCAAGGTCTTCGAGTTCGTCTGGGGCCGGGCCGTACCGCTGACCGCCGGCGCCCGCTACGAAACCTCCCCGGACGGCATCACGAACATCCAGCACTCCATCGCCAAACTCCTGGTGGAGGGCCATGTCGACGAGGCGATAGCCCGGCGCCTCGGCATGAACGTGCGGACCTGCCGCGCGCACATAGCGAAACTCGCCACCGCCCTGGGCAGCGGAAGCCGCGCGCAGCTCGGCTACCTGATCGCCATGTCGGGAATCCTGAAGCAGGACGGTGTCCCGGAGTGACGGTCTTACACACGGCGCACGACGTGGAGGACCTGTGCCCGGCCGGAGCCGCGCTGTACGAACGGGCCCTGCGCGAGGGGCACGTCCCCGCGGACGAGGCCCGGGAAGCCCCCTGCCTCGTGGACTCCGGGCTGCTGCACCCGGCCGTCGAGGACCTGGGCGTGCTGGAACCGGTCGCCCCGGTCGTGGCCCTCCACCGGCTGCTGCAGATCTCCGGGAAGCGCATCGCCGACGAACGGCGGCGCGAGGCCCGGCTGGCCACGGTGTTCGAACCCCTGATGCGGGTCACCGGCCGGCGGACGGCGGCGACGGACACACCCGCGATCACCGTCCTCAGCGGTACCGGACGGATCAACCAGGCCATCACCGAGGCCATGAGCGACGCGACGCGCGAGATCCTCTCCATCCAGACCAGCGCCGGACGCGCGGGCGGTCGCCAGGAGGCGTCGGAGATCGTCGCCCTCCCCCGCGACCAGGCCTTCCTGAACCGCGGCGGCCGGATCCGCGCCCTCTACCAGCACACGCTGCGCCACTCGCCCAGCGTCCTGTCGCGCTACGAACAGCTGCGGGGCGACGTCGAGGCACGCTCCCTCGACGAACTCACCGACCGTCTCATCGCCGTCGACGGCGAGGTCGCCTTCCTCCCCGCGAACAAGGACGGCACGCTCGCCCTGGAGGCCCGCCACCCCGCGCTGGTCGGCTACTTCGTCACGACCTTCGACCGGTTCTGGCGGCTCGCCACGCCCATGTACCCGGTCGCCGTACAACGCCCGTCCCTCAACGGCGTCACCCCGCGCCAGCAGGCCATCGCGGGCCTCCTCGTCGAGGGCCACACCGACGCCGTCATCGCCGAACGCCTCGGCCTGAACGTGCGTACCGCCCGCATCCACATCGCCAGACTCGCCGCGACCCTCGGCAGCGAGAGCCGCGCCCAGCTCGGCTATCTCATCGGTCGCTCGGGGATCCTGGACGGTTCGGAACGGTGACGGGCTGGAGTTCCGCGGCGCGCGGCGGCCCGTCCAGGCCCGCCTGGGCGATCCGCACCCCCAACTGCGTACGGCTGGCGGCCCCCAGCGTCTCCGAGAGCCGCGCGATGTGCGCCCGGCACGTCCGGACGCTGATGCCGAGCCGCTCCGCGACCACCGCGTCCTGGTGCCCTTCGGCGAGCAGCGCCGCGATGGAGCGTTCGCGGTGGGTGATGCCCTCGATGCCCGTGTCCGGCAGCGGCGCGGTGAGCGGGATCGCCAGGCGCCAGAGCCGTTCGAAGACGGTGACCAGATACCCCACCAGCGCCGGGTGGCGCAGCTCCAGGGCCATGGTGCGGTCGGGGCTCGCGGGGATGAACGCGACCGTGCGGTCGAAGACGATGAGCCGCTCGGTGACCTCGTCGAGGGTACGGGCCTCCGCCGCCTCCTCCATCAGCTCCATGTAGTTCCGCAGGCCCTGGCCGTGCCGGGCCACGTGCGTGTACAGGTCGCGCATGCGCACCCCGCGGCGGCGCAGCGCGAGCGCCCGGTGCAGGCCTTCGGAGAGTTCGTCCTCGCGGCGGATGCCGCCCGGCTGGACGGCCAGCACCTCGGAGGTGCACGCCTCGGTCGCCTCGTCCATCGCGGCCCGGATCCGGGGCAGTCCGTCGAGCACCCGGATCGCCACCCCTTCGGCGGGTGAGCGCGCGTCACCACCGAGGGCCGCGTACCACTCGAAGGCGGACACCGCCTCGCCCATGCGCGACTGGGTGGCGACGACGTGCTCGTGCACCTCGCGCAGCAGGCGCGTCATGACTTCCTGCGGTGAGGTCGGCACCAGCCAGCCCATGTCGTCGGGGTCGGGGTGCAGAAGCGCCAGTTCGACCAGGCAGGGCACCGATTCGGCGTCCTCGCGGGACACCCGGCCGCGCCGCACCGCCCGGGAGTACACCCGGTCTCCGGCATCGCACAGGCGGTCAGCACCGTGCGGATGCGCTTCCGTCCTGTGCCCGGCCATCTCCCCAACCCCCGGTTCCAGCCTCTTCCGCAGCGCAACTATGCGCGGCGTCCCCCGGCTCCGCAACACGGCTCCGCACCACCGAACCGCCCTATCGGCATACTTGCTCCGCTTTTGCCCCTACCCCCGCATGACGCGTTGCAACAACCTGGTGCGGGAACGGCGCGCAGCCCAGCACATGACACCCCGGCCGCCACGACGTCCGCGTCGATTTTGGCCGAATACCCGCTGCATGAGGGGCCCGCGGAACGGTGGCGCATGACCTTGGTCCGCGTCCCGGCCCGTCCCGCACCTCCGCCCGGACCACCGTCCGCCAGGTGGCACACGGGCGAGGTACGCGGCTGACCTGGGAGACCGGGAACCTACTGCGCCCAAGTCGGCGTCGCACGAGGGCACCTTGCGCAGCCACGAGTACAAGCCACCCCCCGGCGGCCCATTTGAACCCGATATCGCGAATGGCACATTACGCGCCCCCTCCTCCTGCAAAAAGATGAGGGTGTGAGCGCACGGACACACGGTGCGATCGTGACGCCCGATCCGAGAACGCGTCAAAAAGCGAAGGAGAGAAATGCAGAAGAAATTGGCCGTGCTGGCCGGTGCCGCCGCGCTGCTCGCCGCGTCCATCGCCACCGCGCCCGGCGCGCAGGCGTCGGACGAAGAGAACCTGCTGAGCATGGAGGTGTGCAAGCGCCCGTCGGTGTCCAAGTTCAAAATGCATCTTTGGTACAACTCGGGCCAGGGAGGGTCGTACAGAAACATCGGTTACAGCGTCTACGACTTCAACGCCCTGCGCGTGGGCGGGTCCGACCCCAGCTCCCAGCCCATCAACTTCTGCATCATCGCCGGTGCCAGCGGCTATTGGCCCGGTTCCGGCCTGAGGATCAAGAACAACGCCGCTTCGGGCCAGAACGACCATTACAAGTACACGGCCGAAGTCTGCTTCAACAGCGGGTACAAGGGCGTCCGGGACAAGATGGCCCCTTACCAGCACATCGACCGTTTCCGGTACGTCTACAACGACAACGCCTCATTCCGATGGGTCTAGAGACGCACGGTTCACTCAAGCGAGGGGGAAAAGCAGTGAATTCCAGGAGAGCGGCCGTGCGGATGGGTATCCCGCTTCTTACCGCCGGGGTCGTGTGCACCATCGCGGTGATCGGTACGGTTTCCGACCCGGCCGCCCGGAAGGACCGCACCGCGCCGGCGTCCGCGGCCGGGCGGCCCGAGGCTCCGGTCACGTCCGCGGGGGACGCGGAGGACCCGGCGACGTGGCAACTCCCCATCGCGGCGTACATGCCCACCGCGGCACAGACCCGGATGGCCTCCGGGCTCCGGGACGGTCTCATCGACGCGTGCATGGAGGACGCGGGGTTCGCCGCGTGGACCCCTGCCCCCGACCTCCCCGCCATCGGTGGCAAGACGCTGACCGACTGGCGCTACGGCATCCACGACGACGCGCTGGCCGCCAGGAACGGGTACCACCCCGCCCCCGCGGAGCAGCGGGCGTACGACGAGGCCCTCGCCGAGGGCGCGGTGGACGAGTCCGGAGCCGACGACGGCCAGGTGCGTCAGTGCGCCGAGCAGAGCAGCGGTGACGTCCCGGCCCTGCAGACGGCCGACCTGGTGGCGCAGATCGACGGCGACACCTACCGCGCCGCCATGGAGGACCCGGCCGTGGTCGCCGCCTTCGGCCAGTGGTCGTCCTGCATGACGGACAAGGGCTACTCGTACGCGAAGCCCATGGACGCCAACGACGATCCGGCGTTCACCGACCCGAACACCATCACGCCCGCGGAGATCGCCACCGCGACGGCGGATGTCGCCTGCCGCGACGAGCACAAGGTCGAGAAGACCTGGTTCGACACCGAGGTCGTCCTCCAGAAGGCCGCCATCAAGAAGAACCAGGCCGCTCTGGACAAGATCAAGGACACCACCCGGGCCTCGGCCGCCCAGGCGGAGGCATACGCCGCACAGCGGTAACAGCCGGCGCGCGGCTGTCGTACCGCGGCCGACGAGCGGCGAAGGGAAGTCCACGCCCTTCTGCCCGTCTGCACTTCTGACCGTCTCCCCTTTTGCCCGTCTGCCCTCTTGTCCGTCTCCCCGTCTGTCCGTTTCCGGAAGGGCGGACGGGGCCGGACGCGTCCATCGGACCGCCGCAGCACCCCGGTACGGAGCTGCGGCGGTCTCCTGCGTGCTGCCCACATCCATCGACTCGAAGGGAAGTCCTCCCGTTGAGAGTGCTCAGACCGGTCCGATCGGGGATCGCGGGCCTCGCGGCCACCGCGGTCCTCATCGGACTGATACAGACCGTCGCCGTCGCCGACGAACCCGGCCCCCGGCCCACCCCGCGGCAGACGGAGAACCCGGCGACCACGCCGTCGAACCCCGCGGCGGTCCCCGCGGAACAGCGGTCCCGGCTGCTGGGCGGGGACTGGCGCGCGTCGGCGGACCGGGCGTGGACGACCAGCTCCGACGCCCAGGGTTTTCACCTCCTCACCGCCGACAAGGCCGACGGCTACCTCTGGAAGACCGCCGCATCGCTCTCCGAGCCCGGCTTCGACGCGGACGCGTGGATCGGCAACGCCTGCGTCACCTCTTCCGGCAGACACGCGGTCGCCGTCTACGCGCCCCGCACCTTCACCAACAAGCCGGAACTGATGACGCGGGGCGCCTTCACCGCGGTCGTCGACCTGACCACCGGCAAAGTGACCAAACTGCCGGTGCAGTCGTCCCTCGCCTACTTCTCGCCCGGCTGCGGACAGGGCGAGGCGGCGGTGGTGTCGCAGTTCACCGATGACAGTGCCGAGCAGAGCGGGACCCGGCTGGTCACCGTGGACGCCGCGACGGGCAGGACCGGCAAGCCGATCGGGCTGAAGGGCCAGGTCACCTCCGCGGTCCCCTACCGGGACGGTGTGGCGGCGGCGGCCGGCCACCAGGTGGTGAGGATCGGCACGACCGGCAGACGCAGCCTGCTGACCACGACGTCCGGGGTGCCGTTCCAGCTCCGTGCCGACCGCGAAGGCGGCTTGGTGTTCCTCGACCGCGCGGGCAAGGACCGGGGTACGGTCAAGCGCTTCCATGCCGGGAAGACCTCGGCACTGGCCACGGGCCGGCTCGCGGACATCGACCTGAGTGCCTCGGCCGACGGCTCCGTGTTCATCACCGGCAAGGCGAGAACGACCCGTGCGCTGCCCGGCAGCGTGCGGAACCCCGGCGTGGACAAGAGCGCCACCGCCAGTACCCGCGGCCAGGCGGTCGTCGTCTCCCGCTGGCAGGACGCGAAGAAGCCGCCGCGGAGCGCCGACGCGCTGTCGGCCCGTCCGGTGGCCACCCAGGTCCTCACCCTCGCCACCGGCCGCTCCGCGCGTCTCACCGCCTCCCCCGGCAGCCTGCCGGTCGCCGCGGCCAGGATCGCGCAGGGCGGACAGACCTCACCCGCCCTCACCACCGGCTCCAGCGCGTCGAAGGCGCAGCGCGGTGCGGCGGCGGCCTCGCCGACCGACCCGGTCGAGGACGAACGCACCTGTGCCGTCCCGCGCGGCAGCGTCACCAAGCAGGCGCTCCAGCCGACCCCGCGCCAGGTCGAGTGGGCCGTGGACCAGGCGGTCATCGACGGACTGGACACCTGGATCGACCGGCCCGCCAACTGGAACGGCACCGGTATGAGCGCGTACTCCCCGCAGGTCCTCTTTCCCCTGCGCACCCTGGACGGCGATCCGAACGGGGTCCCCGACCGCGCGGACGAGTGGCACATCCCGGCCCAGATCCTGCTCGGCATCACCGCGCAGGAATCCAACATGTGGCAGGCCACCCGGACCGTGGTGCCGGGACTGACCGGCAACTCACTGATCGGCAACTACTACGGGATCAAGTACTCCGCCGACGGCAACCAGGGGGACCCCTGGGCCATCAACTGGGGTAAGGCGGACTGCGGTTACGGCATCACCCAGGTCACCGACGGGATGCGGAAGGCCGACACCTCGTTGTCGTCCGTGCAGAAGGAGGCCGCGGCGCTCGACTACACGGCGAACATCGCCTACGGCGCGGACATCCTCGCCTCGAAGTGGAACCAGACCCGTAAGGCCGGGATGACCGTCAACGGCGGCAAGCCCAAGTACATCGAGAACTGGTTCTTCGCCCTGTGGGCCTACAACTCCGGCTTCTACCCGCAGTCCGAGGCCGGCAACAACAGCGGTAAATGGGGCGTGGGCTGGACCAACAACCCCGCCAACCCGCTGTGGAAGGAGAACCGGCCGCCCTTCCTGGAAGGGAGCAACGGCGCCGACGACTACTCGCACGCCGCGCGTCCCCAGGAGTGGCCGTACGAGGAGAAGGTCATCGGCTGGGCCGGGCGGCCGATCTCGGCGATGGCCAAGCCGGGGGAGATGACGATCGGCTACCGGCCCGCCTGGTGGAACAACAACCAGGACCGCACCATGGCGAAGCCGCCGAACATGATCTTCTGCACCGAGGCGAACGACTGCGACGACGACAAGATCAACGACGGTGCGTCGAACGACACCGGCAAGGGCCCGTGCATGCTGCCCGGCGATCCGAGCGAATCGGACCCGCTTTACCTGAAGTGCTGGTGGCACGCCAGTGTGAAATGGAAGGACTGCGAGGCCGCCGCGCAGTGCGGCAACGCCATCCACCGCTTCAACAACAGTGACTATCCCGAGCAGCCCGACGAGAACTCCTCCTACCCACCCCGCTGTGCGTCCGGCCTGCCGGCGGGCAGTCTCGTCGTCGACGACGTGCCCGACGGCACCAGACCCGCCGGACAACAGGGGAACAACTGCGGGACGGTCTCCTCGGCGGGCTCGTTCGGCTTCGAGTTCGCCGGCTGGAACGGGACCCACCCCGGGAAGATCGACCTGCACCAGATCGGTGCCGGCTACGGCGACCACTTCTGGTTCACGCACACCCGTCAGAACGGCACCACCGACGGGGACCGGCTCAAGACGACAGGCACCTGGAAACTCGGCAGGAGCCTGAACGAATGGGTCCGTGTCATGGTCCACGTCCCCGACCACGGCGCCCACACCCAACAGGCCCGGTACGACATCGACACCGGCAACGGCTCGTTCTCCCGCCAGCGCTACATCGGCCAGAAGTGGAAGGTCAACTCCTGGGTGTCCCTCGGCGTCTACAAGGTCAGCGGCACGCCCCGCGTCCGCCTGACCAGCCAGACCGGCGACGGTACCGGTGACGAGGACGTCGCCTGGGACGCGGTCGCGTTCCAGCCGGTCGGGGCCAAGCCCCAGCACATCGTCGCGGCCATCGGCGACTCGTACACCTCGGGTGAGGGTGCGGGCGCCTACTCCCCGGAGAGCAACAAGGACCACGGCACCGGGCAGTGGAACGGCTGCCGGCGCAGCGCCAACGCCTGGGCCCGCAAACTGGTCCTGCCCGGCACGAGCCGGCCCCTGGGAACCATCTCCGACGACTTCGGCAAGGACGCCGAACTCGGTACCGTCGCCTGCTCCGGCGCGATGACGAAGAACGTCGCGCCCTACGTCCCGTCGGGCAACGCTCCCCAGCGCCATCTGGAGGGCCAGTTCCACGAGATCACGCAGACCGACTCGGGCGTCCTCAGCGCGGACACCACCCTGGTCATGCTGACCCTCGGCGGCAACGACGAAGGTGGATTCGCCTACGCCGTACAGGAGTGCGGAGGCGTGGGCAACTGTGCCAACGACTCCGGCTTCCTGCCCAAGTACAAGGCGGTCGTCGACCGGATGATCCCCGACCTGCGGGCAGTCCTGGAGCAGGTCGCGGTGAAGGCGCCGAACGCCCAGATCGTCCTGATGGGCTACCCCGAGCTGCTCAGCCGCACCGTCAAGTGTGCCGGGTCCCTGTACTACGACCTGACGGAGGTCCAGGCCCTGGCCGAACTCGTCGACTATGCCGGCACCAGCCAGAAGACCATGGTCGACGCCTTGCGCACCGGCTCCTCGCAGATCAGGATCGAGTACGCCGATCCGGTCGGCGCGTTCGTCGGACACGGGGGCTGCGACGACCCGGAATGGATCAATAAGCTCGTCGTCGGTCCCAACGGCGACGGCGACTTCCACAAGGGCGATCCGGCCTCCGTACCGGCGTCCTGTCTGTGGGGGTTCCTGGGCGACACCTGCCTCAGCCGGGAGTCCTTCCACCCCAAGGCCGCCGGCACCACGGGATACGCGGCGGTGATGAGCAGGCGGCTGAGTGAGATCGGCTACAAGGGATCATGACGTGACCTCGGAGACCGGCGTCCGCACCCGACTGTTCACAGTCGGGTGCGTGGCCCTGCTCGTCGTGGTCCTGCTGCTCGCCGGGGCCGCGTTCCTGATGTCCCTCGCCGTGCAGGGCTTCTTCGACCGTCCGGCGCAGCCGGAGCACGAGCTCGTCGCCAAGAAGGCCGGGCTGACCCGGTACCGGCTCCGGGAGGCCGCGCAGGACGGCGCTCTCACGGACCGGGAGATCGCCCACGCGGCCGGGGACACCCGCTGGGGCAGCACACGGGACACCTCGGCCGTCCGGATCACGGTCGCCTACCCGACGAGCGGTGACGCCGAGACCTGTTACCTGTTCACTCTCCCCCGGCCCCTGACCGACCGGGCCCTCGACGATCCCGTACGGCTGTCCCGCTGTCCCGCCGACCTCGGCGAACCGGCTACTTGATGCCGAGTTCCTCGCACGCCGAGCGGTACTTGGCCGTGCAGATCTCCTCCGCCGAGTAGATGCCGTCCTCGACGACCGTCGACTCGATGGTGCTGCGGGTCAGGGAGGAGACCTGGACGAGGCTGGCGGGGATGCTCTTGTCGGTGGGGCTGGAGACCTTGTCGGGGGTGAGCGAGTCGAACTCGATGCCGTAGCCGCGGACGCGGGCCACCGCTATCTCGGCGGCGGTCTCCGCCTCCTCCGGGTAGGGCTTGTAGACGCTCATGAACTGGTCGCCGGCGAGAACGCGCTGCACCGCGTCCAGTTCGGCGTCCTGGCCGGTGATGGGCGGCAGTTTGGTGGCGCCCGCGGCCTTGAGCGCGGAGATGATGCCGCCCGCCATGCCGTCGTTGGCGGAGTACACCCCGGCGATGTTGTCGACGCCGATGGAGGAGATGGCCGCCATCATGTTGGCGCGGGCGTTCGCCGGCTTCCAGTCCTTGGTGTCGTACGTCTTGGCGATGGTGACCTTGTTCTTCAGTTCGGTGAGGGCGGCGGCCTTGAACTGTGCGGCGTTCGGGTCCGTCACCGCGCCGTTCATCATGACGATCTTCTGGGACTTGTCGCCGTCCAGCCGGTCGGCGAGGGCCCGGCCCTGCACCTGTCCGACCTCCTCGTTGTCGAACGAGATGTACGCGTCGATCGGGCCCTCGGCCAGCCGGTCGTACGCGATGACGGGAATCCCGGCCTTCTTGGCCTTCTTCACGCCGGCGGCGATGGCCCGGGAGTCCACGGCGTCCACCATCAGCACGTCGACCTTGTCGTCCACCATTTTCTGCAGCTGCCGGCTCTGCACGTCGGCGTCCTGCTCGGCGTTCGCGTAGACGACCTTGCCCTTGCCGTCCGTGAGCGTGCCGACCTTCTCCTTGATGATGGGGTAGTCGAACTTCTCGTAGCGGGAGTTCGCCTTCTCCGGCAGCAGCAGGCCCACCGTGATGTCGTCACCCTTGGTGGGGCTCGCTTCGGTTCCGCCGTCACCGCTCCCGCACGCGGCGAGGGTCAGGGTCAGGGAGCAGGCGGTCACGGCCAGGGCGGTACGACGTGTGGCGCGGTTCACTTCAGGTGCCTTCCGTACGAGGGCGACAGTGCGGGCCCAGGTGACAAAAAGCCAACGCGGGGGTTCTCGGGGCGTCAAGGAGTAACTGCTAACGACCTCGCAACAGAAGTCTGTGAAGAGACGGGGGCGAAGTCGGGCGGATGCGCGGAGTGAGAATCCACACCGCCCTCGCACTCTTCACAGGACAGAAGGGTGGGAGTCGGTACGGATCCTGATGAGTCAGCATGAAAGGTGACAGAACCCCACGTCCGGGTCAGTGTGAGCACCTGATCGGCGGCGCACGGATTGCGGCGGGGCGGCTGCCGGAACTTGCTGGGACCAGACAACTCGTTCCGACCGTGTCCTCCCTCACCACGGAGTTCCCATGCGCGCTTTCTCCCGAGCCCTCATAACTGCGCTGGCCGCGGGCTGCCTCGCCCTGACGGCAGGCACGTCCGCGGCGGCCGTCACCCGGTCCGCGGCGCCCGCGCCCGCACCCGTACCCGTGTCACCGGCCGCGCCCGATCCGGTCCCCGGCGCCTGTGACGTCGACTGGACCGGACTGGCCGGGATCACGGGGACCGGCACCCTGCACGAGGCGATCGTCGCCTGCGTCGAGGCCTACACGAAGCGCGACCTCGACAGCTGGCTCCAGACCCCACCGAAACCGCCCGCCGAGCAGCAGGAACAGCGGGAGGGGCAGCAGAGGCAGGAGGGGCAGGCGCGGGAGGACTGGACCGGGGCCGGCGCCGGGGACTGGGCGACCGACCTGTCCTGCGACCTGGCCGAGCTGTTCAAGGAGCCCACGGCATGCCGCCGGACTCCGTGACACAGCGGTAGAACCTTCTCGCGGGTGACAGAACCGACCGGAATCCGAGCACTCGCGGATGAACGCGAATCCGCGAGTGCTCACCCTCCGGCGGACATGTTCCGGTTCGTGCCTCCGGAGCCCGGCTCACCGCAGCCGCTCTCAGCCGCCGTCGTCCGAGGGGTGTTCGTGGCCCCGCGGACGTTCGGGGAAGGGGAGGAGGCGGGCCGGTGGCCGGTCCGGGCCCACCAGGTGCTCCTGTCCGGACGCCCGGGCGTGCTCCTCCCAGCCCGCGCGGAACCAGCTCAGCTGATGCCGCTGCAGCTCCTCCTCGGTGAGTACGCGGACGCCGTCCGGGCCCGCGACCCGCACCTTCTCGGCCAGGACGCCGAGCAGTTCGCCCACGGTCTCCACGACGTCGGCGACGCTCTCGGCCTCGGCCCCACGGCCGCCTCCCGGTTCACCCATGCCGCGCTCCGTTCCCTCCGCCGTCAAGCACCCTCCGGCAGGAACTGCCGGGCCACCCTGGCGAACAGCTCCCGCAGTTCGGGCGGTACACCCATCCGGCAGGCGGCCTCCTCGGGGCTGAGCCACGGGTGCTCCTCCCCGTCCGCGGGGCGGCCCGTGCCGGTCAGCGGCAGATCGTCCTCGGTCAGCCGCCCCGAGCGGATGAGCATCTCCCGCAGGGGTACGCCGAGTACGGCCGCGATGCGCCGCATCGTCTCCAGGTCGGGCATGGACTGCCGCTGGAGCAGCCTGCTCACGGCGGCCCGGTGCACCCCGGCGTCGTCGGCCAGTTTCGAACGGCCGCCGCCGCGCGGGCTGTCGATGTCGTAGCCCCGGGCGCGCAGCAGTTCCTCGATCCAGCCGGCGAACTCCCGCAGCCCCGCGGCCCGGTACGTCTGATCCGTACGGGCCCCGGCCCGTGCGCTCGAAGCCATGTGTCCGCTCTCCCCTCGTCGCCGGGGCAGCGTACCGATCGCACACGCGCCAATTTGTGTGCGCGCTCGCACGTAACTGTGGAGATTCGGCGACTTCGGTAACTCTGTGCAGCGAAAACGGGATTGACAGGCCGTCACCGCACCACCCTTCACGGAACGTAATCACTTGCGTACGCGCTCGCAACATGCGACTCTGACCGCTCGCCCGCAACTGTCGAACACATGTTCCCATACATGGGGAGGGGTTGCACGTGACCGACCAGCCGTCCGTGACCGCCACCACATCCACCACCGCCGCCCGTCGTCCTCCCACGTTTCCCCCCGCACCGCACGCGGAACTGGACTGGCGCAGAGAGGCCGCCTGCGCCCACCTGTCCGAGCACTCGGTGTTCACCCGGGTCCCTGCCGAGGCGGAGCCCGTCTTACGGGCCTGCGGCCGGTGCCCGATCCGCAAGCGGTGTGAGGCCGTCGTCGACCCCTCGCACACCTGGTTCGACGGGGTCAGCGGTGGCCGCCTGTGGCGCAACGGACGCGAGGTCACCCGATGAGCGAGAACCAGGGCGGAGCCGTGTGGATCGCCTCGCTGGTCCGCCGGTGGCCGGACCTCGTCGACGAGTTGTCCCCCACGGGCCGCGGCGCACTGCGGGAACGGCGTGGCGGCGCACCCGTCGGCGGTACGACCGCTCCGGTGCGCCTGTATGTCTCCGACGCCGTACGGGACATCACCGACGGGGTCGTGGAACTGGAGGAGGCCGTACGGGAACGGCTCGGGCTGCGGCCGGTGCCTCCGGCGTCCGTACCGGTACGGCTGCGCCGGATCGCCGGGCTGCTGGACCGCATCGCCGCCGACCCGCTGCTCGCTCCGCACGTCGAGGACGAGACGCGGCGGATGGCCGCCCGCTGCGCCCGCGCGCTCGGCGATCCGGAACAGCTCGTACGGCTGCCCGGCCGCTGCCCCGCGTGCGACTGCGTGTCCCTGCGGGCGCTCCCGGAACGGGCCGAGATCAGGTGCGTCAATCCCGCGTGCCGGCGGGTGCTGGAGGCCGAGCCCTCGTGAACGACGCTCCCCCTTTGATCACCACTGAGCTGGCCGCCGACGAGGCGGGCGTCACGACCGCGACCATCCGCAAGTGGGTGCAGCGCGGCCATCTGCGGTCCGCGGGCAGCCAGGGACGGCGACGCCTCTTCCGCCTGGAGGACGTCTTCGCGGCCGAGCGGACGACGTACCGCGCCCGGCGCCACGACCGCTGAACCGCGATCCGCACGACCACTGATCCCGCCGTACGCGGGAGGGGCCCCACCGCACCACGCGGTGGGGCCCCTCCCGCGTACGGCCCGAATACCCCTCCGGCATAAGCCGGTTGCACGTTTGCCCGACCGGTGTCACATTGGATGCAGCGGCAGAGCTGCGCCCGGCGAACGGGCGGCGGACCTGCCGCTTTGTGTTGCCCGGAAACTCAGGGCACCCCGGGAAACCTCATCTCCCGAAGGGAGCGTCCATGTGGCCATCCTGACCTTTCCCGACGCCGAGCGACTGGTCGTCGACTTCCTCAAGAACCGGGCCGAGCTGACCGGCGTCACCGTCGACAGCCGCCCGCCGGCCGGGTTCGACGGCACCCAGAAGGTCGTCCTCGTCTCCCACATGGGCGGCGCCTGGGTCGACGACCAGCATCTCGACCAGCCGCTGCTCGACCTGGAGGCGTACGGCCCGGACAAGCCCACGGCGCACACCGTGGCGCTGTCCGCCCGTGCCTGTGTCCTGGAGCTGGCCGACACGGTGTACGGCTCCGCGGCCGTCGTCGATGTCACCGAGGCCGACGGACCGCGCTGGCTGCCCGACTACACGCGGTCGGCGGCGAACCGCTACCGCTCCACGATCCGGCTGCTGCTGCGGCTGGGCTGAACCCCGCGTCCCACCCCAGCGGTACCTGTACCCCATCCGTACCTGTACTCCATCCGTACCTGAGAGAGGCGTTCGCATGGCAACGAACAACGGCAAGGAAATCCGTGTCGCCGGTACCGGCCGGGTCCTGGTGGCCCCCGCCGGCACCACCGCGCCGGTCAAGTCCGACGACGTCTGGCCGACCGGCTGGGTGGAGCTGGGCTACACCTCCGCCGACGGCATCAAGCTCAACAAGAAGGACAAGATCGACCCGGTCGACACCTGGCAGTCGGCGAGCCCGGGCCGGTTCATCTACTCCGACCGCGATCTGACCGTGAAGTTCCAGCTGCTCCAGATGAACAAGAGCACGCTCTCCTTCTTCATGGGCATCCCGGCCACCGGCATCACGCAGACCTCGGTGGGCGGCACGGCGGTGGCGGACACGTACGAGTTCCTGATCCCGAGCACACCGGCCAAGGACGAGCGGGCGCTGGGCATCGAGTTCACGGACGGTACGGACGCCGTGTACCGGTTCATCCTGCCGCGCGGGCAGGTCACCGAGACCGAGGAGATGGGCTTCACGCGGACCGGGTCCGTGAAGCTCGGGGTCACGTTCACCGCGCTTGAGGCGGAGAGCGCGAACCGTGAGCTGGCCAAGTGGATCATGAAGGACAAGGCGTACGCCGCGCTCTGATCCGCCTTCCTCGACAGCCCGGCTCATTCACCGGCCCGCGGTCGCATGTCGGCCGCGGGCCGGTGGGGGCCGGCCGCGCAGTTCCCCGCGCCCCGCCCTTCAGGGGCGCGGGGAACTGCGCGGCCAGCCACAACGCACCCGCACCGGACACACCACGGCACCCGTATCCCCCGTACCCACAAGGGAGTTCACAGATGGCCGGATTCAACGTCAACGCGGCCCGCGCGCAGCGCCTGGAAGCGCTCGGACAAACCTGGACCTTCGAGCTCGACGACGACAGCTTCGAGCTGCCGACCGAGCTCACCCGCACAACGGCCCGCACGCTCCGCGACCTCGACGACAACGACGTGGACGGCCTGCTCCGACTCCTGCTGGGCGAGGCACAGTTCACCCGGTTCGAGCGGCACGACGTCACCCTGCAGGACATCGCCGCGATCCTGGAGGCCTACGGCAAGGAGACGGGGCTGGGCCTGGGGGAAGACTGAGCCTCGGCGTGCTCGTCGAGGAGCACGCCGAGGCCCTGGAGGCGGACCTGCTCCGTCACTACGGGGTCGACCTGCTGGACTGGCACCGGGGCCGGCTGTCGTCGCGGCGGCTCTCCGTGCTGGTCCAGCACCTTCCGCGGGACAGCGCGACCGCCCGCGAACTGCACGGCGAGGCGGCGGACTGGTCGGTCACCGACTACCTGCTCGCCTCGGTCGTCGACCAGCTCGCGGAGGCGAACTGGATGTTCGCGACGGTCAACCGGGACGAGGACAGCGAGCCGCTGGAGTTCCCCGAGGCGGTACCGCGGCCGGGCGACCAGCCGAAAAACGGCCCGGACGCCGAGCCGGCGGAACGAACAGGAGCACGGACAGGAGCACGGACAGGAGCGCCGACAGGAGCGCCGACAGCGGAGGAACTGACCCGCTTCTTCCTCTGATCGCCCTCGATCCCCCTGAAGCTCTATGAATCTCACTGAATCTTCCGAGGTCTCGTCGTGATTCCGGCTAGGTGCCGAAGAAGAGCATGAGGAGGGAGAGGACGAGCACCAGGCCGGAAATGATCGACGCGAGCAAGGAAACCCTACCGCTCATCATTTCACTGGGGGTCACGACATTGGACAGGTCCTGCGGATCGAAGATCACCTCGATGTCACCCCCCACGGAGACGGGCGGATTCCGGTAGGGCCCCACGGTTGTTTTCATGAATTTACCGGGTCTCGTACCGAACTGCACTTCAAGATGCATTATCCCGTCCCGCCCTTTCTGCTCCCCTATGCATGTCGCGGTGGTGCGAATTCCGCGTTTCCGTAACGCTCGACCCCGCCGAAAAGCCGTGACGGAGAACCAGAACACCAGACTCGTCAGCATGGCGACCGGTATCGCAGGTCCGTACATGTGAACCCCCCAGTTGAATGAACCGGCCCATTGTTGTGCCGTCGACATGTCTACGTCAAGACGTCATGAACACCCAGGGCGAAAGAGAGAAGGTGCCCCATGACTCAACATTCGGTCGACGACGTCTACGCACAGGTCACCGAAATAAAGAAAAAGCTTGAATCGGCCTCGAAGGACAAGCCGAAACCGGAACCGAAGGACGAGCCTTCACAGCTGGAGAACTGGGCCAAGTCCATAGGATTCGGCCTGGATGAACTGGTCAAGACCGTACAAGATTTCAAGATGAGTTCTCTGGCGGCATGGTCCACCCTCGGCGCGGTCGTGGCCGGCATCGTCATCGGTAATTTCATCGACAAAGAGGTGGCAGCCGAAAAGGCGTTGAACACGGTAAGGCTCCAACGCGTTCCCGGGAAGGCACTTCCGCGCCCCCGGGGACGCCAGGAAGAAGACGTTCCGGCGCCTGCTCCGAGAGTCCCCGTCACCAGTATCGACGTGAACCGTGTCACAGCGCTGCGCAGTTCCTCCATCGTCCTGTCCCGCGCACTGAACGATCTCGCCAAGGACGTACGTAACGCGTCGCGTGAGATCGCCTGAACCGGGGAGTTCCCATGTCACTCGCGCGCAATTCCACCACCGCCGCCGGAGCGCTCGCACGTTTTCGCGGCGCGGCCTCCCAGGCATCGGCCTCCGTACGGCAGTTGCGGACCGCGACCAGCGGCGCCAACCCCTCGCTGGACAGGATCCGTGGCGGTTCCGACAAGCTCAACACCTCGCTGGGCCGGCTGCGGACCGCCGCCTCCCAGAGCGGCGGCGGCCTCACGAAGGCCGGCTCCGCGGCCAAGGGCGCCGACGGCTCCCTCACCAGGTCCAAGGGCGCCACCGACAAGTTCAAGGCCTCCCTCGACAAGCTCAAGTCCTCCGCCGACAAGGCCAAGAACGCCCTCAAGGACGTCAGGCAGCAGTCCGACGCCGTCGAGAAGTCCGTGGGGAGGGCCGGCAAGAACGCCGACAAGGGCGGGAAGTCCATGGGGAGTCTGGGGAAGGGGCTCAAGGGCGCGTCCACCGCGCAGAAGGGCCTCAACCTCGCCATGGCGTCCAACCCGTTCGGGCTGGTGATGACCCTGGTCGCCCCGCTCATCGCCCAGTTCGTCAACATGGACAAGGTCGCCGCCCTGGTCCGCAAGGGACTCACCGCCGCCTGGACGCACATCAAGAGCGCCTCGCAGTCGGCGGCGAAGATGCTCGGGCCGCTCTTCAAGGGCGTCGTGAACGGCTTCCTGACGCCCAGCCGCATGCTCATCCGCGGCCTCAACGTCCTGATCGGCGCCCTCAACCGGGTCAAGTTCAAGGTCCCGGACTGGGTGCCCGGCATCGGCGGCCGGGGCTTCGCCTTCAACCTGCCGCCCATCCCGGTGCCGCAGCTCGCGAAGGGCGGTGTCGTCCGGGCCCGTACCGGCGGCACGCTCGCCCTCCTCGGTGAGGCAGGCGAGCACGAGGCCGTCATCCCGCTCTCCAAGCTGGAGCGGATGCTCGGCTCCGGCGGCGGTATGCGCCGGCTCGCGGCGGCCGTGGAGGCGCTCGCCGACCGGCCCGTCCAGATCGACGTGGACTCCCAGACCATCGCGCGCGCCGTCCAGCTGGGACAGCGCAAACTCGCCCGGAGGTGAGGCAAGGACATGGCCAGGAACCTGTGGATCGGCAAGCCCGGTCTGCTGCGGGAGATCGACCAGGCCGCCAAGAGCTGGGACCGTACCGCCGAGTTGAACGTCACCGAGTTCAAGTCCCTCGAAGGACGGATCACCACCGTCGCACCGCCCCGTACGATCCGCCGGCTCAAGTTCTCCTGGGACTGGCTCGAACCGGGTGACGCCCAGCACCTCACCCGGCTCGCCCGCCGGGTCGAAGGGCCCGGTCTGCTCGGCAGCCCGAAGCCGTCGTACGGAGCGCTCGCCGTCGTCGACCCGGCCTCCGTCAATCTGCTCGGGCCGTACCAGGCCGCCGCCCAGAGCGCCGAACCCGGCGGCACCGACCACTGGTTCACCGTGACCGGCTCGCTCGGCGTGCTCCCGTACACCGGTGACACCGTCATCGGGGACTTCGGGGAGACCACCCGGGTCGGCTGGAAGCACGGCACCTGGACCGGCTGGCCGGTGGCCCCCGGGATGCGGGTGTCCTGGCGGGTGCCGCCCGACTGGAATCCGGCGCTCGCGACGGCCCAGCTGGACTGGAAGCGCGCCGACGAGAGCTATCTCGCCACCACGGCCGTGACCGGTGCGGGCGTCGTCACCGGCACCGCTCCCGCCGAGGCCGCGTTCGTCACCCCGGTCGGCGGCCCCGGTGAGGCCGTGCTCGCCGGACTGGCGGGCGCCTGCCTGACCATCGACGCGGACCCCGTCGCGTACGCGCTCGGCGACGGCTGCCCGGCGATGACCGTGACCGCGTACACGGACGTCCCGGCGGCCCGGCTGCCGTACCGGAACATCAGCATCGACCTGGTGGAGGTGTAGAAGGTGCAGAACTCCGACGACCTGCTCGGCGCCGCCCTCGCCGCCCCGGCCCGCTCCCCGGCCCACGCCACCCGGCTCGGCGGCCGTGAGCTGGGCGGCCAGATCCAGTCCTGGAAGGTGGAACGGGCCTACAGCACCGACCTGCCCGAGGCCCTGCGCGCCTTCTCCGGAAGCGCCTCGGCCCAGCTGGAACTGCTCCTCGGCGGTATCGGCGCGCCCGCGCCCCTGCTGTACTCGGCCTGGGCGGGCCGCGGCACCGGCGACGTCGTACGCCCCGGCCAGTCCGTCGTCCACAGGGCGGGGGCGGGCGGCCGTACCGTGCCCGCCTTCCGGGGCACGGTACGGTCCCGGTCGGCCGCGTCCGGCAGCGACACCGTCACCGTGCAGGCACTGGACGGCGCGGAGCGGCTGCGCGGACCCGCGCAACTGCCACGCCCGTACCACGGTCTGCGGTACGGGCGGCCGGTGGCGACCGCGACCTGGTGCGTGGACGAACTCCTGCGCCAGGGCGGTATCCACAGCTGCCCGCCGCCCCGGGCGCCGGCCGTGGCGGACGACCCCGCCAAGCCGTTCACCGTGCTCTACACCTCCCTGCACGGCGGCTTCAACTCCTCGTACGGACAGCCCGAGACACTGCCGGCCCCGGCGGCGTACTCCTGGATCCGGGACGGGGCCCCGTTCGAAACGGCGCTGATGCCGAAGGCGGCCGGGCTTGAGGTGTCCTGGATGCCGCGGTCCCGTTTCGTCGTGGCCGGGAAGGTGTTCCAGGCGGAGCTGCACGTCAACACCGCCCTCGCGGTGGGCAGCGAGCTGGAACTCAAGCTGATCCTCGACCGCAGCGCGGGAGCCTTCGGGAACTACGCGATGAACGTCTACTTCGCGACCGGCGTCGTGAAGATCACCTCGGGCACGGTCGGCGGCGGGGGCACGGTCGCGAGCTGGACGTTCCCCGAACTCGCCTCCCTCAAGGGCGTGTGGCACCTCGGCTTCACGGTGGACACCCGGGCGGGAGCCGTCGGCGGCGTGAGCACTCCGGCGACCGTGTATCCGCGGCTCACCGCACCCGACGGGGAGTACCTGCCGACCGCGCCCTACACCTTCACGCAGGCGGCGGCGCTCCAGCCGCCCTCCGAGCTGTCCCAGGTCGATCTCAAGACGGACGTGGCCGTCGAATGCCTCCAGGTCACCGACCGTTCCTGGCCGGACGGCGACTCGTACACCGCCGACGAGTGGGAGCAGAAGGGACGCTGGGCGAAGGGCGCGGTGCTCGACGACGCGACCGTGCCGCTGTTCGACCTGCCCAAGGTCGCCGGCTCCCAGTGGGACGCCATCACCGAGATCGCCCGCGCCACCCTTTCGACCGCCGAGTTCGACGAACAGGGCGTCTTCCGCTGGCGCGGCCCGGCCCGGTTCCAGTCGGCGCCGGAGCGCCCCGACCTCACGGTCACGACCCGCCGTGACATCGCCGCGCTCACCGTCTCCGAGGAGATCGACGCCTGCCGCAACTACTGCGAGCAGACCTACCAGGACTGGACGGGCGTCAGCCACACCTTCAGCGACACGGTCACCGACACCGTCGTACGGGAGATCCAGCCGGGCGCCTCGGTCGAGGTCGCCTACGCCATCGCGGAGGACGAACTCGACATCGGACCGCCCCAGATCGAGGACGACATCGCGCCCATGACGGGGCACCGGGTGCGCTTCGGCAGCGCGGCGACCGGCGGCACCTCGGTCAAGGGCGGTGTGACGGTCGGTTCCCGGCGCGACGGCCCGAACTACATCGTCCGCTTCACCAACCACGGGACGGCGAGCGTCTGGACGGTCACCAAGGACGGCAAGCCGTCGGTGCAGATCGTGCCGCAGAAGCGCACGGGTGATCCGCGGCAGCGCACGTACGCCTGGTACAACACCACGAGCCAGGCGCACTACGGCAAGCAGGTCTACCAGGCGCCCGCCACCGACTGGGTGCAGCAGCGGCAGGTCGCCTCCGACCTGTCGTACGCCATGCTCAACGCCGGCCGCTATCCGGTGCCGGTGCTCGGGGACGTGGAGGTGCTGCACGATCCCCGTATCCAACTCGGCGATGTCGTACGGGTGGTGGACACCAGCGGGGCCGCGCTCGACACGCTCGCCTGGGTCGTCGGCATCCGCACGACCTGCGCGTCGGGCGCGGCCCCGCAGCAGACCCTGACCCTGCGCGGCACCTCCTACAACGGTGTGCCGTCCGACACCGGGCTCGCCCCGGACCCGCCGGTCGATCCGGAGTACGGCACGACCCGTACGTACTCCCTGATCGAGGCGCAGAACGCGACGCTGGCTGTCCTGACCGACAGCGGGGTCACCTATCGGGAGCTGCTCAGGGGAACGGGAGGCGCGGCATGACCGAACTGCCCGTGCATGCACAGCTCTTGGGGCCGGGACCGCTGGAATCGGGGCCGTCGGAGGCGGAGGCGCCGGAGCCCGACGGCAGCGTGGCGCATCCCGTGCCGATCGACAGCCCGACGACACGTGACGGCGACGGCGGCACGCCCGCCGACACGCTCCCGCCACCCCTCGGCACCTGACAGCCCAGCCCTCACCGCATCCCTCACCCATCACCCATCACCCGTCACCCGTCACCCGTCACCCGCTTCAGGAGGAGCCCGTCATGGCCCTGCTCACTCCGCTCGGCAGTCTCCCGTATCCGCAGCCGGCCGACGCGGCGAACATTCCCGTGCACATCCAGTCGCTCGCCGAGGCCGTGGACGGCCGTACGGTGCTGCGATTCGCCGACAGCGCCGCCCGGGACAGCAAGGTGACCGCCCCCGTGGCGGGCATGCTCTGCTGGCTCGGCACACCGAAGCAGTACTGGTACTACACCGGCAGCGCCTGGGCCCAGCTCGCCCCGTCGCCGGTGCACAAGGCGAACGCGACGGCCGGCACGACCGCCTCGACCGCCTTCGTGGAGGCGCTCACCGGCTCCACCGGCGATCCGACGGTCGCGACCTTCACGGCGCCGGCGTCCGGTTCCGTGCTCGTGTCGCTGGGCGCGCGCATCAGCAACAGCGCCGCGGCCGGCACCTGCCTCATGTCGGCGAACGTCCGCGCCAGTTCGGGCTCGACGGTCGTGCTGGCCGCCGCCGACGGCCGTTCGGCGATCTCCACCGGCACGGGTCAGATCTCCGGGAGCACCCAGTACCTCGTCACCGGCCTGACCCCGAACAGCGCGTACACGGCGACCGCCGCCTACCGCTGCACCACCGGAACGGCCACGTTCATGTACCGCTTCGTCACCGTCACGCCCGTCAACTGACAACCGACGACCGACGACCGACGACCGACAACTGAGGACAGTCATGGCCACACCCCTCACCGCCGAGGCCTTCGTCCGCGCGCTGCGCGGCGAGGGCCTCGCCCTTTCGGAACACACCGGCTGGCGTACGCACAACCGCGATCACAAGGGCGCCTGGGGCCCGGTGCACGGCGTGATGCTGCACCACACCGCGGGCACCGACAGCCTCCGCCTGTGCCGCGACGGCACCGCGGCGCTGCCGGGCCCGCTGTGCGTCGGCCTGATCGCGAAGGACGGCACACCGCACCTCCTCGGATACGGCAGGACGAACCACGCCGGCGCGGGCTCCGCCGCGGTCCTGGACGCCGTACGGGCCGAGAAGTCCCCCCTCCCCGCCCCCGGACCGGACGCCGTGGACGGCAACGCCCGCTTCTACGGCTTCGAGATCGAGAACCTGGGCAACGGCCGGGACCCGTACCCGGCGGCTCAACTCCGCACGGTGGAACGGCTGTCGGCGGCGATCTGCCGGGCCCACGGCTGGTCGGCGAAGAGCGTGGTCGCCCACAAGGAGTGGACCCGGCGGAAGATCGACCCGTCGTTCCCGATGGCGGTGCTACGCGCACGGGTCGAGGCCCTGCTGAGCGGCAAGCCGGCCCCCGCACCTCTTCACGCCCCTTTCCCGGGCGCCGCGTTCTTCGTGCCGGGCCGCCGCAGTGCGCTGATCACGGCGGTCGGCAAGCGGCTGGTGGCCGAGGGCTGCGGACGGTACGCGTCCGGCCCCGGCCCCGTCTGGACCCAGGCCGACGTCCTGTCGTACGCGGCCTGGCAGCGCGCCCTCGGTTACGTGGGCCTGGCGGCGGACGGCATCCCGGGCCGGATCAGCTGGGACAAACTGCGCGTGCCGAACACCTGACGCGCGACGCGTACCACCTACCACCTACCACCTGACGGACGACGAACACGGGAGGTACCCGATGACGACGACCGAGACCGAGGAGGTCGTCCTGGAACTGGAGCGCCTGCGTCGTTCGGTCGACGTCGGCTTCGCCACCACCCGGGGCGACCTCGCGCTCCTCCTCCAGCGCGTCGACCAGACCGACAAGGCCCTCGACGAGCACGAGACCCGTATCGAGGCCCTGGAACGCGCACGCTGGCCGCTGCCGTCACTGGCCGCGGCCACGTCGTGCCTGGCCCTGGCGCTCACGGTGTGGCAGACGATGGGCCGCTAGCAGCGTCTGTCCGGCTGCTCCCTGGGCGGCCCCTCCCTGGCCGGTTACTTCTTGGCCCGTGGAGGTCCTGTGATCGCTTCCGTGATGACGAAGCCCTTGGCGGGGCCCTCGGGGATGGTGACGTCCGTGCCGAAGGGCACGCGGTGGACGCCCACCCAGTCGGCCCTGTCGGGGCGGGGCTCGGTGAGGACGGTCACGGTGCCCTGGTCGTCGTGGTCGTCGATGACGACGTACACCGGGATGGCGGCGCGGGCGTACTCGCGGCGCTTCTTGACGCGGTCGCGCTCCTGGCGGCGTCCGTCCGGGGAGATCACCCCCGCGACCAGCCGGACGGCCGCCGCGGTGATGCCCACGCCGTCGGCGGTGACGTACCGCTCCGTGTCCCTGGCCGCGACGAACAGGTCGGGCACCCATACGCAGCCCGCGTGAACGACGTTCGTGTCGTTCCTGGCGGCGAAGTCCCCGCCCTTCAGAAAGCCCCCCAGCGCCTCCCTGAGGAGGAAGACGGTCTGGCTGTGCGCGTAGCGGCCAGTGGATGACACTTCGACGGCTCCTTCGATGATCTCGGCCCGGTAGCCCTCCGGGAGGTCCATGGCCTCCCATGCCTGCCACAGGACCTCGTCGAGGCCGGGCCCTTTCTCGGGCGGGCAGGGAGGCTCGGTCCTGGTCTCGGTCATGATCACAAGTGTCTCGCAAATGCCGGTTCACCTGCGAAAACGCCGTCGATTCACCCAAACCGGCGAGGCAGAAACGACTCACCGGGTGGTGGGTCGGACGCGGGTTGCCGGTCGAGGGCCGAGCGCGACCGGCAACGGGCTCCGCCACGGCTCCGACACGACAGCAGGGCCCGGACCGCGCGTCGCGGTCCGGGCCCTGCTGTCCGGGGTGTGTCAGCTCTTGGCGCTGTCGTCGTCCGTCTGCCGGGCGGCCTCGGCCTCGGCTGCCTTCTCGCGCATCTTGCGCACCAGCTCCGCCTTCTGGTCGGCCGCGCCCTGGCGGTCGGCGTTGCGGTACGGGCCGTTGTTCTGCCGTTCGGCGCGGGACTGCTTCTTGCGCTGGCCGCCGCCCTGGCCCACGGGGTTGTTGATGTTCTTGCTCACGGTCACGGGTTCTCCCGGTGCTGATGTGGAGTGATCTACGGATTCGTCGGTGGGGGACGGGCGGCGACATCGAAGGACGTCAGCCGGGGGCCCGTCACGCTCTCACTCGTAAATCGGCGTCTGGAAGAACATGCCAAAGACGTTACCCGGTTCCGTCGGCCCCGCACACCAACATTTTCGCCGCCCCGGCGCTCACACCGTCGGCCGCAGCTCGAACCACACGCCTTTCGCGTACCGCCCGGTCCTCGCGTCGGCGACGCCCCACGTGTCCGCCACCTCCGCGACCAGGGCGAGCCCCCGCCCCCAGCCGGCGACGGCCCCTGCGGCGGGGTGCGCGACGACAGGTGGGTCGGGACTCTCGTCGAAGACGCTCACGTGGAGGCGGGCCGAGGTCAGCCGGACTCGGAGTATGGCGGCGCCCTTGGTGTGCAGGTGGACGTTGGTGACCAGCTCCGAGGTACACAGCGCGGCGGGCATGACGAGGGCTTCGTGCCCGTGCGTGTACAGCACGGCCCGCACGAAGTCCCGGCAGACGCGGGGCGCGGTGGCGTCGGCGGACGCGAAGAGGCTGTAGTCGTGGGCGAGTTGGGTGGGGCGGTGGGCGGCGATGCGGGCGGGATCCATGGGCGTGGGCTCCAATCGTGGTACGGGCCCAGCGATGGCGATGCCCGCGCGCTCCCGGATGGAGGGGCGGGTGCTCTGTCGGCTTGTGGGCAGGGGGAGTTGGCCGATTTCGGTGCGTTACCTAAACCACACTTAAAGTAGCGGAATGGGGATGTAAATCTCAACCCTTTGCCTGATTCGGTGGACCGACCTCCTTGAGCAGGGCAGACTTTAAGCGAGCCATCAAGGAGTGATCCGTGGGACTGCGCACCACCATCAGCGAACGTCAGCGACGACTCGGTTTTGAACTCAAACACCTGCGCGAACAAGCTGGATTGAGTGCTGGTGAGGGGGCTGAGAGCATCGGGATGAGCCGGGCTCAGTTGAGCCACATCGAGTTGGGGCGCACATCGATCCTCACCGAGCGACTGCTGAACCTCTGCCGTACTTACGGTTGCACAGACAAGCCCTACATTGACGAACTGGTGTCCATGTCTGAGGCGGCAGGAAAAGGATGGTGGAGCGCACACAAGAAGCGGCGCGGCCTGGACGCGCTCAACACGGCGGAGCTGGAGTCCGATTGCACCGCACTGCGGATGCACCAGTCACTGTTCATCCCGGGGCTCCTCCAGACGGCCGAGTACACCCGAGCCATCTTCGCCAGCCCTGGATTGGGCTTTGAACGCAAGGAAGATGCCGTGGAGTTCCGTATGGAGCGACAGCAGGTGCTCACCCGCGAAACTCCTCCCTCGGTGCACGCGGTGATCCACGAGTCAGCCCTGCACATGCAGTTCGGCGGACCAAGAGTGGCCCGAGAGCAACTGCTACACCTCGTCGAACTAGCGGGCCTCCCTCATGTCACCATCCAGATCTATCCGTTCAGCGCCCCGGCGTACGCCGCCCTCAGCGGCAACTTTGTCCACGTCGTCCCAGGACTGCCGCAGTTGGGCACCGTCGTCCTCGAAAAGCCCGTTGGCCTCCAGTACTTGGCGGACAGGGCAAGCCTGGAGCGGTACGAGAAGCTGTTCCGCCATCTCGCCGAGAATGCCCTGCCCCCTATCGACGTATCGTTGGCCCCCGATGCACACTCCGTAAAGGACTCGCTGGCTCTCATCCAGCACGTTCTCTACACCTTCTAGGGAGGCCTCAATGCCGGAACTGAACTGGCAGAAGTCGACGTTCAGCGGCGGCCCGGAAGGCGAATGCCTCTACATAGCCAACGCCCCCGACGGAACCCTCCGCCTCCGGGAGAGCGACACCCCCGACGTCATCCTCGCCCCCGCCCGGCAGGGCCTCGCAGCACTGCTGCACCACGCCCGCGGCCCCGCGCAGACCAACGACTGATGGAGCCGGAGGGGGCCCACATGTCCGAGCTGCACTGGCAGAAGTCAACGTTCAGCGGCGGCCCTCAGGGCAACTGCCTCCAAATAGCCGCCGCCCCCGACGGAACCCTCCGCCTCCGCGAGAGCGACACCCCCGACGTGACCCTCGCCACCGCCCCACAAAGCCTCGCCGCACTGCTGCACCACGTGTCCGAGCCGGAAGACTGGCAGAAGTCCACGTTCAGCGGCGGTCCACAGGGCGAGTGTCTCTACATAGCCACCGCCCCCGACGGAACCCTCCGCCTCCGGGAGAGCGACACCCCCGACGTCATCCTCGCCACCGAGCCGCAGGCCCTCGCCGGACTGCTGCACCATGCCCGCCGCCCCGCGCAAGGCAATGGCTGACGAGAACTTCGCCCACCCCCGGCTCGCCGCTATCTACGACCCGCTCGATCCCGGTCGCGGCGACCTCGACGCGTACGTCCGTGTCGCGGAGGAGTTCGGGGCGCGGCGCGTGCTCGACATCGGCTGCGGGACCGGCGTGTTCGCGCTGCTGCTCGCCGGCCGCGGGATCGAGGTCGTCGGCGTCGATCCGGCGCGCGCGTCCCTCGACGTGGCCCGCGCCAAACCCGGCGGCGAGCAGGTGCGCTGGCTTCACGGAGACGCCACCACGCTGCCACCCCTGCGCGTCGACCTCGCGACCATGACGGCGAACGCGGCCCAGCAGATCGTCGACGACCAGCCGTGGCGGGACACCCTGCGGGGCGCGTACGAAGCTCTGCGACCCGGTGGGCACCTCGTCTTCGAGACCCGGGATCCGGCGCGGCGCGCCTGGGAGGAGTGGACGCGCGATGCCTCGTACCGCGTGACGGAGATCCCGGGGGTCGGCGCGGTCGAGAGCTGGGTCCGGACGACCGAGATCAGCGGGCAGTTGGTGAGCTTCCGGCAGACCTATGTGTTCGCCGCCGACGGGCAGGAGCTGACCTCGGATTCGACGCTGCGTTTCCGCGAGCGGCAGGAGGTCGAGGCGGACCTGCGGGGCCAGGGGTTCGTCGTGCGGGACGTCCGCGACGCGCCCGACCGCCCCGGCCGCGAGTTCGTCTTCGTCGCGCAGCGGCCGGAACCGGCCTCCCGGGCCGGCCGCGCATCCGGGCCGGGATAGCCGCGGGCGGACCCCACGCCCTATGCGGCGGAGGCCGCGAGCGTCGTGCGGGTGCCGCGGCGCCACACCTCGCGCAGGTTGAGGGTGTCGCCGATCGTGGTCGTGGGGTCGCCGTCCACGAGGAGCAGGTCGGCCCGCAGGCCCTCGGCGATGCGGCCACGGTCCTCCAGGCCGAAGCGCCGTGCCGGGGTGGCGGTCGCCGCGCGCAGGGCCTGGACCGGGGTGAGGCCGGCCCGTACGAGGTACTGGAGTTCCTGGTGGACGCTCGCGCCGTGGACCACGCCGCCCATGAACATCAGCGGCATGGGAGCCGCGTCGGTGCCCGCCAGGAGGTCGACGCCGGCGTCGTGCAGGGCCTTGACCGAGGCCAGTACGTCCTCAAGGCTGCCCTGCGGATAGCGGTCGTAGCTGGTGTTGAGGACGTTCGTCCACGCCTCGTTCAGGCGTGACCCGACGCGTGGGTCCGCGGTGAGGGACGATCCCGTGATGCCCATCATGGAGGCGTTCAGGACGACACAGGGGACGACGAACGCGCCGGAGGCGGCGATGAGTTCGATGATCTCGTCGGTGTGCGGCCGGTCCATGAACAGGTGGGCGAAGCCGTCGATGCCGGCCTCGATCGCCATCCGTGTCGCGTCGACGGTCAGCGTGTGGGCGATGGTGAGCATCCCGTGCCGGTGGGCCTCCGCGACCCCGGCGTCCAGGGTCGCCTGGTCGAGCATGGGCAGACCGGGGTGGCCCTCGACACTCCCGTCGTCGACCATGAACTTGATGTAGTCCGAGCCCGCCTCGACGAGCCGGGGGATGAAACCGACCGCCTCCTCGGGCGTGGTCGAGAACGGCATCACGGGCATCTCGCGCGGCGCGGCCCCCTCGCCCGGCCCGCGGTGCCCGCCCGGCTTGAAACCCTTCGGCATGAGTTCGCTGGGGTGGCCCCCGGGAGGGGTGATGCCGAAGCCCGCCGAGCGCACGTCGGCGAGGGAGTCGTTCTCCGAGACGCGCTCGCGGGCGGGCCCGGTGTTCATGCCCTGCATCTCCAGTTCGGTGGTGATCCCGAACCGCAGTGCCAGCGCGAGCGCCTCGTCGGAGGTGTGCACATGGGCGTCGAACAGACCGGGCAGCAGGGTGCCGCCCCTGGCGTCGACGATCTCCGCACCGGCGGGCACCTCGCCGCCGACCGCGGCGATCCGCGCGCCGTTCAGTACGACCGTGGTGTCCTCCAGCACGCGCTCGCCGTCGAACACCCGGCCGTTGATGATGGCTGTGATCATGACTCTCTCCTCCGGGCAGGCCGATCGCTCCGCTGGTGCCGAGTGCTCCCCACCGCGAGCACCACATTAATGCAACTGGCAACTCCATGCATAATCACATGCATCTGTGGAGTGCAGATACATGCGATAGGCTGCGCGGGTGACTGACACGGATGCCTCCATGCCGCAGGGCGAGGCCCTCCTGGACGCCGTCGGCGCGGCCTTCGCCCGGCTCAGGCGGCGCACCATGCAGGCGCCCGTCGACCCCCCGTCGGGCCCCAAGGACCTCAAGCGCAACCTCGTCCTCAACATCGTCGACGAGGCAGCCGAGGCGGACGCGGAGATGACGGTCGGCGGGCTCGCCGAACACCTGCTGGTGGACCCGTCGGTGGCCAGCCGCATGGTGAGCGACTGCATCTCCCACGGCTACCTGGTCCGCGCGGCCTCGCAGCAGGACGGCCGCCGCACCGTGCTCCACCTCACCGAGGAAGGCACCGCCCTCCTCCACCGCTTCCGCCACCAGCAGCGGCAGGCGTTCGACTACATCACCCGTGACTGGCCCGAGGCCGAGCGGCTCGAATTCGCCCGCCTCCTCCTCAAGTACACGGACTCCACCGCCCGGTTGCCCGCGCCGGGCGCCGGGGCGGCCCGGCGGGAGGGGGCATAGACAAGGGGCCCGGAGGTTCGAATGAACCTCCGGGCCCCTTGACGTGACCGGGCCCTTGACGTGACCGAGTTCCTTGGGACGTGACCGCGTGACCGCTCAGTCCGTCGGGGGGCGCTTCGGGCGCCACACGACGAGGGCGCTCGTCTGCTGGACCTCCTGGTACGGGACCAGGTCGCGGCGGTACGAGGCGTGGACCGCGGCCTCGCGCTGCTGCATGGTCGCCGCCGCGCCCTCCAGGGCCGACGACAGTTCCGCGACCCGGGACTGCAGCGCGGCGACCTGGTTCTCCAGCTCGATGATGCGCTTGATGCCGGCGAGGTTGATGCCCTCGTCCTGCGACAACTGCTGGACGGTGCGCAGCAGTTCGATGTCGCGGGCCGAGTAGCGCCGGCCGCGCCCGGCCGTGCGGTCCGGGGAGACCAGGCCGAGGCGGTCGTACTGACGCAGCGTCTGCGGGTGCAGACCGGAGAGCTGGGCGGCCACCGAGATGACGTACACCGGTGTCTCTTCCGTCAGCTCGTAGGCCCTGCCGGTGAACGAGTTCTGCCGACGGCGTCCGGGTGCGTCCATGATGTCCTCATGCTCCCTTCGCGGCCTGGAACAGCTCAGCCCGCGGATCCTCCTCCGCGGTCGCCTCGCGATACGCCTCAAGCGCGTCACGAGCCTTCCCCGTCAGGTCCGCCGGAACACTCACCTCGACGGTGACCAGGAGGTCCCCGCGGGAGCCGTCCTTACGGACCGCGCCCTTGCCGCGGGCCCGCATCGTACGGCCGTTGGGCGTGCCCGGCGGCAGTTTCAGGGTGACCGGAGGCCCCCCGAGCGTGGGTACGCGGACCTCGCCGCCGAGTGCCGCCTCCGTGAAGGTGACGGGCACGGTGACGGTGAGGTTGTCGCCCTTGCGGCCGAAGACCGGGTGCGTGTCCACGTGCACCGTGACGTACAGGTCGCCCGAAGGGCCGCCCCGTTCGCCCGGCGCGCCCTTGCCGCGCAGCCGGATGCGCTGGCTGTCCGACACCCCGGCGGGGATACGGACCTGCATGGTCCGGGACGACTTGGCGCGTCCCGAGCCGCTGCAGACCGCGCACGCGTGCTCCGCGATCAGGCCGCGGCCCTTGCAGTCGGGGCACGGGTCGGTCAGCGAGAACCCGCCGCCCGAGCCGCGCGCCACCTGGCCGGTGCCGACGCAGGTCGGGCACACGCGCGGTGTGCCGTTCTTGTCGCCGGTGCCCGAACAGGCCTTGCAGGGCGACTGCGAGGTCATCCGCAGCGGGACGGTCGCGCCGTCCACCGCCTCCGTGAAGCTGAGCGTGACCTCGGTGTCGATGTCCTGGCCGCGCCGCGGCTGCGTCCGGGCACCGGGGCCCGCGCCGCCGCGGTTGAAGAGACCTCCGAAGACGTCACCTATGCCGCCGCCGAAGCCGCCGGCCCCGCCCTGCGGACCGCCACCGCCCGCTCCGCCCTGGGGGCCGCCTCCGAAGAGGTCCCCCAGGTCGAAGTTGAAGGAGCCGCCCGAACCGGCCGGGCCGGGACGGAAGCCGCCGTTGCCGAAGAGGGTGCGGGCCTCGTCGTACTCCTTGCGCTTCTTGGGGTCCCCGAGGATGTCGTTCGCCTCGGAGATCTCCTTGAAGCGCTCCTCGGCGCGCGCGTTCCCCTTGTTGGCGTCCGGGTGGAACTCGCGGGCGAGCTTGCGGTACGCCTTCTTGATCTCGGCCTCGGTGGCGTCCTTGGGGACGCCGAGGACCTTGTAGTAGTCCTTCTCGATGAAGTCCTTGGTGCTCATCCTCGACGCCCCTCCTTCCGTACGCCACCGTCACGTACGCGCTCGACGTTCTCCGTGCCAAGGGGCGCGCGTACGCCCTGTTCCACGTCAGCCCTCGTCCGGGCCACCGCTCTCCTTGTCGTCGGCCGCCGCGGTCCCCGCATCCGTCTCGTCGCCCTTGGCGGGCTGCGCGCCGGGCTGCGGCTCGGCGACCGCCACCCGCGCGGGGCGGATGGTGCGCTCGCCGAAGCGATACCCCGGCTGCAGAATCGCCACGCACGTCGTCTCCGTGACGTCCGGCGCGTACGAGTGCATCAGGGCCTCGTGGATCATCGGGTCGAAGGGCTCGCCCTCCTTGCCGAACTGCTGCAGGCCCATCTTCGCCGCGACGGTCTCCAGCGACTCGGCCACCGACTTGAAGCCGCCGAGCAGTTCGCCGTGTTCCCGCGCGCGGCCGATGTCGTCGAGCACGGGCAGGAGCTCGGTCAGGAGGCTCGCGATGGCGAGCTCCTTGACCGCGATCCGGTCGCGCTCGACCCGGCGGCGGTAGTTCTGGTACTCGGCCTGGAGCCGCTGGACGTCCGCCGTACGTTCGTTGAGCGCCGTACGCACCTGGTCCAGCTGGGCCGTCAGGCCTGCGATCTGGGCTGCTGACTGAGCTGCTGCCGTGTCCCCGGCCGGGGCCGCCCCGTCCTCCGCGGAGGAGGGGGCGGCCTTCGGCTCGGCGTCTTCAGGGGTGGCGCCGGAGGGGACGTCGGGCTGCTCGTCGAAGCCCGGGGTCTCCTCCGTCACGCGGCACCGTCCTTGCGGTCACGGTCCTCGTCGACGATCTCCGCGTCGACCACGTCGTCGTCGGCGGCCTTGGCACCGGCGTCCGGGCCGGCGCCCGGGGCCTCGGCGCCCGCGGCACCCTGGGAAGCCTGCGCGTCGGCGTACATCGCCTGGCCCAGCTTCTGGGAGACGGCGGCGACCTTCTCGGTGGCCGTACGGATCTCGGCGGTGTCCTCGCCCTTGAGCGCGGCCTTCAGCTCCTCGACGCTCGTCTCGACCTCGGTCTTGACGTCGCCGGGGACCTTGTCCTCGTTGTCCTTGAGGAACTTCTCCGTCTGGTAGACGAGCTGCTCGCCCTGGTTGCGGGCCTCGGCGGCCTCGCGGCGACGGTGGTCCTCGTCCGCGTACTGCTCGGCCTCCTGGCGCATGCGGTCGACCTCGTCCTTCGGCAGCGAGGAGCCGCCGGTGACGGTCATCTTCTGCTCCTTGCCCGTGCCGAGGTCCTTCGCGGTCACGTGCATGATGCCGTTGGCGTCGATGTCGAAGGCGACCTCGATCTGCGGGACCCCGCGCGGGGCCGGCGGCAGACCGGTCAGCTCGAACATCCCGAGCTTCTTGTTGTACGCCGCGATCTCGCGCTCGCCCTGGTAGACCTGGATCTGGACGGACGGCTGGTTGTCCTCGGCCGTCGTGAAGATCTCGGACCGCTTGGTCGGGATCGTGGTGTTGCGCTCGATGAGCTTGGTCATGATCCCTCCCTTGGTCTCGATACCGAGGGACAGCGGGGTCACGTCGAGGAGCAGGACGTCCTTGACCTCACCCTTGAGGACACCGGCCTGCAGGGCGGCGCCGATGGCGACGACCTCGTCCGGGTTGACGCCCTTGTTGGCGTCCTGGCCGCCGGTCAGCTCCTTGACGAGCTCGGCCACGGCGGGCATACGGGTGGAGCCACCGACGAGAACGACGTGGTCGATCTCGCTCAGCTGGATGCCGGCGTCCTTGATGACGTTGTGGAACGGCGTCTTGCAGCGCTCCAGCAGGTCGGCCGTGAGCTGCTGGAACTGGGCGCGAGTGAGCTTCTCGTCCAGGTGCAGCGGGCCCTCGGCGGACGCGGTGATGTACGGCAGGTTGATCGAGGTCTCCGTGGAGGAGGACAGCTCGATCTTGGCCTTCTCGGCGGCCTCGCGCAGGCGCTGGAGCGCCATCTTGTCCTTGCCGAGGTCCACACCGTGGCCGCTGTTGAACTGCTTCACCAGGTAGTCGACGACCCGCTGGTCCCAGTCGTCACCACCGAGGTGGTTGTCGCCGTTCGTGGCCTTCACCTCGACGACGCCGTCGCCGATCTCCAGGAGGGACACGTCGAACGTGCCGCCACCGAGGTCGAAGACGAGGATGGTCTGGTCGTCCTTGTCGAGGCCGTACGCCAGGGCCGCGGCGGTCGGCTCGTTCACGATGCGCAGGACGTTCAGGCCCGCGATCTCGCCGGCCTCCTTCGTCGCCTGGCGCTCGGAGTCGTTGAAGTACGCCGGGACGGTGATGACCGCGTCGGCCACCTTCTCGCCCAGGTACGCCTCGGCGTCGCGCTTCAGCTTCTGCAGGATGAAGGCGCTCATCTGCTGCGGGTTGAAGTGCTTGCCGTCGAGCTCGATCTTCCAGTCCGTGCCCATGTGACGCTTCACGGACCTGATGGTCCGGTCCACGTTCGTGACCGCCTGGCGCTTCGCGACCTCGCCGACGAGCACCTCGCCGTTCTTGGCGAAGGCGACGACGGACGGCGTGGTCCTGGCGCCCTCGGCGTTGGTGATGACGGTGGGCTCACCGCCCTCCAGAACGCTGACGACGGAGTTAGTCGTGCCCAGGTCGATGCCGACCGCACGTGCCATTTCAATTCCTCCAGCAATGACTTGAGTGGAACGGACTCAAGTGTGCATGACGCTTGCCGCGTGGTCAACAGAGGTGAGTCGTGGGGGCTCAACTCTTATCTCTTCCTTACGCGCACTTTGGCCCCTGACCTGCGGGGCACGCACCCGCTGCACCCCGCCGGGGGCGGTTCGCGCCGTTCCTCGCGCCCCTCAGAATCACGTCCCGCCGTGGTGGGGTGCGGGCCCGCCCCCACCGGCCCGCACCCGACGGACAAGCCCGGCTTCGGCGCGTGTACCCACGTGTGGGGCAGCGACGCAGATCACCGTGCCGCTGACTACAGTGCGGACAGCGGAATGGGTAGTCTCGAAGGACTGCGTAAGCTACCGCTCAGTAATGACCCTCGCAGGCCCGAGGAGCCCCGAAATGCAACTCGCCGCGATCATCGTGTCGCTGGTCCTGACCGTGGTCGGCGTCGCGCTCATCGCCCGCGCCATCGGCCAGTTCGTCCGGTACTTCAAGCTCGGCCAGCCGATCCCCGCCGGGAGCCGCACCGACAACCCCTACCAGCGCAGCGTCACGCTGGTGAAGGAGTTCCTCGGTCACACCCGGATGAACCGGTGGGGCATCGTCGGCTTCGCCCACTGGTTCGTGGCCATCGGCTTCCTGACACTGCCGCCCACCCTCGTCCAGGCCTTCGGCCAGCTCTTCCAGGCCGACTGGGTACTGCCGGTCATCGGCGAGTTCCTGCCGTTCGAGCTCTACATCGAGTTCATCGGCGTGATGACGATCCTGGGCATCGCCGTGCTCATCGCGATCCGGCTGCTGAGCCTGCCCTCGCGGGCCGGCCGCAAGTCCCGTTTCGCGGGCTCCAAGTCCGGCCAGGCGTACTTCGTCGAGTACGTCATCCTCACCATCGGCCTCGCCATCTACGTGCTGCGCGGCCTGGAGGGCGCGATCCACCACGTCGAGGGCTACGAGGCCGGGTACTTCGCCTCGTACCCGCTGGTCCTGGCCTTCAAGGGCCTCGGCCTGAGCACGCTGCAGAACCTGGTCTACCTCGTCGCGACGATCAAGATCGGCACGTCCTTCGTGTGGATGATCGTCGTCTCGCTCAACACCAACATGGGTGTCGCCTGGCACCGCTTCCTCGCCTTCCCGAACATCTGGTTCAAGCGCGAGGCGAGCGGCGGGACCGCCCTGGGCGGCCTCCAGCCCATGACGTCCGGCGGCAAGCCCATCGACTTCACCGATCCCGGTGACGACGACGTCTTCGGTGTCAGCCAGGTGGAGCAGTTCTCCTGGAAGGGCCTGCTCGACTTCTCCACCTGCACCGAGTGCGGGCGCTGCCAGTCGCAGTGCCCCGCCTGGAACACCGGCAAGCCCCTCTCCCCGAAGCTCCTCATCATGTCGCTGCGCGACCACGCGCACGCCAAGGCCCCCTACCTCCTCGCCGGTGGCGGCAAGGACATGGAAGGCAACGAGAAGGCCTCCGCCGAGCAGCTCAAGGACGTTCCCGCCGCCGCCCTCGCCGAGGCCGAGCGGCCGCTCATCGGGACCCTCGAAGAGAACGGGGTCATCGACCCCGACGTCCTGTGGTCCTGCACCACCTGCGGCGCCTGCGTCGAGCAGTGCCCCGTCGACATCGAGCACATCGACCACATCGTCGACATGCGCCGCTACCAGGTGATGATCGAGAGCGCCTTCCCGTCCGAGGCCGGGACGATGCTCAAGAACCTGGAGAAGAAGGGCAACCCCTGGGGGCTCGCCAAGAAGCAGCGCCTGGAGTGGACCAAGGAGGTCGGCTTCGAGATCCCGGTCGTCGGCCGCGACCTGGAGGACCTCTCCGAGGTCGAGTACCTGTACTGGGTCGGCTGCGCCGGCGCCCTGGAGGACCGGGCCAAGAAGACCACCAAGGCCTTCGCCGAGCTGCTGCACATGGCGGGCGTCACGTTCGCCATCATGGGCGGCGACGAGAAGTGCACCGGTGACTCCGCCCGCCGCCTGGGCAACGAGCCCCTGTTCCAGGAACTCGGCATGGAGAACGTCATGTCCCTCAACGCCGCCTTCGGCGAGGAGATGGACGACGACGGCAAGGTCACCGCGGAGTCGAGGAAGCCGAAGGCGGCGAAGAAGATCGTCGCCACCTGCCCGCACTGCCTGAACACCCTCGGCAACGAGTACCCGCAGCTCGGCGGCGACTACGAGGTCATCCACCACACCCAGCTGCTCCAGCACCTGATCGACGAGGGCAAGCTGGTCCCGGTGACCCCGGTCGACGGCCTCATCACCTACCACGACCCCTGCTACCTGGGCCGGCACAACAAGATCTACACGCCTCCGCGCGAGATCATGTCCGCCGTCCCCGGCCTGCGCCAGCAGGAGATGCACCGCCACAAGGAGCGCGGCTTCTGCTGCGGTGCCGGTGGCGCGCGGATGTGGATGGAGGAGCGGATCGGCAAGCGCATCAACAACGAGCGCGTCGACGAGGCACTGTCCCTGAACCCCGACATCGTCTCCACCGCCTGCCCGTTCTGCCTCGTCATGCTGACCGACTCGGTCAACGGCAAGAAGAACGAGGGGAAGGCCAAGGAGTCCGTGCAGGTCGTGGACGTGGCCCAGTTGCTGCTCGACTCCGTCAAGACCCTGCCGGAGCCTCCGGCGGGTGCGGCCGACGCGGAGAGCGAGCCGCAGCCCGAACCGGTCAAGTAGTCAGGTGAGTCGAAAGGCCCCCACCGGCAGTCTGCCGGTGGGGGCCTTTCGCGCGGTTCCCCGCGCCCCCGGCGGGGCAGCACGAAGAGATGTCCGGCCGCCCGGTGACCAGTCCGGTGACCAGCCTGGTGACCAGTTCCGTCAGCCGCCCCGCCGGCCGCCGAGCGCGGTCGTCAGTTCGCCCCGGCGCCGGATGCCCAGCTTCCGGTAGGTGCTGGTCAGGTGGGTCTCCACGGTGCGGCGCGCGAGGTGCAGCAGTTTCGCGATCTCCGTGTTCGTACGGCCGTCGGCGGCCAGCTCGGCTATCCGGCGCTCGCTGCCGGTGAGCGCGCCCGAGCCGGTGAGCGCCGTCGTGGTGCGGCGGGCGCCGCCCTCGCGCAGGGCCTCCTCGGCGGTGGCCCGCAGCCGTACGGCACCCAGCCGTTCGGCGCGTTCGGCCGCCTCCCGCAGGCAGTCGCGGGCGCGGGCCCGGTCCCCGGCGGCGGTGAGCTGGCGTCCCTGTGCGACCAGCGCGGGGATCAGTTCCGTGTCGATCACCACGTCCGCGGAGGCGTTGCGCAGTACGCGTACGGCCTGGTCGGCGAGTTCCAGGCCGCGCCGGCCGCCGGTGGCCATGCCGAGCACCCGCAGGGCACGGCCCACGAGCCGCGGGGTGTTCCAGACCTGGGCCAGCCGCAGTTCCTCCTCGGCCAGTTCCAGCGCCTCCCGGGGGCGGCCGAGCGCCAGTCGGCACTCCGCCGAGGCCGTCCGCCAGGGGGTGACGACCGGGCTCACCACATCGCGCGCCGACTGCCGGCGCCCGCATTCGAGGAAGTCGTCGAGCGCGCCCGCCGGGTCCCCGCCGGCGGCCCGCAGCACCCCGCGCGCGTACAGGAACCGGTTCACCTCCCAGGAGTCCTTCGCCTCCCGCAGGTCGAAGCCGCCCGCGAGCCGACGGGCCTCCACCACCCGGCCGGTCTCGACGAGCGCGACCACGGCGTGCGCCTGGCCGTTGCCGGGACCCAGCCGGGTGCCGGGCGAGGGCCGGGCCTCGGGACCGGTGAGCAGCCACGCGTAGTCCCCGCGGGCGGCGGCGATGTCGGCCCGGACGTTCAGCAGCGCGCGGTGCATCGGGTGCAGCAGGGACGGGCGCTGTCTGGCGAGGCCGCGTCCGACGAGCCGTTCGGCCTCTTCGAGTTCGTCGGCCCACTGGGCGACGGCGGCGGCCGTACCCAGCAGGAACGGCTCCGCGAGCGGTTCGACCGGCTCCGCGAGCAGGGCCCGTACGCGTTCCATGGCGGCGTCCGCCGAGAGCAGGCCCGCGGTGGCCTCGTACCGTACGAGCAGTGCCTGGCCCGCGGTGCCGACCAGGAGCGGTGAGTGGCCGGCGCTCTCCCGCAGCCGGCGGTAGATCTCCTGCCTGATCTCGTGGTCCTGGTCGGAGAGCAGCGCCGAGGCGATCCGCACGGTGCGGGCCAGGTCGGGGTGGCCCGTCAGCTGCGAGTCCAGCGAACGCAGTACGTCGACGGCGGCGCGGGCCTCGCCCCGGCCGGCCAGGGCCGTGCCCAGGGCCACCGCGGCGCGTACCCGGTCCTGGGGGACGCCCGGCAGGCGTACCGCCTCGGCGAGGCGGGGTATGCCGGCCGAGGAGCGGACGGTGGCGTACTCCAGGGAGCCCAGTTCGGTGAGGAGCCGCTGCCGGTGGTCGTCGGGGAGCGGTTCGTCCAGGGCGCGGCGCAGGTAGGGGAGGGCGTCGGCGGTGCGGCCGTCGTGCACGGCGACGGCGGAGGCGTCCAGCAGGACGCCGGTGACCCAGGGCTCGCCGACCGCGTCGGCCCGCAGCAACTGGCCGGCCACGACCTCGGCGCGTTCGCCGCGCCGCAGCATGACCTCGGCGGCCCTGCGGTGCGCGGCCCGCCGCCGGGCCACGGGCCAGCCGCTCAGTACCGCGTCCCGCAGCAGGGGATGCGCATAGCGGGGACGCCCGTCGGCACCGGCCCGCAGGAACCCCAGCCGCGCCATGGCGGTGAGCCACCCCGCCACCCGCGCGGGATCGGCATCGGTAACCCCACCGAGCAACTCGGATAGCTCGTGCGCGGCGGCGTCGTCCGGGGTCGGGTCGACGCGGGCGGGGGCGGGGGCGTCCGAGGCCGGGGCGCCCGGCGCGGAGCCGGCGCCCGAGCAGTCGTCCGTGCGCGGCCCGTCGCCGATGGAGCCGTCGGCGGAAGGCGGGGTGGCCTCCGAAGGCCGGGCTCGGCCGTCCTCCGCCGGTTCGCCGTGGGCGGGGGCGCCCGCGTCCGGGCGGCCCGCACCGCCGCCAGGCCGACTCGCGACGGGCCCGCCTGCGCCTGCGTCTGCGCCTTCGGCATCGGCATCGGCAGAGACGGAAGCGAAAGCGACGGCACCAGCCGAGGCGCCTGCCTCCGGCCGAGCCGACCCCCGCCGGTCCTCCGGCGGTGCATCGCACCCGTGCCCCCCGTTCTCGTCCGGCGACCCGGCCCCGGACTCCCCGTTCCCAGCCGGGAAGGCAGCCCCGTACTCCCCGCTCCCGGCCGGGGAGTAAGGCGCCGGGGAGTAAGGCGCCAGGGAGGCGGCGGTGGGTGGTTCGGTGTTCGGTGGCTCGAACGGTGTCCGGGGGCGAGGGCCGGGCAAGTCGTCGTCCAGTGCGGCGAGCGCTCGGGCCACCTCCGTCGTCGCGGGGCCCGCGCTGTCCAGCCACCACGACACGGCGGCCTGGTACGCGCCCGGGTACAGCGCGGCGCTCGACCTCGGCACGGTGGCCGGCAGCGTGCCGCGCAGGTCGTCCAGCAGGGCGCGCAACAGCAGCGGGCTGCCCGCGCCCGCCCGTACGCAGTCCTCCACCCACGCCTGTGGGACCGTGCCGAAGTCCGCACGGACCAGCCGGGTCGTGGAGTCGACGCCCAGCGGGGCGAGGGTGAGGGTGCGGACCAGCGCGGGCGAGAGCGTGTGCGCCAGGCCGGCCACCGGCGCGTCTATGTCGTACTGGCTGCGCTCGGTCACGACCAGCAGCACCGGTAAACGGTCCACCCGCCGGGCGGCGTCGACGAGCCAGCGCCGCGAGGCGTCGTCCGCGAGATGGACGTCGTCCACGGTCACCAGGAGCGGCGGCCCGGCCGTGAACGAGCGCAGCAGCCGCCACAGCCAGGCCCCCCGGGCCCGTTCGTCAGGCACCTCCCGGTCCTCGGAGAACTCCGCGTGGGGACCCAGCAGTTGACGCACGGCCGCGAAGGGAAGCGCCGTGTCGTCGGGCGAGCAACGGGCCCGCAGCACCCGCATCCCGGCCTCCTCCGCCTGCTCGGCGGCGGCTTCGAGGAGCGCGGAACGGCCCGTACCCGTGGCCCCCCGCAGCAGCACCAGCCGTCCGGTTCCGGCGCGGGCGCGCGCGGCCTCGGCGGCCACCAGTTCCAGGGTTTGACGACGCTCAAGCAGTGGTACGTACATCCCTGCCTCCCTCGCGGCCGTGGTGCGGCCCACTGTGTGGGACGGCGGAACGGGTGGCTGTCGTTGCGTGAGATGACCCACTGTCATGTATGCGACGCCGTTTCCGATCTGGTTCCCGATCTCGTGGTGTGTCTCGTGGTGCTCCACGATTGCGCCGAACACACGGCCCCCAGAAGTGTGATGACCGCACGCCTGTCACGGACGCCACAGAGGTGACGGGCTCGTGAACATAGGGGAGTCCGTTGCGCAGCTCATTTGGGACCGCGGCTCCGGGCACGGCAGAGCCCGAGTCCCGAATACCGGTGGCGGTACACGCCTCGGACCCGATCACCCGGGAGGGAGCGCTCAGCCAGTTGCGGCAGCACCCGGTGATCGACCTCCGCGAGGAGACCGAGACCGGACCCGACACCGTCGCCCTGCTGATCAGCGAGACGCTGGACGAGACCGCGCTCTCCCGGCTGCGCAGACTGGTGCGCAGCGAGGGCGCCCGTGCCGTCCTCGTGGTGAGCATGATCCGCGAGACCGAACTCCTCGACGTCATCGAGTGCGGGGTCGGCGCCATCGTGTGGCGCCACGAGGCCACCGCGCACCGGCTGGTGCAGGCGGTCGTCGCGGCCTCCCGGGGCGACGGCGATCTGCCCGCCGATCTGCTCGGCCGGCTGATCAGCCAGGTGGGTTCGCTGCACCGCACGGCGAGCAGCCATCCCGGAGCCCCTTCCTCGGGGCTCGCCCCGCGTGAGGTGGATGTGCTCAGACTCGTCGCCGAGGGGCTCGACACCGGGGAGATCGCCAGCAAGCTGTCCTACTCCGAACGGACCGTCAAGAACGTGATGCACGGGCTCACCACCCGGCTGCATCTGCGCAACCGGGCGCATGCGGTGGCACATGCCCTCCGCGAAGGCTACATCTGATCGAACGGGCAGCCGGAGACGGACGTGGGGGCAGCACTCTCTGCCCGCCGGTCGTCCCCGGCGTGCCTGCGGAGGCGAAGCCTTCAGAGGCACGATCGGTTGGTACAGCGGTCATCGGTGACAACAGCGGTCCACGGCAGCGGTCGCGGTGTCGCCGCGGGACAGCCGCGCCGTCATCCGGTGGCGGTACGGCAGGGCACGGCAGGGCGGGAGCACGACGGTGATCCACGAGGTGGACGAGGTCCTCAAGCGGCTGCTCGGGGGCGGTGCGCTGGCCGGCTCCGGCATCGACGTCTCCTTCGAGGCACCGACCCGCGACTGGGCGGCCCGGCGCAACGCGCCGACCATCAACACCTACCTGTACGACATCCGTGAGGACGTGTCCCGGCGCCAGCGCGGCCACACCGCCGTGCGCGACGACCGCGACATCGTCGTACGCCGTCGTCAGCCGCCCCGCTGGTTCCGGCTGTCGTACCTGGTCACCGCCTGGACCAAGCAGCCGCTGGACGAACACCGGCTGCTCTCGGCGGCGTTGGCGACGCTGCTGCCCCACGAGCTGATGCCCGCGAGCGAACTGCCGGGCCCGCTCGGCGCGCTGGGCCTGTCCATCCCGCTCACGGTGGCCGGGCTGCACACCGAGTCCCGGTCCCTGGCGGAGATCTGGTCCGCGATGGGCGGCGAACTGAAGCCGTCCCTGGACCTCGTCGTCACCGCGCCCTTCCCCGCCTTCCCCGAGTACGACGCCGGTCCCCCGGTCACGGAGGGCGCGGGCGTGCGCCTTCGCGGCATGGACGGCTCGCTGGAGGGTTCGGAGGAACGCCGGCACCGGCCACGGCACCTCAAGTCCTCGCCCCTGGGGACCGGTACACGCGAGGACACCGGACAGCACGACGGCTCCGGTCAGCACGACAGCACCGGTGACCGGCAGAACACCGGTGACCGTGACCGGCAGAACACCGGAGAACGGCAGAAGTGACCGCACACGCCCCGCTCACGTCCGACACGCTCCTGCTCCGGCTGGCCCGACTGCGCGACCGCGTCGCCGAGTTGGTCGACGAGCGCCAAGCCGGAGATCCCACGGCGGGTGACCCGCTGCGTGGCCTGTACCTCTCCGACGAGGCCGTACGCCACCTTCTCGGGCCCGCGACGACCTCGTACCCCTCCGCCTTCGAGGACGGGACGGGCGACCGGGACCGCGGCGGGGACGGGGACGGGGACGGGGCGGTGTCCGAGGGCGCCGGTGCCGACCGGCTGGAACTGCTCGCGGCGCGGCTCGGGCTCACCGAGCTGGACCTGCGGATCCTGCTGATCGCCCTCGCTCCCGACCTGGACCGCTCCTTCGAGTCGCTGTACGGGTACCTCAACGACGACGTCAGCAGACGCCGGGCCACCATCGGACTCGCCCTCGACCTGTGCGGGCTGCCCGTGCACTTCGCCGGGGCACGGGCCCGTTTCCACCCCTCGGCGCCCCTGACCGCGCTCGGACTGCTGAGCGTCGAGGATCCCGAACGGCCCTTCCTCAGCCGGTCGTTGCGCATACCCGACCGGCTCGTCGCGCATCTGCTCGGCGACGACACCCTGGACCCCGCGCTCGTCGGCCACGTCCACCCGCTCGCGACCGCCGCGCCCTCGCACGACGACGCGTTCACCGCCAAGCTGGCCGCCCGGCTGGGCAGCGCGCCCCTCACCGTCTATCTGCGCGAACACCGCGAGGGCGACGGGCTCGCCGGTGCCGCCGCCGCCCTGCGGGTCGCCGGATACGAGGCCCTGCACTACACGGGCCCCGAGGACCGCGTACCCGAACTCCTGCGTGAGGCCCGGCTGCGCGGCGCGGCCGTCGTCGCGTCCGCCCTGCCGGAACAACCCGGCTCGCTGGTGCGGGCGTTGGTGCTCTCCGGCGTGCCCGTGCTGCTCACCGGGTCGCGGCCGTACGACCCGCAGTGGAGCGAGCACGATCCGCTGGTGCTCGACGCGCCCCGGCAGCGGGCCGGCGCGGTGGACGTCTGGTCGGCCGCCCTGCGGCACGAGCCCGGCTTCGACCTGGCCGCCACGGTGGCCCCGTACCGGCTCGGCGGTGACCGCATCCTGCGGGCCGCGCACGCCGCCCAGAGCCTCGCCGGCTTCGACGGTACGCCGGTGACCGCCGCACATCTGCGGCTCGCCGCACGGCAGCAGTCCGCCTCGGGTCTTGAGCGGCATGCCCGGCGGATCAGGCCCGACGTGGGCTGGGAGGACCTCGTCCTGCCCGACAAGCCCCTCGTGCAGTTGCACGAACTGGCCCTGCGCGCCCGCCACCGCGACCAGGTGCTCGGCGACTGGCGGCTCAGCGCGGGCGGCGGGCGGGGCCGTGGTGTCCTCGGTCTCTTCGCGGGCGAGTCCGGCACCGGCAAGACCCTGTCGGCCGAGGTCGTCGCCGCCGAACTCGGCCTGGACCTGTACGTGGTGCAGCTCTCCTCGATCGTCGACAAGTACGTGGGCGAGACCGAGAAGAACCTGGAGCGGATCTTCACCGAGGCCGACCGTACGGACGCGGTGCTGCTCTTCGACGAGGCGGACGCGGTCTTCGGCAAGCGCTCCGAGGTCAAGGACTCGCACGACAAGTACGCCAACATGGAGAGCGCCTACCTGCTCCAGCGCCTGGAGTCCTTCGACGGCATCGCCCTGCTCACCACCAACCTGCGCGCCAACATCGACGAGGCGTTCACCCGGCGGCTCGACATGGTGGTCGACTTCCCGTTCCCCGACCCCGGGCAGCGCCTCGCCCTGTGGCGGCACAGCCTCGCCGCGGTGCCGTGCGCGGAGGGCACCGACCCCTCGGCGGTCGCCGACGCCTTCGAGCTGGCGGGCGGCTCGATCCGCAGCGCGGTCGTCACCGCCGCCTACGCCGCCGCCGGACGCGGCGCCCCGGTCACGACGGCGGATCTGCGCGAGGGCGCCGAACGCGAGTACCGCAAGGCGGGCCGGCTGGTGCCGGGAGAGGGCAACTGGTAGCCGCCCCGCTACCCGAGCCGCTCCGCCAGGTCCGGTGGGGGTGGGCCGCGCAGTTCCCCGCGCCCCTCAAAAGCGGGGCTGCGCCCCTGCTTTTGCCCTTAAGGAGCGCGGGGCCGCAAACGGTTCACACGGTGAACTTGACCGCTTCGAGCCAGAGGTTGTTGTCCAGGGTCCCGCCGAAGATGAACCCTTCACCCTCACCGGGCTTGTCGCAGCCGAGGCCGAGCCAGGCCCCGTCACGGATGTGCGCGTTCTGGCAGACGGCCCCGCCACCGTTGTCGACGTTGACGGTGAACCCCAGCAGGTTCGGCGCGTCCTTCTTCGTACTGCCGACGTAGTTGTCGATACCGTCTGCCGCACCCGACCAGGGCGCGACGTAGTGCCCCTGCCCGTTGGTCGACTCGGGGTCGTGGACGAACGCCGCGCTCGCCGTCCCCTTGGTCCCCGACACCGCGATGTTGAGGCTCTTGAGCGGCGTCTCCTGGCCCACCGTGCCCGCCGTCTCGCCGTCACAGACCGCTTCCGTCCAGCCCTTGTCCTTCACGAAGGCCCGGTAGCAGATGTGCTTCTTGTCCGGTTCCTCCGTGGCCAGTTCCTGGACGGCGGTCGCCGCGGTCCGCTCCGGGGCCTTGGTCTCCTTCTCCTCCTCGGAACCACCGCCCCCGCCCCCGGCTCCGGCCGCCGCCCCGCCCGCGGCCTGCGTCGGCGCGGCGGCCGGGGGCGCCGAGGGAGCGGCGGTGGGAGTGGTCGGTATGGGAGGAGACGCCGTGGGGCTGCTGGGCGGCAGCGTGCTGATGCCGGCTTCCTGGAGTTTCTCCGTGGCGGCGCTGCGTACCTGTGGCTTGTAGGCGATCCACAGCATCACGAAGGTGATGGCGAGCGCCATGAAAACGCCCAGGAAGGTCGCGAGCCAGCGCGGCAGGAAACCCCGCTGGACGTAGGTGCCCTCCACATCCAGCGGCTCGACGCCCGACCGCTGCACGGCCAGCGTGTACGGGCGGGACTCCTTCGATCCGAACCAGATGATCTGCCGCGGCTTCAGCGTCGTCTTCACGAACGCCGCACGCCCAGGCTCGATCTGCACATTCGACGGATGGATGTCGTACGACAACTGATCACCGTTGTCGCTGCCGCTCACCGACGCCGTCAGCTTCGTGTTGCCCAGGTTGTCCACCGCCAGCTTCGGACGACCCCGGAAACGCCCCTTCACCGTCGGCGGCACCAACTCCGCCCGCACCTCAGTGAACGGCGTGATGGTCAGGTTCCCCTCGGGAACCGTCGTCGCCTCGGGATGCTCGGTCGGCGTGATCCGCACCGCGTACGCATTCGGCCCCGCCGTCGCATCCGGCGTACGCGGCGGCGCGAACGCGATGTCCACCGAACCCGTCGTCCCCGGATACAACCGCAACACCTGCGGCTCCACCCTCGCCCACGGCGCCAACGGACCGACCGCCTCGAAGCGGTACTCGTCCACCACATCACCGGTGTTACGCAGACGCAGCCGCACCGTCGTACTGCCACCCGGGTCCACGGTCGCGGAGGCGGGCTCCAAGGAAGTCCATAGGCTCACTCTGGGAACTTAAACGCAGCGCCGGTGCCGGGGCAGGAAGCAGCGGGGCACGATGCATGCCCGAACAGGCGGCACGGGCTGCCCCGGGTCTCATTCCTTGGAGGGATGGATGACCAGCCACTCCTGGTCGTCGGTGTTGGAGCAGTGATACAGCGTCAGGTTCGTGTCGACGCCGCCGGTGCTGAACCCTGCCACGTCCAGGCATTCGTTGTTGCTGGCGAAGTTGCGGATCCAGTAGGCGCCGCTCTCCTGCTTGTCGATCCACCACAGGTCGTTGTCGGCCGACGTGCCGTCGCACGGGGACTCGTACACCCCCACCTGCACGGGCTCGGCCCCGGAGTTCGGCAGGTCCATGCAGAGCTGGTCCTTGACGTTGCGGATCACGAAGAGGGCGGAACCGCCGGGACCCCCCTTCGGCCGGCGCACCTCCAGGTTCCAGAGCTGGTTGTCCTCGTCCGGGTTCTCGGTGCAGGTGGCCTGCTGTACGCGGCCGTGCTCCTTGCCCTTCTCACGGCCCGGGAGGTCGGCGCACATCTTGGTGGTCGGGTTCCGCAGGAGGATCTCGGTCGCGGGGACGACACTCTTCGGTGTCGGCTTCGGCGTCGGGCTCTCCCCACCTCCGCCGCCGCCCCCGCCACCGTCACCGTCTCCGGACGCCGACGGAGCGGCGGGCTCGGAGGCCACCGGCTCGACCGACGGGGCCTTGGGCGCCTCGGGGGTAAGTGAGGGGGAGGGTGCCAGGGTGCTGATGCCGGCTTCCTGGAGTTTCTCCGTGGCGGCGCTGCGTACCTGCGGCTTGTAGGCGATCCACAGCATGACGAAGGTGATGGCGAGGGCCATGAAGATGCCGAGGAAGGTGGCGAGCCAGCGCGGGAGGAATCCCCGCTGGACGTAGGTGCCTTCGACGTCCAGCGGCTCGACGCCCGACCGCTGCACGGCGAGGGTGTACGGGCGGGACTCCTTCGACCCGAACCAGATGATCTGCCGCGGCTTCAGCGTCGTCTTCACGAACGCCGCACGCCCCGGCTCGATCTGCACATTCGACGGATGGATGTCGTACGACAACTGATCACCGTTGTCGCTGCCACTCACCGACGCCGTCAGCTTCGTATTGCCCAGGTTGTCCACCGCCAGCTTCGGACGACCCCGGAAACGCCCCTTCACCGTCGGCGGCACCAACTCCGCCCGCACCTCCGTGAACGGGGTGATGGTCAGGTTCCCCTCGGGGACCGTGGTGGCCTCGGGGTGCTCGGTCGGCGTGATCCGCACCGCGTACGCATTGGGACCCGCCGTCGCATCCGGCGTACGCGGCGGCGCGAACGCGATGTCCACCGAACCCGTCGTCCCCGGATAGAGCCGCAACACCTGCGGCTCCACCCTCGCCCACGGCGCCAACGGACCGACCGCCTCGAAGCGGTACTCGTCCACCACATCACCGGTGTTACGCAGACGCAGCCGCACCGTCGTACTGCCACCCGGGTCCACGGTCGCGGAGGCGGGTTCGAGAGAAGTCCAAAGGCTCACATATGGACGCTAGCCGTCCGACGGGCGCCGGGCAGCGGACCCGAGTGCACGCCGCGTTGCCCGAACGGCCCACAGGCGGGGCCGTCAGCTCCTGGGGATCGGTGAGCCGGTCGCCGTCATGACGAAGTGCGCGTAGGAGTCGGCGTTCATCAGTGCGCGCCGGCCCATGGCGTACCAGTTCTCCTGCCGCTTCGGACGCTGCGTCTCGTTGTCGCCCGTGTAGGTGTCCGGGTCGCGGGCGACCCGCCTGCCGAGCATCGCGGCGTCCTGCGTGGCCGCGGTGGCCGGGTCCAGGACCGTCGCCAGGCCCGCCTGCGCGGCGTCCTCCGACAGCTCGTGGTCGTACGAGCTGTACTGGTAGTCCAGCGTTCCGGCGAACCGGTGCGTGGCCTCGTGGATGACGTACCAGGCCACCTCGCCCTCCTCCCGGAGGTTGATCGCGCCGGTGCGCCCCGAGTCCATGGACGGAAGCTCCTCGCTCTTCATGTAGTCGGGATTCAGCCGGGCGGCATAGTCCTTGGTGCTCGCGTCGACCCAGCCGGCCGCGCCGGACGCGTTCGCCCCCTTGGCCGAGAGGTCGAACATGGACGCCTCCCCGACCAGGGCGATCTGCGCGCCCTGCGAGGCCAGGCCCACCTGAACGCGTCGCAGCACCTCGGAGATCCGCGGCAGGAGCGTACCGACCTGCTGGGGAGTCGCCGTCTGGAACACCGGGAACGCGGACCTCAGTGCCTGCAGCAGCACGCCGCTCGGGGCGCCGCCCGCCGAGTTCAGCAGGGCCAGCGCGGCCGTCATCTTCTGCTGGGCCTCGACCACCGCCTTGCGGGTCCTGGTCTCGCGCTGCGGGTACTTGTGGTCGGCGATGGTCCCGCGCTTGGAGATGGCGACGGCGCCGCTGCTGTGCAGTTGCCGGGTGGCGTCGTCGTACTTGTCACCGTGCTGGAGGGAGGTGGAGTCGACCTGCAGTTCGGCGGTGGTCCTGGTCCGGCCGTTGTCGTCGAACCACATGCCCGAGTTCTGCCCCATGGCGTGATGCGTCCTGGTGCTGCCGTTGAACGTCCACACCGCGCGCTGGACCGCCTGCCCACCGGCGGCGTGCCCACCGGAAGCATGTCCACCGGAGGCGTGCCCGGCGCCCGCGGTCGCGGAGTCGTTCAGAGCCTCGGTACCGGTCGTTCCCCCGGGAGCGACCGCGCGCTGCACCGGCGGCGCCCCGCTCCGCGCCCGCGCCTCGACCGCCTCCGCCCGCTTCTCGCCCCAGTCGCCCTGGCTGGACACCTTCAGGCCCGAGCCGTTGTCGGTGCCGGGGACCGCACCCCTGCGCTGGTCCTTGACGTGCTGCAGCTCGTGGATGAGGGTCGGCTTGTCCTTGCCGTCCCAGACCACGTTGTCGCCGGCGGTGTACGCCCGGGCGCCGATCGCCTGGGCGGACTGCAGGGCGACCGTGTCCGTGTGCAGCTTCACGCTGCTGAAGTCCTCGCCGTCGAACCAGCTCGCCGTCTCCTTGAGCAGCGAGCCGTTCATCCGGCTGCCCGGGGACTTCACGACCTGGTCCACCAGCGCGCGCTGTTCGTCCGGGCCGTGCCCGCAGCCGGCGCTGTGCTGGTGCTGCCTGCGCTGCACGGCCCGGGTCACCGCCGCGTTACCCGCCGCGCTCTGCAACGCCAGGATCCGGTCCGCGGTGGTGTTCCGCTCCGTGGTCGGGCGGACCCGTACCTGATCACCACGGGCCTGGTCGGCCTGGGCTTCCTGCGCGCGCATGACGTTCCCCTCCACAGCTGATCTTCCAGCGTTACCGGGTGGGGCCGGTCGCGGGGAGAGCGGTGAGGGCAGTCCTGCGGGCAGCGCGGACGGTCCCGGGGGCACTCGGGCGTGCCGGACTGCCCTTGTGGGCAGGGAGTTTGCCCCCGATCAGGTACCGCAGGACGTTTCAACGAACGCCCGCGCGCGTGAAGGTCGGAGTAGACCTGTCTCGTACCCCGAGGAGAGCAGAGCATGCCGTCCTACCTGTCGCCCGGCGTTTACGTCGAGGAGGTGGCCAGCGGCTCGCGTCCCATCGAGGGAGTGGGCACATCGGTGGCGGCCTTCGTGGGGCTCGCCCCACACGGCCCGCTGAACGAGCCGACGCTGGTGACCAACTGGTCGCAGTACGTCGCGGCCTTCGGTGCCTTCACCGACGGCTACTACCTCGCGCACTCCGTGTACGGATTCTTCAACAACGGCGGCAGCGCCGCGTACGTCGTACGGGTCGGCGGCGCCGCCGACGGCGCGTCGGCGAACGGCGTGTCCGCGAACGGCACTCCGGCGTCCCTCTCCGGCTCCGCGGCCCCCGCCGCGCTCACGGCCGGCGAGCCGAAGCAGCTCGGCACCTTCAGTGTGACCGCGGTCGCGGGCGGCTCGCTCAGCGTCGAGGTCGCGGACCCCGAGGGCGAGGGTCCCGCCGAGCGCTTCAAGCTGATCGTCAAGGACGGCGACAAGCCGGTCGAGTCCTTCGACGTGACCGCCAAGAAGGGCGGCCGCAACTACGTCGTCACGCAGGTGAAGGAGCGCTCCAAGCTCATCACCGTGCAGGAGGCGGCGCCCACCGCGCAGCTGGCACGCCCCGAGAACCAGACCGTCGCCCTGGCCGCCCCTTCGGCCGCCTCGGCCACCGCCCCCGCCGTTCCGGCCGGGTCGCAGGACTCCCACCCGGGCCCGGCCCAGTACCTCGGCGACTCCGCCGACCGCACCGGCTTCGGCGGCCTGGAGGCCGTGGACGAGATCTCCATGGTCGCCGTCCCCGACCTGATGGCCGCCTACCAGCGCGGCGCGATCGACCTGGAGGCCGTGAAGGCCGTCCAGCTCGGTCTCATCGCGCACTGCGAGCTGATGGGCGACCGCGTCGCCGTCATCGACCCGCCGCCCAGCCTGAACGCCCGTGAGATCCGTGTCTGGCGTCAGGAGACCGCCGGCTACGACTCCAAGTACGCGGCCCTGTACTACCCCTGGGTGAAGGTCTTCGACCCGGCGAGCGGCCAGTCCCGGCTGACCCCGCCGAGCGGTCACGTCGCCGGCATCTGGGCCCGTAACGACTTCGAGCGCGGTGTGCACAAGGCGCCCGCCAACGAGGTCGTACGCGGCGCGGTGGACCTGGAGCTGCAGATCACCCGCGGCGAGCAGGACCTGCTCAACCCCATCGGCGTCAACTGCATCCGCGCCTTCCCGGGCCGCGGCATCCGCGTCTGGGGCGCCCGCACCATGTCCTCGGACCCGGCCTGGCGCTACCTGAACGTCCGCCGGTACTTCAACTACCTGGAGGAGTCGATCCTGCTCGGCACCCAGTGGGTGGTGTTCGAGCCGAACGACCACAACCTGTGGGCCCGGATCCGGCGCAACGTCTCGGCGTTCCTCGTCAACGAGTGGCGCAGCGGCGCGCTCTTCGGCCAGCGGCCGGAAGAGGCGTTCTACGTCAAGTGCGACGAGGAGACCAACACCCCGGAGTCGGTCGACCTCGGCCGCGTGATCTGCGAGATCGGCATCGCGCCCGTCAAGCCCGCCGAGTTCGTGATCTTCCGCCTGGCCCAGTTCTCCAGCGGCAGCGGCGAGCTGGAGGAGTAGGCACCGCCCACTCCCTAGCTGCCGCGTGCCACCCGGCACGCGGCACCCTGCTCCTCCTCGTACGGCACCGACCCGTACGACAACGACAAGAACCCTCAGAAGGACAGAGAACAGATGAGTCTCAGCCCGGGTGACGCTCTCACTTCACATAATTTCGGTCTCCAGATCGACGGCGTCATGGTCGAGTACCTGGCGGAGGTCAACGGCCTCAGCATCGAACAGGACGTCATCAAGCACCTGTCGAACTCGGCGCAGGGCAGGCCCGAGGTCAGTCTCATGCCCGGCGTGCAGAAGGACGGGCAGTGCACCGTCGTGCGCGGTATGACCCAGTCCCCGGCGTTCACGACGTGGATCAACGACTCGATCGCCGGTCAGATGAGCACGGCCCGCAAGAACGCCTCCATCATCATGATGGATTACCAGAACAACCCGGTGAAGCGGTACAACATGCGCAACGCCTGGTGTTCCAAGATCGACGCCAGTGCGCTCAAGGCCGGCGAGGCCTCCGCGCTCACCGAGACCGTGACCATCGTCTTCGAAGAACTGGTCATCGAGTAATGCGCCGTACTGCTGCCAGGGCGGGCGCGGGCCAGGTCGTGGACGCGCCGGTACCGGAGCCGGTGGCGGCGCCGGAGCAGACCTTTGCTCCGGCGCCCGCCGCCGCTCCGGCGCCGGCGCCCGCGCCGGTGGCACAACCGCTGCGCACGGAGTTCCCCTTCGAGCTTCCGCGCGGCTACGTCGACGACGCGGGCACGGTGCACCGGGACGGCGTGATGCGTCTGGCCACCGCCCGGGACGAGTTGATCCCGCTGCGGGACGTCCGTGTCCAGGAGAACCCCGCCTATCTGTCGGTGGTCCTGCTGGGCCGGGTCATCACCCGCCTCGGCACGCTGGCGATGGTGCACGACGGCATCGTGGAGAACATGTTCGCCTCCGACCTCGCGTTCCTGCAGGACTTCTACCGGCAGGTCAACGCCGAGGGCCACACCCGCGCCTCCGTGGAGTGCCCCCACTGCTCGGAGCCCTTCGAGGTCGAACTCGGCGGGAGCCGCCTGGGGGAATCGTGACGTACGCGACCGACCGGCTGCACGAGGAGATCGCGTACGTCGCCTACCACTTCCACTGGAGCCTGGAGACGATCCTGGATCTCGAACACCAGGATCGCCGCCGCTACACGGAACAGATCGCGTCCCTGGTGACCCGGGGCGGGGCGGAGGGCTGATCGGTGGGGTTCCTCGACCGACTGAGGGGCGGCACGGCGACATCCGCCGCACGTTCCGCTCCCGCGGGAGCGCATGCGGATACGGGTACGGGTACGGGTGCTGGTGCCGTACCCGCTGCGGTCGTTACGGGTACGACTGCCTCGGGCACGACTGCCATGGGTACGGCTGCCACGGGTGCCACTGTCTCGGGTGCCTCCGTGGGTGCCGGGCCGGCCGCGGTGGTCGGCTGGACGGGGCTGCCGCCGATCCAGCGGGCCGCCCTGGGCCGTACCGGCGTGGCCGACTCCGGCTTCGGCGGCCGGCTGAGCACCTGGCAGAACCCCTCCCTCACCGGGACCCTGTCCCACGCCGTCCTCGACGGAGCGCCGGGCGGGCTGATCAGGAACGCGCTCACCACGTCGGCCGGGCCCGTCGCCGGACTCGAACCGCCGTCGCGCGTCCTGCCGGTGGCGGGGCCCGACGTCCCCGGCGCCGCCCCGTCGCCGGCGGTCGGTGACGCACCACCGGTGCAGCGCGCGTCCCTGCCCGTCACGGCGTCCCGCCCGACGGGCCCCCGGGTGACCGCCGTACCCCCCAGGCCCCACCGGCAGAGCCCGCTGACCAGGGCGCCCGCCACGCCCGCAGTACAGCGGCGTGCTCTGCCGGTGGCCCAGCGTCCGGCGTCGGCGTCAGCTCCGGTTCCGGTGTCGGCTCCGGTTCCGGCGTCGGCTTCAGCTCCGACCGCGACCGGGGAGCCGGGCGCGGCTTCGGTTGGACCTGCTTCGCCTGGCCCCGCCCCGCTGGGTCCCGGCCCGTCAGGGTCCGTTGCTTCGGGGTCCGTTGCTTCGAAGTCCGTTGCGTCAACTGCTTCGACGGCGGGAGCTGCGAAGTCGGGTGCTACGGCTTCGGGTGCCGCCTCCCCGGGGGCGGGCGCACCCGCGAGGGCGCCTGCCGCGGGTACGGCGGTCAACGTCCAGCGGGCCCCGGCGACCGGTCCCACCGCAGCACCGGCACGCACGGGCAGCCCGGCCCCGACCGGCCCCAGCGACCCGACTCCGGCCGAACCCGTACGACCCGCGGCCACCACCGCGTCCGGTGCCGGTACGGCGGCCACATCCGCATCCGGCGCAGCTACGGCCGCCGGCTCCAACAGCCGGGCTGTCGAGGCCGGTGGCACGGGGAGCAATCCCGGTAACACGGTGGCCCGTTCCAGTGGACCGGCGGTCAACGTCCAGCGGGCTCCGGCGACCGGCCCCGCCGCAACACCGGCCCGCGCGGGCAGCCCGACCCCGACCGGCCCCAGCGACCCGACTCCGGCCGAACCCGTACGGCCCGCGACCGCGACCACGTCCAGGGCCGGTACGGGGGCCAACCCCGGCAGCGCGGTGACCCGTACCAGCGAACCCGCGCTCAACGTCCAGCGGGCGAGGGCCGGTTCGGGCAGTACACCAGCCCGCGCGGGCAGCCCCACCCCGACCGGCCCCAGCGACCCGGCTTCGGCCGACCCCGGCAGCACAGTGGCCCGTTCCGGCGGACCCGCACTCAACGTCCAGCGAACAAGAGCCAGTTCGCCCAGTACACCGGCCCGCACAGGCAGCCCCACCCCGGCCGGGCCCGTACGGCCCGCGGCCACGACGGCGTCCGCGTCCGGTAGCAGTACGGCGGCCGGCCCCGGCAGCGCGGTGACCCGTACCAGCGAACCCGCGCTCAACGTCCAGCGGGCGAGGGCAGGTTCGGCCGGCGCGGCGCCCACGCCTGCCGCCGCACCCGCATCCGCACGCGTACCCGCACCCGCACCCGCACCCGCTGCGAACGCGGTCTCTGACTCAGCGGCCACCGGCCCCAGCAGCCCCATAACCCGCCCCGCCACGGTCCAGAGGGCGGCGGTCGGCACCCCTGCCGCTCCCCCGTCGGCGGTGAGGCCCGGCGGCGAGTCGGCGGTCGAGGTCCGACGGCCGACCGGCGTACCCCAAGTGCCCGCCGCTGTCCCTGCTCCCGCCGGAACCACGGCCGCCGGTACCGGCAACGCGCCCGTCCGCGTCCAGAAGGCGGCAGCCTCCCCCAGTGGCTCGGCGGTCGACGTCCAACGGGCCGGCACCGGTCCCAGCCGTACGGCGAGCGCGTCCGCCGGAACACCGGTCGGCCCGAGCGCCACGACGGCCGCCTCCAACAGCCCAGCGGTCAGCGCCCCTTCGGGCACGGCACCCGTCGTCCAGAGGGCGGCAACCGGGCCCACCGAGCACAAGGCACCACCGGTGGCCGGCCCCGCCGCCGCGAACTCGCCCGCTTCCGGGCCGAGTCAAGGCGGCCTCGGGACCCCCGCCGCCGCTTCGCCCCTTCCGGCCGCCCCGACCGCTCCGGCCGGCTCAGGCACGTACCCGGTGCAGCGGAGTGCTTCCCCCGGCGCGCGGCGTATGGGCCTCGGCGCGCCGATGACGGGGAACCCGTCCGTCACCCGCGCACCGGCCGCTCGCCCCGGCCCGACAGCCCCGCTTCCCGTCACCTCGGCCACCCCGCCCTCGGCCCTACCGACCGGTCCGACCGCAGCCGCGAGCCCCGTCGACCGTCCGCACACCCCGGCCGTACCGCCGGCGCTCCCGAACCCGACCCCGGCCCCGGGCGGCCCGGCCTCAGCCCCGGTCACTCCCCCGTCCACCCCGGTCCAGCGCGCCACCGCGCCCGCCGCCCGGCAGCGCCCCCTGCTCGGTGCTCCCCTCGCCGCTCCTCCCGCGGACGCGCGGCCCCTCTCCGGGCCCGGGCGTACGTCTCCGGTCGGTTCGGCTCCTGCCGGAGCGCCTTCCGTGCAGCGTGCGCCCGCACAGGCACCCGCGCCCACACCCTCACCGCCGACACAACAACTCCGCCGCACGGCCGTGCCCCTCTCCACCCCGCGCGCCAACGGCCTCTCCGTACAGCGCGCCACGGCCGCCCCCTCCGCGGTCGTCCCCGTCGCCAAAGCCGTGACCAGCAGACAAACACCGTCACAAGCACACGCACCCACACCCGCACAGCAGCAAGCACACGCACCGGCACCGGCACCGGCACCGGCACCGATGCGTGCCCTCACCCCCGCCCGTGCCCTCGCGCCGGCCTCCACGCCCACGGCACCCCCCGCGCACCAGCGCCCCGCACCCCCGGCCCCCGCCCCGCTGCGCCGCCCGGCGGTCGTGCAACGGGCCGTCACGCCCGGTGTTCCCGCGAACCGGGCCGTGCCCCTCCTCGCGGCCGGCAGGTCCGCTCCCGCCGGGCCCGTCAGGACGGCTCCGCCCGCGCAGCCGCTGACGATGCCGAACGCGTACCCGGCACCGCCGGTCGTCCAGCGGCAGGCGGTCGCCGCACCCCGGACGGCCAAGGCACCCGCCCCCACGGCACCCGCACCGGCTCCGACGCCCGCGCCGCCACGCCCCGCTCCCGCACCGGCCCCCGTACAACGCGCCCTGCTGCCGACGTCCGCCAGGACCACCGCCGCCGTGTCCGCGGTCACGGCTCACGGGAGTTCGTCGCGCGGCTCGTCCGGGTCGGGGTCCGCCGACGATCCGCCGCCGCCGTACGAGCAGGGCGGCCCCCCGCCCGCGTACACCGCGGTCGCCAAGGGCCAGTTCGACCCCCGCTCCCTGACCGACTTCCAGCTCGACGAGCTCACGCACCGCCTGATCAGCCGGATCACCCGGCTGATCCGTACGGAACTGCGGCTCGACCGGGAGCGGATCGGCAAGCTCCGCGATCCACGTCGCTGAGCCGCCGCCGACCGGCCTAGACCCGCAGCACCCCGCAGCACCCCGCACCGCCCGGCACCACCCCGCACGACCGACGTCCGCAGAAAGGCCGCCCCCGATGCCCCGCGATCTCGACCCGGGCTCCACCATCTTCTTCACCCTGACCATCGACGGCGAGAGCCTCGGTTACTTCAACGGGTGCGAGGGACTGTCGTCCGCGGTGGAGATCGAGCAACGCCAGGAGGGCGGCAACAACGGGTTCGTCTGGCAGCTCCCGTCCCGTGTCACCTTCTCCAACATCCGGCTGACCCGGCCGCTGACCCCCGACACGTCGAAGGTCGCGGCCTGGATCTCGTCCGTGGCCACGGGCATCAAGCGGCCGACCGCGCAGATCGCCGCGCTGCGCGCGGACGGTTCGGAGGTGGCGCACTGGGGGCTGATCGACGTGCTGCCGGTGAGCTGGCAGGGGCCCTCCCTGGACCCGGCCAACCCGAGCGTGGCCACCGAGGTCCTGGAGATCACTCACCACGGGTTCACGGACTGAGGGGCGGGACACCACCATGGCCAAGGGAAGCAAGGGCGCGGGCAAGAGCCTCGTACGCGCCACGATCGCCATCCACGAACCGCCCGTCGGATCGAGCACCACTCCGGGCGGTCTGATCAAGACGTTCAACTTCGACTTCAACCCCTCGCAGCTGCAGCTGAGCCGGCGCGGCCAGTGGAAGTCCACGCCGGCCGCGGCCGTGCGCGACGGCACGGTCCCGGAGTTCATGGGACCCGAGCCCCGGGAGATGACGGTCGAGATCTTCCTCGACTCGTCCACGAAGCCGACCAGCAACGCCGTGCTGAAGAACGTGGAGTCCCTCCTGGACTGCTGCGAGGTGACGGCCAAGAGCATCGCCGCGAAGCAGCCCTCCCCGCCCTGGGTGGTCTTCCAGTGGGGCTCGTTCTCCACCGCGCGCTTCACCTCGTACGTGAGTTCCGTGGACGTCACCTACTCGCTGTTCGGCACGACCGGTGTGCCGATCCGGGCCACCTGCCAGGTGTCGCTGCACGAGATCCCCAGCAAGACCAAGGGCCAGAACCCGACCTCGGGCGCGCTCACCGCGCAGCGGGTGCACCGGGTCGTCGCGGGCGACTCCCTGCAGTCGCTGGCCTGGCGCGAGTACGGCAACGCGTCCGCCTGGCGCGCGATCGCCGAGGCCAACGGGATCGACAACCCCGCGCACCTGCCCACGGGTGTCGAGCTGGTCCTCCCCGCCGCCGAGGAGGTGCGCCACTGATGGCGAAGACGTCCTTCTCCAACATCATCCACGTCACCATCGACGGCAAGAAGATCCCGCCCGACTACATCAACCTGCTCGTCGCCGGCTGGGCCGACCTCGGAGCGGGTGTGCCCGGCGAGTTCCGGCTCACCTTCCGCGACCCGGACCGGGAAGTGCTCGGCAAGCTGAACATCAGGTTCGGCTCCAAGGTGGTCCTCGCCCCCGTCGCCGACGGCCAGGGCGCGGCGAACCCGCTGCTCACCGGCGAGGTCACCGGCATGGAGACCGACTACGACGGCACCGGCACGTTCAGCGTCGTCCGCGGCTACGACCCGGGCCACCGTCTGATGCGGGTGCGCCGGGTGGCCGCGTACCGCAACCAGACCGCCTCCGACATCGCGCGCAAACTGGCCGCGATGAACGGTGTGGCGATCGGGAAGATCCAGACGACCAAGACGGTCTACGAGTTCATCTCCCAGTCCAATGTGACGGACTGGGACTTTCTCGCGCGGCTCGCCGACGAGAACGAGATGGTGATGTCGCTGGACGCCAAGGGGAAGTTCGAGTTCGGCGAGCCGGACCCGGCCTCCAAGGCACCCCTGTCGACCTCCCCCGAGGATCCGAACCCCCGGGTGCTGCGGGGCCGGGTCGACGTACTGCGCTGCCGGGCCGCCGTCACCGCCGCCGACCAGGTCGACAAGGTCGAGGCACGCGGCTGGGACATCCCGACCAAGAAGAAGATCGTCGAACTGACGAAGGCGGGCACCTACTCCGGTTTCGCCATCGGGACGACTCCGCAGAAGGCCGCCAACGCCTTCAAGGCGGCCAAGCTGGTGGAGACCGACACCCCGTACGACCGCCGGCCCGAGGTCAAGTTCGCCGCCGCCTCGCTCGCGGACGACCTCACCTCCTCGTTCGCCGAGCTGGAGGTCACGGTGCACGGCAATCCCGTGCTGCGCCCCGGGGTGGCCATCGCGCTCACCGACGTGGGCGTGCCCTTCGAGGGCAAGTACACGGTCACCTCCGTACGGCACACCTTCGGCGCGGGCAGTCACTACGAGACCCTGGTGACCGTGAGCGGCCGGCAGTGGCGCTCCCTGTTCGGGCTGACGTCCGGCGGCGGCGCGACGGCGCCCCGGCTGCCGAGTGTGGCCAACGCGCTCGTCACCGACGTACAGGATCCGCTGAGGCAGGGCCGGGTGAAGCTGCAGTTCCCGTGGCTGGACGACGCGTACGTCAGCGACTGGACGCGGACCGTGCAGCTGGGCGGCAAGAAGGGGGGCAGCATCTTCCCGCTGGACGTCGGGGACGAGGTGCTGGTCGCCTTCGACCGGGGAGCGCTCGACCACCCCTTCGTCATCGGCGGCCTCTACAACGGCATCGACAAGCCGACCGTCGTGAAGGACGTGGCGCTGCACGACCCGGTCAAGAAGAAGGCGATCCGGCACACCCTGTCCGACCGGGACGGCAACCGGGTGGACCTGCTCAGCCAGCAGACCGGCGGCCGCAAGCAGGGCGTCCGGGTGGCCAGCGGCAACGACAAGCTGGTCATCAACCTCGACCGCACCAAGACCGAGATCACCGTGGACAGCAAGGGCGCGGTCAGCATCACGGGCGGCACCTCGGTGTCCATCGACGCGGGCACCGACCTCTCGCTGAGCGCCCGGCGCAACATCAGCATCAAGAGCGGCGGCGCGCTCACCCTGCAGGGCCGCGGGATGGTCAACCTCAAGTCGCTCGGCGGCGTGGTGAACGTGCAGTCGATGGGTGCCCTGCGTCTCACGGCGTCCGGCGCCGCGACGCTGAACGCGGGCGGCACCGTGCAGATCAACACCATCGGCCAGGTGGGCATGCGGGCCATCAACATCGACCTCATGGGCCTCGTGACGGTCAACAAGAAGCCGTACCCGATCCCGTGACGAACAGGACCGTGGCGAACAGAACCGCAACGACCGCGACCGTGACGACCACGGTCGTGACGACCGTGACGACCATGACGACGAGGACGAGAAGGCGGGTGGCCCCCTGATGGCCGAGCAGTTCGTCGGATCCGGCTGGGCGTTCCCGCTGCGCATCGGCCCCACCGGGGGCATCGCCCTGGTCAGCGGGGAGCGCGAGATCGAGGAGGCCATCCGGCTCGTCCTGGCGACCGCGCCGGGCGAGCGGCCGATGCGCCCCGAGTTCGGCTGCGCCATCCACGACCTGGTGTTCGCCCCGGTCAACGAGGCGACCGCCGGCCGTATCCAGCACGAGGTGTACACCAGCCTCGACCGCTGGGAGCCGCGTATCGAGGTGAGCGACGTCGATGTGACCGCCGGCTCCGACAGCGAGCAGGGCGTGCTCTTCATCGACGTCCGCTACTCGATCCGCGGCACCAACAACCCGCGCAGCCTCGTCTTCCCGTTCTACGTCATCCCTTCCCACGAGGAGCCCGACGCCTCCGGCGCGGGCGACTCCCCTGAAAGCGACCGCTGATGGCACTGCCCTCCCCGAACCTCGACGACCGCCGCTTCCAGCAGTTCGTCGACGACGCCAAGCGCTACATCCAGCAGCGCGCCCCGGAGTGGACCGACCACAACGTCTCCGACCCGGGTGTCACCCTCGTGGAAACGGTCGCCCACATGGCCGACCAGATCGTCTACCGGCTCAACCGGGTGCCGGAGAAGAACCACCTGGCGTTCCTGGACCTGGTGGGCATCACCCTCTTCCCGCCCTCCGCCGCGCGTACGGACGTCACGTTCTGGCTGTCCGCGCCGCAGGACGAGCCGGTGCTGCTGCCGGTGGGCACCGAGGTCGCCACCACGCGCACCGAGAGCCAGGAGGCCGCGGTCTTCGCCACCGAGGACGAACTGACCATCGTGCCCTGTCAGTTGCGGTACCTGGTGGTCCAGCGCGACGGTGAGCCCGTCACCGACAGGACCGCCGACCTCGCCGAGGGCAAGGACCTGATGTGCTTCACCGAGTCCCCGCGGCCCGGTGACTGCATGCTGATCGGGCTGGACACCGCCGTCCCGCACTGCGCGGTCGCGATGGAGCTGGACAGCCGGGTCGACGGCGTGGGCGTGGACCCGCGCCAGCCCCCGCTGCTGTGGGAGGCGTGGACCGAGGACGGCTGGGTCGTCTGCGAGGTCGACCGGGACGGCACCGGCGGTCTGAACCGGCCCGGCGAGGTCGTCCTGCACATCCCCGGCGCGCACACCCTGTCGCGCACCGGCGGCCAGGAGGCCGGCTGGCTGCGCTGCCGGGTCACCGAGCCGCTGCCCGACCAGCCCTTCTACACGACCTCGCCGACGGTCCGTTCCGTGGACGCGTTCACGCTCGGCGGCACCACCGCGGCCGTGCACGCCGAGACCGTGACCGACGAGGCGCTCGGCGAGTCCAGCGGCCTGCCCGGGCAGCGGGTGCGGCTGGCCCACTTCCCCGTGGTGGGCGACACGCCCCCGGTGCTGCTGCAGACCGCCGAGCACGAGGGCTGGACCGACTGGGAGGTCGTCCCGTCGTTCTCGGCGTCCACCCCGTACGACCGGCACATCACCCTGGACGCCGCGACCGGCGACATCGCCTTCGGCCCGGCGGTACGGGAGCCCGACGGCACCCTGCGCCAGTACGGGGCGGTGGCCCCCAAGGGCGCCGTCATCCGCGCCCGGCGCTACCGCACGGGCGGCGGCAAGTCCGGGAACGTGGCGCGCGGTGCCGTCCAGGTGCTGCGCACCTCCGTCCCGTACGTCTCCGAGGTCGTCAACCGGGAGGCGGCGCGCGGCGGGGTCGACGGCGAGACGGTGGAGGAGGCGAAGACCCGCGCGCCCATCACGCTGCGCGCTCAGGAGCGGGCGGTGACCCTGCGCGACTACGAGGAGCTGGCCCGCCGGGCGGCGCCCGAGACGGCCCGCATCACCTGTCTGGAGGGCGAGGAGGGGGAGCACGGGGCGTACGCGGTACGGGTGCTGGTGGTCCCCCAGGCCGTACCGGACCCCGGCGGTCGGCTGCGTTTCGAGCAACTGGTCCCCGGTGACGCGCTGTTGCACCGCATCACCCGGCACCTCGACGAACGACGCCTGATCGGCACGCGCCTGGCGGTGGGCCCGCCCTTCTACCAGGGCATCACGGTGGTCGCGACGGTGCACGCCTTCCGCGGCACCGACACGGACCGGGTACGCCGTCAGGCCCACGACGCCCTGTACCGGCACCTGGACCCGCTGACCGGCGGCGCCGACGGGCGGGGCTGGCGCTTCGGCCGGCCCGTGCAGTCCGGCGAGGTCTTCGCCGTCCTCCAGCGGGTCCCCGGCGTCGAACTGGTCGACGAGGTCCAGCTCCACCCGGCCGACCCGCTGACCGGCAAGCGCGGCGACCCGACGGACCGTATCGACCTCGCCGCCCCGTCCCTGGTCTTCTCCTTCGACCACCGCGTCCGAGTGATCGGAGACCGCGCGTGACCCACCGTCCGAAGGCCTCGGTCCCCCTCCCGTCCCCCACCACCACGCGGGACTCCCGCGCCCGGACCGCACACGACGGCATCCGCCGCACGGCCGGCACACCGGCGCGCCCCACGGGCCGGACGAGCCACGCGGCCCGTCCGACCCATCCGGTCCGTCCGGCCCGTCCGGCCCATCCGGCCGAGGGCCGCGCCCGGACCGTCGCCGGGGTCCCGGGGGGCCTCGCCCGGCACGCGTACGCCTACGCGAGGGGGGACAGGCCGTGAGGGGTTCCATCGACGGGCTGGGATCCTCCGCGCCCATCGGGATGACACTGCCCGCCGTGTTCGCCGACGACGATCTGGCGCAGCGTTTCGTCGGCGGGCTCGACGACGTGCTCGCGCCGATCCTGGCCGTCCTCGACAACCTGGACTCCTACTTCACGCCGTCCCTGGCACCGGTGGACTTCACGCGGTGGCTGGCCGGCTGGGTCGGCGCCGAGACCGACGGCAGCGAGCCCGAGGACCGGCTGCGCGCCGCCGTCGCCGCCGCCGCGTTCCTCCACCGGGTACGGGGCACCAGCCGCGGCCTGTCCGAGGCGGTGCGCCTGGTGTTCGGCGTGGCCCCGGAGATCACCGAGAGCGGCGGCGCCTCCTGGGACGCCCGGCCACTCGGCCCGGTCCCCGGCGACCGCCGCCCGCGTCTGCACGTCGCTCTACGGCTGCCCGACCCGACCCGCGCGGACGAACACCGCCTCGACAGCCTCGTGGCAGCCGCCCGTCCCGCCCATATGCCCTACACGGTCCAGGTGACCGCCGCCGAAAGGACTCCCGAGAGATGACCAGCCAGAACTCCGGCACGGGACAGGAGCCGGCGCGCAGCTGTGCCGAGTGCGGCACCCGCGCGGAGCCCGGCCAGTCCTTCTGCGATTCCTGCGGTGCGGTACTCGGCTGGGGCACCGGCCGCAACGCCGCGGCCCCGGTACCCGCGGGAGCCGCCGCCCCGGCAGGAGCCGCGACCCCGGCGCGGGACTCCGCGGCCGGCCGCGGGACCGACACCGACGCGGGCGGCGGTCCGGGCGCTGACCCGGGATGGGACGGCTTCGCCGTGCCCGCCGCCGGTACGGGCACGGCCCGCACGGGCCACGACCTGCCGGCCACGGCGGCCGGTTCGGCCGCCGCCCCCACCCCCGGGGACGAGTCCCAGCGGCGCACCGCCGGGGCCAGCGACACCGGCGGCGGCCCGGGCAGCGCCCCGTCCACCCCGTCCACCTCTTCCGCCGCCTCCGGAGCGGCGGGTACGGCCGGTGCGGCCGGTGCGGCCGGCGCCGCCGTCCCCGGGCAGCGGAACCCCGCGCCGGCCCCCGCAGCCGCGTCCCCGGCCGCACCGGCCGACCCGGCCGCCCCCGACATCTTCTCCGCCCTCACCCCCCGAACGGCCACCGGCGGCCACGTGGACGACACCGACACCGAGCCGAGGGTGGCCCTGGGCCACGGCGCCCCGCCCCCCTCCGCCGCCGACACCGCGGACGAGCGGGCCAGGTCCCTCCTCATCCCCGTGAACGACCCCGCACCCCGGGCTCCCGTCACACCCGCCGTCGCCCCCGTGCTGCCGGGCGTCCCGATGGCGGGCCGCCCCCAGGTCCGCGCCCCGGGCCCCGAGGCCGGCCCGCAGGACGGCCCGCCGTGCCCGTGGTGCGCCACCCCCAACCGGCCCGACCGGCACTTCTGCGCCCGCTGCGCCATGCCCATGGAAGGCGGCCCGCGCCCGCCGGACCGGCAGACCTGGTGGCGCCGCCTGCTGAACTTCGGCAACGGGGACATCCCGTGGGCGGGCGAACGCCCCCGCCTGCGCCGCGGCTTCGGACGCATCATGAACTGGGTCGTCGGCGCCGCCGTACTGGGCCTGATCATCGCCCTCATCGTCAACATCGGCGACGGCATCGACGCGACCCGCGACCACTTCGCCAAGCGCGCCCCGGTCGGCCCGGACAGCGTCAGGGCGTCCCGCTCCTACCCCGGGCACAGCGCGCAGCTCGCCTTCGACGGCCTCAGCAACACCTGGTGGGGTCCGGGGGTCTCGCAGTCCGGTGAGGGCGAGTGGGTGGAGGCCCGCTTCGACACCCCGACCCGGCTGCTGGACGTGGTGATCACCTCCGGCGTCTCGGCCAAGGTGGAACACCTTCAGGAGTCGGCCCTTCCGAAGCGCATCGAGGCGCAGATCACCACCGCCGACGGCAAGAAGAGCACCCGGATCATCAACCTCGACCGGAGCGCGGGCGGCCAGGCCCGCAAGTTCCGGGTGGGTGAGGTCGTCGCGGTGCGGTTCATCCTGCGCTCGGCCTACGCCGCCGACGCCAAGAAGCAGGTGTCCATCGCGGAGATCGAGCTCTTCGGCCGCTCCAACGGCAGCAGGTCGTGACGAGCGACACGGTGTCGACAAGGGCTGAAAACGGCCACTCCTGATGACTTATGACACGTCCCGACCGCATCATGTGCAGGTTGTTGTCTCACGATGCGGTCGGGGTTGACGTGGCCATGGGGAAGAACGGAATACGTGCGGCGGGTGCCGCGGCGGGCTGCGCCCTGCTGCTCGCCGGGTGCGGCGGGCCGGACGGCGGGACCAAGTCGGGCGCCGCCGACCGCGACCCCGTCACGGTCGCTAAGGCCCCCGCCCGGATCCCCGTACCGCTGGGCAGGGGCAGCAAGGTCGACAGCGACTTCAACGGCGACGGCCACCGTGACCTCGTACTGAACGATCTCGTGAAACGTGACACGCACGGGGACGACGCCGGCATCGGGATCGTGTACGGCTCGGCCCGCGGACTCGCCCCCGGCGCACGGCAGTTGCTCAGCCCCGCGCAGCACGCGGCCACCACCAAGGGGCAGTCGCCCGCCGTCTTCGACGCCGAGGCGAGCTGCGACCTGGACAAGGACGGCTTCACCGACCTCGTCGTGTCGACCGACCCGCCGTACGACGGACAGGGGCAGCCGCCGGTGCCGCTGCAGATCGTCTTCGGTTCGGCCCGGGGCCTGTCCGGCAAGGCGGTGAAACTGGCGATCCCCGCGCAGGCACGTTTCGGCAACGACTGGCCCGACCAGCCGGTGTGCGGCGACTTCAACGGCGACGGGGCGGCCGACCTCGTCGTGCACGCCTCCGACGGACGCCTCAGCCATCTGCGCGGCCCCTTCACCCGCAAGGGAGCCCCCAAGGCGGCCGGCGCGCCGCTCGCCTCGCCCGGCAACGCCCCGGCGCCCCCCGCCGTGGACGTCGACGGCGACGGCTACGACGACCTGCTCGTGCGTACGGCCGAGGGGTCCGGCACCTCCGACTCCTCCCTCGTCCTGGGCGGGCCGACGGGCCCCACCGGTACCGCGGTCGCCCTCCCGAAGGGTGTCGACGTCGCCTTCGGCCAGTTCGGCAAGGGCAAGGGGCTCGACGCGGCGATCGGCACGCTGCGCGGCACGGCCCTGCGGTACGAGGTCCCGGGCACCCTGCGCGGTGAACTCGCCGTCGCCGGCACGGTCCTGGACTCCGGGGACTTCGACGGCGACGGGGTGAGCGAACTGGTCTCCAGCGGTTCGCAGTTGAGGATCCTCAAGAGCCGCGCGGGCGGGCTCTCCACGTCCGGCATGGTGACCGTGCAGCCGCCCGCCCGGGGAACCACCCGGGTCCTGACGGTCGCCGACTTCGACGGCGACAAGCGGGCGGACCTGGTGGTGCGCACCTACCGCGGGGACACCGAGGACACGATCGCCGTGTACCCGGGCGCGAAGAAGGACCTGATCGCACGGAAGCCCGCACTCACCTTCTCCACCTCGGGATTCCTCGGCGCGGAGGGCTGATGCGCCGCGCCGGACCTCTGCGGACAGCCGTCGCACTGCTCGTCGGCGGCTGCTGCTGCCTGGTCGCGGGATGCGGCGGCGGCCCGCCCGACGGCCCCGCCACCCCCGCCCACACGAAGCCCGGCGCCGGAAAACCCTCCGGGAACCCCCGCCCCGGCGACTTCAACGGTGACGGCTACGACGACTTCGCGACCGTCGTCACCTCCCAGTCCAAGGACAGGTCCCGGTCCGAGGAGAACCTGGTCGTGGTCTACGGCTCCCGCGACGGCCTCGCCCCGGCCACCGCGAAGCGGACGTCACCCGGCACGAAGTTCGCGTACTTCACCTCCCCCCTGCGCACCGACCTCGACGGCGACGGCTACACCGACCTGGTCGTCGGCCGCGGCAGGGGCGACTCCCGCCTGACGACCCTCGCCTTCTTCGGCGGCGCCCGCGGCCTGGGCCCCGCCACCGAACTCGCCGCCCTGCCCGAGGGGTTCCGGCCGATCGCCGCCACCGACTTCGACGGCGACGGCTCGGTCGACCTGCTCGACGGCGGCCACGGCGGCCAGGGGTACGCTTACGAGGCCGGGCCGGGCCCCCACGGGCTGCTCCTCCACGGCCCCTTCGACCGCGAGGGCACCCCGAAGCGCCGGGCCGTGCTCGACCTGGACCAGCAGGGGTACGCGGCACCCACCTCGGCCACCACCGGTGACTTCGACGCCGACGGGAAGGCGGAGGTGGTGTTCACGTACACCTTCGACGCGGAGGAGGACGAGAGCGCGCCCGAGGGTCTGCACACGGTCGGCTACTACGAGGGGCAGAGCGGGGACGGCCGGGCCGGACTCGTCCGTGACCCCGCCCGCGAGCCGGCCATCGGCGAGGCCGTGGAGACCTTCGACGGCCCCCGCACCCCGGCCACAGGCGACGCGGACGGCGACGGGATCGACGACCTGCTGCTGCCCACCCAGCTGAAGGTGGCCCCGGCGGACATGCCGGCCGAGGGCGGCGCGCTCACCATCCTGTACGGCGACAGGTCGGGCCTGGGCGGCGGACGCGAGACGTCCGTGATCGAGGGCGAGGGCGGCGCGAAACGGCGTATCGACTACGGGAGTTCACCGGCGGCCGGCGACGTCGACGGCGACGGGAAGCCGGACATCGTGGTCAACACCCCGGACTTCCGGCGCCACGACGGCAAGGTCACGCTGCTGCCCGGCGGACCCGGGGGCGTCCCGTCGGCGGCCGGCGAGCAGACCGTCGACGCCGGGACGGACGGCCTGCCCGGCACCCCGAACCCGCACTACTGGAACGCCTTCGGCCACCAGCCGCCGCTGCTCGACGTGGACGGCGACGACCACGCCGACGCCGTGGTCTTCGGCCCGCTCTACGAGCAGCGCAAGGGCGCGTTCCTGGTCCTGCGGGGCACGGACGACGGCTTCGACCCGGCGAGGGTCCAGCTCTTCACCCCGGACGACGTGGGCGTACCGCTGCGCCTGAAGTGAGGCGAGCGGGACGGGTACCGGGATCCACCTGACAGGCACCGGCACACAACCGTTCGTGCGCCCCACGGGTCACACACACGAACCACGAACAGGATTCTTGATCCTCCACGTACTCGGGAGTGCTCCGTGCGCGCAAAGAAGCTGGCCCTCGCGGCCTCCGTGGCCGCACTCGCGGTGCCGGGGCTGACGCTGCCCCTGGCAGGCCCCGCAGCGGCGGCCTCCACACTGTCGGACGACTTCAACGGCGACGGCTACCGCGACCTGGCCGTCGGCACACCGAAGGCCAACGCCGTCACCGTCACCTTCGGATCCGCCTCCGGCGTCTCCCCGTCCCGCTCCGTGACCGTCACCCAGAACACCGCGGGCGTGCCCGGGGTGACGGAGGCCGAGGACGAGTTCGGCGAGAACGTGACCAGCGGGGACGTGAACGGCGACGGCTTCGCGGACCTTCTCGTCGGCGCGCCCGGCGAGAAGGTCACCGACAGGGCCGACGGCTCGGTGACCATCGTGTGGGGCGGCTCAAGCGGCTTCGGGACCGGCGCCATGGTGCTCAACGCGCCGTCCGCCGAGGACGTGCGCTTCGGCGAGGGCGCCTCGTTCCGGGACCTCGACGGCGACGGCACCGGCAACCTCGTGGTCGTCTCCGCGAACCGCTTCTGGTGGTACGCGGACGGGGTGCCCTCCGGCACGGCGTTCGCCCCCGAGGTCGACTTCCTGCCCGCCGGGGTCACCCTGGACGGCGTGCGGGGCGGCCACTTCTCCGGCACGTCGGGAAGCGACTACGTGGTGTTCGGCAAGGGCGCCACGGGCAAGGGCTACGCCGGTTACGTCAAGGGCGGCCCCGGCGACATCGGCCGCTCCTACAAGCCGCTGCTCCAGAGCTCGGTGGCGGGCTCCGTGGACGAGGCCGCGGTCGCCGTCGCCGACATCACCAAGAACGGTTACGAGGACCTGGTCCTCGGGGCGCCCGACTCGATCAACGCGGGAGAGGTCTACGTCTGGCCCGGCAACGTGCGCGGCCTGGACGAGGACGACTACCCGCAGCGTACGTACGACCAGGGCAGCGCGGGCGTTCCGGGCACCCCCGAGGAGGGCGACCGTTTCGGCGCGTCGGTCGCCGTCGGGGACGTGACGGGCGACGGGTACCCGGAGGTCGCGGTAGGCGTGCCCGGCGAGACCGTCGGCACGGTCGCCGGGACCGGGAACGTGGTGGTGCTGAAGGGAGCGGCCGGAGAGCTGGACGACGGCGGGGCGTCCTGGCACCAGGCCACGGCGGGGGTGCCGGGGGCCGCGGAGACGTCGGACCGGTTCGGGTCCTCCGTCGCCCTGAAGGACATCAACGGCGACGGCCGGGCCGACCTGGCCGCCGGCGCGTCCGGCGAGGACATCGGATCCGTCGCGGACGCCGGCGCGGTATGGGTGCTGCGGGGCGCCTCCGGCGGGCTCACCACGTCTTCCGCCACGTCGTTCAGCGGGGCGGACTTCGGGCTGGGGGGAGCGGGTTCGGAATTCGGAACGGTCCTTCGGTAACGCTTCCTCCTGCGTACGCCGACGACCGGGGCTGGTTCCAGGCCGACGGCACGGCGGGCAAACACGTCTGGTGCGAACCGGGCACCCCGTAACGGGCGCGGGGAGCAGCGCAGTCCTTGCTTTCAGGGGCGGGGAACTGCGCGACCGGCCGCACCCACCCGCAGATCGCCGGCACCCCCGCACAACCCCACCCCGACTCCAGGTGTCACACAGGTGAACCAGACGGGACCACCCGATCTCGGCCACCCGGCCAACCGTTTGAAGCCACCCCAGCCCCCTGGAGCCCCCGTGCGCATACGGACGTACGCCGCCCTCGCCGCCACCGTCGCCGCAGCGACCACCTCGGCCCTCACCCTCGCCCCCGCGGCAGCGGCAGCCGCGCCCCAACCCTCCCCCTCCACCAGCGACTTCAACGGCGACGGCTACCCGGACCTGGCCGTAGGCGTGCCGCAGGGCGCCGTCGCCGGCAAGGCCGGAGCCGGGTACGTCAACATCCTGTGGGGCGGCAAGAACGGCATCGGCGCCCACGGCAGCATCCGCATCACCCAGGCCACCGCCGAGGTACCCGGCACCCCGGAGACGGGCGACCGCTTCGGCGCCGCCGTGGCGCTGGAGGACCTCAACGGCGACGGCATCGCGGAACTGCTCGCCGGCGCCCCCGGCGAGGACATCACCGGGCGCGGCACGGACGCCGGCGTGGTCGTCGTCGTGGGCGGCGCGAAGGGCGGTCCGGGCCCCGGCGCCAACGTCACCACCGGCCCCGCCGCCTCCGCCGCGTACGGACAGTCCGTCGCCGCGGCCGACCTGACCGGCGACGGCAGCAGGGACATCGTGGTCGGCGGCAAGGACAAGGTGGTCCTGCGCACCGCCGACGGCCTCGCCGCCACCGTCGTCAGCGCCCCCATGGGCGGCCGGGCCCCGATCCTGACCACCGGCGACTTCACCGGCGACGGCGCCGCGGACCTGGCGGTGGGCTACTGGACGAACGACCCGTTCACCCAGTCCCACGTACGCATCTGGGCCTGGGAGACGGCCGAGCAGGCCCTGGCCAACGTGTGGAACACCGACAACTCCGGCGTCTCCGCCCTCGCCTCCGGCGACTTCGACGGCGACGGCCACGACGACCTGGTCCTCGGCGAGTGCCGCGAGATCGCCGACGAGAACATCGACGACCCGTGCGGCCCCGAGGAGTACGCGAAGGGCGGCGGCCTCCACATCCACTACGGCGCCGCGTCCAGCGGCTCCTTCGGCTTCCGCAAGCAGACCCTGAACCAGGACACGGTCGGCGTACCGGGCATCGCCGAGTCCGGCGACCGCTTCGGCGCGGCCCTCGCCGTCGCCGACCTGAACGGCGACGGCCGGGACGACCTCGTCGCGGGCGCCCCCGGCGAGGCGATCGGCACCCGGGCGGACGCGGGCGCGGCCACCGTGCTGTTCGGCACAAAGGACGGCCTGGCCGACGAGTCCGGCGCCGCCCACGCGGTCGCGTACAACCAGGGCACCCCGCGCGTGCCGGGCGCGGCGGAGGCGGGCGACGCCCTCGGCGCGGCCGTCGCGACCGGCGACTACGATCACGACGGCAGGAAGGACCTGACCGTCGGCTCCCCCGGCGAGAACGTCAACTCCGGTGGCCTGTGGGTGTTCCCGCACACGAGCGCCGACGGCTCCTACGCCCTGACCCCCGCCCGGCTGGGCCTGCCCGCCCCGACGAGCGCGCTCACCTACGGCAAAACCCTGAGCAGCCTCTGACGAAACGTCTGGCAGAGCCCCTAGGGGATGTCACAGCTCGGCAGCAAAGCCGGGTCCGATGCCCCGGGCCCGGCACGTGACTCTGCGGGACCAGGTACGTTCGATTACGTGGCTGGATTCAGGATCGGACGCGGCCGGGACAACCGCACGCAGCAGGCGCCTCCGCAACAACAGCGGCAGCAGCCGTACGGACAGCAGGCCCCCCGGGGCGGCCCGTCGTACGGCTATCCCCCCGCGCCCGGGGCCAACCCTCAGCAGCCCCCGTACGGCGGTGGCGGCGGCAACGGCCCGCAGCAGTGGCCGCAGGGCAACGGACACCCGCAGGGGAACGGGCACGGTGAGCCGGAGTACTTCGGCGACCCGGGCCACCCCCCGCAGGGCCGTCACCCCCAGGGCCGGCAGCCCCGGGGTGACCAACCGCAGGGTCACGACCCGTACGCGGCCAACCAGCCGGGCCACACGACGGCGTTCTCCGTCGGCGAGGACCCGTACAACCAGGGCGACACCTACCGTGCGGGCAGCACTCCCGCGCCGCCCGTCGGCCCGCCCCTGCACTGGAAGGCACTGCTGAGCGGCGTCATCACGCGCCCGAACCAGACCTTCCTGCACATGCGCGACTACACGATGTGGGGCCCCGCCCTCATCGTGACGTTCCTCTACGGCCTGCTGGCCGTCTTCGGCTTCGACGGCGCCCGCGCGGACGCCATAAACGCCACCCTCTCGAACGCGGTCCCCATCGTCCTGGTGACGGCGGTCGCGATCGTGGTCAGCGCGTTCATCCTGGGCGTGGTCACCCACACCCTGGCCCGCCAGCTCGGCGGCGACGGCGCCTGGCAGCCCACGGTCGGCCTCTCCATGCTGATCATGTCGCTCACGGACGCGCCGCGCCTGATCGTCGCGATGTTCGCGAGCGGCGACGCGCCCTTCGTACGCATCCTGGGCTGGGCGACCTGGGTGGCGGCCGGCGCGCTGTTCACGCTGATGGTCGGCAAGTCGCACGACCTGCCGTGGCCCAAGGCCCTGGGAGCGTCGGCGATCCAGCTGATCGCACTGCTGTCGATCATCAAGCTGGGCACGTTCTAGAAGCCCCGCGCACGTCCCGCGGATGTCCCGCGTACAGGAGGCCGGCCGCTCGCGGTCCGGCCTCCCGGCCCGTCCGAGGGGGCACCATGGGAGCCATGGACGCCACGGAAGCCGCCACGGACGTGACAGACGCGACAGACGAACGCAGCAGCGCTGTTCCAGAGGTCAGCGCACCCGGCCGCGTGGCCGCCCCCGACGAGGGCGTAAGCCACGAGGAACTCGCCCTCGCGGCCCGCAACCACGGCCTCCCCCTGGAGGCCCTGCGCTACGACGTGACACCGCCCGGACTGCACTACATCCTCGTGCACTACGACATCCCGGCCGTCGGCGCCGACACCTGGAACCTCACCGTCCACGGCCGCGTCCGTACGCCCCTGACCCTGGACCTGGCCGCCCTGCGCGCCCTCCCGCCGGTCACCCGCCGCGTGACGATGGAGTGCGCCGGCAACGGCCGGGCCCGGCTCGCCCCTCGCCCGGTGAGCCAGCCCTGGCTGGTCGAGGCGGTCGGCACGGCGGACTGGACGGGCGTACCCCTGCGGACGCTGCTCGCCGAGGCGGGCGTGGAGCCGGACGCCGTCGAGGCGGTCTTCACGGGGGCCGACCACGGAGTGGAACGCGGCGTCGAGCAGGACTACGCCCGCAGCCTCACCCTCGCGGACGCGACCGCCACCGATCCCGACCCCGAGGTGCTGGTGGCGTACGAGATGAACGGCGCCCCCCTGCCCCCGCAGCACGGCTACCCGGTACGTCTGATCGTCCCCGGCTGGTACGGCATGGCCCATGTGAAGTGGCTGACCGACATCGAGCTGACCGACACCCCCTTCACCGGCTTCCAGCAGGCGGTGGCGTACCGCTTCCGCCAGTCCGCCGACGAGCCCGGCGACCCGGTCACCCGTATCGCCCCGCGCGCGCTGATGATCCCGCCCGGCTTCCCCGACTTCATGTCCCGCACCCGGGTCGTACGGCCCGGTCCCGTGCGGTTGGAGGGGCGGGCCTGGTCGGGCCGCGCGCCGGTCACGAAGGTCGAGATCAGCGCGGACGACGGCGCGTCCTGGCAGACCGCCGAACTCGCCGCGCCGGAGGCCGGCCCGTGGTCCTGGCGCCACTGGCACACGCCCTGGACTGCGGCGCCCGGCCGGCACGTCCTGACGGTCCGTGCCACGGACGCCGAGGGCACGGCCCAGCCCCTCACCCAGCCATGGAACCGAGGCGGCTTCGCCAACAACGAGGTCCAGCGGATCCCGGTGGTCTGCCAGTAGCCGCGGCGACGGCTGCGGCCGTGCCGACGGAGGCGCTCAGGCGGCGGCTTCCACCAGCGCGTGGCGGGTGGTGAGCCACACGCTCGCGCCCGGCGCGACGCGCACCTGCCGCGGCCCGCGGAACCCGAGATGCCGCAGCTGGTCCCCGTGCCGGGCGGACAACGTGATCGCGACGGCGGTGGCGTCCTGGTCGTCGACGGCCCGCAGCCCCGGAGCCAGCAGCCCGTCGACCACCGTACGGTCCCAGGCCTCCGTCTCGTCCGGGGCGCAGACGGCGACCAGCGTCCAGTACGGCGTCGACCGATCGGGCCCGGCCGCCTTCAGCACCGTCGACAGGAACGGGTGCCGCGGCAGGCAGAAGGCGGGGTCGGCGGCGGAACGGCCGGTGGGGAGTTCCCGGGAGAGGACGCTCTTGAGGTGCGGGCCGGGAGGATCGGTGCCGGTCCCGGGCGGCAGCCAGATGGCGGCCGCCAACAGCGTCCCGTCGTCGTCCCGCTCGGCGACCCACACCTGCCCCTTCTCCAGGGCGTGATGGGCCAGCACCAGCCGCATGGCGCGTTGAGCCTGCTCCGAGTGCCCGGCGGAACTCCGCGTGATCAACCGCACCACGGCGGGCACGTCCACGAGTCCGGCGGCGCGCACGGCGGCCCGTACGGGAATCTCAAGACTGGTCATGGTCATTTTCTACGTTCACTGCCTTTCAGAGAGCGGCCCGGCTCATGCCGGTGAGAGGGACATCCCTTTCGGCCCGGGACGGTGCCCCCGGCAGGCTGAGCAGGAGTACACCGCGGGCGGCTGCGGCGGCGCCGAGGAGGGCCAGGAGGCCCCCGAGCCCGCCGAAACCTCCGTACCGCACGCCCTCGCCGAGCAGGGTGATGCCGATGGCGGACGCGGCGACGGGATTGACCAGGGTGAGCACGGCGAGCGGCCCACCGAGGCCACTGCGGTACGCCCGCTGCGAGAGCAGCACCCCCGCGGTGGCGAACCCCACGGTCAGGACGGCCGGCGCCGCGAGACCCCAGCTCGACGCGGACCCGACGGCGAGCTTCTGCGCCAGCGTGGAACCCACCCCGGCGGCGACACCCGAGGCCGCCGCGAAGGCGAGGCCGCCGGCCGGGGTGGCGGAGAGACGGCCCGAGCCGCCGAGACGGACGAGCGCGCCGACGGCACCGGCGCCGGCGAGCGCGACAAGAAGCACCTCACCGGTCCCCAGCGTGCCGACCGGCGCACCGCCCGACGCGGTGGCGACGAGCAGCGCGGCGAGCCCCACGAGGGTGAAGGCGGTCCCGCGCCACTGCCTGCCGGAGGTCCGGCCGCGGGTGACCAGCGAACCGAGCGGCACCGCCACCACCAGACTCAGCGCGCCGAGGGGCTGCACGAGGGTCAGCGGCCCGTACCGCAGCGCCACCACGTGCAGCAGCGCCCCGCCTGCGTTGAGGGCGACGGATCCCCACCAGGAACCGCGGCCGAGCGCGGAGCGCAGACTCGCGGCGCCGGCGGCGGTCCGTTCCTGGACCACGGCGGCGGTGGCGTAACAGACGGCGGAGACCAGGGAGAGGCCCACGGCCAGCAGCACTGTCACGGCGCCCCTCCCTCCCCGGGGTCAAGCGATACGAAACGGTTTCGTACACACAAACTACGGAACCCGAAAGCGAAACGCAAGCGTTTCTTTAATGGCTTGACGGGCCGAGGGAACGACGGGTTGCCGGGACTACGGGTCGATGGGTCGACGCGTCGATGGTCCCGCCCGCCCGTGCCCACCCGACCGAACCGGGCACGGACTGTCGGGTCCGGCAAGGTACGACGTTCCTACCGTGGAGGACGCAAAGGAAGGAGGCCGAGTTGCTGGAGCGACTGAACGAGGCCCTGGAACACATCGAGTCGCGCCTCGACCAGCCGATCGAGGTGACCGAACTGGCGCGGATCGCGGTGACGTCGGAGTACCACTTCCGCCGGCTGTTCTCCGCGCTGGCGGGGCTCCCGCTGTCCGAGTACGTCCGGCGCAGACGGCTCACCGTGGCGGGCGCCGAGGTGCTGGCCGGTGAGCGGACGCTGCTGGAGATCGCGGTGCGGTACGGCTACGGCTCGGGCGAGGCGTTCGCGCGGGCGTTCCGCGCGGTGCACGGCGTGGGGCCCGGCGAGGCCCGGAGCACCGGCGCCACCCTGACCTCCCAGCCCCGGCTGTCCTTCCGCCTGGTCATCGAGGGGAGCAGCAGTATGCGCTACAGGATCGTACGGAAAGAGGAGTTCCAGGTGGTCGGGAAGAGGATCAGGGTCCCGCTCGTCCACGAGGGGATGAACCCGGAGATCGTCACGTTCATCCGGGGCCTGGCCCCGGAGACGGTGCGGCAGATCGCCGCCCAGTCCGAACTCTCCGGCCAGGAGCCGCGGGGGATCGTGGGGGTGAGCGACAACCTGGACCCGAGCAGGGCGGAGGGAACGGAACTGGACTACTACCACGCGGTGGTGACCGGCACCGGGCCGCCCGTCCCGGAGGACCTGGACTCCCTCACGGTCCCGCCGGGCACGTGGGCGGTCTTCGAAAGCTCGGGCCCGTTCCCGCTGGCACTCCAGCACATGTGGCGGGACGTGTTCACCCAGTGGTTCCCGTCCAACCCGTACCGGAGCAGGCCGGGCCCGGAGATCCTCCGCACCCACCTCTCCCCGGACGCCACGCAGGCGGACGCGGAACTGTGGATCCCGGTGGAACGAACGACACCCTGACGACCCGTCGTGAAGCGGTCGGGGCAGGCGCTCGCCCGCCGACGTCACGTCAGGCGTCGAGCACCTGCCCCGCCCGCTTCACGACGGGCGGCTCGACGCTCCACGGAAAGTTGATCCACTCGTCGGTGCGCTTCCACACGTACTCGCACTTCACCAGGGACTGCGACTTCTCGTAGATGACGGCGGAGCGGACCTCGGCGACGGCGTCGACGCAGAAGTCGTACACGAGTTTCAGCGTCTTGCCGGTGTCGGCCACGTCGTCCGTGATCAGCACCTTCTTGTCCGAGAAGTCGATGGTGTTGGGGACGGGCGCGAGCATCACCGGCATGTCGAGGGTGGTGCCGACGCCCGTGTAGAACTCGACGTTCACGAGGTGGATGTTCTTGCAGTCGAGGGCGTAGGCGAGCCCGCCGGCCACGAAGACACCGCCGCGGGCGATGCTGAGCACGATGTCGGGCTCGTACCCGTCGTCGGCGATGGTCTGGGCAAGCTCGCGAACGGCCGCCCCGAACCCCTCGTACGTCAGATTCTCCCGTACGTCACTCATGTTCGTCCCGCTCCCGCTCACACCTGGGTCCGATGGAAGTTGAGGAAGGAGCGGGAGGCGGTCGGGCCGCGCTGCCCCTGGTAGCGGGACTCGTACCGGTCACTGCCGTACGGGAACTCGGCCGCCGAGCTGAGCTGGAACATGCACAGCTGCCCGATCTTCATCCCCGGCCAGAGCTTGATGGGAAGGGTCGCGAGATTGGACAGCTCAAGGGTCACGTGCCCGGAGAACCCGGGGTCGATGAACCCGGCGGTGGAGTGGGTCACGAGCCCGAGCCGCCCGAGCGAGCTCTTGCCCTCGAGCCGGGACGCGAGGTCGTCGGGCAGGCTGATGACCTCGTACGTACTCGCGAGTACGAACTCCCCGGGATGCAGGATGAACGGCTCGTCCCCCTCGGGCTCGACGAGCCGCGTCAGATCCGCCTGCTCGACGGACGGATCGATGTGGGGGTAGCGGTGGTTCTCGAACACCCGGAAGTAGCGGTCGAGCCGCACATCGATGCTTGAGGGCTGCACCATGGATTCGTCGTAGGGATCGATCCGCACACGCCCGGCGTCGATCTCGGCCCGGATGTCCTTGTCAGAGAGAAGCACGCCCCGAGGATACGCAGAGCCCGCGGGCCCACCACAATCCGGTGATCGTGGCGGGCCCGCGGACTCCTGCACTACTGACTGCTTCCCACACTTCCGACTGCTGCCGGCACTACTGGCCGCAGTCGGCACCACTGACTGCTGTCGGCCTAGCGCTTCTCGAACTCCACCGGTACGACGTTGCGGAGCCGGGTGCAACGGGGACAACGGATCAGCCGGCCAGGACCGAGCCGATCGGCCTGCTGCATCGGAAGCGATGCGGTGCTGAATACGTGCCCCTCGGCACAACGGACGACGGTGCTGCTTTCCATCAAGTCCTCAGAGTCCCTTCCCCAAGAGCCGCGTCTGACTGAAGAGGAAGCCACATTACGGGATGAAAGGGACGGCCTTCCAGGCGGCACTCCGATCCCGCCCGACCCCTCTCCAGCTCCTCCACCGTACGCTTCAACTCCCGCGCCTCGCAGCCCCGTCCACCCCCCGAAACGCCCCCGGGCCCCACGGCTTCAGCGCCGGGGGCCTGGCATGGGGTATGGTGAATCCGCGTTTCCGACACCGGCACGAACGACACGAATCCGGCGTCTTACGCGGGTGTAGTTTAGTGGTAGAACATCAGCTTCCCAAGCTGAGAGTGCGAGTTCGATTCTCGTCACCCGCTCCATGAAGAGGGCCCAGGTCACCGACCCGGGCCTTTCTGCTGTCCTCGTAGACACTCGCCGCGTGCCAGATTCGTGCCAGATGGTTGATCGTCTGGATCGCCGGTGTCTTCGTCTGGCACGGCCGCAGCTTCCTGGCGTGCCTTCCGTACGATCGCGTCGAGTCCGGCTGCAACTCCCCCGTCTATAAACCGTCGGGCGGCGCAGGCACCTCAGGCGATGTCGTGGACGTTGCACTCGATCAGGTCGGACGCATGCCGGGCAATGGTGCCGTAGTCGGCGTCGTCATGGAGGACAGTCAGACCGTGGTGGGCGGCAGTGGCTGCGATGACGAGGTCCACTGCCGAGGCACTGCGATGCTCCCCTGCCTGGGCCATACGGTGTTGCACCGCGCTGATCCAACGCCCCGCGTTCTTCGGCACCGCGACGTCGGGATAGAGGTCAGAGAACATTTCCGCGATCTCGTCGCACTCGCGGCCGTGTCGGGCGCTGTACAGGAACTCGGCGCGTTGCACGAAACAGGACGCGATGGCGCCGGCATCGATCGCGTCGTACCAGGCCGCTTGCAGTTTTGTATCGCGGAGCAGCCGGACCAGGCCGGACGTGTCGAGCAGGTAAATCACCGGTTGTGCTTCTCCGCCCTGTGCAGACGCTCGGCATCCTCGACGGCACCCCACTCACGCGCACGCTCGAAGTGACGGCTTATGCGCGCCGCACGCTCCTGCTGCTCGGCGTAGAAGTTCAGAGCGAGATTGACCGCCTCTTTCTTGGTCCTGACGTGAGCCAGAGCCATGGCGCGCTCCAGGGCGTCGTCATCGATGTCGATCTGGGTCACGGACATACCGTGCCTCCCACGTGATGTTGGTGATGTACATAGAAGAATACGTCACCAACATTGCCGGGTCCACTCGTCGGTTCCGATGTACGCAGTCGCGAAGGACCCTGCGGATCGGCCTCACAGGCGATGCGGTTCGGTCGGTGCAGCCGTTGCGCGCCATACGGTTCGGCAGCTGGTAAGCCCGTGCCCGCAGCGTGCCCGTAAAAGCGGAAAACCGCGGTCAGCAGCGGTGCCACCAAGCACTCGCACCTGTCACGACAGAACGAGTCCGTGCAGCTCAGGAGCCGTGTATCGACCCAGACGCCGTAGCTTCCCAAGCTGAGAGTGCGAGTTCGATTCTCGTCACCCGCTCTTGCAGAAGCCCCAGGTCAGTGGCCTGGGGCTTTTACGCGAGCGGGGCTCACGGGGCATGTGGAGGGCACGAGTGCCTTGCGGGTGCAGCCCGCTCACGTTGCAGCACGGAAGTGACCTGCGACTTCACGTCAACCATGAGCAGGTTCGCGCGGTCGGAGCACTCAGCCTGCCCGTCCCGAACGACACCGGACGCCTACCGCTCATCGCGCGTCTCGACAAGAGGGGCGCAACTTCCTTGCGGGAGCCGGCGCTTGGCCGCCGAGGATCTCGCGTCAGAGCGGAAGGTCGTCCGGGAGTACCCGGAACGCCTTGTGGCGGCCCAAGGGTCGCACGGCCCGGAAGTCCCTTCGGTCGAGGGTGAGAATCGCGTCGGTGTCGTAGTCGGCGGCGAGCGCCACGTTCACCCCGTCGGCCAGGTCCAGGTCGAGCGCGCCGTAGCGGACTCGGACGGACTGCGCGGCACCCAAGTGGTCTTGCGTGATCTCGGGCATGACGATCCGACCCCGGCTCATCCACCGCCGCAGGTCATCGATTGCGCTGATGGCGGCCTCCCGCCCGAGTTCGCGCGTGGCCACGTGATCGAGTTCCGCCAGCAGGAGCGGGGACATCACCAGGAGACCAGCCGCCATGATCGCCTCGTTCGCCGCCCCGTGTTCCGGGTGTGTCAAGTCGAGAGCGGCCAGGAGGCCGGACGTGTCCGCAATGACGATGATCACGCGGCGGTTCCCGGGTCCGTCTCGCGGCGGACCGCATCGACGACCGCGTCACGGACCTCAGACTTGGTCGGCGTACGCCCCGACCCCTCGAACGTCCGCGAGAAAAGCGGCTCGTCCCAGACTCGGTTCGCCATGGCCGCGAGATGGATCCCCTGCCGGATGATCTCAGCCTCGCTTACGCCCCTCCGCTTGGCCGCCTCCTTGATGATCGCCAGGTCTTCGGGGTCGGCATAGACGTTCGTACGCTTCATGGACATGTACCAAAGGTATCCCATGTACTGGATTGATGTATAAGTGAGCTACAGACCTCCACTGCCCGAGCCGCAAGGCTCAGCGCGGGCAGTGGCAGTGCCGGGATGCCGACCGTGCTCGGCCCCTTCTACGCCTCAAGTTCCCTCAGCGGCGGGCGGAGGCTTCCAGCCGACCGGACATCTCATGGACCACGGCGAGGGACAGTTCGATCTCAGTCATGTCTCTGCCCGCGTTCTCGGCCGGATCGAAGCCGGGCCCGTCGTCCGCCGAGTGAACAAGTCGAGCCGGGCGACAGTGACCGCGGTGGGCGGCCTACGCGGTTGTGGCGATGCCGCCGTCTACGGGGATCACGGCGCCCGTCAGGTACGCGCCTGCCCTGCTGGCGAGGAACACGGTGACACCCGCCATGTCGTCGTCGCGGCCGATCCGGCGTAGTGGGGCCGCCGCCGCGATCGCCTCGCCGAACTCATCGAGGGTTGCGGCCATCATCGTCGACGGGAACGGTCCCGGCGCCACGGCGTTCACGGTGACGTGCTGCGGTCCTAGTTCCCTGGCGAGCACTCTGGTGAGTTGATGCAGTGCGGCTTTGCTGCTGGAGTAGGAGTAGTTGGGTCGGTGGGGGATGTGGATGGCTGCGATGCTGCCGATGTTGATGATCCGCGCGGGATCGTCGGCGGTGCCCGCCCTGCGAAGTGTGGGCAGCAGCTCCTGTACCAGCCAGAACGGCGACTTCAGGTTGAGGTCGAGGACCGTGTCCCAGGCCTCGTCCGGGAACGTCGCCAGCGGCTCGTCCCACAGGGCGCCCGCGTTGTTGACGAGGATGTCGAGACGCTCCGAGTCGGCGGTGACGAGGTCGGACAGCCGCCGACACTCGTCGTGGCGGGACAGGTCGGCGGGGATGGCCCGCACCTCACCGAATTCGGAGAGCTGTTCCTGCGCCTGAGCGCACGCTTCTGCGTTGCGTGAGCTGATGACCACGCGGACGCCCGCCTGGAGAAGGCCACGCGCGATCATCATCCCGATACCTCTGGTGCCACCGGTGACGAGCGCGCGCTTTCCACGCAGATCGAAAAGTTCTGCATGCGTGGTGAATTGGTTGTCTACCACTTGCTGTCTTTCTCTTTGGTCGTGCCGTGCCGGACGATACGTCGGCGCGTCGGGGGTTCGGTTCAGCTGTCGGTGTTTTCGTCACGACTTTGCCGGGGCCGGGGTGGCTGGCCGTAGAGGAAACTCATGTCCCTGCAGCCGAGCCCGAGAGCCGCCGAGATTTCGAGGTTTGGAGAGCGGCCTGGACAACATCCGCGCGGCCCTGCACCTCAAAGCTATGGCCTTGATGTGCACTCCAAGCAAGCGGAACAGGTAAGCGGAACGGATAAGCGGAACAGGTAAGAAATCGACAGGGTGCACCCGTCCAGCCGCCGCGGCACGCCTGGGATGCTCCGGAGCACGTCGCCCACGCCTTCGTGTACGGAGCGGCACCGCGCCGTCCTGACCGCCGTACGAACGGTGTTTTCCCTTGATGTCGCCCAGGAGAGGGGTTGTTGATGCCCTCGGAGAGTCCCGGCTGCCTCGTCGTCGCACTGGTCGGGATTCAGGGCGGTCCGGCCACATGGGAGCGGGTCGAGCAGCACTTCCGAGATGTGGTGTGGTCCTACCGGACACCGTCGCCGAAGGAACGGCGAGCGACCCGGCGAGCTTTCCGCTCCGATCCGGCGGACTCCCGTTTCCTCTGAGTCGACGTGCCCGTCACCGGTTCACCCTGGCGTGCGGACCGAGAGGCTTCCTGGCAGCTGGCCGCCGTGCGCCGGACGGCGCAGGTCATCGTCTACGACCGTATGCTCCGGCGGGAGGAATCCGACCGGACGACGCAGCCCGAGTGGCAGACGCATTCGACGGAGGCCCGGGCATGGGCCACCATGCCACCGCACGCGCCCAGTTGGTCGAGACCCGTCCGGTGGCTGCGCGGCGCCCTCTACGGCGCGGCCCTGCGGACGGGACTGTTCAAGGCCGAGACGGTCGTCGGCGCCCCCACCGAGAACTCCGACGGATGCTTCTGGGTCGCCCGCGGCTCGGCGTCCGGCCCCCTCCTGAACGGCTCGGTCAACCTGTGCGGCAAGGCCGCCGGCATCGCCGTACGCGGAATAACAGGCTCCTTCGGCGCCGCCCTCTCCAGCCCGCACGTGGAGAACTGAGGCGGGCAGTCCCTGACCGGGGTCCTAGAGCCGTCCTTCACGCGTCCAGGACCCCGAGGCCGCCCAACTCCTCGGACCGGAGCCGGCTCACCGGCCTCGGCCCGGCGGGACACGGTCCGTCCAGTGCCGCGGGCTAGACGCGGTCCTGGAACACGCAGTGCCATACGTGCGTGCCCGCGACGCTGCCGTCGGCGCGTACCGCCTGCAGGGTGTAGAAGTGCGTGGTTCCGCGTGATGCTGTCGTGTCCGTGTAGGCCTCCGTCCCGGTCGGCAGCAGTCCGGTGTGCAGAGGCTCGTACGCTTTCGTGGCCGCGTTCCAGCGGCTGATCCGGTAGCCCGCGACGGTGTCGCACTCCGCCGTCCTGGTGCACCTCCAGCCGATGGACGGGCCGTCCTGCGCGGCTCCGCCGATCACGGTTCCGTGGGCCACGGTGCCGAGGTTCCAGTCCCGGGTGACCGTCACGGACGGCCGGACGTCCAGCTCGGTGACCTCGACGGGGGTGACCTTCGGGTCGCTCGGGTGCAGCGCGTTGCCCCAGCGGTCCCTGGCGACGATGGCGTACACGTACGTCTCGCCGTCCGGCAGGTCGCCGCAGAGGAGCGCGAGGGGGTCGCCCGTACCGTCCCGGCACTCGGCGGAACCGAGCCACTTGACCGTGCCGTCGGCCTGCCGGACTCCCGTCCAGCCGTCGTAGCGCTCGACATCGTCCTCGGTCGAGGCCGCCCAGCTCATCAGTACGCCGTCGGCGCGCGGGGTGGCCTTCAGGCCGGTGACCGGGCCGGGTGCGACGCGGTCACCGGTGCGGACGACGAGCGGGGCGGACAGCGCCGACTCGTTGCCGGCCGGGTCCACCGCCGTGACCGCGTACGTCACGTACGTGCCCGCGGGCATGTCCACGTCCTCGCAGATGCCGCCGGAGTTGGTCTCGTCGCTCTCCTCGGCGCAGGTCACGCGGGTGAGCGCGGCCGGGTCGAGGGTCTTGCCGGGCGAACGGTGGACGCGGTACGTCCCGCCGTTGGAGAAGTCCTCGTCGAAGCCGTCGGGCTGCTTCCAGTACACCTCGGTGTGGCCGACGCGGGCGATGGCGGCGAGGGCGATAGGGGACTTCGGCGGGGTCCGGTCGACGCCGTCGCCGGTGGCGGTGGTGTACGCCGACGGGTTGCCGAGCGCGTCGAGCGCGCGGACCCGGTAGTAACGGGCGGTGTTCTCGGGCGCGTTGGCACGGTACGACGTCGTGGTCGTCGTACCCAGCAGCTCGAACGGGCCGGTGGCCGCGGAGGCGGCGTACACCTCGTACCGCGCGGCGTCGGCGACGCCCTGCCAGTCCAGGGTGGCCCACCACGCGTCGCCGGTGACCGTGAGACGGGTCGGCGCCGCGGGGCCCGTACGGTCCACGCTCGTGACGGTGACGTCGGAGCTGCCTGCCGACTCGCGGCCCGCCTTGTCGACGGCGCGGACCTCGTACAGGAAGGTCTGGCCCGTGGCGGGCGTCGCGTCCACGTAGGACAGGGAGGTGAGCGGCGCCGAGCCGCTGACCTTCGCCCACGGGGCGGTGCCCAGCCGCCGGTACACGCGGTAACCGGCGAGGTCCATCTCGTTGTTCGCGTTCCAGCGCAGGGTCGTCTTCGTGGTGTCCTGGTTGTAGTTGCCCCTGAAGCCGGCCGGGGCGAGCGGCTTGACGGTGTCGACGGCTGCCGCGGTGCGTGGCGCGTACGTGAACGAGGCCTGGGCGCGGCCGGTCCAGGCGACGTAGTCCACGCGGAGTGTGTGCTTGCCCGCCGGGATGGTCAGGTCGACGGTCTTGCGGGCGGTGGCGGAGACATTCTCCCAGAGGTTGATCTTCCGTACGCCGTCGACGTAGACGCGCATGCCGTCCTGCGTGGCGGCGGAGAGCCGGAAGGGGCCGCCGGAGCCGAAGTCCCGGGTGAGGGACCAGCGGACGGAGAAGTTGTCCTTGGGCAGCGTGACGCCGGGCGGGTCGCCGTATCCGTAGTCCTCGGCGACGACGGAGTCGCACGCGGTCAGTTTCGGGGTGCCGCTGAAGGCGGAGTTGCCGAAGTACTGCGCCTTCCAGAGGGGAGACGCGCAGGTGACGGCTGCGGAGGCGGGGGCGGCGGTGAGCAGGCCGCCGGCGGCGACGAGGGCGGCCGTCGCGGCCACCGCGGTCAGCCGGGTACGAGTCAGCACAGAGAGTGGGGCCCTTTCCGGACCATGGGGAAGCATGGGTTACGGGTCATGGGTAACGGGTGTCGGGTCACAAGTGACGGGTGATGCTTGTGTGACCCACGAGGTGGGCGCACGGTTGCCCCCGTTTCCGCAGGCTCTGCACGTGCCCGGAACTGTGGCTTCCATCACAGCGGAAGTGATCTTGGCCTGGTGAGATCACCGGATGCTCGGTTTCCTCATCCGTCTCCTGCCGTTCTGGGTCCGTGAGCCGCTGCTCATCGTGCTCGGTTCCGTCCTCGGCGTACGGATCATGTATCTCGCCGTCCACGATCACGATCGGATCGCGGCGGGTCTCGGCACGGTGTTCCTCGTGTTCACCGCGATACGTGTCCATATGGTGGTCCGGGCCCTGCGTGCGCGCCGGCACCCGAGTCCGCCAACCTCCGCGGACGGGGACGGGGACGGGGACGGAGGCGGAGGCGGGGACGGAGGCGGGGGCAGGGTTGCAGTTGATGTGGTCACCCAGCCGCCGGCTCAGCCCCGAGCCGACGCTCCGGAGAAGGAGCCCAACGCGTGGGGGCAGGCCGCCGCGGCCGTGGCCGTGTTCGGGGCTCTCGCGGTCGCGCTGTGGGCGGCCCCGCGTTTCATGCCGTCCACCGACAACACCCCGCAGGCCCCCTCCTGTTCGGACGGGTCACACGAGGAGCTTCCGAAGGCCTACAAGGACTCGCCCCGGCCGGTGACCGGTGAAGAACTGTGCAAGGCGCTCAACCGGCCGGACCTGGCCGAACTCCTCGGCACGCCGGGAGAGACCGCGACCTCCGTCTCCAGCACCAACAACACCGCTCCCCTGACCGCTGAGAAGGTCGCCCAACCGGAGGCCACGGTCACGTTCGACACGTACACCGTGAATTTCTCGGCCACCTACAACAAGCTGTCGATCGACCAGTCCGTGAAGCTGATGAAGTTCGGGGACGAGACGGACGTCAGGACGCTCACGGTCCTCGGGCGGCCCGCGGTCCTCTCCTCGGCTCACACCATGAAGTTCGAGATCGATCTCGGAAGCAGCGGGTCCGGCGGGCCGGTCGAAGAAGGCCCTCTGGCCAGGTCGGTGTCCGTGGCCATGGACCGTGACGACCGGGGCGGCTACTGCGACGTCACCGTGTGGAGCACGTCCGGGACCCTCCCGGACGACAGCGTTCTCCTCGACATCGTCGAGACGGTTCTTCCGGGGATCCCCGAACGGCCGAACGGCCCGGCCGCTGAGGCACCCTGAGGCGTCCACGCCCACACCACCGCTGACGCCACGCCACGCCACGCCGACGCCGACGTTGATGTCTCATCGTGCCGGGTCTCCCGGGACGGGAGGTGCGTGGCGGGGCAGGTTCGCCGTTCGCTCGGCCGCGAGTTTGCGGTGGAGGTCGAGGAGCCAGTCGGGTGGGCTGTGGAAGAGGGCGGCAAGGTCGCCGACGGTGCTCACGTGCAGGTGCTGCCGCACGCTCGTGGCGTGTGCGATCTGGAGGGCCTTGGTGACCTGGCCTGGCAGCAACGGTTCGTCGTGCGGCCGGGTGAGCAGCCGTTCCGCCCGGGTCGAGATCAGCATGTGCGGATGAGGCGGCTCGCCCTGGATCCGGGGTGCCGGGCGGGAGGGGGCAGCCGCACGAGCCTCGTGCTCGGCGGTCGCCGCCTGCGCTGACAGGCGGGCCAGGCCGGCTTCTCGCTGCGCCGCGAGAGCACGGTGGGCGTCCTTCAGCCACTGGGGCGGCGAGGCGAAGGCGGCCTGGAGTTCGCGCACGTCGGTGATCACGAGTCCGCGGCACTCGAAGGTCCCCGGCGCCATCTGCAGTGCCTTGCCGACCTGGGTGGTGGTCAGGCGCTGCTCCGGAGGCCGGGACAGCAGTGCCTTCGCCTTCGACGAGACGAGCAGTTCGGGATGCGGCGGCGCGGTCGGCGACGTCCCCTGTGTGGGCACCCTGGCCTGGGCCGGTGTCGTGGGTCGGGGCGGTGTCGTAGGTCGGGGATGTGTCGTGCGCTGGGCCGGCATGACCGCGGGGGTGACGGCCGGGCGTCGTCGCTCGGCGAACGTGGTCAGTTTGGTGACCGCCGTGTCCGGGATGTGGCTCCAGCGGGGCTGCGGGCGGTGGTTGGGGCGGGCGGTGGTCCGGTGGTGGCGCATCGGGAGCCGCCAGCCCTCGTGCCGGGCCAGCCCGGAGGTGGCTCGGGCCTCGGCCTCCGAGATGCCGCCCTTGGCCGTCAGTACGTCCAGCAGGCGGCCCTCCGGAGTGTCCGGGCACTGCTCGCACGCCGCGCAGAGCCGCCATACGCGGCCCCGGATCTCCAGCTCGGCGGCGTCCGGCTGGGCCGGCCCGCCGCAGTACGCGCATCCCCACACCGCGTGCGCGGCCACCGTCGCACGGACGGTGCGTGGAAGTGGGCCGACGGGGGGAAGTTCCCGTAACAGGCCCTCCAGAACCGCAAGTTCGGCGGGAAGCGGCTCATCGGGGGCCGGCATTCCGGGTGTCGCCGTGAACGTCTGGCGGAGCAGGGGCCGGGGAGCCAGGGGAGGCAGTCCCAGCGCCGCACGCAGCGCGTCGACCCGGGCCTCGTCGGCGACGGGGTGCTCCGCCACCGTGCCGTAGACCTGGGGGCGCCCTTCGGCGACGCAGAGGGCGTCGGTCGCCTCGGCCAGGAGCCCGGCCGGGATCCGGCGCTTTCCCGCCGCCGCGGTGACCAGCGGCAGGACCGTGCGGATCTCCCGGCCGTCCAGGGCCAGCAGCACGCGGTGCGCGGCGAGCACCCCCTGATCGCCGACCTGCTCCCGGCCCGGCCAGCCGCGCAGGGAACCGCACGTCATCGCGAGGTACTTGAACGCCTCGCGCCGGCACTGGGCGGCGTAGCGGACGCGACCGGCCTTCTCCGCCGGGCCCGCCTCACGAACCCGCCGCCGGGTGTCCTCGACCCGGGCGGCCCACTGCTCCAGGCCCGCCTGGATCTCCTTCGTCAGCATTCCGGTCGGGGAGCGGCGGGGGGACGAGTGACAGGAGCAGGGGCGGGAGCGGGAGCAGGAGCGGGTGCAGGAGCGGGTGCAGGAGCGGATGCGGAGGCAGACGTAGGCATGGCGGAACGAGGCTTCCTGGTGGGGGACATGGGCGGCACGGCGGGCCCCATGCTGGACCACACCCCACCCGCCGAGATGGCTGCACGCGACCTAGATCACCCGTACGAGTGGACAGTCGGCCACAGCCGGGGCCGTCGAACCGCCGTGGGCGCGCGCCCGTCCCGCGGGCACCCCACTCGGTACAGCTTGGTACAGGTTCCCCAACTCGGCCTTTTGCCCCTCCAGTTGTCCGCGAACCTCTTCGGGATTGTCCTTGATCCGTAACGGGGCCGTTCGGGAGGCATCGTGGCTCGTACTGTTCTGGCTGTCGCCGGGTGACCGGGGAGTTGGTGGGTAACTTCGAGGGAGCGGGGCGGACATGGCGCGGCACAGTGGCGGACGCGGCTGGTACAGCAAGGTGCTCGGCGCGGCGCTCGGGGTGGCGTTGGCCGCCACCGGTGCCTCGATATGGACCGCGCAGGCCGGGACCGTGGGCGGTTCGTCGAAGCCGGCCTCGGCGGAGACCGCCGTCAAGCCGGTCGCGGCGACCATCGTGCACGCCTCCGACAAGGGCGCGCGCGGAGTCAACATCACCATCGACGACGGCCCCGACCCCGTGTGGACCCCGCAGATGCTCGACGTGCTGCGGGAGAACGGGGTGAAGGCCACGTTCTGCATGGTGGGGACGCAGGCCGAGGCCCACCCCGACCTCGTGAAGAAGGTCGTCGCGGCGGGGCACCGGCTGTGCGACCACTCGGTGTCGCACGACACCGCCATGGACAAGCAGTCCCAGGCCTACCAGTCGAAGCAGATCCTCGACGCCGAGCGCATGATCACCAAGGCGTCCGGCGGCGTACGGCCGATGTACTACCGGGCGCCGGGCGGTGCCTTCACCCCGTACAGCCGCAAGCTCGCCGCCTCCCGCGGTATGCGCCCGCTCGGCTGGAACGTGGACACCAAGGACTTCGAGCGGCCCGGCACGGCCGCCATCGTCGCCACCGTCGAGGAGCAACTGCCCGAAGGGCCGACGCTCCTCTTCCACGACGCGGGCGGCGACCGCTCCCAGACCGTCGAGGCGCTGCGCCAGGTCCTCCCCCAGCTCAAGCAGGAGGGGTACTCCTTCGGGTTCCCGGTGCGCTGATTGCCTGTGCGCTGATTGCCGGGGCCCGACCAGGGGAGTGACCTGGGGGAGTGGCCTCAGCGCACGTCCACGTAGTCGCCCGTCGCGTTGGCCGCGGCCGTGGTCGACGTGGCGGCGAAGCTGTAACGCCAATAGCCGTCCGTGGCCGCCTTCACCGTGGTCTTCAGGTTTCCGGAGCTGTCCGAGGTGACCGTCTTCACGGTCGTGTACGCGGACGCTCCCTTCTTGCGGAACTGCAGCTTCACCTTCTGGGCCGAGTAGCCGTGGTAGCCGCCGCGCGTCTCCCAGTCCACGCGGGACAGCTTGCCCGTGACGGTCAGGGTCCTGCCCTTGGTCACCGGCTCGGGAGCCGCGTTCGCCGTCAGCTTCGCGTCACGCAGGAGAGCGATGGTTCCGGCCGCGTGCACGTCGGCGTGGCCCTTGCCGTCCGCCGACTCCGCCCACGCCGCCACCTTCCACGTACCGGCGAGCGAGTTGCGCCCCAGGGTCCAGCGGGGCTGGATGTAGGCGAACTGCGTCTCGCAGGTGGAAGTCGTCGCGGTGGCCTCGGTGCAGGCCGCGGACCAGGCGCCGTGGAGGACGGCGTCGGGGGTGTCGTACGAGCCCTTGTACAGGTACATGTCTCCGCCCGCGATCCCCGAGGGGTCGGTGGCGGTGAACTTCGCCGTGAACTCCTGCAGCGGCGTGTCGGTCAGCTCGACCGCCTTGCCCCCGTTCACCACGACGTTCGAGACGCGGGTCGCACCCACCGTCTCGTCGCCCTGCGGGGCCGGGCCCGCGAACGCCCGCGTGATGGTGCGGCGCAGGACGCCGCCCTGGTCGTCGGCGGCGGTGACGCGCAGGGAGACGAAGGAAGCCGTCGCGGGGACGTCGACCGTCGCCGAGCCGTCCGCCGCGAGAGCCGCGTCCGTCCAGGTCGCGCCGTCGTCCGTGGAGAAGGCGAGCCCGGTGACCCGGGTGTTCGCCTGGGCCGCGTCCGTGGCGCGGGTCGTCGCGCTCACCCCGATCCGTACCGGGCCGGCCGTCGCGCGGCCGAGGCTGTTGAGGCCGGGGACGTCCAACTCGGTGTCGATGAGCGGGAGTTCGCCGCCCGCCGCGTAGTCCGAGCGGAACGTCCATTCGCTGCGCACGTCCGTCGAGAGGCGGGTGTACGGGACCCGGCGGTGCGCCGTCTGGTCGAGGGTGTACGTCCGCTGCTGCGAGGGCAGAGCGGCCGACGTCAGCGTGTCGTAGGCGTCGAGCCCCTCGGCCTGGGCGTAGGTGACACCGTCCGAGGAGCTGAGCTCGTACGAGTACGTCGCGCGGCCGTCGGTGCCCGGGTGGCCGGCCGTGTCACCGAAGGTGTGCGGCTCGTACAGCCAGATCTTGCCGGAGTTGCGCTGCGAGCCGCCCCACTCCCGGCGGACCGGCTGTGCGGGCGCCGCGCCCACGGTCTCGCCCGCGCCGGTCCCGGCGGACAGCGTGCGGTCCGGGAGGTCGAGGGTCATGTCGCCCGGGCCGTAGGAGAACAGGCGGCCGTAGGTGACGCCCGGAGTGGCGTACTCGGTGATCGCACCGGCCGTCGGCACCGCGGAGCCGATGTAGACGCCCGTCCACTCGCCGAAGGACGGGACGCTCTGCAGGGTGGCCGTCGTCCGCGTGCCCTGGGCGGCCACCTGGGTGACCGTCTTCGCCAGGGACGACGTACGGACCGTCTTGACGGGCGTGGCGGGCACGGTGGTGGTGAAGCTGTGGGTGAGGTCGTAGCGGTAGGGGCTGGGCGCGCTCACGGAGGAGCCGGCCTTGCCGAGCAGCTCGTGCAGGCGCAGCGAGACACCGCTCAGCGAGAACGGGGTGACGTACACCTTGTCGGCGGCCGAGCCCGCGAAGCCGGCGAGGTCGCCGCCCGGGACGCTGATCCAGACCGCGGCCGCCTGGCGGGTGGCGGTGGTGTCGTCGGTGCGGATCGCGGTCTCCTTTGCCGCGCGCTGGTCGAAGCTGACCGTCTTCGCCGCCGAACCCACCGTGAAGCTGCTGGTGAGCAGGTAGCTCGGCTCCTGCCAGTCGTTGTGCAGCGCGACCGAGAAGTAGTCACCCGGCGGCAGCTTCACGGTCGACGAGGCGCCCGCGGTGTCGCTGTTGACGGCGTACGACGTCCAGGTCCTGCGGTTCCAGACGTAGAACAGCTTGGAGTCCACGTCGGCGTGCGTGATGCTCAGCTTGACCGAGTACGTCGCCGCGGCCGCCTTCGCCGTCGCGGTGGCGCCGGTCGTGGCGGCACGCCGGGTGCCGCCGGCTTCCGTCGGCAGCGGAAGCGTCGCCGTCGGGCCTTCGGACGCGGTCGTGCCGTCGTCGGACGCGGGCTTCCGGGCCGGCCGCACGGACACCGTGCCGTTCAGTGACGCCACGGAGTAGCGGGCTTCGTGGGCGTCGCCCCGCGCGTCCGCCGTCACCCGGACGTCCCGTCCGTCGATGAGTTCGACGCCGCCGTCCTCACCCGTCCCGGCACTCCGCCCGGTGCGGAGTTCACCGCCCTTGCCCTCGTTCTCCGCCGGCGAGACCACTCCCACCGCGGCCCGCCCACCGTCCGACACGGACGCGGACACCGACGTCGCAGCAGCCGCCGTCGAAGCCGTCGCCGACGCCGTCGCCGCGAGAGTCGGCTGGGGCGCGAGCAACGCCGAGGCGGTCAGCGCCGCCCCGCACAGCCCCGCCGCCGTGCATCTTCGAAACCGCCGGGCGTGAAAATCGGACATCGATTGCCCCCCTGATGTTCCCACTTGACTGTCCCCTGGGACCGTCCCCGGCACATCTGTCACGGGCGACGGTCAGCACACTCTAAATGGTGGTGCGCCGGCGTTCCGTCCGGCGTTCCAGGCAGGTCAAGTTTCCGCAGGTCAGGGCCAGTTTGAGCATTCCAGCGTCCCGTAATTCCCGGTGGAGTGGCGGATGGGACGGCGGGCGGCACAAGGTGGGGTCATTCCCAGCACGGCGCCTCGCCGGGGGTCACCCACCGGGTGTGTGCCACCCACCCGACGTTCAGAGAAAGCAGTCCACCCATGCGTAAGAGCACTCGTTCCTTCTCCCGTACGGCCGCCTCCTCCCTCGCCGTCGCCGCCCTCGCGCTCGTCGGGTTCCAGGCCACCGGGCAGACCGCCTCCGCCGCCACCACGGCCGCTAAGGCGTCCTCGATCGCCACCTGCACGACGGCGAACACCAAGGTGAGCGTCAGCACGGTGTCCCGGCCGATCAACCACCTGCTGCTGAAGGCCACCAACACGGGCACCAAGCCCTGCTACGCCTACAGCGCCCCCTTCCTGCGGGCCGGTGCCGACGCCCAGGCCCCGCTGCAGTGGGTCGAGGAGAGCACTCCGCAGTCCGTGCTGATGCTGGAGCCCGGCCGGTCCGCGTACGCCGGCATCCTGACGTACTCCCCCGACGGCGAGGGCGGCAGCCAGGCGAAGAACCTCGGGGTGCTCCTCACCGACAGGAACGGCCACGCGACCGCCGCGGAGAAGAGCCTGAAGCTGCCGGGCAGCGGTGTCTTCTTCAACAGCGCCGCCGCCGTCACGTACTGGCAGGACAACGCGGCGGACGCCCTCGTCTGGTAGCCCGGAGTCCGGCCCGGATCCCGCGATCCGCCGTGGCCATGTCACCAGCGTGTGACAGCGCTGTCCTGGTACGACGGCGGTGGGATCCCTCTGCCTCTCGGACCCCTCATAGTGATCAAGCGCGCAGCGGGAGGCCGGGACCGTTCCGGACCCGGCCTCCCCGAACACTCTTCTCGGCCTCCCCAACTACAGCTCACCAAAGGGAACTTCATGTCTGGCAACCGTCGCAGGGCCTTCCTCGTCTCCGCCGTCGTCGTGGGCAGCGCGCTGCTGATGACCGCGTGCCAGGAGACGGAGGACAAGGCCAAGGACACCGGCGCCGGGGGGAGTTCCTCCTCCACCGCTGCGCCCGACGACGCGGCCACGCCGTCCGGTTCGTCGAGCGCGGGCAGCGACCAGGCCGCGGACAAGGGGAAGGACTCCGACGCGGGCGAGGAGAGCGGGAACACGGACGGCTCCGGCGTCGACACCGGCGACGGCACGCGGGAGAAGGTCGAACAGGGCTGCGGCGCCAACGACATCACCTGGAGCACCAGGTCCGAGAGCCAGGCCGGCGGATACGTCCTGATCATCGCGAAGGCGAAGTCGGGGATCACCTGCTACCTGCCCGCCGAGCTGCCGACCGTGGCGTTCGGATCCGACGGCACCGAGGCGGGCCCCGCGGAGCAGAGCGTCGGCGAGCAGATCAAGCTGAGCGGGAACGTCACCGCCTACGCGGGAGTGAACCCGAAGACCACCAACTCGGACGGTGGCAAGGAGCTGGAGAACATCATCGTCGCCATCGGCAACGACGACCCCGACCCGGTCACCCTGCCGGTCGACACCATCACCGTCGACGAGCCGATCGTCACCAACTGGCACACCTCCCCCACCGAGGCCGTTCCCTTCAGCTGAACCGGGCCGGACCAACCGCGTCGATGAGTCGAAGTGCCGTCGTGGCCGTTCTTCAAGAATGTGCAGGACGTACTCGACCCAGGAGTCTGTGATGAGCACCAAGACAGGACCCCAGCGATACCCCTCCGCGAGCCGGGCCAACTGGTACCAGGACGATTTCGGCGGTGACCCCATGCAGGTCAACGTCGTCGTCCTGCACACCACGGAGGGTTCCGCCCTGCCCGGTTACGGCGGCGGCTCCTCCGCGCCGAACCTGACCGCGGTCCCCGACCTCGCCGCCAAGAAGCTGAAGTGGTACCAGCACTTCGACGTGGAGACCTCCTCCCGGGCCCTGGTCAATCTGGCCGGCGGCGTGGAGACGAACACCATGAACGTGTGCCAGGTCGAGCTGGTCGGCACCTGCGACCCGAAGACGCACGCGAAGTGGAAGTCCGCGGGCCGGGCGCACGTGTACTGGCCGGACGCCCCCGACTGGGCGCTGCAGGCGGTCGCCCGCTTCCTGGCCTGGATGCACGAGGAGCACGGCGTACCGCTGTCCGGCCCGAAGGCGTGGCCCGCGTACCCCTCGTCGTACGCGAACGGCGGCGGTCAGCGGATGTCGGGCGCGAAGTGGACGGCCTTCAAGGGCGTGTGCGGGCACATGCACGTGCCGGAGAACGTCCATGGCGACCCCGGCGCGATCGACTTCGCCAGGATCCTCAAGTACGCGAAGGCCGACCTGGACGTGGACGACGACACCCCGGGGACGACCACACCCGCCGTCCCCGCGTTCCCCGGACGCAAGTACTTCGCGGCCGGGGCGTCCAACGCGTACGTGCTGCAGCTCGGCAAGCAGCTGGTGAAGCGCGGCTTCGGCGACCACTACAAGGTCGGCCCGAGCAAGAACTGGGGCGAGGCGGACCGGCTGAACGTCCGCGACTTCCAGAAGTCCCGCAAGGAACTGCGCGGCGACGCCGACGGCGTCCCCGGCCCCCTGACGTGGCGCCTGCTGTTCTCCTGAACAGCCCTCAACAGCCCTCGGAGCCTGTGTCCCAGCGGGCGGCGGGGGCGCGCAGGGCGGACAGGGGGTCCTCACCGTCCGACGACCCCGGCCTCCCGGTGCTCAGGCCGGTTCGGGCTGGGGGTCCAGTTGGTGTGCCGGGGCGGGCTTCGGTTCCCACGCCGTCGTGGTGCGTACGTAGCCGTGGATCACCGAGGCCGTCGCCAGGACGACCAGGGGGCCGTAGATCCACGGGTGGCGGGCCATCTCCGACGGCAGGAAGCGGTACGCGACCAGGAGCGCGGCGAAGACACTCGCGCCGTGGGCGGTCAGCCGGATCCCCGAGCGGTCCCAGCCCCGGTCGTACGAGCGCAGGGCCGCCTCTATCGTGAGGACGAACACCACACCGGCGATGAGGTCAGCCCCGTAGTGGTAGCCGAAGCCGAGCGTGGCGGTCAGTGTCGCGATCAGCCAGAACGCGCCCGCGAACCGTATGAGCCTCGGGCCCTTCCGGGAGTGGATGAAGATCGTGACGGCCCACGCCGTGTGCAGGCTGGGCATGCAGTTGCGCGGGGTGATCTCGTCGAAGCCCATCGGCTGCGGGGCACCGATCGGCGGCGGCGTACGCGGCCACAGATCGCCCACCGCCCACTGCGCGCTGGGCTGGCCGGCATCCGACCACATGCTGACCCCCGCCCAGTGCTCGACACCGGTACCGAAGGCGAAGACCGGCCCGACCACCGGGAAGATCATGTAGACGGCCGGCCCGAGGAGACCGACCAGCAGAAAGGTGCGCACCAGGTGATGGCCCGGGAAGCGGCGCTCGGTCGCGACATCGCGCAGTTGGTACAGGGCGACGACGACCGCGGCCACCGCGAGCTGCCCGTAGACGAAGTCGAGGAGATTGAAGCCGAGCGGGCCACTCGCGGTGACGAGCCTGCCCACCGGCCAGGAGAGGTTGCCCAGGGCGTGGTCGGCGGTCGCCATGTACTGGTCGAGCACCATCGGGCGGGTCTTCGAGGTGATGAGCAGCCAGGTGTCCCCGGTCTTGCGGCCGACCACCAGCAGCAGACCCAGCCCGACGCCCTTCAGCAGCAGAACGCGTTCCGCGCCGGTGCGGCGGGTGAGCGCGATGACCGCACAGCCCAGGATCACCCACAGCGCGCCGTTCCCGAAGGGGTGGCCGTCGGTCACCCTGATGTCGGCCGCCCACCGGACCAGCCAGAAGAGGGCGTCGATACCGAGCGCGGCGCCGACCGCGGCGAACCGTTGCCGCCAGGGGAGCACCACCAGCGTCAGCGCCATGCTCGCGTACAGCAGTCCCCCCGACTTGGGGGCGAAGACCACCTCGCGCACCTGGTTGGTCATCGGCCCCGGCAGGCCGTAGCGCCGCGCGGCGATCTCCAGCGTGATCATGAATCCGAGGGCCGCCACACCCACTGCGGCCCAGAGTCCCGCCCGTCGTCGGCGCCACGGGGAGGGCGCGACGCCGGGGTCTGTTCGGGCGAAGACCTGCGATTTTATATGTTTCAAGTTTTTCAGTCGATTGAGTAGGTATCGGGCAGGCCCGGGCCGGGCCCCTCAGCAGTGGAAGACGGGGAGATCAGGGGTCGGGTTCCGGTCTCACCCCTCGGCCCTGTGCCGCAGCTGTGCCACCAGCAGGGCCCCGGCGGCGGCCCCCACCGCGCCGACCGCGCCCAGCGCCAGGAATCCGCCGGTCGAGCGCCACGACAGCACCGACCAGCGGGACTGCGCGGAGAACAGCGATCCCGTACTCAGCCATGAGCCGGTCGAGATCAGTGACAGGGACGAGCCGATCGAGCCGACCGACAGAGCGCTGCCGATCGATCCGACGGACAGGGCCGAACCGACGGACCCCACGGACAGCACCGAGCCCACCGAGCCGATCGACAGCACGGAGTCCTGGGACCACAGCGACAGCGCCGATCCGGTGGAGCCGGTACCGGCGGAGCCACGACCGACCGATCGTACGGACAGCTTTTTCATAGGAACATCTTGCCTGCCCGGTGGCCCCGCCCGGGAGGTCCCGTACGCGCTTGCGATCCGCCACTACGAGTTCGACCTCGGCGACAACGGCATCACGTACGAGGCGGGCGACGCGCTGGCCGTCGTACCGCTGAACGACGACGCGCTGGTCAGGGCGCTGCTCGATTACCTGGGCGCGGGCGGCGACGAGGAGACCGCCCGGGTCCTGCGCGCCGAGCGCGAGATCCGTACCCCGTCCAAGGAGCTGATCGCCGACCTCGTGGAGCGGGCGCCGTCGAGCGAGCTGGCCGCGGTCGTCGCGCACGGCGACCGGTCCGACCTCGACTCCTGGCTGTGGGGCCGGGACGTGCTCGACCTGCTGCGGGACGCCGGGTCCGCCGCGCCGGGACCGGCCGAACTGCTGCCGCTCCTGCGGCCGTTGCAGGCCCGCCAGTACTCGATCTCGTCGAGCCCGCTCGCCCACCCGGACCGTGTCCACCTCACCGTCGCGTCGGTCCGCTACGGCACCGGGCAGCGTACGTACGCGGGCGTCACGTCGTCGTATCTCGCGGACCGGGTCGGCGCGGAGGCGCCCGTGGGCATCTACCTCCAGCCCAACGCCTCCTTCGGCGTCCCGGCCGACGACGACACCCCGATGGTCATGATCGGCCCCGGCACGGGCATCGCGCCCTTCCGCGGCTTCCTGCACGAACGGGCCGCGCGGGGCGCCTCGGGACGCAACTGGCTGTTCTTCGGCGACCGCCACCGCGACACCGACTTCGTGTACGAGGACGAGCTGGGCCGGCTGCGGGAGAGCGGCGTACTCACCCGGCTCGACCTCGCGTTCTCGCGCGACCAGGCCGAGAAGGTGTACGTCCAGACGCGGATGCGGGAGCAGGCGCGCGAGCTGTACGCCTGGCTGGAGGACGGCGCGCACGTCTACGTCTGCGGAGACGCCGCCCGGATGGCGAAGGACGTCGAGGCGGCCCTGCTGGGCGTCGTCGCCGGGCAGCGCGGGCGCGGGGACGCCGACGCCGCCGAGTACCTGGCGGACCTGCGCCGGGCGAAGCGCTACGTACGGGACGTGTACTGAGCATGACGGACCACGACAACCCCTACGGGCACGGGCAGTGCGCGTTCGAGGGGTGCTGCGGCAGACGGAACAGCAGTGTGCGGCTGATCGACGCGCGGATGCCGGAACTGGCCCGCTGCCTGACACTCTTCCAGTACGTCCAGGCGATCACCGGCGGGCCGGTCGCCCGCATCGAACAGGCGGGCAGCTACGCGGTACCGAGCCTGCTCGGCGAGGCGTTCGCCGTCCACCCGGGCTCGATCGCCCTGCGTGTCGACGGCGACGGGATCGCCTCGGCGGTGGTCGCGCGGGACGAGGACACCGGCACGGTCGCCCTGAGCCTGCTCGACGCGGACGGCCGGACCGTGCACCAGGGGCGGCTGCTCTCCGAGGGGGACCGCCTGCTGGCCGGACTCGCCCGCACGGTCGCCCCGGGGCTTCCGGCGGCCGGACCGTCCACCGCGTCCGGGGTACCGGCATGGGAGAACGGCGACCAACTGGCCCAGCTCGACGCGGTGTTGGCGGACGGCGGGGCCGCACGGCGCGCGGCCTTCCACCGCTACCGCGGGGAGCACCGGGCGATCGGGATCGATGTCGTGCCCGCGGTGCTCGACCACGTCTGCTCCGTCGGGCTGCCGGTCGGCGTCGCGGTGTTCGGCCCGGGGGCGATGCAGGCGTGCGGCGGCCGGGTGCACGTCACCGACCGGACCGTCGGCGGGCGGGTGTTCGCGGCGGTCGCGGAGAGCTCGGTGGAGATCGACCTCGCGGGCGTCCGGGCCTGCCGTCTCGTGCGCTCGACGGCCGCGCACGGCCCGACCTCGGCGCTCGAACTCGACGACGGGGACGGGCGCTGTGTCGCGGTCGTCACGCAGTTCGGGATGGTCGGCGAGGACGTGCACACGGCGTGGGAACACCTGGCGGCGTCACTGCCCGACGCCTGACCGGCCGGTCGATCGACACGGCCAGGCGTCGGACCCACTCACCAGTGCCGCGGCACTAGTTGGTGAAGGTGATGTACTTCCAGGCGCCGTGGGTCGTGGAGTTGACCGTGTCGCCGGAGGAACCGTTGATGTACGACGAGCGGACGCGGGCCCGGATGCCGGACTCGCCCGGCGCCTCCAGGGTCACGACGGACTTGCCGTTGGTGCCGACCGCGAAGTACTCGGAGCCCGAGTCGTACCAGGAGCCCTGGTAGTACACCTGGACCTGGAAACGCTGCTCGCGGCCCGCGTAGTAGTTCATCGTGGTGGTGAACTTCGGGTCGGTGTTCTTGCGGAACCACTGGTACGTCGTGGAGCCGATCTTCGCCGTCCTGTAGTGCTTGGAGACGGTGGTGGAGACCTTCGCCTTGGCGTACGCCGTCGACTTCACGGTCTTGGAGGCGTAGCGGGCGTCGCCGGTGAAGACCGCGGTGACCGTGGTGTCACGGGTCATGTCGACGGTCGCCGACAGGTTGCCACTGGAGTTGACCTTGGCCGTCTTCAGCAGCTTCTTCGGCTTGTCGGAGCCGAAGGGGTCCGCGTAGATCGCGACCGTACGGTTCTTGTACGTCGTCCCGAGGTGCGCGGTGAAGGAGACGTCCTTGCCGTACGAGTACAGCTTGCCGTTGTTGTTGAGCGTCAGCGTGGTCGCCTTGCGGGAGACCTCCACCGCGTCGGAGCCGGAGACGGCGCCGTGCGTGGCGTCGCCCGCGTAGGACACCTTGTAGGTGACCTTGCCGCCGGCGGGCGGGGTGTCCGCGAAGGAGAAGCTGCCGTCCGCCTTCGTCTTGACGGCGGCCAGCGCCTTGCCGCCCGGGGACTCGACGTCCGTACGGGTCACGCTCAGGGAGGTGCCCGCCGGGAGCGCCGACTTCGAGGTCAGCCTGCCGGTGACGGTGAGCTTCTTGGCGCGGTCCGACGTGGCGGGGGCCGACACCTTGAGGGCGGGCAGCTCCTTGGTCGGGTCGGACAGGCCGCGCAGCGTGTACGTGCCGTAGGTGTTCACGGAGACCGCGAAGACCTGGCTCGCGTCCGGCGCCCAGGCGAGCGCCCCGTCCACGAGGGTGTCGGCGCCGCTGCTGTTGCCGGTGTTGGGGAAGTCGTACTCCCGCACCGGTGTCTGGTCGCCCGGCCGGTGGATGTGGACGTCCGGGTCGTACCAGGAGTCGCTGCCGCCCGCGACGCTGCCGTCGGGCGCGACCCGCACCGCGTTCGGGTAGGCGTCGATGGGGTAACCGGGCTGCTCGGCCAGGTCGGTGGCCGCGTAGGCACCGATGCCGTAGCCGTACTCCGGGTCGCCCCACGAGGTGAGGACCTGGCCGCCGTCGGGCGTCAGATCGATCTGCCGCACCGCGGTGTCCATGCCGCCCTTGACCCGCAGCGCGGCCCCGTCGGCGGACACGTCGTACACGGCGAGGTCACCCCCGTTGCCGACCGCCAGGACACCGGGGACGGCCGGGTCGGAGGCCAGGAACATGCCGTAGGCGCCGGAGAAGCCGACGTCCCCGCGCTGGGCGAGGTGCACGACGGGCTCGGCGCCCGAGACGTCGAGCGAGCCGAAGTCGGTGCCGTGGGCGAACCAGATCCGCCCGTCCACCACCTCCAGGTCGCCGGGGGCCGCGCCCACCGGGTAACTGGCGGTCTGCGTGTACGTTCCGGTCTCCACCGAGACGATGCGGTTGCCGTTCTTGACGGCCGCGTACACCTGCCCGGAGTCGGCGGACAGCGCGAGGCCGCTCACGCCGGAGAGCCCGGCCAGGGTGGCCCGTACGGCACCCGTGTAGTCGGTGACGACGATCTTGCCGCCGGTGGGATCGGAGACGTACACGCGCCGGTGGGCGCCGTCCACGACGATGTCCCCCACGGACGCCACCGGTAGAACCTTCGCGGAGTCGGCCGACGCCGGACCCGCTGTGCCCGCGGCCAGAGCCGCGGAACTGAGGACGACCGCGAGTGTCGTCGCGATCGACATGCTGCGCCTGCGCACAGTGATGTGACCCCCCACAAAGAAGCCCGGTACTCGCCGGGCGTGCTTGGACCGGCCGCGTGTTCCCCTCGCACCGTCGACGGTGCGTACAGGCGGCCGAAGACGCAGCGTATGGCATGCCAGTGACAAAGGTGACCGGGTTAATGCCCGGCGCCCGCCGAAGCCGGGGCGGGGAGGTCGCGGCTCAGCCGTGCAGCGCCCGGTACGCCTCCGCCGCCCCGGGGTGCAGCGCGATACCGCCCGTGCCGATCAGGCTGCCGACGTCGAGGAACTGGGTGCCGACCGCGTTGTCCGGCACGAGGGCGCTCGCCCGCAGGACCAGCAGGCGGGTCAGTGCCTCGGCGACGGCGTGCGGCAGATCGGGGCGGCACACCAGCAGGTTGGACACCCCGATGGTCGCGACCCCGCCCGCCGACCGGTACGCGCCCTGCGGCAGGGACACCTCCTCCAGACCGGAACCGGCCCGGCCGGCGCGCCCGCCCAGCCGGGGCAGCAGCCCGGCCAGCGGCAGGAACCGCAGCCCCGGCCGTTCGTCGAGGTCGGACAGCGCGGGCAGAGGTACACCGCCCGCGACGATCAGCGCGTCGACCGTGCCCGCCCGCATCGCCTCGGCCGCGTCGGCCAGCGGGAGATGGAGCACGGGCACATCGGTGCCCGGGGTGAGGCCCGCGGCGTGCAGGATCCGGGCGCCGAGCACGGCCGCGCCCGACCCGGTCGCGCCGAGCGAGACAGGGTGTCCGGCCAGGTCGGCCACCTCGCGTACCGGGGAGTCGGCGCGCACGACGAACTGCAGGTAGGTCTCGTACACGCGGCCGATCGCGCGCAGGGGCACCGGTCGCGGGAAGAGGTCGGTGCCCTGGGCGGCCAGCGCCGTGTCGGTGAGGACGAGTCCGAGGTCGGCGCGGCGGTCGCGGAGCAGCCCGATGTTGGTGAGGCTGCCCGCGGTGGTGCGGACGCGGCAGTTCAGCCGGGGGTACGCCGACTCCAGTTCCGCGGTGAGGAGGCGGCCGAACGCCTCGTAGAAGGCGGTCGGTTCACCGGTCGCGATGCGCAGCACACCGCTCGGCCCGGGGCGCTGCCCGGAGGCGTCGGCGGTGAGCGCACCACCGAGAACGGCGACGGCCGCCGTGCCCAGGGCAGCGTGGAGGAGGGTGCGGCGGTCGAGGGTTCGGCGGTCGAAGGGGCGGCGGTCGAGGGAGTCGGGGCGGGGGCGGGGGCGGTTCACCGGGCATCACCCGGCTCGCCCCGGCCGCCGGTACCGCCCGCTCCACCCGGCACCGCGCGCGGCACCACCGCCCGCACCCGCAGCCCGCGCGGGCTCGCCGCCGTCAGTTCCAGTCGGCCGCCCCGGCCCGCCAGAAGCTGTTCGGCGATGGCGAGGCCCAGGCCCGTACCCGCCGTGCGGTTCTCGGGCCGGCGGCCCGAGCGCCAGAAACGCGTGGTGGCCAGGGCGAGTTCGTCCGTACCGAGGCCGGGGCCGTCGTCCGTCACCGTGAGGACGGCGACGCCGGACCCGGACCCGGACTCGCCCCCGGCCCCGGTGGCGCAGTCGAGGGAGATCTCGGCGCCCTCGCCCGCGTACTTGATGGCGTTGTCCAGGAGGATGTCCGCGATCTGGGCGAGTTCGCGGTCCGTGCAGGCGACCGGGACCGGGGGCGCGGCCGAGGTGAGGGTCAGCCGGGCTCCGGCGCGTTCGGCGACCGGTTCCCACAGGCGGTACCGGTCGGCCGCCACCGCCACGGCGTCGCAGCGGACGCCCGAGCCGTCGGTCACCGTCAGTTCCCCGGCCCGGTGTTCGGCGGTGGCGAGGGCGAGCAGGTCGTCGAGGAGGGTCTCCAGCCGGTCGAGTTCGGTGGTGACCCCGGTGTACGTGCGCTCGCCCGACAGGGCCAGGTGTGTCTGCAGGGCGTCGACCCGCAGCCGGAGCGCCGCCATCGGGTTGCGCATCTGGTGGGACGTGTCGGCGACGAGCCTGCGCTGCTGCTCCAGGGCCGCCGTGACGGTACGCGCCATGCGGTTGAAGCCGATGGCGAGCTGGCGCAGTTCGGGCGGGCCGCCCGCCCGGGTCTGTTCCGGCGGGAGTCCGGCGGCGAGCTGGCCCACCGCCCGGTCGAGCCGGCGCAGCGGGCTGACCACCCACCCCGTCGCGGCCCGCGCGAGGACCGCGCAGGCGACGGCGACCAGCGCGGCCCCGGCGAGGACGGCGGCCCAGCGCCGGGTGATCTCGTCCGCGGCGGTGCCCACCGAGGCCCGCAGCACGACGGCCCCGGAGACGCGGGTCCCGGTACCGGCGGGCTCGGCGAACATCCGGTACCCCCGTGACCAGGGGCGCAGCGCCCCCGAGGGATGTTCGGTCTGGTTGCGCAGCGCCGCGTCGAGCAGTTCGGCGACGGCGGGGTCGGCGGCCCGCATACCGCCGGTCTGGACGACGGTCCTGCGGCGCGTGTCGGTGACGACGAGTGGTTCGCCGTACAGCTCGGTGTAGCGCCGGGCCTCGGCGGCGACGGCCGAGGTGTCGCCGGTCGCCGCGGCCTGGTCCATGAGGGCCGCGAAACGGTCGAGGTCGGCGCTGCGGGCGAGGACCAGTTGCTGGGTGCGGTCGGACGCGGTGAACAGCAGCAGCGGTACGGCGAAGGCGGCCACCGTGATGACGACGAACAGCAGCAGTGCGGCCTGGACCCTCGTGCGCACGCGTCGGCCCCTCAGCCCCGAGGATCCCGGCTGTCCCGGCTGTCCCGGCTGCCCCGGCTGTCCCGGCTGTCCCGGCTGCCCTGGTCGTCCCGGCTGTCCTGGTCGTCCCCGAAGCGGTAGCCGAAGCCCCGGATGGTCGTGAGCAGCTCGGGGCGGCGCAGCTTGGCGCGCAGCTGGGTGAGGTGGACGTCCAGGGAGCGGGACACACCGTGATGGGCGTCGCCCCACACCTCGTCGAGCAGCTGCTCACGGCTGACGGCCGTACCCGCGCGCCCGGCCAGCACGGCGAGGATGTCGAACTCCTTGGTGGTCAGCTCGACCTCCGCCCCGTCGACCCGGACCCGGCGCGCGTCCAGCTCCACCTCGACGTCGGCGGCGCGGACGGTCCGTACGGCGGGAGCGGCGGGCGCGTTCCTGGCGGTGTTACGCCGGGTGACGGTGTCGATGCGGGCGAGCAGTTCGGCGAGGCGTACCGGCTTGACGAGGTAGTCGTCGGCGCCGAGGCGCAGCCCGCGCACCACCGACCGCTCGTCGCCGCGCGCGGTGAGCACCACCACCGGCAGGTCGCTCACCGCCCGCAGTGCGCGCAGCACGTCCAGGCCGTCGGTGTCGGGCAGCCCCAGGTCGAGAAGGAGCAGGTCGGAGCTTCGGTGGTAGGTGAGTACATCCCGGCCGTACCGGACCCGCCGCGTGACATGCCCGTGGTCGTACAGCGCCTCGACGAGCGCGGCGGCCACGCCGTCGTCGTCCTCGGCCAGCAGTACCTGCACCCGGTCCACCTCCTTCGGCCACTCCGACCCCTACGGGAAACGCGGCCACTCCCCGTAGCCACGTAACCGAATGTAGACCACACCGGCCCCGCGCCCCCCGGAGTGTTAAGGGGACGTTAGTTCTGTGTTCGGTCCTCTCGTGCGGCGGCGCGGGCCCGGGTGAGGCTGCACGGCACCCAGCAGAGCAGCTCGGCTTGCGAAGGACGCCGTCATGATCATCGACTGTCACGGTCACTACACGACCGCCCCTCCCGCCCTGGGGGCCTGGCGCGATCGGCAGACCGCCGCCCTCACCGACCCGTCGGCCGCCCCCGACCGCGCGGACCTGCGCATCGGCGACGACGAGCTGCGCGAGAGCATCGAGGCGAACCAGTTGCGGCTGATGGACGAGCGCGGCATCGACGTCACGGTCTTCTCGCCGCGCGCCTCGTTCATGGCCCACCACGTCGGGGACTTCGCTACCTCCGCCGCCTGGGCCGCGATCTGCAACGAACTCTGCTTCCGGGTCGCGCGGTTGTACCCGGAGCGCTTCGTGCCCGCCTCGATGCTCCCGCAGTCGCCGGGCGTCGACCCCGCCACCTGCGTACCGGAACTCACCCGCTGCGTGGAGGAGTACGGCGCCGTCGCGGTGAACCTGAACCCCGACCCGTCGGGCGGCCACTGGACCTCCCCGCCGCTCACCGACCGCTCGTGGTACCCGCTCTACGAGAAGCTGGCCGAGTACGACGTCCCGGCGATGATCCACGTCAGTACGAGCGTCAACCCGGCCTTCCACACCACCGGCGCGCACTACCTCAACGCCGACACCACGGCGTTCATGCAGCTCGTCCAGGGTGACCTGTTCGCCGACTTCCCGACCCTGCGCTTCGTCATCCCGCACGGCGGTGGGGCCGTTCCCTACCACTGGGGCCGGTTCCGGGGCCTGGCGATGGCACTCGGCAAACCGCCGCTCGAAGAACACGTCCTGGGCAACGTCTGGTTCGACACGTGCGTCTACCACCAGCCCGGCTCGGACCTCCTGTGCGACGTGATCCCGGCCCGCAACCTCCTCTTCGCCTCGGAGATGATCGGCGCGGTCCGCGACATCGACCCGTGCACCGGCCACCACTTCGACGACACCCGCCGGTACGCCGAGGCCGCCGACCTCTCCCCGGACGACCTGGCGGCGGTCCAGGAGCACAACGCCCGCGCGGTGTACCCGCGGCTGGACGCCCTGCTGAAGCGACAGGGGCGGTGACCCGCATGAGCGGATCCCTGGGCTCCCCCAAGACCCCCGGCTGGCTGGACTGGTACGAGAATCCGTCCGAGCCCACCTTCCGGCTGCCGCCGGGCACGGTCGACACGCACTGCCATGTCTTCGGCCCGCAGGCCGAGTTCTCCTTCGCACCGGAGCGCAAGTACACGCCCTGCGACGGCGGCAAGGAGGACCTGTTCGCGCTCCGCGACCACCTGGGGGTGGCCCGCAACGTCATCGTGCAGGCCACCTGCCACGGCGCGGACAACAGCGCCATGGCCGACGCCGTGCGGTCGGCCGGCGGCAGGGCACGCGGCATCGCGACGGTCCGCCCGGACATCGCGGAGAGCGAACTCCTCGCACTGGACGCGGCGGGTGTGCGCGGGGTGCGCTTCAACTTCGTACGCCGTCTGGTGGACACCTCGCCCGCCGACGACCTGCTCACCATCGCCAAGAAGGTCGCCCCGCTCGGCTGGCACGTCGTCCTCTACTTCGAGAGCGTCGACCTGCCGGAGCTTGAGGGCTTCTTCGGTTCGCTGCCCGTCCCGCTGGTCGTGGACCACATGGGACGGCCGGACGTGACGCGGCCGGTGGACGGCCCGCAGTTCACCCGCTTCCTGCGGTTCGTCGAGGACAACGACGTGTGGGTGAAGGTGAGCTGCCCCGAGCGCCTCACCGTCACGGGCCCGCCCGCCCTGCACGGCGACCTGCACGGCGAACGGCACGACGAACTGCACGGCGACCTGCACGGCGAGCGCCACGCCTACACGGACGTCGTCCCCTTCGCCCGCCGGGTCGTGGCGGAGTTCCCCGACCGGGTGCTGTGGGGCACCGACTGGCCGCACCCCAACCTCACGGGCCACATGCCGGACGACGGTCTCCTCGTCGACCACATACCGCACGTGGCGGTCACGGCCGAGCAGCGGCACAAGCTGCTGGTCGCCAACCCGATGGGCCTGTACTGGCCCGGCGAGGACTTCTGACATGCGGCACTCCAACGCGCTGAACCGGCTGGACAGGCTGCCGGTCTCCCGGTTCCACAAGGTCACCCTGCTCGCCGTCGCCTTCGCGTACTTCTTCGAGTTCGCGGACATCAACAGCTTCGCCACCACCGCGCCGAAACTGATCAAGCTGTGGGGCCTGACGGTCGACCAGGTCGCCTACGTCACCTCACTGTCCTTCGTCGGCATGTTCATCGGGGCGATCGTCGCCGGGTCCATAGCCGACCGGTGGGGCCGCAAACGGGCCCTGGTCTGGACCACGCTGTTCTTCGGCGTCTCCTCGTTCGCGGCGGTGTTCTCCTGGGACCTGGTCTCGCTCGGCGTCTTCCGCGTCCTGACCTCGGCGGGCCTGTCGGCGATGACCGTCGTGGGGGTCGTCTACGTCAACGAGATGTACCCGTCGGCGATCCGCGGCAAGTACCAGGCGTACGCCATCGCCATCGGCATCTGCGGCACGCCCGTCACCAACCTCATCGCCAGCGTGGTCGTCCCGCTCAACGACTGGTCGTGGCGGCTGGTCTACCTGTGGGGTTCGCTGGGTGTCCTGCTCGTCCTCTTCTCCGGCCGCCTCAAGGAGTCGCCCCGCTGGCTGGAGAGCCGGGGCGAGCACGCGGCGGCGGACGCGGTCCTGACGGAGATCGAGGCGGACGTGGTGGCGGAGAAGGGGCCGCTGCCCGAGCCCGCGCCGCCGATCGCCGAGACGCCGTCGACGAAGGCGCCCCTGCGGCTGCTGCTGCGGAAGAAGTACCTGCTTCCGACCCTGCTGCTGTCCGTCCTGTGGATGACGCAGACCATCGGCTTCTTCGGCTATTCGAGCTGGGCGCCGACCCTGCTGGCCAAGGAGGGGTTCAGCGTCGAGAAGTCCGTCTTCTACGTGGCACTGACGACGGTCGGAGCGCCGCTCGGCTGCTATCTGGCGTCGCTGGTCACCGACCGGTTCGAACGGAAGTGGTGCCTGGTGGCCTTCGGCACGGTGATCGCGGTGTGCGGGCTGCTGTACGGGCTGACCTTCAACCCGGTGCTCATCATCGTCTTCGGCTTCCTCGTGAACCTCTTCGAGCGCGGCTACACGGCGTTGGCGTACGCGTACTCGCCCGAGCTGTTCGACACGCGGGCCCGGTCGTTGGGCACGAGCGTGTCCTACGGGCTGGGCCGGCTGTCGAACGCGGCGGGTCCGCTGATCGTGGCGGCGCTGTACACCGGGCACGGGTATCGGAGCGTCTTCTACTTCATCGCGGGGACGTGGCTGGTGGGGGCGGTTGCGCTGGCCGCTTTCGGTGCACGTACCCGGTCCACGCGGCTGGCTGAGGCGGAGTCCCAGCGGGTCCGCGTCCCGGTGTGACCCCTCCTACCGGGGGCCGACCGCCGGGTGCGGCCCGTGGGTGGCTGGCCGCGCAGTTCCCCGCGCCCCCATCAGGGGCGCGGGGAATTCGGGGGGGGGAATGCAACGGCGTTCAGGACACCGAGTCGTAGTGGCCGCGGCCACGGCGCAGCGCGCGGGCGCACCAGCCGATGACGAGCGCGTTGACCAGCGCCCCGAACGCGACGGCGACGAGGAACATCGCGGCGGCGTCCGGCAGCAGCATCAGCGGCACGAGACTGGCCGGGGCGGTGGCGAGGAGCGGGATGACACCCGCCATGGAACCGTCCGAACCGTCGCTCGCGCTCACCACGTACGCCCACACGACGAGGCCGGCACAGACCACCAGATAGACGAGGGCGAAGACGTCCTTGAGAGCGTGTCCCAGACGTCGTGCGAAGGCGGTCGGGCCGGAGCCGCGGCTCTTACCGGTCACAGGGCCGTACTCCTGGGGTCGGTGCCGGGCGGATTCGGCCGGGCGAGCCCGAGGTCGTACGCGAGGATCGTCGCCTGGACGCGGTCCCGCAGGCCGAGCTTGCGCAGCAGCGCGTTGACGTGGGACTTGACCGTGCCGACGGTGATCCCGAGTTCGTCGGCGATCTCCGCGTTGTTGAGTCCGGACGCGAGCAGGGCGAGGACGTTGCGCTGACTGCCGGTGAGGCTGTCCAGCGCGCTCGGCCCGCTCCCGGCCCGTGTCCCGGCGCCCGCTCCCGACGCGTAGTGGCCGATGAGCCGGCGGGTCGCGGACGGGGCGAGCACGCTCTCCCCGGTGGCCACCACCCTGATGCCCTGCAGCAGTTCGGCCGCGTGCACGTCCTTGAGCAGGAAACCGGAGGCTCCGGCCCGCAGCGCGTCGAAGACGTACGAGTCGAGGTCGAAGGTGGTCAGCACCAGGACCCGGGGCGCGTCCTGGCGGCCGGTGATGATGCGGGTGGCGGCGATGCCGTCGAGCACGGGCATCCGGACGTCCATGACGACGACGTCGGGGGCCAGTTCCGCGGCGAGGCGTACCGCGGCGGCGCCGTCGGCGGCCTCACCGACGACCGTCATGTCCTCCTCGGCGTCGATCACGGCGGCGAACCCCGCCCGCACGATGCCCTGATCGTCGACGACCAGTATCTTGAGGCTCATCGCTCCCTCTCCTCGGCCGACCTGACGTCGTCCTCCTGCGGACCCGGTGCGAGTGGCAGCCGGAGCCCGACCGTGCCCGGCCGGTCGGTGTCCAGGGTGCCGCCGAGCGCGGCGGCACGCGCCGCCAGCAGTTCCCGTACGGCGGGGCGGGCGGCGCGGGGGACCCCGGTGGCCGTGAGCGTCAAGGTATCCCCGTCCACGTCGAACTCCAGCACCGCGGTCTCCTCGCCGCCGGCCCCGAGCACCGTCTCGGCGGCGTGGTACGCGGCCAGGTCCACCGCCGTGGGCAGCCGCTCCGGTACGCGGCCGGTCACCCGTATCTCGACGTCACGGCCGCCGGCCCGGGACTGCCGGGCAAGCAGATCGAGGGCTTGGAGGGTCGGTTGCGGCCGCAGTTCGGCCCCCCGCTCCCGCTCCCCTTCTCCCCCTCCCTCCCCGTCCCGGACGGTGTCGAGGAGGGCGCGCATCGCGGCGAGGGCCTCGCGGGCGCGTTCGGCGGTCGCGTCGAGGTGGCCCGCCTCCGCCTCGGCGACCATGTCGGCGGTGCGCGCCAGCACGGTGGTCTCCAGCCCGGCCGCGATCCGGCGCCGCTCGGCCCACGCGTCCCGGACGGCCTCCCCCGTCCAGGCGGCCAGCCGCTCGTCCCGCACACCCCGGGCACGCCCTACCCGCCGCCCCCGCAGCAGCCCACCCCAGAGAGCCCCACCCACCAGAACCCCCACCCCACCCACACCACAAACCCCCACCGCCCACTGCCCCACCCCAGCAAGAACGACGCCCACGCCATGCACCCCCACAGCAACCACCCCAAGCCCCACAGGGCCACGGGGAACAGCGCAATCTCCGGCCTCCACCCCCACAGGGGCGCGGGGAACGGCGCAATCCTTCGCCTCCACCCCCACAGGGGCGCCGGGAACAGCGCAATCCTTCGCCTCCACCCCCACAGGGGCGCGGGGAACAGCGCAATCTTTGGCCTCCACCCCCACAGGGGCGCGGGGAACAGCGCAATCTTTGGCCTCCAGCCCCCCAGGGGCGCGGGGAACGGCGCAATCTTTGGTCTTGAGGCGCGCGGAGAACGGGGCGCGGAGGGCAACGCGCGCCTGTCTCTTCAGGGGCGCGGGGAACGGCGCAGTCTTTCGTCCCTCCCGCGCGCGGGCAACGCCCCGCCCCGCCCCGGAGCTTTCAGGGGCGCGGGGAACTGCGCGACCAGCCCCCACCGCCCCGCGGGCATACGACGACGCCCCCGCCCAAACCGCCGCACACGTGACCAGCACGCTCAACCCCACCGGCAGAAGAACCGGCCCCCCGTACTCCCCCACCCGCATCGCCGCAGGCCAAAGAAGCGCCAGCCCGAACAGCGCGCCCCAGGCAACCCGCGGCGCCCGCCGCAGCCACAACAGCGCGACCACCTGCGCCGCCGCCAGCAGCGCGAAGAGCAGCCCCGCGGACACACCCCCGTCACCCGGCGCCTCGCTCTCCTCCCGGATGACCAGCACGGGAAGCAACGGCTGCAGAACGAGCCCGGCGGCGGCCACCACCTGAGCCACCCGATAGCTCCGCGGCACGACCCGCCCCACCGGCCCGGCGACCCGCCCGGGCAGCACGGCCCGTACCTCCCAGCCGCCCTCCTCCGTCGGCCCACTGGTCAGCGTCCCGCCCGCCTCCCGCGCCCGGGCCCGCAGGAACCCCTGGCCGCGCCCCCCGCCCAGACCGGCCCCGTGCGCCACCGCCGCCGCACCGGAGGGCACCGCCGCACTGGTCACCACGGCCTCCGTGCGCGTGTCGCCGTACCGGCACCGCACCACGGTCCGGGCGCCGGGCGCGTGCCGGGCCACGTTGGTCAGCGCCTCGCGCACGATGCCGAAGACCGCGTCCGCGACGGCGCCGTCCGGCAGGGGGTCGATCTCGCAGTCCACGGGCTGCCCGAGACGCTGGAAGCCCGCGACGAGTTCCCGCAGCCGGTCCTCCGGCGAGGGCAGATCCTCCCGCGAGGGCGCCGGTGCCCGTACCGCACCGAGCGCCCGGGTGACCTCACGACCGGTCTCGACCGCGAACCCGAGCGCGTCCCCGGCCAGTTCGGGACGCCGCTCGCGCAACCCGAGCGCGGCCCCCGCCGTGACCACCACGGCCGTCAGATGGTGGGCACTGACGTCGTGCAACTCCCTCTCCATACGCCGCCGTTCGACGGCCGGAAGCCGGTGCCGCTCGGCCTCGGCCCGCTCCAGCAACTGCCCGGCCGCCAGCCGGGCACGACGGGCCCGCCGTACGAACAGGCCGGCGCCGCACGTGACGGCGTACAGCAGGGCGGTCAGGACGAGGTCGAGTCCGTCGCGTTCGCTGAGTCCGTGCAGGCTGAGGTTCTGCAGCAACTGCCACAGGGCGAGCGCCGTCACGCACAGCACGACGGTGAAGGTGTCCCGTTCGGCCGCCACGGTGAACAGGGCCAGCCCGACACCCGCGGTTCCGAGTACCGCCGTCGCCCCGGTGGGCAGCGGCCCGGCGCCCAACGCGCAGGCGGCGGCGACCAGGACGAGGGTGACCACCGGGCGGGCGCGGCGCAGGGCGAGCGCGGCGGTCACCGATCCGGCGACCAGGACCGCCACCAGGAGCGCGGACGCGTCCGGCGCGGCCCCGCGTACGAGCGCGGCGCCGGGCCACACCAGGGCCTGGACGCAGAGCAGCAGGACCGGAAGCGACCGGTCGTCGATTCGGTTCATGGCGGATCTCGTGGCAGATCTCAACGCGGGCTTCATGGCGGGTTTCGTGGCTGGTTTCATGACGGATCAAGGCTAGGGCCGCCACCGAGCGGCCCGACTCCGGCCGAGGGGGGATTCCCGTCTCTTACCAGGGTTGGAGATGAGCGGGCACGTCGGTCATCCGGCAGCGTGACGACCACGCGACACCCCCGGACCTAATCTTGAACACATCGAGAGAGCGGCGGCACACCGAAAAGAATTAACGAACCGCTCCCATTCGGTCCACCGCAATTCGGTCCAGTCCAATTCAGGGGGATATTCCATGTCCAAGCGCCTTCTCATCTCGTCGCTCGTCGGTGTCGCCGTCGTAGGCGGAGTCGCCGTCGGCGGGTTCGCCATGGCCTCGTCCTCCTCCGCACCGGCCCTGAGCGACAGCTCGGCCCGCTACACGGCTCCGACCGGCAGCGGCGCCGGTTCGCTGACCTTCACCACGGACGTGCGTGACGACTCGGGCATCAAGGGTCTCAAGGTCATCGCGTGGCCCGCGAGTTCGAAGCTCGACCCGTCCGAGGCGGAGCTGCGGTCCGTGGACAGCGCCGAGTGCCGGAGCACCTCGGACGAGACGTCCCGCTGCACCTACACGCTGAAGGTCACGGAGAAGGAGGAGGCCGAGCTGGACCGGGGCACCTGGCACCTCTCCGCGCTGGCGACGGCCAAGGACGGCGACACGAAGTTCGTGCCCCGTGCCGGCGCCTTCGAGATCACCGGCTGACCGGCCACCGACAGCCCGTCACCGACAGGCCCGTCACCGACAGCCCGGTCACCGCCACGCTCCCGACAGGCTCCGGTTGACGACCGAGCTGAGGATGCGTACGCCCCGCGTCGAGCCCGGGTCGATGTCCGTGAGCTCCCGTACCCGGCGAAGGCGGTAGTCCAGGGTGCGCGGATGGACGTTGAGGGCTTCCGCCGTGGCACCGCGGTTCATGTCGTGGCGGTAGTACGCGTCGAGGGTCAGCAGGAGGTCCGGGCCGGGCGCGAGGCTCCGGGCCACCGAGCGGAGCCAGTCGTCGACGAACGGCACGTCGGCGACCGTGAGTTCGACGAAGACGTCCGCCATGGTGTGCGCCCGCAGCCGCGCGGACGTACGCCGCAGGGGGGCGGCCCCGCTGATCCGCCGGGCCCGGTCGAGAGCACCTGCCAGTCCGGACAGCGGCGCGCCGGCGGTCCCCACGGCACAGTGGCGGCCGAGCGCCTGGGCGACATCCCGCAGGAGATCGGACACGGCCGAGCCGGATACGGCCGGGCCGGGCGCGGCCACTTCGGGCGCGGCCACTCCGGAGACGGCCGCCGCGTCGGGGGACGCGTCAGGTGCCGACGACAGGCCGGGGGAGGCGGGGGACAGCTGCCCGCTGTCGGCGGCCCCCGGCACCAGAGCGATCAGCTCACCGCCCCGGCCCCCGCGCTCAGGACACCAGGTGACGGGCACCCGGTGGGTCCTCACCAGCGTCTCGATCCCGCTCTCCAGGTCACGGTCGCCGACGGGGCAGTCGGGCACCCGGACCACCGTGACCTCGTAGTACTCGGCCAGTTCCAGGCCCGTGAGCAGCGCCAGCTCCGCCGCGATGGAGTCCTCGGCCAGCAACGACCTCGCCAGCAGGCCGACTTGCTCGACATACGGCAGCCGGCGCCGCATCGCCGTCACGAAGCCCTGCCGGTAGGCGCCGATACCGCGCTCGCCCTGCGGGGCGAACCAGCTCATGACGCGCATGAGTTCGTCGACATCGCCGCCGCGCTGCGCCTCCGTGGCCTCGTTGATCTCGCGCAGCATGAGTGCGGTGTGCACGCGCAGGACCCGCTGCCGTGAATCGAGTGACATTCCCGCCCCGGCCCGCGCCTCGCCCATCGACGCGATGTAGCCGAGGTCGGCGTCGGTCAGCATGCCGTTGACCGGCGCCAGTTCGAGCGTGCGGCGCCTGAACCACACCGAGTACTCCAGCGTCTCTTCCCTGGCCCGGGAGTTCACGTCGAGCGACCCGAGTTCCGGTATCTCGCGCACATACGTCTCGACCTCGCGGCGCGCGTTGGCCGACGCCTGCCGGGCCAGCTCGGCGAAGAGGCTCCCCATAGACATGAGCATGTCACCAAGATCGGGGGCGCCGCCAGATGAAATCCGGACGGGCGCTTATCACTCCGGGTGAATCGATGAAGGATATGTCGACCGCGCTTTTGTCACAGTGCGCAAAGTTCCTTGATCCGGCCCTATTTGTGACCCGATCGGCTTGTCGGGCCGACCCTGCCTGGGCTTAATGGAAACCGCGCAGCCGACTCGAATCGATCCGCTCACCGTAAAGCGGAATTATTTCGTACGGGTCAAACGGGAGGGAAAACAATGAGAACAGCGGTCAAGAAGAGAATCGCGGCGGCGGTAGCGCTCGTGTCCGCGGCAACCGCGCTCACCCTGAGCGCACCCGGCTCCAGCTCCGCCGCCCCCGACGCCACTCCCAGCCTGCGGGCGTACGGGATCTTCGGCACGGGCACCACGATGGCCACGTTCCTCACCGACGACCCGACGACCCTCAACTGGGTCAAGACCATCAAGGGACTCGTCGGCGACACCAAGCTGATCGGGATCGACTTCCGCGTGCAGAACGGCCTCCTGTACGGCGTCGGGGAGAAGGGCGGGATCTACACGATCACGTTCCCGCCGACCACCGCCGAGGTGGTCGTCACCAAGGTCTCCCAGCTCGCGGTCACGCTCTACGGCTCGGTCTTCGACATCGACTTCAACCCTGCGGCCGACCGGTTGCGGGTGATCAGCAACTACGGCCAGAACCTGCGGCACAACCTGAACGACGGCACCACCGCCACGGACAGCGCGCTGAACCTCCCGCCGCTCACCACGGCGGCCCAGGGCGTCACCGCGGCCGGCTACACGAACAACGACAAGGTCGGGTCCACCGCGACGACCCTGTTCGACATCGACACGTACAACGACCAGGTCGTCATCCAGTCGCCGCCCAACGCCGGCAACCTCGTCCCGACCGGTCTCCTCGGCTTCGACGCCGGTACCGACGCGGGCCTGGACATCTACAGCTATCTGAGCAACGGCAAGACGGTCTCGAACGCCGCCTTCGCCTCCCTCACCCCGTACGGCGCCGAGACCCCGTTCTTCTACGAGGTCGACGTCCTCACCGGGGAGCCGTCGCCCGTCGGTCAGTTCCCGCTGAACGTCACGGACATCGCGATCAGCCTGACCGGGACCTGAGCACCGGCAACAAGCCCCGGCCCGCCCAGCCCCACCGAAGCCCACCGATCCACCGATCCACCGATCCACCTAAGCCCACCGACCCGCCGCGGCCCGTACGCTCCGGACCGCGGCGGGTCCGACGGCTGCTCACAGCGCGGTCGGGCCCGCCTGCACCAGTCCCGTCTGATAGGCGATGACCACCAGTTGGGCCCGGTCCCGGGCACCCAGCTTCGTCATGGCCCGGTGGATGTGGGTGCGTACGGTCAGCGGGCTGACCGTGAGGTCCTCGGCGATCTCGATGTTGGACTTGCCCTCCGCCGCCAGGGCCATCACCTCGCGCTCGCGGACCGTCAGTTCGGCCAGGCGTTCCGGGGGCGCCAGGTGGCCCCCGGGCGCGGGGGACGTGAGGAAGCGGGTGATGAGCGTGCGGGTGGCGCCCGGCGAAAGCAGGGCCTCGCCGGACGCCACGGTTCTCAGCCCGTCCAGCAGGGTGTCGGCCGTGACGTCCTTGCCGAGGAACCCGCTGGCACCCGCGCGCAGCGCCTGGGCGACGTAGTCCTCGGTCTCGAACGTGGTGAGGATGAGGACGCGGGTGGCGGACAGTTTCGGGTCCGCGCAGATCTCGGAGGTGGCCGTGAGGCCGTCCGCACCCGGCATACGGATGTCCATGAGAACGATGTCGGGGTGGTGGGCGCGGGTCAGGTCCACCGCCTCCACGCCGTCGGATGCCTCGCCGACCACCGTCATGTCGTCGCAGGAATCGATCAGGATCCGGAAAGTGGCCCGCAGCAGGGCCTGGTCGTCGGCGAGCAACACCCTGATGCTCATGGCTTCTCTCCTTCTACGGGGTCGACGGAAGCGGCCGAACCGGCGGAGCCGGACCGGCCGGAGGACGTGAAGGAGGTCAGGGAGGTGAGAGAGGTGAGGGAGGTCAGGGAGCTGAAGGAGGCGAAACAGCTGGAGCACACGGTGGGCATCGTTGGCTTTTCCACGTCGGCGGTGTCGGAGGAGGCGGCGGAGGCCACGGATGTGCCGGCCGCCACGGAGGTGCCGGCCGCTCCGGAGACTTCCTCGGCCACTCGCGGCACCCCGGTCCCACCCGTCATCAGCGGCTGCAGCGGCAGCGCCGTGGTGACCTCGAAGCCGCCTTCCGGGCGGGGGCCCGCTCGCAGCTCCCCACCGATGGACCGGGCGCGTTCGTGCATGCCCATCACCCCGAAGCCCCGGCCCGGCTCGACGGCCGGGGCAGCCTTGGAAACCGTGAAGGCCGTGGCGGCCGTGACCGCCGCGGGAGCCGTGGCCGCCATGGCGGCCACGGCCGCGGGGCCGTCGTTGGTGACCGTGATCAGCAGCCGTGAGTCGGCGTAGCCGAGCCGCACGTGCGCGCTCTCCGCGGCGGCGTGCTTGGTCACGTTGGTCAGCGCCTCCTGCACGATCCGGAACGCCGTGAGGTCCACCCCGGGGGAGAGCGGCTTGGGCACGCCCTCCGTGGTCACCGCGACGGCGACCCCCGCGGACTTGCACGCCGCCACCAGATCGGGCAGGCAGTGGAGGCCGGGGGACGGTTCGAGCGACGGGGAGGCCGGGTCGTCGCTCTGGCGCAGCAGCCCCAGCGTGGCCTTCAGCTCGCGCAGCGCCGACGACGTGGTCCCGGTCAGATCGGTGAGGATCTTCCGCGACTGCTCGGGGTTGCTGAGCGCGAGGTGGGCGGCGGTGCCGGCCTGCGCGTTGGCCAGGGCCAGATGGTGGGCGACGACGTCGTGCAGTTCGCGGGCGATCCGCATGCGCTCCTCGGTGACGCGCAGCCGCGCCTCCTCCTCCCGGGTGCGCTCGGCGTGTTCGGCGCGGGCCTGCACGGCCGTGAGGTAGGCGCGCCGCAGCCGGGTCATGTTGCCCGCGGCGATCGGCAGCAGCAGCCAGAAGAACGGGCCGATGGTCCTGAGCAGCAGGGAGATGCCGTCCATCGAGTCGGACAGCGCCGTCGCGACCATCAGCGCCAGCATGGTGGTGATGCCGTAGGCGCGGGTCGTCCTGCGGTCGCTGATGGCGGCCATCCAGTAGAGCGCCGCCATGATGGGCGCCAGCAGGAGGGGCGTGAGCAGGTAGTCCAGCGAGATCGCGATCGCCGTGCAGACCGCCGTCACGGTGACGGCGGTGCGCGGGTGGCTGCGGTGCTTGAGCAGGGCGAGGCAGGACACGCCCATGAGGATGACCGCCGCCTTGTCCTGGTCGGGCGGGTCGGCGCCGGGCATGGTGAGTGAGCTGCCGAGGCTCGCGGCGCCCATCAGTGCCACGACCACCCCCGCGTCGATGACATAGGGGTAGCGGTCCGCGTACTGCTCGAAGCGGTCCGTGTAGCGCTCCAGACTGGTGGACATCGGGCTCTCCGGTTGGCTGGACTGGGTCCTTCGTGCTGCGTCGTCCATCGTGGACGCTCCGAGGTGCGAACGGCGGACGGGGCCGCCCGTGTCGTTCACCACGGGCGGCCCCGTCCGGGGGAGGGAGGCGGTCGCCTCAGGTGGACCTCATGGATCTCAGGTGCGGGCCACTTCCAGGTCCGCCGTGTCGGCCGGGGCCGGCTCCGTCTCGGGCCTGCGGCTGAGCGCCTCGCCCTCCACGTCGACGCGGGGCAGCAGCCGGTCGAGCCAGCCCGGCAGCCACCAGGCCTTGTGGCCGAGCAGGGCCAGGACCGCGGGCACGATCGCCATCCGTACGACGAAGGCGTCGAAGAGGACGGCGGTGGCCAGCCCGAAGCCGATCATCTTGATCATGGACTCGCTCTCGCCGATGAAGCCGGCGAACACCGCGATCATGATCAGCGCGGCGGCCACGACGACCCGGGCGCTGTGCCGGAACCCGCTGGTCACCGCCTGGGCGGGCGACTCCCCGTGGACGTACGCCTCACGCATCCGGGAGACCAGGAACACCTCGTAGTCCATGGCCAGGCCGAAGACGATGCCCACCAGGAAGATCGGCATCAGGCTCATGATCGGGCCGGTCTGCTCCACGCCCAGGAGTTCGGCGCCGTGGCCCTGCTGGAAGACCAGGACGACCACACCGAGGGAGGCCAGGACCGACAGGAGGAAGCCGAGGGCCGCCTTGAGCGGGACGAGCAGGGACCGGAAGACCACCATCAGCAGGATGATCGCGAGCCCGACCACGACGATCAGGTACGGGACCAGGGCGCCCGAGACCTTGTCGGAGATGTCGATGTTCAGCGCGGTGGTGCCGGTGACCTCGAAGGTCGCGCCGGTCTCGGCCTCGACCCCGGTCCGCTCGCCGCGGATGGTCTTCACCAGGTCCGTGGTCTTCTGGTCGGTCGGCGCGGTGGAGGGCACGACCGAGAAGACGGCGGTGTCGCCGCCCTCGTTGAAGCGCGCCGGGGAGACGGACACGACCCCCTCGGTGGCGCCGATCTCCTTGGAGATCGTCTCCACGGCACCCTTCGCGTCGGAGTCGCCCTTGGCGTCCACGACGACGGTCAGCGGGCCGTTGAAGCCCGGTCCGAAGCCCTCGGCCAGCGCGTCGTAGGCCCGGCGCTCGGTGGTGGCGGTCGACTTCGCCTCGTCGCCGGGCATGCCCAGCTGCAGATCGGCCATCGGCACCGCGAGGGCTCCGAGACCGACCACGCCGAGGAGCAGCACGGGCACGGGCCGGCGCAGGACGAACCGCGCCCAGCGGGTGCCTCCGTTGTCCTGGGCCTCCTTCTCGACCCGGCCGCTCCTGCGGGCCTTCCGGGTGAGCACGGCGTTCGGCCAGAAGCCGAGCAGTGCCGGTACGAGCGTCAGCGCGATGAATACGCCCACGACGACGGCGCCCGCCGCGGCCAGGCCCATCTTGGTGAGCATCGGGATGCCGACGACCGCGAGTCCGGCCAGCGCGATGACGACGGTGAGTCCGGCGAAGACGACCGCGGAACCGGCCGTACCGGCCGCGAGTCCGGCGGCCTCCTCGGGCGTACGGCCCTGGGCGCGCTCCTCCCGGTAGCGGGAGACCACGAACAGGGCGTAGTCGATGCCGACCGCGAGGCCCAGCATCATCGCCAGCGTGCCGGTCGTGGTGGACAGACCGAGGGTGCTGGCCAGCGTCAGGATCGTGGCCATGCTCACGCCGACGCCGATGAGGGCGGTCAGCAGCGGCAGCCCGGCCGCGGCGAGGGAACCGAAGGTGACCAGCAGGACGACCGCGGCGATCGCGACACCGATCAGCTCGGCCGCTCCGCCCGGCCCGCCGTTCTCCTCCATCGCGGTCCCGCCCGCCTCGACGGTGAGCCCGGAGTCCTGGGCCTCGTCGAGCGCCTTCACCAGCTGGGACCTGCTGGCGTCCGTCAGCTCCTCGGGCCCGACCTTGTAGGTGACGGTCGCGTACGCCGTCGTGCCGTCCTTGCTGACCGCCTTCGCCTGGAAGGGGTCGGCGGCACTGGCGACCTGCGAGCCGTCGCCCAGCTCCTGCACGGTCTTCTCGACGGTCTTCCTGCTCTCGGCGGCGGTGACCTTCCCGCCGTCCGGCGCGACGAAGACGACCCGCGCGGTGGCGCCGTCGGCGGACGTCCCGGGGAAGCGCTGCTCCATCAGGTCGAACGCCTTCTGGGACTCGATGCCCGGCATGGAGAACGCCTCCTCGGCCGCCGCCGGGGCCTTCATCGCGCCCAGTCCGACCGCGGCCAGGACGGCCGCCCAGACGAGGGCGACGTACCAGCGACGCCGGAAGGCCAGACGGCCCAATCGGTACAGGAAAGTAGCCACGGCAGGAGGTCTCCACATCTGGTGCCGAATGTCCCTCAAGGCTGTCCGGTGGAGACCCGTCCTGTCGTCGTGCGTCTGCCGACACATTTCGCTACTCGGTACGCAGTAGGAACAGGCCGCCGGCTCCGTCTGCGGGACGACGGGGCGGGCCGCCTTGTCAGCCTCTGGTCTGGCTCCCGTCAGCTTCCGGTCCGCGTCCCGTCGGCTTCGGACGTGCCGCCGGGGTGACGGGAACCGCCGCGTTATTAGACATCCCGTCAAGTTACCGAACCGTAACCCTCCTACTGCTACCACGAGTAACTTACTCATAGGTAAGTTCCAGGCGAACCACTTCACGAACCACTTCCCAGCGGTACGGGATCGCGGACCCGTGGGACGCGTCCGCCCCTCCGTGCCGTCGCACCCGTGCACCTCTCTGCCGGCCGCTCCACAGGAGGTTCGCCATGCCCGCACGCAGAAAACTGCTGGCCGCGGCAGTCACCGCCGCCGCCTGCCTCACCACCCAGGCACTCACGGCCACCGCCGCCACGGCGGCGGACGAGGTCGTGTCCCGGGGTGTCACGATCCCCGCCTTCTACAACCCGCCGACCACCCTGCCCGCCGCGAGCGGCACGCTCGTCCGCAGCGAACCGCTCCCGCTGGCCCTGACCCTGCCCAGCCTCGACGGACCGCTGCCGGGCACCGCGACCAGGCTGATGTACAAGTCCACCGACTCGAACGGGAAACCGGTCGCCGTCACCGGGGCGTACATCGAACCGACGGCCCGGTGGCAGGGCGGCGGACCGCGGCCCCTGGTCGCGCTGGCGCCCGGCACCCTGGGCCAGGGCGACCAGTGCGCCGCGTCCATGGGCCTCGAACACCCGCTGTCGTTCAACGGCCAGACGGTCTCCGTCGGTTACGAGGACCTGTCGATCTACCGGCTCCTCGCCAAGGGCGCCGCCGTGGTCGTCACCGACTACGCCGGCCTGGGCGCGACCGACCGGCTGCACACCTACGTCGACCGGGTCGACGAGGCGCACGCGGTCCTCGACGCGGTCCGCGCGGCCCGCTCGCTCGGCGGCGCCTCGGTCACCGCCGCCTCCCCGGTCGGGCTGTTCGGCTACAGCCAGGGCGGCGGAGCGACGGCCGCCGCCGCCGAACTCCAGTCCTCGTACGCCCCCGACGTCACCCTCGCCGGAACCTACTCGGGCGCCCCGCCCGCCGACCTGGCCGCCGTCACCGAGGCCATCGACGGCAGCGAGCTGGCCGGTGCGCTGGGCTGGTCCCTCAACGGCTTCCTCCAGTCCGACCCGGAGCTGAAGCCGATCGCCGAGGCGCATCTGAACGCGGCCGGGAAAGCGGCCCTCACCGATCTGTCCACCATGTGCGTCGGTGACGCCCTCTTCGGCTACGGCTACGCCAAGAGCACCAAGTGGACGACCGACGGCCGCTCCCTCAGCGACATCATCGCCGCCACACCCGAACTCAAGACGTTCCTGGACGGCCAGCGCATCGGCAGGCTGAAGCCGTCGGGGCCGGTCCGGCTCGCGACGGGCGTCAGCGACAACCTCGTCCCCCACGGCCAGTCCCGTGACCTCGCGGTCGACTGGTGCCGCAAGGGGGCCGACATCACGTACAAGCCGGTGGTCCTGCCGGGCGTGGGCAGCGCGCTGCTCAACCACTTCGCCCCCCTGCTGACCGACCAGGGAGACGCCATCGACTGGCTCACGGACCGCCTGTCGGGCACCCCCACCACGTGCAACTGCCGGACGCTCCCGCTCCAGCCCTGACGAGAGAGGGCCGCAGGCCCTGAGAAGGGACTGCGGACGAGAACCCCGCCTGGCGGCAGCCCCCGCGCAGGGCTCGCCGCCGGGCGCCCGGCACACAGAAACCATGGCACCCCGGCCAATCAATACCTGTGCTGGCCGCATGAGAATTGACCCCGACGCGCGATGACAATTACTTACTCGACAGGCTGAGCGAAATCATTCATCATGCACCACCGATCGCGCCGTGCTAGTCTCGATCTCAGTTGCATGTTGTGGTTCCCGAAAATCTTGACAGGCATCCCCACCAGTTCGTTACGGGTGGGGATCCTTTATGGCTCCGGTTGTATTTCCGGTGGGGTGATCATCACGGCGACACGGAGCACACGCAGTGTGTGCCCCGACGCACCGCCCCGAAGGAGATAAACATGGCTTCCGGTACCGTGAAGTGGTTCAACGCAGAAAAGGGCTTCGGCTTCATCGAGCAGGACGGTGGCGGCGCTGACGTCTTCGCCCACTACTCGAACATCGCCGCCCAGGGCTTCCGCGAGCTGAACGAAGGCCAGAAGGTCACGTTCGACATCGCGCAGGGTCAGAAGGGCCCGACGGCCGAGAACATCGTTCCCGCCTGACGTCGGCACGCACTTCGCAGCTGGGGCCCGCACCTTGGGGTGCGGGCCCCAGCTCGCTGCATTCCAGGGGATTCGCGACCCGCTCCACGGGGTCCTCCGTCCAAGCTCCGGATGAAAATCCTTCGGAGCCACCCGCACGGAACGACCGACCCCGTCCCAGGAAACGCGCAACGCGCTCCGGCGAGGCCACCCGCGAATATTCCCCGCCGCTTCGATTTCCCAACCGATTCGGCTCCCCATTACTTCGGCTCGTTCTTGCAATTCTCTGCGCGGCTCGTCTTCCGCGGGAATTCCTTGATACGCGCCATGTCAAGGAAGGTTCCACGTGAACCGCACGCGCACGAACGACCGCTACTCCCGTACCCGCAGCGCCGGAGCTCCGAGCGCCGGCCGGACCGGTGGCGGTACCCGCTCCAGCTCCCCGCGCCGCTCCGAAGGCGGCGGCTACGGCGGCGGCCACGGCCGCCGGCAGAGCTCGCCCCAGGGCGAGTTCGCGCTGCCGAAGACGGTCACCCCGGCCCTGCCCGCCGTCGAGGCGTTCGCCGACCTCGACATGCCGGCGCAGCTGCTGGAGGCGCTCAGCCACGAGGGCGTCACCGTGCCCTTCCCGATCCAGGGCGCGACGCTGCCGAACTCCCTCGCGGGCCGTGACGTACTCGGCCGCGGCCGCACCGGCTCGGGCAAGACCCTCGCCTTCGGCCTCGCGATGCTCGCCCGTACGGCGGGCCTGCGCGCCGAGCCGAGGCAGCCGCTGGCCCTGGTCCTCGTACCGACCCGCGAGCTGGCCCAGCAGGTCACCGACGCGCTCACCCCGTACGCCCGCTCCCTGCGGCTGCGGCTGACCACCGTCGTCGGCGGCATGTCGATCGGCAAGCAGGCCGGTGCGCTGCGCGCCGGCGCCGAGGTCGTCGTCGCCACGCCGGGCCGCCTCAAGGACCTCATCGACCGGGGCGACTGCCGGCTGAACCAGGTCGCCATCACGGTCCTCGACGAGGCCGACCAGATGACCGACATGGGCTTCATGCCGCAGGTCACCGCGCTGCTCGACCAGGTGCGCCCCGAGGGCCAGCGGATGCTGTTCTCGGCCACGCTGGACCGCAACGTCGACCTGCTGGTCCGCCGCTACCTGACCGACCCCGTGGTCCACTCCGTCGACCCCTCCGCGGGCACCGTGACCACCATGGAGCACCACGTCCTGCACGTGCACGGTGCGGACAAGCAGCGCACGACCACCGAGATCGCGGCCCGCGAAGGCCGCGTGATCATGTTCCTGGACACCAAGCACGCGGTGGACCGGCTGACCGACCACCTGCTGAACAGCGGGGTACGGGCCGCGGCCCTGCACGGCGGCAAGTCCCAGCCGCAGCGCACCCGGACCCTGTCCCGCTTCAAGTCCGGGCATGTGACGGTGCTGGTGGCGACCAACGTCGCGGCGCGCGGGATCCACGTCGACAACCTCGACCTGGTCGTGAACGTCGACCCGCCCACCGACCACAAGGACTACCTGCACCGCGGCGGCCGTACGGCCCGGGCGGGCGAGTCCGGCAGCGTCGTCACGCTGGTGACCCCCAACCAGCGCCGTGACATGAGCCGTCTGATGGTCGCCGCGGGCATCAACCCGCAGACCACCCAGGTCCGTTCGGGCGAAGCCGAGCTGAACCGCATCACCGGCGCCCAGGCCCCCTCGGGCGTCCCGGTCACCATCACCGCCCCCGCCTCCGAGCGGCCCCGGCGCAGCACCTCCTCCTCCGCACCCTCCGCGGCGTCCCGCGGCCGGCGCGGGCGCGGCAGCCGCACCCGTTCCACGGGCGACGCGGCACGCCGTCCGGCGCCCCGCTCGTCCGCCGTCGACGCGGCTGCCTGAGCGCCCCGCCGGGCAGGGTCCCGCGTGCGCGGGCCGGCGGGGGCCGGTCCGGTCACGTGACGCGGTCGCGGCAGTTCTGCCGCCCCGCCAGGCGTCCGCGGCGAGTACCGTCCAGGACTGGACGTCCTCGCCCCGCCCGGCTGATCCACCCCGCCCCACCCCGCCCCCGTCCCGGGTCGGCCCTCCTTCTCCCTCTCTGTCTGTGAGGCATCATGCGCTGTGTCATCGCCCGGTTCCCGTTCGACCTCACCAAGAGCGGGGTGCTGGACTCGATGAAGGGTGTCAAGCCCGAGGCCATCACGGGTGAGTCCGTGCTCATCGGCCGCCGCCAGTACCCGGTCAAGCAGGTCGGCGAGATCATCACCCGGCAGGACCGGCGCGACTTCACCGGCGGTGAGGTCACCCGGGCCATGGCCCGCCTCGGCTTCACGTGCCGCAGCGTCCAGGAGCCCGCGCCCGTCGCGCCGCGCGTCCTGACCCCGCTCCAGAACGCCTCGGCGATGCTCGGCGAGGCCGAGCCCACCCCGGCCGTGGACGCCGACGCGCCCGCCGAGGCGACCGCGGACATGAACGCCGACAGGAACGCGGACGCGGCCGTCGCCGGCTGACCCGCAGGACAGTGAAGGGCCCTGCCGACGCACGTCGGCAGGGCCCTTCGTCATGTGTAGGCGGGTACGGACGGGTACCGGCGGCTCAGTGGTCGGAGTAGCTGAAGTCGCCCACGGTCCAGGCGCTGACATCCGTGATCGCGACGCGGTACATCCCGCCGGTCTCGGGAATCCCGACGTTGCCCTGCAGGATGCGGGCGAGATGGAAGTGCAGATGGGTGGGCGCCTCGTCACGGCCGGCGTGGTCGCCGCGGTCGCCGTGATCGGCACGGTCCTGTGGCCGGCCCGCGAGGAAGACGGCGGAGAACGGGCCCAGATGGTCGGAGTCCTTCAGCACCTCCGAGACCCGCTCCCGCCACACGGCTTCGGGAGCCAGTCTGCCGGTGATGACAGCACCACCGGCGACCACGGTCAGCGACATCCGATTGCTCTGCCCGGACTCCACCAGGGCTGAGATACCGACGAGCAGTTCGTCAGGGTTCGACATGGAAGCCGATTCTATGCAGCGGTCGGCCCTACCCACCTCCCGCAGAGATGACACCAAGATACTTGGGATTCATGCTGACAAAAATCTATCTTTGCCAGAGTAGACATTGGCCGCGCACGTGGCTAAGGTTTCTCTCGTAGACGAGGTCGAGCAAGGCCCGCAGACACGAACTGACGGGTCCGAGTACGAGAAGTGCGCAGTTCAGAGCGGTTGTGGAGTTCCGAAGCCACGTGGTTCGCAGGACGGTGACGGGACTGACGACCGCGCTGGGTGGCTCGCGGGCCGAGGAGCCGCCACCAGCACCACCATGGATTTCGAAGAAGGACGGAAGGAGCAGACGCCATCAGGATCGCCCGGCCGAGAACATTCGGCCGGGTCCGCCAGACCCCGGATTGGAAGGTGGTCCCCGGTCACGCAACCACGGTCCCCGTACTCCCTGCCCTCTCCCGGGCCGGGCGGCGGAAACAGAAGGTCGGCGCGGCAGTAGCGCCGGCAGATGGTGTTCAATTTCCTTCGGGGCCCTGGTGCCGTACGGCACCAGGGCCCCTCGACGCGTTGCAGAACGAGGTGACATGACAGCAGAGAATCCGCTGGGCAATCGACTGGAAGACGACGACTACCCCGCGTACACGATGGGCCGGGCCGCCGAGATGCTCGGCACCACTCCTGGATTCCTCCGGGCCATCGGGGAGGCCAGGCTCATCACGCCGCTGCGCTCCGAGGGCGGGCACCGGCGCTACTCCCGTTACCAGCTCCGGATCGCCGCCCGCGCGCGCGAGCTGGTCGACCGGGGTACGCCGGTCGAGGCCGCCTGCCGCATCGTGATCCTTGAGGACCAGCTTGAGGAAGCACAGCGGATCAACGCCGAGTACCGGCGCACGGCGGGTCGGGGGGCATCGGACGGATCCGGGACCTCCTGACCCGGCCGACGGGCGCGCTGCGGCCGGTCGCGCGGTTCCCCGCGCCCTTCCGGAGCGGGCGGGCGCGATGTCCTGATGCGCGCGGCATTGCCCTCGGGCCCCGGTGAATCCGCGCAGGAGCGTCACACAGGCTGCACACAGTGCCTCGGCGGCCTGGTTAGCGTGGCTGGCGTTCGACCCCACGTACCCACGTACGACCATGACCGGGCAGGGAACCGGCGGGGCGGCGACCAGTCAACTCAGGAAGACGCTGATGGACTACTGCTCCTCGTGTCGTCGGCATCTCAACGGCGCCCTGGTGTGCCCCGGATGCGGCGCCTACGCCCCCGACATCGCCCCGGTCACCGTCAGCCGCCACACCGTCCAGCCCCGGGTCACCATGGCCCCCGCGAGCACGACGCCGGACCACGTGCCGGACGGGCCGGACCTCCCGGACCTCCCGGACGTCTCGGTGTGGGAGCCCGCCGCCCTCGCCTCGTCCGCCCCTGCCTCGTCAGCCGCCCCCGACCCGTCCGGCCACGGCACGTACGACGGCGACGCGTGCGACCACGAGGGCTTCGAGGGCTTCGAGGGGGCGACGCCCGCACCGCAGGGGCGGGCCGCACGCCGTCGCCGGCGTGCCCGCTGGAAGAAGAACCAGCGCCGGGCCGTCGTCGCGACCGCCGTCGCGCTCGTCGGAGGCGGTCTGACCTTCACCGCCATGGACCGGCTCTCGGCCGACCGGGCGGAGGCCGCGTCGGCTCCGGAAGCCACGGGCATGGGCACGAGTACGAAGACAGGCGCGGGCTCCGCGGCCGAAGAGGCGACGCAGTACACGCGTCCCTCGTCGACACGGCCCGACGCGCGGCGGTCCTCGGCGGCCACGTCCACGCGGCCGACCGCGAGCGGCCGGTCGGCCGGGCGGGGCGCGGCCGTCCCGTCCTCCGTCGCCCCGCAGGGCTCCCGGCCGGACGCGCCCGCCCCGGGTACGGCATCGGCGTCCGACCAGCGGTCGCGGAGCGCCTCCTCGGCCTCTTCCCCGGCCTCGTCGTCGTCCTCGCCGTCCTCGTCTGCCTCGTCCGCCTCGTCCGCTTCTCAGGACCCGGCCGACAGCGCGTCACAGCAGCCGTCCACACCCGCTGACACCGAAGGGACGAGTAGCACGGGCAGCTCAGGCGGCACGGGCGCGGCGGACTCGACGACGTCACCGGCGAGCCCCTCGCCGTCGGCGACTTCGCCTTCGCAGCTCTGCCTGCTCGTTCTCTGCATCGGCTGACATCCGCCGGCCCGCGGCGGACGACGGCACGGCGCTCGTGGTCATCCGTCTGTGACGCACCGGCCGGCACCCGAGGAACGCGGATGGCGCGGATGGCGCGGGGCACGCGTCGCGCGTCGCCCGGGCCCGTGGTGTGGCGGTCGCCGCCGGTGTCGTGCGCACCGGCGGCGACCGCACCGCCCTTCCGCGCCGCCCCCCGGCAGCGGTTTCGGGGCATGAGATCCCTCGGCGGGTCGCGGCGGCACGCGGGAGTGCACCGCCGACGGGTCCGCAAGGGACATGTGGACAGGGGGCCCGCAGGCAAGGGAAGCGGCGGGAAGGGGAACTCGCTCGGCGTTCTCGATCGCCTCGTCCCGGCACCAGGGGTCAGGGGCTGGTGCACCCGGGGGCAGGGGGCGCGAGGGAAGCCGCGGACCGCGGCTTCGTCATCATCGGCGGGCTCGGGTGCTGACCACGGGTCCAGGTGAGCCTCACACACATTCTGTTCAGAGCGTAGGCGAGAGCGGCGGCCCTGCACAGCCCTGTGAACCGTCGTCCGCCGCGCGACGCCGTCCACGGCCGCACGGCCCGTGGCACATGTGTTCCACGGATCCCCCCCGCCCCCTCCCACCTCCCTCCCCTCTCCCTTGCCCGGCCGCGCGAAGGGCCCGAGCACGCCGCCGAACATGACGGGCCATCACCGACCCGTGCGGATGCCCCGTTTACCCCGGCGGCTCCTGCTGTGATGATGCCGAGTCCGGGGATGTCCGTCCCGCGGCCGGGGGGAGGCCCGTATGGCAGAGGTGTACTTGCGCAGACTGTCCCGGTGGCAGGCGGAGCAACAGCGGGACGCCGTCGCGGACGTGTACGTCAGCGCGTACCACGGCGCGGCGGGGGCGGAACACCGTGACCGCCAGGGCTTCCTGCTCCGGCTTGAGCAGCATGTGCAGCACACCGGCTTCGACATGGTGGTCGCCGACACGGCCGGGACGGTCGGCTGCGCGTACGGGTTCCGAGTGCCGCGTACCGGCGAGTGGTGGTCGGACTTCCAGGGGGAGCTGCCGAGGGACATCGAGGAACTCACCGCCTCGGGCCGTACGTTCCTGCTCGCCGAACTGATGGTGCTGCCGGCCCACCGCCGCCGCGGCATCGCCACACGCCTGGTCGAACGGCTGCTGCTCCGGCTCGACGCCGATCTGGTCGTCGCGGCCGTCGGCCGGGACACGGACCGCCCCTCCGACAGCAGCGGCAACGGCACCGACGGCGCCGCCGGGGGCGACGGGCCGCCGGGCGCCGCGGCGGAGGCGTTCCGCGCCTGGGGATGGTCGAGGTTCGGTGTCCTCGGTCCGCACAGCGCCCCGTACACCGCTTTCGACGCCGGCCCCGGCCCGGATGCGATGGCCGGGGAGGTCTGGATCCGCAGACCGCTGCGGTGACTTCACGCCGCTCGACGACCGGCTGCCGTCAGCTCACGCGGAAACCCGCCCTGGCCCGGCGGTCGGCCGACCGCCGACCGCCGACAGGGCACACCGGTCAGGCCCCCGCGGGGGACGGGCCCACCAGCTCCGACAGGACGTCCTCCATGGTGACGAAGCCGAGGACCTTGCCCGCCTCGCCGGTGACCGCCGCGAGGTGACTGCCCGTGGCCCGCAGCGCGGTGAGCGTGTCGTCGAGCGGGGTGTCGATGCGGACGCGGGTCACCGGGTGCAGGGCGCTCCGGGGGAACGGCCGGTCCCGTTCGACGACGCCGAGGGTGTCCTTGATGTGGAGGTAGCCGAGCAGCGTGCCGTCCCCGCCGGTCACGGGCAACCGGGAGAAGCCGGCCTCGGCCGCCGCGCGTTCCAGCCGCGCCGGGGTCACGGTGTCGTCGACCGTGCGCATCCGCTGGGCCGGGACAAGGATCTCGCCGACCGGGCGGGTGCCCAGCTCCAGTGCGTCGCGCAGCCGTTCGCCGTCCGCGGCCGTCAGGAGCCCGGCCTCGCTGGAGTCGACGACCATCCGGGCGAGCTGGTCGTCCGTGAACGCCGACTCCACCTCGTCCTTGGCCTCGACGCGCAGCAGCTTCAGCAGGGCGTTGGCGAAGGCGTTGATCCCGAAGATGAACGGCTTCAGGGCCCGGGTGAGGGCCACCAGCGCCGGACCGAGGAGCAACGCGGTCTGCGCGGGTGCGGCGAGCGCGATGTTCTTCGGCACCATCTCGCCGAACAGCATGTGCAGATACGTCGCCACGGTGAGCGCGATCACGAAGGCGATCGGGTGCACCAGGCCGTGCGGGATGTGCGCCGCCTCGAAGGCGGGCTCCAGCAGGTGCGCGATGGCCGGTTCGGCGACCGCGCCCAGGACCAGCGACGAGACGGTGATGCCGAGTTGGGCGGTGGCCATCATCGCCGAGATGTGCCGCAGACCCCACAGGGTCATCCGGGCACGCTTGTTGCCCTCCTGGGCCAGCGGCTCGATCTGGCTCCGGCGTACGGAGATCAGGGCGAACTCGGCGCCGACGAAGAACGCGTTGGTCAGCAGGGTGAGGGCGCCGATGAGCAGTTGGATCGTGGTGGATGTACTCATCGTGACTCCCGCGCGCTCTGACCGACCGGTTCGCCGTCCTGGTCGCCGTCGTGGTCGTCTCCGTGACCGCCGTCGTGACCGCCGTGACCGTCGCCCGGCTCGGCGGCCGGTCCGGTGATACGGACCCGGTCGGCCCGGTGGTGCTCCACGGCGAGGACGTCCAGCCGCCAGCCGCCCAGGTCGAGGACGTCGCCCTCGACCGGGATGCGGGCCAGCCGGGTGGCGACCAGGCCCGCGACCGTCTCGTACGGCCCGTCCGGCGCGCGCAGGCCTGTCGCGGCCAGCTCGTCCAGCCGTACGCCGCCGTCCGCCTCCCAGGCCGTGCGGCCGTCCGCCGCGGCGGGGGCGGGCAGCAGGTCGGGGATCTCGACGGGGTCGTGCTCGTCGCGGACCTCGCCGACGACCTCCTCCACGATGTCCTCCACCGTGGCCACGCCCGCCGTGCCGCCGTACTCGTCGATGACGACGGCCATCGTGCGGGCCGTGCGCATGCGCTCCAGGAGCCGGTCGGCGGGCAGGCTGTCGGGCACCAGCAGCGGGGCCGTGGCCAGTTCGGTGACGGGCGTCGTGGCCCGCTCGTCCGGCTCCAGGGCGAGTACGTCACGGATGTGGACCGTGCCGACGACCTCGTCCAGGCTGTCGCGGTAGACCGGGAAGCGGGACAGGCCGGTCGCGTGCGAGAGGTTGGCGGCGTCGGTGGCCGTGGCGTGCGCCTCCAGCGCCCGCACGTCGACGCGCGGTGTCATCACGTTCTGGGCGGTCAGCTCGCCCAGGTGCAGCGTACGGACGAACAGTTCGGCCGAGTCCGGCTCCAGGGCGCCCTGGGCGGCCGAGTGCTGGGCCAGCGCCACCAGCTCCTCCGGGCCCCGGGCGGAGGCCAGCTCCTCGGCGGGCTCCAGACCGAAGCGGCGTACGAAACGGTTCGCGGTGTTGTTCAGGTGCCGGATGAACGGGCCGAACGCCGCCGTGAAGGCGCGCTGCGGACCCGCGACCACCTTGGCGACGGCCAGCGGGCGGGAGATCGCCCAGTTCTTCGGGACCAGCTCGCCGACGACCATCAGGACGACGGTGGAGAGCACCACGCCGAGCAGGGTCGCCGTGGTCGAGGCCGCGCCGCCCAGGCCCAACGACGTGAGCGGGCCCTCCAGGAGGACGGCCAGTGACGGTTCGGCGAGCATGCCGATCACCAGGGAGGTGACGGTGATGCCCAGCTGGGCGCCGGACAGCTGGAACGTCAGCTTCCGTACGGCCTTCAGCGCACCGTCCGCGCCCCGCTCGCCCGCTTCGGCCGCCCGCTCCAGATCACCGCGCTCGACGGTGGTCAGCGAGAACTCGGCCGCCACGAACACCGCGCAGGCGAGCGTGAGCGACAGGGCGAGCAGAAGCAGCAGGATCTCGGTCACCGTGCCACCCCCGCTCCCGTGCGCGTACGTCTCGGGCCGGGGGTGGCACGGCTGGTACTAGGAGGTTCACCCATGGTGGAACCGCTGCTCCTTCGTCGTCGTCAGGCGTTCGACCCAGTGTAAAGGAATCGCAAAGTAAGGAGTCCAGAGGTGTCGGCCTCACGTGGCGCAGCTCACGTTCTCCCAGGTGGGACGTGGGCGGGGGTGCCTGATTCCGGTGCGACGGGCCGCCCTTAACCTCTACATGTACGTAGAGCATGACCCGTACATGTACGCGGAGCATGGCCGGGCACGATCACCCGCACACGAAGGAGTGGACCCCTCGATGGTGTTCAAACGGCTGCTCGGATCACTCGGCGTGGGCGGCCCCACGGTGGACACGGTCCTGAGCCCCGCCCCCGCCCTGCCCGGCGGGACCCTCTCGGGCGAGATCCGGCTCAGGGGCGGCGGCTCGGACGTCGACATCGAGCACATCACGCTGGAACTGGTCGCGGGCGTCGAGGCCGAGCACGAGGAGGGGGAGAGCGAGAGCGGGATCGTCTTCGACCGCTTCACCGTCGGCGGCGGCCTCCGGCTCGCCGAGGGCGAGGAGCGGACCGTCCCGTTCGGCGTCACGCTCCCGTGGGAGACCCCGGTCACCGAGCTGTACGGGCAGGAGCTGGGCATCACCCTCGGCCTGCGTACGGAACTCTCGGTGGCGGGCGCGCGGGACAAAGGCGACCTGGACCGGCTGACCGTGGCACCCCGGCCCGTGCAGGAGGCGATCCTGGAGGCCTTCGGGCAGCTCGGCTTCGGCTTCAGGTCCGCGGACCTGGAACTGGGCCGGATCGGCGGTACGGGCCAGCAGCTCCCCTTCTACCAGGAGCTGGAACTGACCCCGTCGCCCGCGTACGCCCACGCGGTCAACGAGATCGAGGTGACCTTCCTCGCCGCCCCCGCCGGCATGGAGGTGGTCCTGGAGGCCGACAAGCGCGGCGGTCTCCTCTCCTCGGGCGACGACACGCTCACCCGGTTCACCGTCTCCCACGAGGGGGTCGGCCACCAGGACTGGAACGCCGTGGTCGACGGCTGGGTCCGGCAGCTGGTCGAGCACCGGGAGTCCTACGATCCCGACGCGGCGTACGGGCACGACCGGCACGAGCTGCACGAGCGGTCGGTCCCCGGTATCGGTGCGGGGGTCGCCGCGGGTGCGGCGGGGCTCGCGGTCGGGGTCGCCGGCGGGCTGGTGGCGGCGGAGGTCGTGGACGAGGTGGGCGACTTCTTCGAAGGGGACGAGGAGGAGGGCTCGGGGGAGGAAGCGGTCTCGGGGGAGGAAGCAGGCTCGGGGGAGGAAGCCGGGGAGGACGAGGGCTGACGGCTGGTCGGCCACTCCGCGCGCGGCTCGCTCCGAACGGAGGGGTCTCAGTCCTCCCTCTCCGCCCCGGGGTGGGCCAGCAGGTCGCGCAGCAGGCGTTCGTCGTCGGGCTCCAGGGACGTCACGAAGCTCGCGAGTACGGCTTCCCGGTCCCGTTCGCCGTCGAGGACCCGGCGCATCCGGCGGGCCGCCAGACCCGCCTCGTCCGACGCCGGGGTCCACGCGAAGGACCGGCCGACGCGTTCACGGCTCACCGCGCCCTTCGCCAGCAGCCGGGTCAGGATCGTGATCACCGTCGTATAGGCGAGGTCACCACCCAGGCGCTCCTGCACCCAGCCCGCCGTCGCGGGCCCCTCCGCCGCACGCAGGGCCGACAGGACCTGCGCCTCCAGCTCACCCTGCCCCCGGCGCGGGGGACGCTGCCGCCGGTCCGTCACGTCCTGTCTCCTTCCTTATTTTCTACAGTGCTGTAGATTCTGCCCCACGAGGTACGTTCGCACCAATAAGGAGATCGGCGTGGGAGTTTCCCTTTCCAAAGGCGGCAATGTCTCGCTCAGCAAGGAGGCGCCGGGCCTGACGGCCGTGCTGGTCGGCCTCGGCTGGGACGTGCGGACCACGACGGGCACGGACTACGACCTCGACGCCTCGGCGCTGCTGGTCGACGAGTCGGGCAAGGTCCTTTCCGACCAGCACTTCATCTTCTACAACAACCTGAAGAGCCCCGACGGCTCGGTCGAGCACACCGGTGACAACCTCACGGGTGAGGGCGAGGGTGACGACGAGTCGGTCAAGGTGAACCTGGCGACCGTGCCGGCCGAGGTCGCGAAGATCGTCTTCCCCGTGTCCATCCATGACGCCGAGGCCCGCGGGCAGAGCTTCGGGCAGGTCCGGGGGGCCTTCATCCGCGTCGTCAACCAGGCGGGCGGCGCCGAGATCGCGCGCTACGACCTGTCCGAGGACGCCGCCACCGAGACGGCGATGGTCTTCGGCGAGCTGTACCGCCACGGCGCCGAGTGGAAGTTCCGCGCGGTGGGCCAGGGATACGCCTCCGGACTGGCGGGCATCGCCTCCGACTTCGGCGTCGGCGTCTGACGGGGGCGGGGCGGAAGGGGGGACGCACATGTTCGGGCTGAGCGAGCTCGCCGTCGTCCTCGTCGTCGTCATCGTCGTCCTGGCCGTGAAGAAGGGGCCGGATCTGGCCCGTTCCGCGGGGAAGTCCGCGCGGATCCTTAAAGCCGAGAGGCGGGCGGGGGTGACTTCGTCGACTTCGGAGGGGGACGCTCCGCGGGTGGTCCGGGGAGAGGTCGTCCCCCCGGACGGTCCGCCGCCGGGGCGGCGGCCCTCGGGGCCGAGGGCCTGAACGGGGGGTCACTCGTGACCGCCCGCGCCGTTCCCCGGCCCGCCTGCCTGTCCCGTGCGGGTCCGCTGTGGCGGCCCGCACCAGACGTACGGCCGCACCCCAGGGGTGCGGGGAACTGCGCGGGCCGCGGCCGTTACTTCTCCGCGGGCGCGTCCGGGGTCGGGACCAGGTCCCGGTCCTCCGCCGCGTCGGGCCCAGGCCCAGGCCCCGGCCCGGCCGACCGCCGCCCGACCAGCAGCGCAGCCACCGGCTCCGTATACCTCGCGGTCAGCGGACCGACGATCACCAGGATCAGCACATACGCCGTGGCCAGCGGCCCGAGCCGCGGCTCGATCCCGGACGTCACCGCCAGCCCGGCGATGACGATCGAGAACTCGCCGCGAGCGACCAGCGTGCCGCCGGCCCGCCACCGCCCCTTCGCCGAGATCCCGGCCCGCTTGGCGGCCCAGTAACCCGTCGCGATCTTCGTCCCGGCCGTGACCACGGCCAGCGCCAGCGCCGGCAGCAGCACCGGCGGAATACTCGCCGGATCGGTGTGCAGCCCGAAGAAGACGAAGAAGACGGCGGCGAACAGGTCCCGCAGCGGCGACAGCAGCCCGTGCGCCCCCTCGGCCACCTCCCCCGACAGCGCGATCCCGACCAGGAACGCCCCCACCGCCGCCGACACCTGCAGCTGCTGCGCCACACCGGCGACCAGCAGGGTCAGCCCCAGCACCACAAGGAGCAGCTTCTCCGGGTCGTCGCTGGACACGAACCGGGAGATGTGGCGGCCGTACCGCACCGCGACGACGAGCACGAGCCCGGCGACACCGAGCGCGATGGCGAGCGTGGCACTGCCCGCCGCCAGACCCGCACCGGCCAGCAGCGCGGTGATGATCGGCAGGTAGACCGCCATGGAGAGGTCTTCGAGGACCAGGATGCTCAGGATGACCGGAGTCTCACGGTTGCCGAGCCGCCCCAGGTCGCCGAGGACCTTGGCTATGACACCGGACGAGGAGATCCAGGTGACTCCGGCGAGGACGACGGCGGCCACCGGCCCCCACCCGAGCAGCAGCGCCATCGCCGCGCCGGGCAGGGCGTTCAGGGCGGCGTCCACCAGGCCCGCCGGGTACTGGGTCTTGAGGTTGGAGACCAGGTCGGTCGCCGTGTACTCAAGCCCGAGCATCAGCAGCAGCAGGATGACGCCGATCTCGGCGCCGATCGCGACGAACTCCTCGCTGGTGCCCAGTGGCAGCAGCCCGCCCTCGCCGAAGGCCAGCCCGGCCAGCAGATAGAGCGGTATCGGCGAGAACTGGAACCGTCCGGCGAACCGGCCGAGCAGCCCCAGACCGAGGATGATCGCGCCGAACTCGATCAGGAAGACCGCGGACGAGTGCACGTGTCACTCCCTTCCGAGTATGGTCGCGGCCGACTCCACGCCCTCGCGGGTGCCGATCACGATCAGGGTGTCCCCGCCGGCCAGCCGGAAGTCCGGCGTCGGCGAGGGAATGGCCTCGGCGCGACGCAGTACGGCGACGATCGACACACCGGTCTCGGTCCGCATGCAGGTCTCACCCAGCAGGCGTCCGTTCCAGTACGAGACCGACGACAGCTCGATACGTTCGGCGACCAGGCCCAGCTCGGTCGTGGACAGCAGGCTGGGGCTGTGGTGGGCGGGCATCAGGGCGTCGATGAGCGCCGCGGACTCTCCTGCGGAGAGCCGGACGGACAGGGCGCAGGCGTCCGGGTCGTCCTTGCGGTACGCGCTCAGCGTCCGGCCGCCGTCGCGGTGCGCGACCACCGAGAGGCGGCGTTGCTCGCGGGTCGTCAGGTCGTACCGCACCCCGATTCCCGGCAACGGCGTACTGCTCAGGCGTGGAGTGCCCATGACTGGTCCCCTGTCCGATGTCGATCTGCTGATCCGTTCACCCTACGGCGGGCCCCGGAATGCTTCCCTTTGCGGGCCGGTGGGGGTGGGCCGCGCAGTTCCCCGCGCCCCCAAAAGATGAAAGGCAGGGGCGCAGCCTCCACCGGCCCGCAGGCGGATGCCGTGCCGTCAGTCGGTGACGTCGACCTTGCCGTTGGCGGGCGGCGCGGTCGGCGCGGCCGTCGGCCCCGTGATCCTGCGCAGCAGTTCCGGCAGGTCGACCCCCGTCGTGGAGCTGAGCAGCTCGACCCCCTGGGCGACGTTGTCCGCGACCGTACGGGACAACTGGCTCGCCCCGTCCGTCGAGATCACCGTCATCTTGTCGATCGCGCTGAGCGGCTCGGACGCCTTGGCGACGACCTGCGGCAGCACCTCGACGACCATCTGCAGCACCGCCGCGTCGCCGTACCGCGAGAACGCGTCGGCCTTCAGCCGCATCGCCTCCGCCTCGGCGGCCCCCTTCGCCCCGATCGCCGCGGCCTCCGCCTCACCCTCGATCCGTACGGCGTCGGCGAGCGCCGCGCGGTGCGCCTTCTCGCCCTCACCGGTCAGCCGGGACCGCTGGGCGTCCGCCTCGGCCTGCTTGACCAGCGCGACCCGGCGGGCCTCCGCCTCCTGCTCGGCCTGGTAACGCGCCGCGTCGGCCGGCTTGCGGACCTTGGTGTCCAGCTCGCGGTCGGTCAGCGCGGCCTGCCGCTGGGCGACCTTCTCCTGTTCCGCGAGGACTTCCTGACTGCGGGCCGCCTCGGCGAGCGGACCGGCCGCCGCGGCACGGGCCGCCGCCTCGTCCGTCTCGGCCTTGATCTCCGCGGTCTTGAGCGCGAACGTCCGCTGGGCGATCGCGATCTCCTCCTCGGCCTTCAGCCGGGCCTGCTCGGCGGCGCGCCGGGCCACCGCCTCCGCGATGTCGGCCTCCTGCTTGGCGCGGGCGGCCTCGGGGCGGCCGAGGTCCTCCAGGTAGGAGCCCTCCGTGGTGATGTCCTGGATCTGGAAGGCGTCGAGCACCAGGCCCTGTCCGGACAGACTCGCCTCGGCCTCCTCCGCGACCTGCCCGGCGAACGCGGCACGGTCCCGGATGATGTCCTCCACCGACATACGGCCCACGATGGAGCGCAGCGCGCCGGAGAGCACTTCCTGGGTGAAGCCGACGATGCCGTTCTGCTGCATCAGGAACCGCTGGGCGGCGGCGCGGATGGAGTCCTCGGTGCCGCCGACCTTGACGATGGCGACGCCTTCGAGGTTCGCCTTGACGCCGCGCAGGGTGACCGCGCCGCGCACCGTGATCGGGATGTGCCGGCTGGACAGGTCGAGCGTGAACTTCTGCTGGACGAACGGCACGACGAAGACACCGCCGCCGACCACGACCTTCTGGCCGCTGTTGTCGGTGAACACCCGCCCGGTGTCCGGGTCGGTGGACTTCTTGCCGCGCCGCCCGGTGACGATGAAGGCCTGGCTGGGCCCGGCCACCTTGTACCGCGTGACGACGACGAGCGCGAGCAGGACGAGGAGTACGACGACTCCCACGACCGCGACGAGCACTGGACTCATGATGAATTCCCCCCTTGCCACCCCCAAGGCGGCAGATCGTTACGGACCAGAATCAAGAACAAAGAACAAAGAACAGAGAACAGAGAGCCAACGACCAAGAAATGCCAACTGCGGATCGCTTCAGCGCCGGACCGGGCGGACCGCCACCGACGTCGGTGACAAGGACTCCTCGACCCAGACCTCGGTGCCCCGGGCCACCGCTTCGGGGCTCTTCGCCGCGAGTTTCAGCGGCTGGCCCGCGAGACGCACGAGCACCTCGCCGTAACCGCCGACCGGGATCGGGGTGACGACGGAACCCGCACTGCCGACGAGGTCGGTGCCGCGCGGTGTGGCGGACGGCTCGTCGCGCATCAGGGCCCGGCTGAACCGCCAGGTCAGCCCGCCCGCCGCGGCCCCGGCCCCGATACCCACGGCGGTGGCGGGCCCGGCTCCGAGTCCGGTGGTGCCGAGCACGAGGGCGCCGCCGAAGCCGAGCATCGACACGAACCCGGCGATCACCGGCAGCGAGAGCAGTCCGTCGAAGAGCCCGTCCAGGAAACCCGCCCCGCCGAACAGCCCTTCCATTACGCCGTCGAAGACCAGCGTCAGAAGCAGCAGCACGACCCCCGCGATGCCGAGACCGAGAAACAGGTTCATCCGGCCACCTCCCCGACTGTGCCGATCACCTCGGCGGACTCGCAGTGTGCCAGATTCATGCGTTATACACATTGCCGGATTCCGGCAGTCTTTACGCTTTCTTGGTGCCGCTTCGACACACGAGCCCCGGGTGTCTCGGCCCCTTGGCGCCGCCCGGCATCAGGGACGCGCGAAGACTGCCGGGATCCGGCAATGCGCGGGTCCCTCTCCCCCGGGCACGATGGGCGGGCAGAAACAGGGAACCACGCGGAAGTGACGGGGGATCCGCGTGGGCCTGCAACGGGGGACGGACAGGGGCCCCGGTAGCGAACACCGTCAGCCGACGGCCGGTACCGGGGCCCCGCCTCTGCCGTGTCCCGGCAGCGAACCCCACCCTCACCGCACCACACCCCCGCCCCATGCGCTAGAAAGGCGTCACCAGCTCATCGAGGGAAAACGGCTCATCGGGAGAAGAGGGGCGCGCATGGCGGGGCGGGACGTACCCGAGGAGTACCTGGACGGGTACGCGCGTATCCTCGCGGACGCCTCCGCGACGGGCCGGCGGCTGACCCGGGACGAACTCGACTCCCGGCGTGCGCTGGGCGAACGGGCCGCCGAGGCCGGGTTCGGACTGCGCGCCCTGGTCGGCGCCCACCTCACCACCGCGCGCGTGCATTGGCCCGTTACCGCCGGGGAGAGCACCCTCGCCGCCGTCGAGCAGGCCGTCGACGCCTTCGCCGAGGGCTACGAACGGGCGCAGCTCCTCGCCGTACGCCAGGAGGAGGCCGCGCGCCGGGAGTTCATCGACGACCTGCTGCACGGCCGCAGCGACCTCGGTCTGCTCGCGGAACGCGCCGAACGCTTCGGGCTGCGCCTCTCGCACGCGCACGCCGTCGCCGTGGCCCGGGGCAGCGCGGGTCACGACGGGTACGACGAGGGGGACACCGTGCCCCGCGAGGTGGAGCGCGCGCTGATCGCCAGGTTCGGCGACCGCAGCATCCTCGTCACCACCAAGGACGGGCGCCTGGTGTGCATCGCCCCCGGCGACCAGGACGACGTACTCACGTTCTTCGCCAAGCAGGCGTACGCGGCCACCGACGGCGGGCAGGTCGCCATCGGCCGCTCCCAGCCAGGGCCCGGCGGGGTCGTCCAGTCCTACGAGGAGGCGCTGAACGCCCTCGACCTGGCGGACCGGCTGGAGTTCGACACGCCCGTGCTGCGCTCCGCCGACCTGCTCGTCTATCCCGTCCTGACCCGGGACCGGCAGGCCATGGCCGACCTGGTGGTCAGCGCGCTCGGACCGTTGCGCGCGGCCCGCGGCGGCGCCGAACCGCTCCTCGACACGCTCACCGCGTACTTCGACTCGGGCTGTGTCGCCGCGGAGGCCGCCCGGCGCCTGGCGCTGAGCGTCCGCGCGCTCACCTACCGGCTGGAACGCATCCACAAGCTGACCGGGTCGAACCCGGCGGACCCGGTGCACCGGTACACGCTGCAGACCGCGGTCATCGGCGCGCGGCTGCTGGACTGGCCGGAGAAGGACTTCTGAGGACTCCGAAGGACGTCCGGGGAATCACCCTCCCCGGCCGCCCTGCCGACCGCCCTCCCTGGCGCTCACTCCTCGCCGTCGTCCGCGTCGTCCCCGTCGTCGTCCTGGTCGTCCGACTGGTCTTCCTCGCCCTTGTCCTGCTTGCGCGGCTTCCCCGCGTCCTCGTCGGGGTCCGGCACGACCTCCCGAATCTCCTCCGTGACGGAGGGGGAGGCGGAGGGCGCCGTATTGACGTCGGGCGCGGTCCCGGTCTCCTGACCCTGTTCCCCGCCCCGGTCCCCTCCCTGGCCCTGGTCCTGGTCCTGGCCCTGGTCCACCGCTCCGGCCACGGGCGCCCCGGTGGCCGACCTGCCGGACGAGCCCGCGGTCGCACCGGCGGAGGGTGTCGCGTCCTTCGACCCGTCCTCCGACCCGGTGTTCTCCGGCGAGAACATCGACATGCCCGCGAGCACGGCCAGTACGAAGATCACGGCACCGGCGAGGATGCCGAACACCCGGGGCCTGCGACGGACGGCGGTTCCCACACCGCCGCGTCCGCCGCCACCGCCGGCGGGCCGTGCGCGCCGCGAAGGCCCGGAACGGGCGGAGTGCGAAGCGTGCGAGGAGGGTGCCGTGGCGGGCAGGGGACCGGAGCGGGCCGCGTGCGCGGAGCGCCCGGTCGGCTGCGCGGCGGTCGCCGGGAGCCGGTACGTCGTCGGGGCCCCGCTGTCGGCTCCCCCGGGCTGCTGCGGGGGAGCGGTCGCGTACGACACCTGGGTACGCGCCTGCTGTGCGGCCACCGGGAGCGGCTCGGCCCGTCCCTGCCAGGCGCCCGTGCCGAACCAGTCCGCGACCTCCTGGGCCGTGGGCCGGTCCTCGGGCTGCTTGGCGAGCAGACCGAGGAGGTAGTTCTCGAAGGCGGGCGGCAGTTGGACACCGCGCTCACGGGGCGGCACCGGCGCCATGTCGATGTGCTGGTGCAGGGTGACCGTCGCGCTCTCGCCCTGGAACGGCGGTCTGCCGGTGAGGAGTTGGTAGAGCACGCAGCCCAGGGAGTACACGTCGGAGGCGGCGGACGCCGGACGGCCAAGGGCCCGCTCGGGAGCGAGATAGAGGCTGGTGCCGACGATCTGGCCGGCCGTGGTGAGCGCGGACGACGGGTCGTCGACGAAACGGGCGATGCCGAAGTCGCCGATCTTCACGGTGCCCTGGGCGTCCACGAGGAGGTTGCCGGGCTTGATGTCCCGGTGCACGATCCCCTCGCGGTGCGCGGCGGTGAGGCCCGCTGCGGCCTGGGCGGCGATGGTGGCCACCCGTTCCGCCCCGAGGGTGCCGGACGCGGTCAGCTCCTGGGCCAGACTGCGGCCTTCGACCAGCTCCATGACCAGGTAGAAGCGGTCGTCCCAGGCGCCGAAGTCGAAGACGGCGACGACGTACGGGTGGCTGAGCCTGGCCGCCGTCTGGGCCTCCAGCCGGAACCTCGCGGACGCGGCGCTGTCCGCCTCGTCCCCCAGCAGCAGCTTGACGGCCACGGCCCGGCCGAGCACCTCGTCGGTGGCCTGCCACACCTCGCCCATCCCGCCTCGGCCGATGGACGCCTGCAACCGATACCGCTCCGCGACGAGCACCAGCGAATCATCCTCAACAGCAGAAGGCCAACACGACTACCGCGAACGGCACTTCAGTGTTACGGAAGCGCGCGGATGGGGGGACTCGCAGTCCCCTTAGCCTACCGATCCCCCGACCCTGCGAACGCCCTGCGGGCCGCGGGGTCGTTCGGCTGCGGGCCCGGTGGGGGTTGCCCGCGCAGTTCCCCGCGCCCCCAAAAGATGAAAGGCCGGGGCGCAGCCCCGCCTTTCAGGGGCGCGGGGAACTGCGCGACCAGCCACAGGCGACCCGAACCCGACATCCCACCAGGGGCGCGGGGAACTGCGCACTCAGTTGGAGGGAGGGCGGACCATCACGCAGTCGAATTCGACTACTTGGCCTGTCGCGGGGTCTCGGGTCACGGGGTACATGCCGGTGACCCCGAACCCCGCCGCCTCGTAAGCGGCGACAGCCTCCCTCATCGCCGGACTCCCCTCGTACAACCGCAGAGCGGCCACCTCGGACTGCATCCCGACGAACTCCGAGATCCGCTCACCCGCCCCGGCGAACACCTCCATGTCGAAGCCCTGCGTGTCCATCTTCAGATACGGCCGGGGGTCCTCGACCCCTTCGAGCGCCTTCTGCATCACGCCGTCGAGACGCCGGATCTCGATCTCCTCGGTACGCCCCTTGGCGAACCGCCGGTAGCGCTCCTTGCCGTACTCGCTGGGCGGAAGCAGGGAGTTCATGGACTTCCAGTCCACATGAATGGACTGCACCGCCTCCTCGCGGCCGAGCGCGAAGTTGTACACATGCCAGTCCGGGTCGTTCTCGGCGGACTTCCGCAGCTTCTCGAACGTCGCGGAGACCGGCTCGAACGACACGATGCGCCCGGTGTAGCCGAAGCGCCGCAGCCCCTTCCCGTACTGCCCGCTGTTGGCCCCGACGTCGAACACGCAGTTCACGCGGTTCAGTTCCAGCAGCGCGGCCACATGCTGCGTGCACAGATAGTGCGCGGCGGCGAGCTGGAACTCCCGCTCCCCGTCCGCCGGGACCGCCTTGTCGAGGAGCAGGCGCGCGCCCGTGTCGCCGAGGGGGACACTCCGCACGTCCCGCTGCGCCGACCCGCGGGCCACCACCCAGGTGTCGGTGCCGGCGTCCGTGACCGCGTACCGGCTCCGGCCGCGGGTCACCAGATCGGCGCCGCTCCCCACCGGCACGACGGTGCGGTCGCCCCGCCGGAACAGCAGGGAGGTACCGGGACCGAGATCGACCACCTTCACACCTATCCGGGGAAGGAATCCGAGCAGTCTTCTGTAAAGGGTCGGCATCGGGTCAGCCTCGCAGAAGTCGCCGCGGATTCACCGGTACTTCACGGAACAAGTTCTTACCGACGACCGGTCGCGTGGCGGTCGAGTTCGTACGCCGCTCTGATGAGGGGCACGTGCGTGAACGCCTGGGGAAAATTGCCCAGTTGGCGGCCGGCGACGGGGTCGTACTCCTCCGCCAGCAGGCCTACGTCGTTGCGCAGGAGCAGCAGCCGTTCGAACAGGGTCCGGGCCTCGTCCTCGCGCCCGGTCAGCCGCAGGGCGTCCGCGAGCCAGAAGGAGCAGGCCAGGAAGGCGCCCTCGCCCCCGGCCAGCCCGTCGGGGCCCGCGGATCCGCCGGCGTTCGTCGAGTAGCGGCGGACCAGGCCGTCGTCGGTCGCCAGCTCGCGTTCGACGGCGGCGACCGTGCCGACCACCCTCGGGTCGTCCGGCGGCAGGAACCCGGTGCGCGGGATGAGCAGCAGCGCCGCGTCGAGGGCGCGCGAACCGTAGGACTGCGTGAACGTGGAACGCGCCGGGTCGAAGCCCCGCTCGCAGACCTCCCGGTGGATACGGTCCCGGATCTCCCGCCAGTGGGCGACGGGCCCCGGGCGCCCGTGGTCCTCGGCCAGCCGGACCGCACGGTCGAAGGCGACCCAGCACATGACCTTGGAGTGGACGTGGTGGCGGGGTTCGCCGCGCATCTCCCACAGGCCCTGGTCGGGCCGGGACCACACCTTCTCCAGATGGTCGAGCACGGCCCGCTGGAGCGCGACGAGATGCCGCTGGGGCCGCAGCCCCGAACTCAGCGTCAGGGCCAGGGTGTCCATCAACTCGCCCGGTACATCGAGTTGTTGCTGCACGGCGGCGCCGTTGCCGATCCGCACCGGCCGCGAACCCTCGTACCCCGGAAGCCAGTCGGCCGTCCACTCGGTGAGTCTGCGCTCGCCGCCGATGCCGTACATGATCTGGATGTCCTGCGGGCGGCCGGCCACGGCCCGTTCCAGCCAGCCGCGCCAGGCGTCCGCCTCGGCGGTGAAGCCGCTGCGCAGCAGCGCCTCCAGGGTCATGCCGGCGTCCCGCAGCCAGCAGTAGCGGTAGTCCCAGTTGCGTACCCCGCCGGGCTGTTCGGGCAGGGAGGTGGTGGGCGCGGCGACGATGCCGCCGGTCGGCTCGTAGGTGAGGGCCTTGAGGGTGATGAGGGAGCGTACGACCGCTTCGCGGTAGGTGCCGTCGTACGAGAACGGCCGCAGCCAGTCGCTCCAGTACTCCTCGGTGCGGCGCAGCGCCTCGAAGGGGTCCACGGGGCCGGGGGCGGGCAGGTGGGAGGGCTGCCAGGTCAGGACGGAGGGGATGCGTTCGCCCGCGGTGACGGTGAAGTCGCCGGTGTGGGCGTGTCCGTGCGCGGTCAGCGGGACGGGCGTGGACAGCCGCACCGACTCGGGTCCGGCGACCCCGGTGAGCTGCCCGTGCTCGCGGTGCATCCAGGGCACCACGCTCCCGTACTCGAAACGCAGCCGCAGGTCCATGCGCAGGTCGACCGTGCCGGACACGCCCTCGACGAGGCGTACGACGCTGGGGGCGCCGTCGCGGCGCGGCATGAAGTCGACGACGGTGGCCCGGCCGGTGTCCGTCTCCCACTCGGTCTCCAGGACGAGGGAGTCCCCGCGGTAGCGGCGGGTGGAGGCCGGCGGGCCGGAGCCGTCGTACGCGGCCACCGGGGCGATCCGCCAGCGGCCGTTGTTCTCGTCGCCCAGCAGCGCGGCGAAGCAGGCGGGGGAGTCGAAGCGGGGCAGGCACAGCCAGTCGAGGCTGCCGTCGCGGCCGATGAGAGCGGCGGTCAGCAGGTCTCCGACGAGGGCGTAGTCCTCGATCCGTCCCGGCATGGGGTCAGTGTGGCCGCGGGAGTGGGCGGAGGCATCTCGAAGGCGCCCGCCGGCTCACCCGGTCGGCCCGGTGCGCTGGTGGGAGGTGCCGCGCGATGGTGCCGTGGGAGGAGATCCAGCAGAACCCCTGTCGTCGGGAGCCGTAGGAGGCATCCGTGCTGAACCGTCCGCCCCGCCGTCAGTGCCGTCAGCGCCGTCACCGGCGTACCGTCCCCGCCCTCGGGCCGGCCCTCGTCCCGGTCCTCGCGGTGGCCGCGCTGCTCACGACGGCCGGGTGCTCGGGCGGTGGCGGCGGAGCCGGTGCCGGTGCCGCGGACGACGCGGCGGCCTCCGCCTCCGCCGTGGCCGCGCGGGCCCCCTCCCCCTCCCCGTCGGTCACCGTCGCGCGCACGCTCACCGAGGCGCAGGCGAAGTCGGCGCTGATCACCCCCGCCGACCTCGGCGACGGCTGGACGGGGACCCAGGGCGCGGCGACCTGGCGGGACGCCCTCCTCAAGGGCAAGGCGGACGTCACCGACTGCCAGCGGCTGCTCGACGGCCTGTACGCCGAGAACCTGCTGGGCGATCCCGCCGGGTCCCGCGCGGCGGCCGGCTTCGACGACACCGGCGCCGGGGCGCAGCTGCGGTACCAGGTCGGGGCGTACGACCGGGCGGCGCTGGACTCCTCGCTGGCCTGGCTGAAGACGGTGCCGGAGAGGTGCGGGCAGTTCACGGCCACGGATGTCAGGGGCGGCCAGTTCACCGTCCGGGCCGTCGCCGCGCCGCTGCCCGGCCTGGGCGAGGCCGCCGAAGGTCTGCGGGTGACCGTGAGCGGCGACGGCGGCGGCTGGCCGGCCGTGCTCACCCTGGACCACGCCGCCGTACGGGTCGGCGACAGCGCGCTCTCCCTCACCGACGGCGGACTCGACGAGGTGGACGCCGAGGACATCCGGCGGGCCGCCGAGGCCGGCACGCGGCGCCTTGAGGAGGTCCTGGCCGGCCGGACGCCCGCGGCGGCGCTTTCGGCTCCGGCTTCGGCTTCCGCTTCGGACTCGGCTTCGGTCCCCGCCCCGGAGGCGGAGTCGGAGTCGGAGGCAGAGTCGGAGGCCGAGCCGGACCCCGATGAGCTGAGTTGAGCTGAGCTGAACCGAGCTGAACCGTGACCGCGGGTACGGCCGTCACGGCCGGTCGGTGAGGTACCGCTCAACCGGGCCCAGCGTGAGCAACCCGCTGCCCGCGCCCGCGAGTTCGGCGGCGGCGGGACGGAGGCGGTCGCGGGCGCGTTCCTGTGCGGGGCGGTCGCCGAGGCGGCGGGCGGCTTCGGCCTCCAGCGCGCAGCAGGCCTCGTACAGGAGGTCGTGCGGGGGCTCCGGGAGGGCGCGCAGGGCGGTACGGGCCTCGGTGCGGCGGCCTGCTTCGAGCAGCGTGAACGGCTCGGCCCAGGGGCGGTACGGGCCCCAGTCGGGCGGCCGGGGGCGCTGGTCCGGATTCGGGTCCGGGTCCGGGTCCCGGTCCGGGTCCACCGGGAGGTCGTGGGTCAGGCGCAGGCAGAGGAGCGCTAGGGGGAGGAGGCCGCGTTCCAGGCCGGGCATTCCGGCGCCCGCCAGGCGGGTGGCGGCGGCGCGGTAGGCCTTCTCCGCTTCGGCCGGCCGGCCGGTCGCGCTGAGCCGCAGGGCTCCGTACCACTCGGTGAAGACGCTCACGAGGGGTAGTTCGTGGCGTTCGGCGAGGTGGTCCGCGGCGGTCGCGTGGCGGTCCGCGCCGGGGAGGTCGCCGAGTGCCGCGCGGGCCTGGAGGCGGATGAGGTGACCGAGGACCTCGTAGGTCACCAGGCCGTGGCGTGCGGACAGTTCGACGAGTTCGGCGCCGATCGCGTCGCGTCGCGGGGCGAGGCCCGCGCGGGTGAAGGACTGCATGAACGTGCCGTTGAGGGCGAAGGCCAGCAGGGCGGGGTCGTCGAGGCGGCGGGCGAGGGTCTCCGCCTCGCGGGCGGCGTCGGGGCCGCGCCGGCCGTGCGCTCCGCGGGTTTCCAGGGCGATGGTGGCCAGGAGGCGGCAGCGGGCCGGGTCGTGCGCGCGGGTGCCTGCCGGCAGGGCTCTGAGGGTTCGTTCCGCGGCGGCCACGATGTGGGCGGCGGCCGTGGGGTCGTCCGCGCGGGTCCAGATCGCCGGGACGTCGTACGCGCCGATCACCCGGGCGGTCAGCTCCGGGTCGGCGAACTCCTCCGCCGCGGCGATGGCCGCCGTGCGGTGGCGGCGGGCCTCCTCCAGGCCCGCGCCGCCGGTGACCGCGAGGTTGCGGAGCAGGCCGACGGTGGAGTGGAGGCGGGTGCGGGCGCCTCCGGCGACGGTGCGGTGGTAGGACTCGGCGGCCCGGGTCCACAGCTGGGCCGTGACCTCGGTCGCGGTGTGGCTGCCGCCGGGTGCGGTGTGGCTGCCGCCGGGTGCGATGTCGGGTGCGGGTGCGTTGGGGCTGGGCGCGCCGTTCCCCGCGCCCCCGAAAGACGAAAGACTGCGCCGTTCCCCGCGCCCCTGGGTGGGTGGGGCGTCGGCCTCGTTGCCAAGTGCGGGTGCGTTGGGGCTGGGCGCGCCGTTCCCCGCGCCCCTGAAAGACGAAAGACTGCGCCGTTCCCCGCGCCCCTGGGTGGGTGGGGGTAGGTTCAGGTGGGGGTTTTGGGTGAGGATGTCTGATTCCAGGTGGCGCAGGTGGGGGCCCGGGTCCACTCCCAGTTGGGTGATCAGGACCGTGCGGGCGCGGCGCAGGACGGCGAGGGCGTCTCCCTGGCGGTCCTGGCGGTAGAGGGACAGGGCCAGCAGGCGCCAGGCGTTCTCCCGCCAGGGGTGGTCCGTGAGGTGGGCGTCCAGGTCGGGGACCGCGTCGGCGGGGCGGCCGAGGGCGAGCAGGGTCTCGGCACGGCGTTCCACGGCCTGGAGGCGCAGTTCGGCGAGGCGGGCCCGTTCGGCGCGGGACCAGTCCTCCCCCTCCCCGGCGAACTCGGCGTACGCCGGGCCCCGCCACCAGCCCAGAGCCTCCTCCAGGGTCGAGAGCGCCGCCGGGGCGGGCAGACCGGCCGCGGTACCGAGCGCCGTCTCGAAGCGCCAGGCGTCCACCGTGTCCGGCGCGGCACGCAAGGCGTATCCGGGCCCGTCGGTGACCAGCAGCCGGGCCGGCGCCCGGGGCGGCCGGTCCGGCTCCAGGGCGCGCCGCAGGACCGCCACGAAGGTCTGGACGGCGCCCACGGCTCCGGCGGGCGGCTCCGTCCACAGGTCCTCGACCAGCCGGGACACGGGTACCACCCGGCGGCGGGCCACGATCAGCCGGGCCAGCACGGCCCGGTGCCGCGGCCCCTTCAGGGCGAGCTCCCGCCCGTCCTCGTCCGACGCGACCGTCGGCCCGAGCACCCCGAACACCACTCGCACGTCCCGCTCCACACCGACCTCTCCCACCACCGCGTCCTCCCGGCCCACGCTACCTGCGCCGGTCACGCCGTACCCGCCTGCTGACCAGCCGCTGATTCGCACCCCCCACCCTGAGACCCAGGCCCGGCCCGTCCGCCCTTCTGGGGCGCGGGGAACTGCGCGACAAGCCCCCACCGGCCCGCATCCGACACACCACCTGCGAGGACCCCCATGCCCCACACCACTCCCACGATCCCGGGCTTCGCCCACCACCGCATCCCCGGCGCCGACGGCATCGAACTGAACGTCGCAGTCGGGGGCGGCACAGGCACCCCCGTCGTCCTCCTCCACGGCTTCCCCCAGACCCACCTCATGTGGCGCCACGTCGCCCCGAAGCTCGCCACCGACCACACCGTCATCTGCCCCGACCTCCGCGGCTACGGCGCCAGCGACAAGCCCGCCGACCCCGACGGAACCGCGTACGCGAAGCGCGCCATGGCCGCGGACGTCGTCGCGGTCGCCAGGGCGCTGGGGCACGAGCGGTTCGCGCTGGTCGGCCACGACCGCGGCGCCCTCGTCGCGATCCGGGCGGGCCTCGACCACCCGGAGACGGTCACCCACCTCGCCTCCCTGGACGTCCTGCCGACCCTCGACATGTGGGAGGTCATGCACGGAACATCCGCCGCGATCGGCTTCCACCTCTACCTCATGGCCCAACCGCCGGGCCTGCCCGAGCAGTTGATCGGCGCGAGCCCCGACGCGTTCTTCGGCCACTTTTTGGACGTCTGGACGCGCGACCCGGCCGCCGTACCGGCGGACGTCCGTGCCGCCTACCTCGCGGCGTCCCGCGCGGCCGTCCCGTCGATCGTCGCGGACTACCGCGCCTCCGCGGGCGTCGACGTCACGCACGACCGGGCCGACCGGGAGGCCGGCAACCGGCTGCGGATGCCGGTGAGCGTGCTCCAGCAGGACTGGGGCGCCGCCCTCGGCTTCGACGCCGCCGCGCTGTGGTCAGCGTGGGCGGACGACCTGCGGCACAGCACCGTCTCGTGCGGCCACTTCATGGCGGAGGAGGCCCCCGACGTCGTCGTAGGGGCGATACGGGAGCTGCTGCGCCGGTGACGCGGGGGGCTGCCAACCGGAAACGGCTCGGTTAGCTTGCCTGGGGAGACCTGCCCCGCGCGGCCCGCCGGAGAAGAGACCGGACAAGAGGCCGACGGGGAGCCCGGTGGGACGTCCGGTGAAGAGTCCGGTGGAGAGGAGAGGGCCGGTGGACAAGCGCACGCCCCGACTCGGCGAGGTCCAGGAGACCCTGCTCATCCCCCTCTACGCCCGTGCGGTCGAGACCCGTAAAGCGCACGGACTGCTCAGCGATCCACAGGCTGTGGAGATGGTCGACTCCCTCGACTACGACTTCTCCCGCTTCGACGGGGCGCGGAGCCTGCTCGGGGCGAATCTGCGCACCCTGCTCTTCGACCAGTGGGTACGGGAGTTCCTGGCACGGCACCCCGCCGGCACGGTCGTCGAGATCGGCACGGGACTCAACACGCGGTTCGAACGGCTCGACAACGGCACGGTCCACTGGTTCGACCTCGACCTGCCCGATGTGATCGCCCTGCGGCGGGGCTTCTTCAAGGACACGGACCGGCGGCACATGGTCTCCGCCTCGGTCACCGATCCGCAGTGGATGGAGCAGGTGCGCGGCAGCAGCCCCGGGCCGTACTTCCTGGTCGCCGAGGCGGTGCTGGTCTATCTGGAGGCGGAGCTGGTCCGTTCGGTGTTCCAGCAGGTCGGGGAGGAGCTGCCCGGGGCCCGCTTCGCCCTGGAGACCGCGGCGTCCCGCGTGGTCGACGCCCAGGACAGCCATGACGTACTGGCCGAGGTGACGGCCCGTATGCGCTGGAGCTGCGACAACCCCGGTGCGCTCGAACAGTGGGAGCCGGGCCTCAGCCTCACGGACTCCCGCACCCTGGCCCGTCTGCCGGCCCCGGTCGCACACCGGCTGCCCCTGCGCTACCGCCTCCTGCTCCCGGTCGTGGCGACGCTCAGGCGCCGGGACGTCGAGGCGTACCGCTGCAACCTGTTCAGGTTCGCCGGGGAGTGATCGGGTAACCGGCCGTGCGGTGCGCGTAGTCGGAGGTGGCTGGGGGTGGTACTCCAGGTGAAGCGTGCGCGAGGATGGGGTCATGACCGCGGCCCCTCGCGCCATTGCTCTTCTGGAGACCTGGCCGAACCTGGTAAGTGGCCCGCCCCGGTGCGCCGTTGGGCATGCCTTCGCTTCGGCGGGACACGAGATCGTCCACTTCCACTCCGACGACTCCGCCGACCTCTGCCTCACGCCCACGGCGGTCGAACGCCTGCTTCCCCAACTCCTGCACGCCAGCGCGATCAGAGTCCGCCCCGGCGCCTCCTGGATCACCGTGCTCCTCGACTGCGACGCCGACGTCCAGCTGCTGCTGGGGCTGGTGAGTGTCGCGCTGAAGGAGCAGGGCGCGGTCCCGCTCCGGCGCCCGACACCGCCCTGCGACTGGGAGCGTCCGGCGGTGGTCCCCGGGCCACGTCCGGGAGCGGCCCGCCGCGTGGTGGACCGGCTCATGCCGCACCACCGGCAGCCGCCACCCCTGACGACCGCCACCGCCGACGGCCGCGGTCACTGACGGCCTCGGTCACTGCCAGCCGCCGCCTTTGAAAACAGCCTCTTGGAGGCCACACCCGCTCCTCCCGAGAAAGGGAGGCACGCCAGGAGGAGGGGGTGGTCGACGGGAGGCAGTCGTGCGGACCTCCGTGGGACTGCTCCCACCCTCACGCCATGTCACCGCGCCTGCAACTAACGCGCAGTAAAGCTCACACCAGGACTTGGCCCGCAACGTCTCAGGGCGTCGCGTCCGTGCCCCCGGCCGCCGCCGACTCCTTCGCCCGCGCCTCGTCCGCCAGTTCCTTCGCCCGCGCCGCGTCCGTCAGCTCCTCCGCCCGCGCCGCACCGGCCGGATCCTGCGTCGCCGGCTCCGTCCCCGCCTGCGGGACCTCCACACCGCCGCCCGCCCGCGACGGCTCGGGGTCGGGCCGGGACTCACCGGTCGGCCGTGCCGTGGCCGCCCCCACCACCTCGACCACCGCTCCCGGCCTGAGCACCTTGTACAGCCACATCGCGTCCACGCTGCGCATACCGATCGCGCCGCCGGTGATGTCGTAACTGCCGGGCGCCTTCTCGTCCCAGCTGAGGGCGAGGAGGTAGTTCGTACGGTCGTCGGGGCCGCGCAGCCGTATCACCCAGGTCGCCTTGATGTCGTACGCGCTCCAGCCCGCGACCGCGCCCGGCACCATCGTCGCCTTGTACTTGGCGGTGACCGTCATCAGTCCCGTCGGCGTCGGCGACGTGCCCGCCCCGGCGGAGATGGGCAGGGTGCGTCCCTCGGCGGTCAGTTCCCGCCGGTCGAGGTCCACCGTCGCGGCGGCGACGACCGGAGAGGGCCTGGCGGTCGCGGGGGGCGTTTTCACGCCGTAACTGGCCGCGGGCGGAACCGACCGGGCACTTTCGCCATCAGTGAGCACCACGGCCAGGACCAGGGCCAGCACTCCCGCCCCGGCCGTACCGACGGCGGCCAGCGAGGCCTTGCGGCGCCGGCGGCGGCGTACCGCTCGACGGCGGATCTCCGCGCCCGGGACGGCCACGGGGGTCTCGTGGTCCTGGGCCAACCCGCGCAGTGCGACGGTGAGTTCGGAGCGGTTCGATCCGTCGCCGGGGTCCTCGTGCGCGTGCCCGCGGGCGGGGGTGAGCTCATCGGACACGGTCGTCCTCCCTCTCACCCAGTTCGTCGGCCTCGCCCAGCCGCCGCGCCAGCGCCGCCCGGCCGCGGGACAGCCGGGCCTTGACCGTCCCTGTGGGCGCACCGGTTTCGGAGGCTACCTGTTCGACACTCAAGTCGCACAGATGGTGCAGAACGACGGCCATGCGCTGTGCCTCGGGCAGTTCCCGCAACGCGGCCATCAGCGCGGCCCGTTCCGGCCCGGGCCCCGGGGTGTGCTCCGGCGGCGGATTGCGGCGCACCAGTTCCAGCCAACGCCTGGCCCGCCGCCACCGGCTCACCGCGAGCCGCATCGCGACCGTACGGATCCAGGCTTCGGGCGCCCCGTCGGCGAGGAACTCCCGCCGCCGGTCCCAGGCCCGGACGAATGCCTCCTGGACGACGTCCTGCGCCTCACCGTGGTCACCGGTGAAGGCGTAGAGCTGCCCGGTCAGCCGGGGGAACGCGGCCGCGTAGAACCCGTCGAACTCGTCCTCGGTCATACCCCCCGCCACACCCCCTGCCGCTGTTCTCGGAAGTCCCGTGCAACCCGGCTGCCTCTGTCGTGCGTACAGGTCCCGTACGTCACGTACGCAACACAGGTCGCGTAGGTCGCGTACATCGAAGCACAAGCACCGAGCAGGGCCGATCCGGAGGGAGTGGCGCGCATCGTCGCGCTCGACTGACCATGGACGACGACTTCACCGCCCGCGCCGGGGAGTACTGGCCCCGGCTCACGCGCACGGCCCGTCTGCTGACGGGGAACTCCGCCGACGCGGACAGACGCGCGAGAGCCGCGGTGGCGGAGGTCTACGCGCGGCGCCGCGTCCCGGGCGACGACGCGGAGTTCTACGTACGGCGGGCTCTGGTACGGGGTTTCCTGCGACGGAGGCCACGGCTGGTCGCCCGTCCACTCGGGCGCTTTTGGCGTTCTGGGGGCTCCTGGGGTTCCGGGGGTTCTGGAGGCCCCGGGGGTTCTGGACGCTCTCGGCACTCCCGGAACTCCGGGCGTGCCGGGTACACGCCGGAGCCGTACGTGCCCGATCCGCTCGACCCGCTCACCGAGGTGCTGGCCGGCCTCCCGCCCCGTCGGCGGGCCGTGGCCGTGCTCCGGCACTGGGACGGCCTGACCCACCGCGAGATCGCCGCGCTCCTCAACTCCTCGCGGGGGGCGGTGAAAGCGGTGGACCGCCGGGCGGCGACGGCCCTGCGCGCTCACGCCGCGTACCGGGAGGACCCGCTCGGCCCGCATGAGTCGCATGGCCCGCTCGGGCCGCACGGCGGGGGCCCGGTCTCGTCCCTTCCCGCGACCGCCATCGAGGCGGCCGGGCGCACGCTCCGCAAGCAGCGCCGGCGCACCACCGCGGTGCTCACCTCCGTGGGCGCCCTGCTCCTCGTACCCCTGGTCGTGGGAGCGGTGCGCGGCACGGGCTCCGGGTCCGGGTCCGGTGGGGTCACGGTCTCCGAGGAGAGGGCGGCGGTCCGCGTCGTGACACCGGGCGAACGCGTCACCGCCGCGCCCGGTGTGCAGTTCTGGCTCTCCAAGGACGGCACGCACCTGTCGGCACCGGGGCAGCCGAACCAGTTCCGCGACGCCGGAGAGGGCGGCTCGGGTCAGGGCGGCTCGGGGAAGGGCGGGGCCGGTGGTCCCGCCCTGACTCTCTGGGTGGATTCCACGAGCGGGAAACGGCTCTTCCTCTCCGGCATCCACCGGGGCAGCCGCGAGGCGTCCCGCGTCGAAGTCCGCACGACCGAGGGCACGTTCACCGCCCGTCTGCTCACCCTGGCGGGCTCCCCCGGCTGGTCCGCCTGGTACGTGGACGCCCGGCTCACCGGCAGCGACACGTCCTCGCCGGGCATCACGGTGAAGGCCTACGACTCCGCCGGCACACTCCTCGCACGGACGGACTCCCCCTCATGAACGCCCGCGTGAAGACCCGTACGAAGACCCGCGTGAACGCCCGCGATCTACTCCGCCGCGGCGGCGCCCGCCTCCGCGGCATCGGCACGTTCCTGCGGCGGACACGGGTCCGCCGGCGCCGCACCCGCGTCCGCCGCCTCCGCCGCTTGCTGGCCGCCCTGCTGACGCTGTTCCTCCTCGCGTGCGCCGCGGTCGTCGTCGCGTACCGGATGACGCCCATCCCCGAGCCGCACCCGGAGACCGTCAGCCAGAGCACGGTCTTCGTGGACGCCGGGGGCGAGTACCTCGGCAGGCGCGGACCGGTCGACCGCCAGGACATCCCCCTCAAGCAGGTCCCGCGGCACGTCCAGGACGCCGTGATCGCCGCGGAGAACCGCTCCTTCCGCACGGACTCGGGGGTCGCCCCCTCCGCGATCCTGCGGGCCGCGCTCGCGACCGTGACGGGGGGCGACCGCCAGGGCGGCTCCACGATCACGCAGCAGTACGTGAAGAACGCCCTGCTGACCCCCGAGCAGTCCCTCGAACGCAAGGCGCACGAGGCCCTCATCGCCGTGAAGCTGGACCGCACGAGGGCCAAGGACGACATCCTGGCGGGCTACCTCAACACCGTGTACTTCGGCCGCGGCGCCGCCGGCGTCGAGTCGGCCGCGCGCAACTACTTCGGCGTCGGCGCCCGCGACCTGACGGTCTCCCAGGGCGCCGCCCTCGCCTCCATCCTCAACCTGCCCTCGTACTACGAGCGGGCGGGCGCGGACGCGAAGGTGACCGGGACGCTGGAGCGCCGCTGGGTGTGGGTGCTCGACGCGATGGCGGACTCGGGCGCGATCAGCGCCCGCGAGCGGACGGCCGCCCGCTTTCCCGCCTTCCGCTTCTACCCGCCGGGCGGCTCGAACGGCCAGCGCCAGTACCTGATCGACACGGCGTCCGCGGAGGCCGCCGACCGGCTCGGCATCACGGAGGACCAGTTGGCGCGCGGCGGCTACAAGGTGCACACCACCTTCGACCTCGGCCTCCAGGACGAGACGGCCGAGCTGGTGCGCGAGCGGACGCCCGACAGCGACACGGGCGGCACGGGCCGCAAGGACGGCAAGGACGGCAAGGGTGCCGCGGGTGTCAAGGACGCCCGGCTGCACACGGCCGTCGTCGCGACCGTCCCCGGCGACGGCGCCGTCCGGGTGCTGTACGGCGGAGCGGACTACGCCCACCAGCCGTTCAACGACGCCGTGGACGGGGCGGTCGAGGCGGGCACGGTCCTCGAACCGTTCACCTACAAGGGCCTGCGGTTCGGCGACCCGCTGAGCACACTCGTCGAGGAGACGGCTCCCACCCCGCTGCGCCTGAACTCCGCGTACGCCACGCTGGCCGCCGACGGCACCTACGCGGCCCCGTACACCGTCGCGAAGATCACCAAGGCGGGCCGTACGGTCCACACCGCACGTCCGAAGACGCGTACCGCGATGCACGGAAAGGAGGCGGCGGTGGTCACCGAGCTGCTGAACGCGCCGTCCGCCGAGGACGGTGCCTTCGTGCCCGGCGTCAAGGACGGAACCTTGCTGCCGGTCAGGGCCGTGCCCGCCGTGCCGGTCGTGCACTCGGCCGGCGCGGGCAGCGGGCCGGGCGCCCGGACGGCCTGGCGGAGCGTGTACTCGCCCCGGCTCGCCCTCACCCTCGCCCTGTTCGCCGAGCGCGGCGGAAAGCCCGTCCGGGTCGCGGGGCTCACCGGCGACGTCCCGCCCGACTCGTACGCGGCGCTGACGGCGGACGAGGTATGGCGCCTGGCCGGCTCCCCCGGCGGCCGCACCCCACAACACCCCAACCCCAAACCCACCACGGCCCCGGCCCCCTAGGGCCCATGGAATCCACTCCCTGGGACACCTTCCCTGGGCCCCGGGTGCTGGTCGGCGCGTCGGGGTGGTCGGGGCGGCGGGGTGGTCGGTGGGTCACTCGGACAGGTCATCCCGTTGGTGGGGGTGGCGGGGGCGTGATGCTGTGGGCGGGTGCCCGGTGACCATGTCCAGCCAGACCCGCGCATGCTGCTGACCCAGGCGGAACTGGCGGCGCTCGCGGACGCCGTGCACCGCTCCGAGAACGTGGAGGAGTCCGCGGAGCGGCTGCTCGACGAGCTGACGCTGACCCGGCGGCTCCTCGACCACTGCCCGGCCGGTATCGCCGTTCTCGACAGCGAGCTGCGCTACCTCTACCTCAACGACGCGCTCGCCCGGCTCAACGGCGTCCCGGCCGCCGAGCACCTCGGCCGCCGGCTGCGGGACGTGCTGCCGGACCTGGAGTCCTCGGAGCAACTGCTCGCGAAGGTGCTGCGTACGGGAGTTCCGCAGGTCATCACGGTCGGCGGACAGACGCCTGCCGCCACGACGGACGACAACCGGTGGTGGCTGGGCGCCTACCACCGGCTCTCCGGACCGTCCGGAGAGGTCCTCGGCGTGGCCGCCGTAGTGCTGGAGGTCACCGACGCGCTGCGCGGGCGCGAGGACCTCGTCCGGGCGCGCAACCGCATGGCGCTGCTCGACGAGGCGAACCGCAGCACCGGCGCGACCCTCGACCTCGGCCAGGCCTGTCAGGCGCTCGCCGACCTGCTGGTGCCGCGCTTCGCGGACTACGCGGCGGTGGACGTGGTGGACCCGGAGGGCACGCCCCAGGTGCCCTCGGACCGGTACCCGCTGCGGCTGCGCCGGATCGCGCTCGCCACCACACCGGAACTCGCGGAGGTGTCCTCGCCGCTCGGCCTCCTCGGCGAGTTCGTCGTGTACCGGGCCGGGTCCCCCATGGCCCACGTGCTGGCCGAACGGCGCCCGCTCGTCCTCACCCACCCCGCCGACGAGGCCCTGCGCCAGTTCTCGCTGTCGAACGAACGCAAGGAGCACTTCCGCCGGATGGGCGCGCACTCCGGGATCTATCTGCCCCTCGCGGTCCACGAGGAGGTGGTGGGCGCAGTGATCGTGTTCCGGGCCGGTGACTCCGCCCACCTCACCGACGCGGACGCCCAACTGCTCGGCGACCTCACCGACCGGGCCGCCACGGGCATCGCGCACGCCGTCCGCTACACCCGCGAGCACGAGACGGCACTGGAGATGCAGCGGGCCTTCCTGAACACGCCGACCGTCACGGGCCCCGGTGTGGAGACCCTGGGCCGCTATCTGCCGGCGGGCGCGGGGGCGGAGGTGGGCGGCGACTGGTTCGACACGCTCGCGCTGCCCCACGGCCGCACCCTGCTGGTGGTGGGTGACGTCATGGGGCACGGGATCCGCGCGGCCGCCGCGATGAGCGAGTACCGCTCGGTGCTGCGCACCCTGGCCGTCCAGAGCAGCACCCCGGACTTCATCCTGCTCCAGGCCGAACGCACCGCGCTCACCCTGGAGTTGGACCGGGTCGCGACCTGCCTGCTGGCCCTCCTGGACCCCCGCAGGGAATGCGCCACCTTCTCCAACGCCGGCCACGTCCCCCCGCTGCTCGTGGCCCCCGACGGCACCCGCACCCTGCTCAGCCTCCCGGTCGCGCCGCCCCTGGGGGTGGGCCTGGGCTCCTTCTCGGCCACCACGGTCCCCGTCTCTCCCGGCTCGGTCCTCCTGCTGTGCACGGACGGCCTGATCGAACGCCGCGACCGTGACATCGAGACCGGCCTCACCGCCCTGGCCGACCTCCCCATCGACCCGGCGGCCCCCCTCCCCGCCCTGCTGGAAACGGTCACCGCACACCTGGACCCGGCCACCTCGGAGGACGACGTGGCCATCCTCCTGGCCCGCACCGGCCCCTCCCCCTCACACACGGACCACCTGCCCTGGCTCCCCCAGGGCTGGATGCACGAGCGGAACCCACCGCCGGGCTGACCCGCCACCCGACAGGGCGGGCACGTCACGCGGCAGGCAGTCACACGGCGGGCACGTCACGCGGTGGGCATGTCCGGCTCCAGGCGGACCGTCGCGTCGATCATCGTGTCCAGCATCGAGGACGACCGCGGCCAGCCCTCGTAACGGACGCTCAGTTCGCGGCCGTTCGTCTCCACCGAGGCCACGCCGTACGGCAGGTCGAGTCGGCGTATGTCCCGACGGCGCAGCCGTGCGGTCGGACGGCGCTCGGGCAGAAGGACCAGAATCGTCGTCAGTTCCGCCATCACCTCACCCGTGTCCTCCGTCGAGCAGACGACACCCACCTCGGTGCCTTCCCGGCGGCCCAGGGCGAACAGGCTGCCGGGGTACCAGGAACTCGCGGACAGCTGCCATCGCGTCGCATCGCCGGTGAACGCCGTCGTAGCGGTGCCGAAGCACCCCTCGTTGCGGGCGGCCCACGCGGACAGGACCCCCTGGCTCACCGTCCGGCGCTGCGCCGACTCTCGCGCGTCACGCAGTGCCACACCGGTGAGCACGGCGACCAACGCGACCGTGATCACGAGCACGAACAGGGACAACTGCCAGGGGAATCCGAAGAAGAGACCGGTCACCACGAGCACCGCCGACGCGCTCACCGCGATGAACAAGCCCTCTTTCAGCGCTTCACTGTCTTCGTCGCTGGACGGCATGGAACGCAGTACACCACCGACCGCGACGGACCGACACCGCCCCGCACGAGGGATCCGGACGCCGTGCCGGGGTTCCCGCTCACTCCTCGACGACGATGGTTCCTATGGCAGATTCCGGGCCCGGCCCCTCCGGGCGGTCGACCTTCCACCAGCCCAGTACGTCCTCGTACTCCGGCTGGGGGATCGCACGGCCTTCGGCAGTCATCAGGCGTCCCTGATACGCCTGGGCGTACCGTGCGCGGACCGAGTACACGCCGGGTTCGTCGGGGACGACGAGCTCGCACGACACACTCACCCACTCCGCCGGACCCGGGTTGTCCTCCGCCAACGCCTCGACGCTCGTACCGGCGTTGACCACCTTCGGGCCGCCCCCGCTGCGCTGCTTGCCGTTCCACACCGACGCCTGGGCCCGGTCCTCGCCCGCCAGTCCGACGATCACCTGGTTGACGGCGTTGCCGCACGCCGAGCAGTCGTGCAGCACCTCGAACTCGATCCGGTGCGAACCGCCTCCCCGCACTCTCACCACGGCACCCCCGCCGTCGATCCGCACCTCACGGATCCTGAACCGCGACGGCTCCACCATCTCGGTGCCGGGCGCGGGAACCGTGGTGCGGCGGACATCGCTGTGACTCGTCTTGTCGGTCATGAGCCAAGTCAACAGGCCACCACTGACAACGACTCAGCGGTTCACCAACTCACCGCTTCTCGTACGGGTCCGAAGGCGCCGTCGTCCTCCTCACCGCCACGGCGTCCAGTACGGGGCGGGCCGCGTCCGTGCCCGGTTTCCCCGTGGGGTGCCAGGTTCCGGTGACCGTCACCCAGGTGTCGGCCGCCGGGGCGTCCTCGCCGCGGATCTCGACCTTCAACGCCTGTGCGTCGGCGGCGCAGCAGGTGACGAGCAGCCGGGCCACGGACCAGGTGCCGTCGTCGTCGCGGGTCACGAAGCCGGTCAGCCGGACCGTGCGCCCCGTCAGGGACGCGCCCGTGTCCCACTCCGCCCGCGAGGCGAAGGCGCCCAGGGTCAGGTCGAGGGGGTCCCCGGCCGGGAGCTCCGGGAAGGTGCCGGCCCCCTGCGCCGCGACCCTCGCCTCCTCGCGTTCCGCGCTGTACGAGCCGAGCGCTGGCGGCGGGAAGAGGAGGAGGGCCAGGGCCGGCGCGGTGAGGAGCCAGGCGATGCGGGGGTTACGGGTGTGGTCGTGGTCGTGGGCGTCCGACCGGTCGGGGTCGGCGGCTTCATCGCCGCTTTCACCCCCGTCCTCGTCTCCCTCTCCCTCTCCCTCTTCCTCGTCCTCTTCGTCCTCGTGGGTCCGGGCGAGCAGCCCCAGCAGGCCGAGTGCGATCAGGGCCGCGCCGGAGACGATCAGGTACGGGCGCAGGCCCTCCTTCACATAGCGCAGGTACAACTCGCTGAAGAAGGCGATCCGCAGCAGGGCAGCACCGCAGAGGATCAGCAGCACGCCCTGCGGACGCAGACGCAGACGCAGGCGCAGGGGGCTCACAGCAGCCACCCGCCCACCAGCACGCTGCTCACCACGGCCACCACCCAGGTCACGGACGAGAACCGCACCGCGAACGCCCGCCCGAAGGTCCCCGCCTGGAGGGCGATGAGCTTCAGGTCGACCATGGGCCCGACGACCATGAAGGCCAGCCGGGCCGTGGGCGAGAACCCGGTCAGCGAGGCCGCCACGAAGGCGTCCGCCTCGGAACACACGCACAGCACGACGGCGAGGACGGCGAGCAGCAGCACCGACAGCCAGGGCGAGCCGGTGAACACGTCGAGCAGGGACCGCGGCACCAGGATGTTGAACGTCGCCGCGGCGGCCGCCCCCAGCACGAGGAAGCCCCCGGCGTGCAGGAAGTCGTGCTGGAGTCCGTCCCGGAATCCCCGCCAGCCGCCCGTCCCGAAAGCTCCGCCACCCCCGTGCCGTACGGACGGCAGCCACTCCTCCTTGCCGAACCGCACCCACAGCCACCCCATCGCGACGGCGGTGGCGAGGGACGCGACGAGCCGGGCGCCGACCATGGCCGGATTGCCCGGGAAGGCGATGGACGTGGCGACGAGGACGACCGGGTTGATGGCGGGCGCGGACAGCAGGAAGGCGAGCGCGGCGGCCGGGGCGACCCCGCGCCGCATCAGACTGTCCGCCACGGGCACGGACGCGCACTCGCACCCCGGGAGCACGGCCCCGGCCGCTCCGGCGACGGGTACGGCGAGCGCCGGGTTCTTCGGCAGTACGCGTCGGAAGACCCGCTCGGGAACGAACGCGCCGATCGCCGCCGACACGACCGTGCCCAGCAGAAGGAAGGGGATGCCCTGTACGGCGACGGCGGTGAACACGGTCCACCAGGCGGCCATGGCGGGGGTGGCGAGATCGAGCACGACCATGGGCCCGAGCACCGACCCGACGGTGCCGATGGCGAGCAACGCCACCCCACCGACCACCGCGTACACGAGCGCCCGGGCCACCACCCGCACCCCGTCGGCTACGTTCCGTCCGTTCTCCATAGGTTCGAGCAGGCTAACGGCAGGTCCTGTGCACACCTGCGGAGGGCCTGGGAGAACCCTGTCAGCGGAACCGGCGCGACCAGCCCCCACCGAACCCGCGGAGCGACCCGGGTGGAGCCCTTAGTGAGGAACCGCGTTCGCCGCACTCACCAGCGCGGCGAACGCAACCACGGCCGCACCGAACGCCACTATGAAACGAGCCGGAAGGTAGCGCGTGGCAATGCGTCGGAACACGGCGACAACCTCGCAACGTCAACGTAGGCCAGCGTATTAAATATGCTTCATCGTGCGCTTAACGCGCCGCTTAACCTAGGGCGTGTTCGCCTCCGGGGCAAGGGCCGCATTGAGCCGATCGACGGCCGCGCCGCAAGACTTAACTTGCCCGTTTCAACAGGAAGTTGGATAGCGGACAGGTGTAACTCGGCTTACTGGCATGCTTACGCCATGGCCGAGCGCGACGACCCGGGAATCATCGGGCGCAGAGTGCAGCAACTGCGTACGGAACGCGGGCTGACACAGAAACAACTGGCGGAACCCGCCTACACCCCCGCGTACGTCTCCACGCTGGAGGCAGGACGCGTACGGCCCTCCGAGGAGGCACTGCGGCACATCGCCGAACGGCTCGGGGTCGCCTACGAGGAACTGGCCACCGGGCGGCCCGCCCACCTCGCCACCGACCTGCGGCTGCGGCTCACCGACGCCCAGCGCACGCTGGCGACCGGCGAGGCGGAGATCGCCGCCGAGCAGTACACCGCGCTGCTCGCCGAGGCGCAGGCCCACGGCCTGAACGCCGAGTGCGCCGCCGCCCTGCTCGGTCTCGGCGAGTGCGCCATGGACACCGGCGACCTGGCGACGGCCCGGCTGCGCTTCGAGGAGTCGGAGAAGCGGCTCGCGGACGAACCGCTGCCCGTCCGGGTCCCGGCCCTGCGCGGCCGTGCGGTCTCGCACTACCTCGCGGGCGAACTCCGGTACGCCTGTTATCTGCTCGAATCCGCCATCGACGAGCTGAACAAGGGCGGGCTGCACGACCCGGACGCCCTGCTGCTGCTCTACTCGGCGGTGATCGCGCCCTACATGGACATGGGGGCGCACGCGCGGGCGGCGCAGGCGGCGGAGTTCGCGCTCGCGCTGGCCCCGCAGGTCGGCGACCCCGCACTGCTGGCTCGTATGCACCGGTCCGTCGCCCGCACGATGATCGCCGAGGGGCGGATGGCCGAGGCCGACGCGTCCCTGGGCAAGGCGGCGGAGCTGTACCGGCAGCTCCAGATCCGTACCGAGCTGGCCAACTGCCACTGGATGCGCGGGTACTTGTACGCGCAGAACGGTGATCTGGAGCGTGCCGAGAGCGAGTTGCGCGAGGCGCAGGCCATGCACTCCGCGCAGCGCGCCGCGCTCTACACCAGCCAGGTCGCGGTGGAACTGGCGGACGTGCTCCACCGGCGCGGCAAGTCGGAGGAGGCCGCGACCCTCCTGCACGGCGTCCTGGGCGACCTCAGCTCGGAGCGCGGGGCCGTCCACTCCGCGGGCGCGCACCGGCTGCTCGGCATCATCGCGGAGGACAGCCGGGACACCGAGACGGCCGAGGAGCACTACGTGCGTGCGCTCAGCCTGCTGGAGCGGGCGGGCGCGGCGGGCGACCTGGCCGATCTGTGCCGCCTCCTCGGGGACCTGCTGCGGCGTACGGGCCGGATCGACGCGGCGCTGGACGCGTACCGCACGGGCCTCGGGCACCGGACGGCCCCCGGCACGACGACCCTGGGGCCGGCCCCGGCCCATCCGCCCCTCTGACCGACACGTTGTCACGATGTGACGGAAACCATCCAAAACACCCCTCCTGATACCACTCCGCCCGCTTTACGGTGGACGGATGTCGCTCCCTGCCCCCTTGGCCCCCCTCGTCGAGATCGCCCGCACGTACGCGCCGCGCTTCGCGGAGTTCGCGTTCGAGCCGGCGTTCACGGCGGCGGTGGACCAGCATGTGGCGGAGTTGCGCGAGCGGCTGACGGCGGCGGGCCCGGGTCTGGTCCCGCTCCCGCCGGACCGCGAGACCCTCACGGACTACGCCCTCGGCTTCCTGGACGGGCTCGCGGAGACGGACTGGCGGGAGCCGGTGGGCCACGACTACGCGGTGTGCCGGCTGACGGCGATCAGCTGGCTGATCGACCTGCACGGCCTGATCCCGCCCCAACGTGACCACTAGCCGTGGGGGCGGGGCCGTACGGTCCATTTACGGCTGCGGGCCGGTGGGGGCCGTCCGCGCAGTTCCCCGCGCCCCTGAAAAGCGGGGCTGCGCCCCAGCTTTTCGTCTTTCAGGGGCGCGGGGAACTGCGCGCTCAGCCCCCACCGCCCCGCGGATGACAGCCGGACCGGGGCGCAGCCCCGCCTCTAGGGGCGCGGGGAACTGCGCGACGAGCCCCCACCGGCCCGCGGATGACGTGCGGCCGTCACATGTCCATCGTCGAGCCGGCGCCGGCGCCGGAGTCCGGGCCCGCGGCCCGGTCCGTACGTTCCCGCGCCGGCTGCCCGCGCAGGGCATCGTCCCGGCCCGACTGATACGCCGACATGCTCCCCTTCGCGTTCAGCGACTCCCGCTCAGCCGTGTCCAGCCACCGCTCCCACCGCTGCCGCATCGGCATGATCATGCCGCCGCCCACACCGACGATCAGGATGCCCGCCACGGCCGCGAGCGCCGCGTACAGGACCGGCTGCGTGACCGCCGTGGCGATACCCGCCTGGCCGAGCGCCGCGATCACGCCCAGCGCGAGGATGCACGCCCACATCATGGTCGCGACCGTCCTCCCGTAGGAGACGGACGACAGCGCGCTGCCCACGATCGTGCGGACCGCGTTCGCGACGGCCATCGCGATCACCACGAGGACCACGGCGACGATGCCGCGCGGCAGCCAGGCCACGATCCCGTTGATCATCTCGCTGACGGGGTTGGCGCCGAAGACGCCGAGCGCGAGCTGCAGTGTGATCAGCATCAGCGCGTAGTACACGATCTTGCAGACGATCCCCGTCATGTCGTACTTGGACTCGCTGAGCAGCCGTTCCGTGCCGGCCCGCTCCGACAGGCGCTCGGAGCCCGCCTTGCGCAGGACCCGGTCCAGTACGCGGGCGATCATCTTCGAGATGATCCAGCCGATCACCAGGATGACGAGGAACCCGATGAGTTTGGGGACGAATGTCGCGATCTTCGACCAGGCGTCGTCGAGCCCCTGGGTGAAGTTGATGGCGAGCGTGCCTGCCATGCCGCACTTCCTTCGGTGGGTGTCGTCCCCCTCCCTCGTGGATAGCAGCGGCACCCGGCCACGACCGCGCTGAACACCGCCATACGAGTGATACGCGCCATATACGGGCGACGGTCGGCCCCGGCGTACGGACGCCGGTGTCGGCCGCACTGGAGATGTTCGTCGACCCCTAGGGCCGCCTAGTGCCCCTATGGCCTGTCGTCAGGACCTGTCGTCAGGGGCTGTCGTCTCAGACCTGTGTCCGGAGTCGGCTGAGGTTGCGCCGGATGTCGTCCAGCGCGCCCTGCCGGCGCCCGGGAACCCGTCCGCGCAGACCGGCCAGCGCGGGTCCCAGCTCACGGGCCCGCGTCGAGTCGCCGATCCGGCCCCACTGGTGGTGCGCCCGGTCGACGGCCGCCTCGACACCGGCCGCGTCCGGGGGCTGCCCCGCGGTCAGCCGCGCGTCGGCCACCGCGAGCCAGATCCGGCAGCTCAGCTCGGCGTCGCCCGCGAACATGGCCAGGTCCGCGCGTACCTCCATCCAGTGCACGACCTCGTCGGCACCCGGCCCGTACGTCCGCAGCGCGGTCCGCTCCCACCGCTCGGCCAGCACGGCGGCCTCGGCGTGCCGGCCGCTCTGCACCGCGGCGGTGATCTCGGCATGCGGATCCACGCGGGCGGGCACGGGAACCGGCACCGGCACCGGCACCGGCACCGCCACGGGCGGGGTCGCGGGCATGGGCACGGCGGCGAGGTAGGGCATGGGCGCGGGTGCGGCGGCCGGTGCCGCCGCGTACCCGTGCGCCGTCGCCGGCCCCGGCATCGGAACCCCTGCCCGGTACCTGGGCTCGACCGCGAGGACGAGGTCCCGGCGGGCGGAGTCCGGCTCCTCGCCGTACGAGCGGGTCAGCGCCTGCTGGTGGAGGTCCGCGAGCGGCGGACGGTGACCGCTGCGGAGGATCGTGGCCAGGGACTTCATGTACGTGGGCACCGCCATCGCGCGTCGCGGGGGAGGCGGGGCCACGCGGCCGTACAGCGCGACTCCGGGGCCCCCGGTGAGGGGCTGGCCGGCCAGTTGCTGCCAGGTCTCCGCGTCGGTGTGCAGGTCGACGAGGAGCGTCGTACTGCCCGGGGCGCGCAGGCGGAGTTCCTCGCGGATCCAGTGCCACGGGAAGCCGGTGTAGCGGACGGTCGCGGGGGTCGTCCGGGCGAGCGCCAGGTGCGGACGCCGCTGACGGCGGTCCAGTTGGAGCTGCCCGGTGAGGAAGACCGTGAGCGGGCCGGGGGCCGTCGCGGCGGCCCTCAGCCGGGTCAGGACCGCCTGTGGCTGCAGGGGGTCGGCGAGCTCGACCACGTTCGCGGTGTCCGTGCCGGAGAGCACGGAGGGCGCCACCGCGGCGAGTACGGGGAGCACGGACGCGGCGTCGACGAGGCAGCTCCGGCCTGTCGGCGACGCCGCGATCAGCAGTACGGTTCCGGGCATCGCCGTCCCCCTCCCCTTCGCTTCCCCTTCGATCACCACGGCAGCACGGTAACCGGTGCGGGTGCAAAGGGGGTTGCGATGGGGGCGATAGGGGTGGGTGGTGGGGGTTTTGTTCGGCCTCCGGCTCACCCACGGGCCGGGCGGACCGCGAAGATCGTCGTGTCGTCCACCAGGTGGCCCGTGCTGTGGCGGAGGGTGCCTTCGCGGACCAGCTCCACCAGGTGGCCGGGGTGGGCGACGCCGGGGTCGACGGAGACGGCCAGGGCGACGTGTTCGTGGAGCGGGAAGAAGGCGCCCTCGGCGTCCCGGGCCTCGGTCACGCCGTCCGTGACGAGCAGCAGGGTCTCGTCGGGGGCGAAGGGGACACGGCGGACCGGCGGGACGCCCGAGGCCGGGCCGGCCAGCCCGCCGAAACCGAGCGGCAGGCCGTCGCCGGGCGGCAGGAGGCGTACCCCGGCCGGTCCGGCCACCAGCGGGGGCTCGTGCCCGAAGTTGACGACCTCGATATGGCCGCCGGGAGCGCCCGGCGGCGGGAACCCGACGAGGACCGCGGTCGCGAAGCGCTCCACACCGCGGGCCGGCTCCTCGCCCAGGTCCGCCACGTACTTCCGCTGGCGGCGCATCCGTACCTCCAGCCGTTCGGCGACGACGGCCAGGGACTCCTCGTGGTACGCGGACTCGCGGAACGTGCCGAGCAGCGCGGCGGCGGCGTCGACCGCGGGCAGGCCCTTGCCCTGGACGTCCCCGAGGAGGACGCGGGTGCCGTACGGGCCCGGCTGGATGTCGTAGAAGTCGCCGCCGACGCGGGCCTCGCTGTCGGCGGCCAGGTAGACGGCCGCGTGGTCCAGGCCTGCCCAGGGGGTGGGCAGCGGGCGCAGCACGGTACGGCGGGTCGTGTCGGCGACGTCCCGCATGTGCAGCATGCGCCGCTCTTCCCGGACGCGTACGGCACACGCCGTGGTGGCCAGGGCGCCGCCCACGGCGACCAGGATGAAGTCGGGCAGGCCGGTCTGGTCCTGGTGCGGCCAGGCGGCGTCCACCTCGATGTACGTGATGAGCGCGAGGGCGGCGAAGACGGCCGTGCCTCTCACTCCGCAGATGGCCGCGGCGATGCCGGGGACGAGGACGATCCAGGAGATGATCCTGAACTCGCCCGAGGTGTTGCTGTCGATCACGGCGATCGCGGTGAGGAGGAGCAGTGGGGGTGCCCAGGCGACGCTGCGTCCGCGCACGCGGAGCAGTTGCTGTCGCTGGGCCCGCGTCTGTTGCTGCGCGCCGCCGCTCATCCGCCCAGCGAAGCACGCGCGGGTGCGGGCCGCACGCCGGGGTTCGCGGCCCCGCCGATCCGGCCGTCATGTGACCGCGGGCCGGTGGGGGCCGGCCGCGCAGTTCCCCGCGCCCCTCAAAAGCGGGGCTGCGCCCCAGCTATTGTCCTTCCGGGGCGCGGGGAACTGCGCGAATGGCCCCCACCGGCTTGCAGCCGACTCTCACGACTTGCCGTCGCCACCCCCCAGGTGTGACCTGGAAGGCAGGGGCGAGGAAGAGAGGAGTGCTGTCATGGCTCACACGGCACCCGCAAGGACCGGACCACCGACCACCCACCACCCCGCCGTCCCGGCGAAACTCGCACTGCCCGTGCTCGCCGGCATCGTCTACGGCCTCTGGACCTCCGGCATCGCCCGCCACGCAGGCCCGATCACCGGCTGGAACGTACTCCTGGGCGTGATCTCGGCCCTCGCGTTCGCCGCGGCGGCATACGGCATCCACACCATCGCCCCCCGCCTGCCACGCGAACTGGGCGCAGCCGTCTGGGCGGCGTTCGCGGGCATCTCGTTCGGCTTCATCTACAGCCTCTCGGACGCCGGCGTCCTGAAGACCGTGGGCCTGTCCCTCGTGATCACGGCAGGCGTCCTCGCGGTCGTCTTCTACCGCTACCACACGACCGAGGACTGACGCACCCCAAGGCTGCGGGGCCCCGGTTCGAAGGCGCGAACCGGGGCCCTTTCTCCTGGGCACACCCTCTCCGCCGAGGTCGACGAGCACCGCCCCACCGATGAGTTTCCGCGGCCCCGGCGGTCTGCACTCCGAAACCAGTTACGGAACCCGTTACGAAACCAGTCACGGAACCAGTCACGAGATCAGTCACCAGAACGACGCGGATGGGCGGACCGACATGACGAGCAGCAACCGCACCGACCACTGGGCCGGGCCGGCCATCGAGACCGCGGGCCTGGTGAAGACCTTCGGCGACACCCGCGCGGTCGACGGCGTGGACCTGCGTATCGAGCCGGGCACGGTCTACGGCCTGCTGGGCCCCAACGGCGCGGGCAAGACCACGACCGTACGCATGCTGGCGACCCTGCTGCGTCCCGACGGCGGCGAGGCCCACGTCTTCGGCCACGACGTCGTACGGGAGGCGGACGCGGTCCGCGGCCGGGTGAGCCTCACCGGTCAGTACGCGTCGGTGGACGAGGACCTGACCGGCACCGAGAACCTCGTGCTGCTGGCCCGTCTGACGGGCCACGCCAAGAAGGCCTCGTACGACCGGGCGGCCCAACTCCTGGACGCCTTCGGCCTGTCGGAGGCGGCCGGCCGCCAGGTCAAGAACTACTCGGGTGGCATGCGGCGCCGTATCGACATCGCCGCTTCCATCCTCAACACCCCGGATCTGCTGTTCCTGGACGAGCCGACGACAGGCCTCGACCCGCGCAGCCGCAACCAGGTGTGGGAGATCGTGCGGGCGGTCGTCGCCCAGGGCACGACGGTCCTCCTCACCACCCAATACCTCGACGAGGCGGACCAGTTGGCGTCCCGGATCGCCGTCATCGACAAGGGCAAGGTCATCGCCGAGGGCACCAAGGGCGAGCTGAAGGCGTCGGTGGGCGCGGGCGCCGTGCACGTACGGCTGCGGGACGCGGACCGGCGTCCGGACGCCGAGCGTGTGCTGCGGCAGGCCCTGGGCACGGACGTCCAGCTGGAGCCGGACCCGGTGGCGCTGACGGCCCGGGTCGGCAACGGCTCACCGGACGGCGCCGCAGCCGCCGAGAAGGCCTCCCGCGCCCTCGCCGAACTCGCCCGCGCGGGCATCACCGTCGACAACTTCTCCCTCGGCCAGCCGAGCCTGGACGAGGTCTTCCTCGCCCTCACCGGCAAACCCGACCACCCGCGGCCCCCGTCCGGGACACAGGACTCGACACGGGACGCGACACCGGGCTCGACGCAGGACTCGACGCAGCTGAAGAAAGAGGCCACGGCATGAGCACCGCGACCCAGTCCTCCGGCACCGGAACCGGAACCGCGGACACCGCGGACCTCGCGCCGGTCCGCACCGAGACCCTCGCCGCGATCCTGGTCGCCGGCGAGCGCCCGCCGCGCCCGAACGCCCTGCAGACGTCCCTCACCTTCGGCTGGCGGGCCATCCTCAAGATCAAGCACGTACCGGAACAGCTCTTCGACGTGACGGCGTTCCCGATCATGCTGGTGCTGATGTACACGTACCTCTTCGGGGGCGCGCTCGCCGGTTCCCCCGAGGAGTACATCCAGTACCTGCTCCCCGGCATCCTCGTCATGTCCGTCACCATGATCACGATGTACACGGGCCTCGCGGTCAACATCGACATCGAGAAGGGTGTCTTCGACCGCTTCCGCTCGCTGCCCATCTGGCGCCCTTCGACGCTGGTCGGCTATCTGCTCGGGGACGCCCTGCGCTACACGATCGCCTCGGTCGTGATGCTCGCGGTGGGCCTGATCATGGGCTTCCGTCCGGACGGCGGCGTCCAGGGCGTGGTGGCGGGCGTCGTCCTCCTGATCGTCTTCTCGTTCGCCTTCTCCTGGGTGTGGACGATGTTCGGCCTGCTGCTGCGTACGGAGAAGTCGGTCATGGGCGTGAGCATGATGATCCTGTTCCCGCTGACCTTCCTCAGCGACATCTTCGTCCGCCCCGAGACGATGCCGGGCTGGCTCCAGGCCTTCGTCAACAACAACCCCGTCACGCATCTCGCCTCGGCGGTCCGCGGCCTGATGGAGGGCTCCTGGCCGAGCGCCGAGATCGCCTGGTCGCTGGGCTGGGCCGGCGTACTGGTCGCGGTCTTCGGCCCGGTCACGATGAGGCTCTACAACCGCAAGTAGTCGAGACCCCAAGCCCACGACCGGCCCTCCGGAGCTTCCCGAAGGCCGTCCGGGTCCCCCGGAAGAACGCAATCCGCGTCCGGATGCAGTCACCCCGGCCGTGCCCCGATGGCGGAGGGCACGGCCGGGGTTCTTCCTTGAGGGGTGCGCAAAGACACAGGCCCTGACACCGACCTCTCGGCGCCGCGAAGAGTCCTCTCGGCGCTGCTGATCGTGCTCGCCTGCGTCCTCGTGCCGCTGGGCGGGCTCTCGGCGTGGGCGAAGTACGAGATCGGCGACACAGGGCGGTACGTCGACACGATGGCGCCGCTCGCCGCCGGGCCCGACGTCCAGGGCGCCATCGCGGACACCGTCACGGACGGGATCATGAGCGAGGTCGAGGTCGGGCCGCTGGAGGGGGAGGTCCGCGCGTACGTCCACCGGGCGGTGCGGTCCTTCACCGGCACGGAGGCCTTCCGCGCGGCCTGGACCACGGCGAACCGGGCCGCGCACGATGCCGTCCTGCGGGCCCTGCGCAGCGACAGCGAGGGTGCCGTCACACTCGACCTGGCTCCGGTCACGGCCCGCCTCAAGGCACAACTGGCCGACGACCGCGTGCCGTTGGCGAACCGCATCCCCGTCGAGCACACCGAGGTCACGGTCCTCGGGGCCCACGAGCTGAGCTCCCTGCGGAAAGGCTTCCCCGTGCTGGAGATCGCGGGCTTCTGGCTGCCGCTGGCGGCGGTCGCCCTGGCCCTGGGCGGCATCCTGCTGGCCGTACGCCGCCGCCGTGCCGTCACGGCCACCGCGCTCGGCATGGCCCTGGGCGCCGCCCTGCTGGCCCTCGCCACGGTCGTCGGCCGGGCCCTGACCCTCGCGGGCCTGCCCGAGCACGTCTCGCGCGCCGCGGCGGGAGCGGTCTACGACGCCCTCACCGAGACCCTGCGCACCGCGACCTGGTTCATCCTCGCGCTCGGCCTCACGGTGGCGCTGGCGACCTGGCTCACGGACGTCCGCGCGCGACGTCGCGCAGCGTCCGCAGCGCCTGTCCCAGCACCGGTACCGGAACCGACGCGAGCCCGAGCCTGACGGCGTCCGGCGCGCCCTGCGGCCCCACCGCGAAGGCGGCCCCCGGAGTGACCGCGACCCCGCGTGCGGCGGCGGCGGCCGTGAAGGTGTCCGCGCGCCAGGGCGCGGGCAGCTCCCACCAGGCGTAGTACGCGTACGGGTCGGCCCGGACCGTGAACGTGTCGAGCAGTTCCGCGACGACGCGCTGGCGCCGGGCCGCGTCGGCCCGCTTCTTGCCGACGAGCCGCTCGACGGTGCCGTCCCGGATCCACCGCGTACCCGCCTCCAGCGCGAACCGCCCCGCCGTCCAGCCGCCCGACCGCAGGGCCCCGCCCACCGCCCCGGCCCGCTCCCCGGGCACGACGAGGAAACCGATGGTCAGCCCGGGCGCGACCCGCTTCGACAGGCCGTCGACGACATGGACGCGCTCGGGTGCGTACGCGGCGAACGGCACGCCTTCCTCGTGAAGAAAGGACCAGATGCGGTCCTCGACCACGGGCAGGTCCAAGTCCCGCACCACACCGGCCAGTTCGCGCTTCCTCGCGTCCCCCGCCGTCACCCCGGTCGGATTGTGCAGCGTCGGCTGGACGTAGAGGGCGGAGAGCGGGGCGGCGCGGTGGGCGGCGGTGACGGCATCGGGCCGCAGCCCCTCCTCGTCCGTGGCGAGCGGCACGAGCGTGCAGCCGATCCGCTCCGCGATCTCCTTGACCAGCGGATACGTCAGCGCCTCCACGCCGACCCGCCCGCCGGGCCGTACCAGCGAGGCGAGGGCGCCCGCGATGGCCTGCCGGGCGTTGCCCGCGAAGAGGAGCTGTTCGGGCGCGGGCCGCCACCCGCATCCCGCGAGCAGCCCCGCGACGGCCTCGCGCGCGGCGGGGGTCCCGGTGGCCGGGACGGTACGGGTGGCCTCGCCCAGCACGTCGGCCCGCAGCAGCGGCGCGAGCCCGTCGGCCATCAGCTCCGACTGCCCTGGTACGGAGGGGTAGTTGAGCTCCAGGTTGATCTTCACCTGGGGGTCGTGTTCGTGCGTGGCCTCCGCGAGGGCCCGGCCGGAGGGGGGCGGCGCGGCTCGTACGAAGGTGCCGCGCCCGACCTCGCCGACGACGAGGCCGCGCCGCACCAGCTCGCCGTACACCCGCCCGGCCGTGCTTCCCGCGATGTGCCGGCGCCGGGCGAACACGCGCTGCGGCGGCAGCCGTTCGCCGGCCTTCAGCCGCCCCGAGTAGATCTCCTCGGCCAGCCGGTCGGCGATACGCCGATAGTCCTCCACGCCGCCCCTTCCTGAAACACGTCCGCAGCCCGCCCGGATTGCACCGAGAGCAAAGATCTTATTGCACCGAGGAGTTGGGGGGATCTAGGGTCCGATCATGGCTCCCTTCCTCGCATACGAGGACAAAGGCCCGCATGCCGCCACGGCACTGCCCCTTGTCCTGATCCACGGCCACCCCTTCGACCGCACGATGTGGGCTCCCCAGGTGGCGGCCTTCGCCCAGGACCGCCGGGTGATCGCGCCGGACCTGCGGGGCTACGGCGCGTCCCCGGTCGTCCCCGGGACCACCCCGCTCTCCGTCTTCGCCGAGGACGTGGCGGCCCTCCTCGACGACCTCCGGGTACCCGAATTCGTCCTCGGGGGACTGTCGATGGGCGGCCAGATCGCCATGGAGTGCTACCGGCTGTTCCCCGGGCGGATCCGGGGCCTGCTCCTGGCGGACACGTTCCCGGCGGCGGAGACCCCGGAGGGGAAGAGGTCCCGGGGCGCGACGGCCGACCGGCTGCTGCGCGAGGGGATGGGCGGGTACGCCGAGGAGGTCCTGTACCGGATGGTCGCGCCGTACGCCCGTCCGGAGGTGGTGGCGCATGTCCGCCGCATGATGACGGGTACGTCGGCGGAGGGGGCCGCGGCGGCCCTGCGGGGGCGGGCGGAGCGGCCCGACTACCGGGAGCTGCTGACCCGGGTCGGCGTTCCCACGCTGGTGGTGGTGGGGGAGGACGACGAGTTCACTCCCGTGGGGGATGCGGAGGCGATGCACGCGGCTGTGCGGGACTCGACGCTGTGCGTCGTAGGCTCCGCATCCCACATGCCGAACCTGGAACAGCCGACCCACTTCAACGAGGCCCTGGCCGGGCTGCTGACCCGCTGCGACCGGGTGCGGGCCGGTGGGGGCTGAGCGCGCAGTTCCCCGCGCCCCTCAAAAGCGGGACTGCGCCCCAGCTTTTGCCCCTTCAGGGGCGCTCTTAGGGGCGCGGGGAACTGCGCGGCCAACCCCCACCGGACCCGCAGCCGAAGGGTTCAGGCCGGGGCGCAGCCCCGCCTCTCAGGGGCGCGGGGAACGGCGCAATCTTTTGCCTTCAGGGGCGCGGGGAACTGCGCGACAAGCCCCCACCGGGCCCGCAGACGACCCCCCGCCACGCAACCCCCCACACACTCCCCCCGTCTTTGAGGGAGGATCCATGCAGATGACCGGGGTGGGTGGGGGGACAGAAGGAGTGGAAGACGTGGCCTTGCACGGCACGACGACGGGGGCAAAGACGGGCGAGCGCACCAGGGACGCCAACGTCCCACCGTCAAGACACGGCACCACCCGCCCCGGCGCCTGGTTCGCAGCCCTCCTCCTCCTCACCGTGAGCATCGTGCTCGGCTGCCGCGTGGCAGACACGGACGCCATCACCCCCATCCCCCAACTGCTCGCGTTCCTCCCCTGGCTCCTCGCCCCCACCGCCGTCGCCCTCCTCTTCGCCGCCCTGTCCCACTGGCGCATCGGCCTCGTCTGGGGCGTGGCCGCCCTCGCGGTGACCGCCTGGTACATCGAGCCGTACGGCAAGACGATGGAACCCGGCGGCGTCCCGGTCGCCGAGATCCGCGTGCTCACCGCGAACGTCGAGTTCGGCCGGGCCACGGACGGCCTGATCGAGGCGGTCTCGAAACAGCGCCCGGACCTGGTCTTCGTCCAGGAGTGCGAGGACACCTGCCAGAAGAAGCTGGACCAGGCCTTCGGCAAGGACGCCAAGGGCAGGTCCACCGCCGAACCCGGAGAGCGCGTCTACCCCTACCGGCAGGCCGTCGAGAGCGCCACCTCCGAGGGATCCGACGGTTCCGTCATCCTCAGCCGCCATCCCCTCACGCCCGCGAAGGGCATCCCCGCCACCCTGGGCATGCCCGGCGCCACCGCCGACGTGGACGGCCAGGAGATCCGCCTCCAGCTGGCCCATCCCATGCCGCCGCTGCCGTCCCACCTGGGCACCTGGCGCAAGGAGCTGGCCGCCCTGCGCGACTACGCCGCCGCGAACATCGGCCGGCCCACCGTCGTCGCGGGCGACTTCAACGCCACCCAGGACCACGCGGCCTTCCGCCGCATCCTGGACACCGGCTTCATGGACGGCGCCCGCCTCACCGGCGACACCCGTACGCCGAGCTGGCCCGCCCTGACCGCCCCGGCCTTCGGTGCCCAGATCGACCACGTCCTGGTGTCCCGGGGCTTCACGGCGACCAGGACCCGTTTCCTGGATCTGGACGACACCGACCACCGGGCCCTGGTCGTGGACCTGACCCTGCGCAAGAGCACCTAGCGGGACCCGTACCCGGGAACACGACGTGGGCCGCCCTCTGTGCAGGAGGGGCGGCCCACGTCCGTGGGGGGTGGGGTGGTACATCCGAGGGGGACCTCTCGGTCCCGGCGCCGAGGCGGTGCGGCGCCGACTCCGCACCGCCTCGACACTGGATCGGTCCTGGTCGACGTCAGTTCTGGTCGACCTGAGCCCTGGTCGACCTCAGTCCTGGTTGACCTTCGCCAGGGCCTTCGCGAGGCCGTTGGCCCACAGCTGGTTCACGCGGGAGCGCTCCGCGCTGTTGGGGATCGAGTTCGTGCAGGACGTACCCGGCCCGCCGCCCGACATCAGCTCGCTGCACGGCCCGGAGTAGTGGTCGGGGAGTCCGAGCACGTGCCCGGTCTCGTGGGCGGTGACGCGCGTGGAGTCGTACTGCTGGTTCTGCCGGTAGTCGAGGAATATGTACCCTCTGCCGTGCCCGTCCGTGGACGCGTACGAACCGCGCGAGTCGTTCCCCTCGCGGTACGTGAAACTCGCCCCGCTGCTGCCGGCCTGGAGCTTGACGTTCGAGACGGAGCTGTTCCAGATCGACGTGCTGCGGGCTATCTGGGTGGCGAAGGACGGCGCCGCCGAGGCGTTGTAGACCACGGTGACGGCGGCGGCGGACGTCGGGTTCGCGGCGCGCTTCTCGGCCACGGACTTCAGCACGGCTTCGAAGAAGGCCTCGTTGGCCTTCGCCTCTTCGCCGGAACCGTTGTAGCCCGCGCCCGCCACGGAAGCGACGGAACCGGTGGACGCCGGCTCCGGTGCCTGGGCCGCCGAGGCCGGGACGGTACCGAGCGCGGCGGCGGTGAGGCCGAGGCCGAGCGCGGCGGAGAGCATGGGTGTGGACAGTCGCATCGATGACTCCTTGCGTGGGGGGTGAAGTCGTCACCGAGGAGTTTCGGCTTCTGTGAGGCGGCTGTGATGATGCCAACAGGCGATAGGACACAGCTATCCGTACGCATCCGATCGCCCGACTCACTTGATTTGGGTGGGATTTGTGCGTCTGGTGAAAGCTGTACTTCCGCTTTAGGCTCCGGCGACATGGACCTAGAGGTCAGGCACCTCCGCGCACTGTGCGCCATAGCCGACACCGGCAGCCTGCACCGGGCCGCCCGGCAGCTCGGCGTGGCCCAGCCCTCGCTGAGCACCCAGCTCAAACGCATCGAGCAGGAGCTCGGCGGCCCCCTCTTCCTCCGCGAACGCACCGGCTGCCGGCCGACCACGCTCGGCCTGGTCGTGCTGGGCCGCGCCCGCCCGCTGGTGGCCGAAATGCGGTCGCTGGTCGCGGAGGCACGGGCCGCCGCGACGGACGCCGACGGGCCCCAGCTCCGTATCGGCTCCACCGCGAGCCGCGCCCTCGCGGGCTGGCTGCGCCGGCTGCGCGCCCGGCAGCACGAACCGGTCCTGCAGATGGACGTCTCCCCGAACGCCCTGCTGCGCATGCTCGCCGCCGGCCGGCTCGACGTGGCCTTCGTGCACGAGGTGGAGGGCAGTTCGCTGCGCATCCCGGACGGGCTCGCGCTGCGGGTGCTGGTCGACCGCGAACCGCAGTTCGTCTCGCTGCCGGCCGACCATCCGGCTGCCGCGCGAACGGAGGTCAGGCTCGCCGACCTGGCCGGGGACCGGTGGATGATCGACCCGACGGTCGACGGCGAGTGGGACGCCGTGCACCGCATGCTGCGGACGGCGGGGCTGCGGCCCCGGGTGCTGCACGGGGACTACCACACGGCCGCCTCGCTGGTCGCAACCGGCGAGGTCGTCACGGTGTGCCAGCCGACGTGCCAGCCACGGCCGGAGATGGCGGTGCGGCGGATCCAGGGGGATCCGCTGGGGGTCCGGCTGGTGCTCGCGGCGCGTACGGAGGGGGAGTTGGACCTTGTGTTCCCCGAGCTGTGGGAGGCGTACGCGGAGGTCGCGCGGGCCGCCCCCGGCTATGGGGAGTGGCTGGATCTGGTGGGGGTGTAGGGGCGGTCGGGTGTCGGGACGGTCGGGTGCGGGTCCGGTGGGGGCCGGCCGCGCAGTTCCCCGCGCCCCTTTGGGGCGAGGGCGCCCCCTGTTGCAGGAGGCGCCCCCGTTCCCGTACGCATCACACGCCGATGTCCTCGCCGTCCTTGCGCCAGACCGAGACGACCGACGGGCGAACGATCCTGCCCGGGCCGTCGGGCCAGACGCTCGCCGGGTTCTCGACGGTCGCGCCGGTGATCTCGCCCGGGTGCTGGACGGCCACCAGGACGCGGCGGTCCTGGACGAGCGGGCCGCAGGTCTCGGCGCCCTTCGGCACGGTCAGGAACTGCTTCAGCTCACCGCGCCGGTCGCCCTTGGTCGCCACGCCGAACAGGCCGTCGTGGGAACCGAGCTGGGCGCCGTCGGTGGAGATCCACAGGTTGCCGTGCGGGTCGAAGGCCACGTTGTCCGGGCAGGAGATCTGGCTGACCTTGTCCTTCGGGTAGCCCGCGAAGTACGTCGCCGGGTCCTTCGGGTCGCCCGCGACCAGGAACAGCGACCAGGCGAAGCTGGTGGCGTCGGCGCGGTTGCGGCGCTCGGTCAGCTCCAGGACGTGCCCGTGCTTGTTGGCGTTGCGCGGGTTGGCCTCGTCCACCTTGGCGTTGGAGCCGACACCGCGGTTGGTGTTGTTCGTCAGGGCGACGTACACCTTGCCGGTGTGCGGGGAGGGCTGGATGTCCTCCGGCCGGTCCATCTTGGTGGCGCCCACCTTGTCACCGGCGAGGCGCGTGAAGACGTACACCTCCTCGGCGGTCATGCCGGGGACGTGCGAGACGGCGCCCTTGGCGGTGGCGGTGGCGGTGGCCAGCGGGATCCACGTACCGCTGCCGTCGAACTCGCCGTCCGACGGGAGCTTGCCGGTGCCGTCGATCTCGATCGCCGGGGAGTCACCGCTGAGCTTGGCGACGTACAGCGTGCCCTCGTCGAGGAGGGTCAGGTTGTGCTCGCGGGCGGCGCGGCTGTTGCCGTGGCGCATCCGCTTGCTGCCGACGAACTTGTACATGTAGTCGAAGCGCTCGTCATCACCGGTGTAGGCGACCGGGCGGCCGTCGTCCGTGAGACGGATCGTCGCGCCCTCGTGCTTGAACCGCCCGAGCGCGGTCCGCTTACGGGGCGTCGAGGTCGGGTCGTACGGGTCCAGCTCGACGATGTAGCCGAAGCGGTGGACCTCGTTCGGCTCCTGGGCGACGTCGAAGCGCTTGTCGAACCGCTCCCACTTGCGCTCGGTGGCGCCGGTGCCGATCCCGTAGCGGGCGTCGGTCGTGCGGCTCGCGCCTGCGAAGTACTGGTTGAAGTTCTCCTCGCCGTGCAGCGTCGTGCCCCAGGGGGTCTCGCCGCCGGCGCAGTTGTTGAGCGTGCCGAGGACCTTCCTGCCGGTCGGGTCGGCGGAGGTCTTCAGGAGGGCCGAGCCCGCGGCCGGGCCGGTCACCCTGAACTCGGTGGTCGCGGTGACACGGCGGTTGAGGTGGTGGCGGGGCACGGCGGTGAGCCTGCCGGTCCTGCGCTCCTCCTCGACCACGACGACGCCCAGACCGTGCGCGGCCCATGCGATCTCGGCCTGCTCGCGGGTCGGGTTCGCGGGGTCGTAGCCCTTGAACATCAGGACCTCGTCCGTGTACTCGTGGTTCGCCACGAGCAGCTGCCGGCCGCGCTCGCCCGGCAGCGGGAGCAGCGCGAGGAAGTCGCAGTTGTAGCCGAACTGGCCGGCCTGCGCCGCCGCGGTCTGCTGGTCCGGGTCGAAGGCGGGGGCGCCGCGCAGGATGGGCTCGCCCCAGCGGATGACCACGTTCTGACCGTAGCCCTCGGGGACGGTGACGGCGTCGGTGGTGTTCGGCGCGACGGGGGTGAAGCGCAGGCCGCGGGCGGCCTTGCCCTTCGAACCCTGGGAGCCGTGCGAGCCGAGCGAGCCCTTCGAGATGGTGGCGGCTCCGGCGGGCTGGGCGGCGGCGGGGGCCGCGCCGGCGCCGAGGACCGCGCTCCCGGCCGCCGCCGTGGTCACGGTCACCGCGGCGGCGGCACGCATCATGGAACGACGGCTGAGCGCTCCGGCGATGACGTCGCCGACGTATTCGTTGGCGCTGGTGTTGGGCGCCGGGTGGAAGCAGGCGTCACCACAGCGGTACCGACAGGTCATCTCGGAACGGCCGCCCGGGTGTGAGCCGGTCGAGCCGATCAGCGGCAGCAGGTTGCGCACGTTCACTCCCCTATGTCTGTGTCTGCCGTGACGCTAGGGGCACGCGCGTGCGAGAGCGCGGACGCAGGGTGAACGGAGAGTGAACTGGGCCCAGCCAAAAGGGCTTTGACCCCGACAGGCGTGCGGGGACCGGGCCCATGTTTGGGCCCGATAAAGATCTTCGGTCCTGGCGGCTAACCTTACGTGTCCGTCCTGGCCAGGGATTGACGGAACCAACTCATGCGAAGGGTTGCGCACATGGGCATTCTCACCCGCCTGCGGAATGCGTTCGGAAAGTCACGCAAGGGGGACGCTGCCGCTGCCGCGGTCCCTTCCGCAACTGCCGCCGCCGAGCCGACGGTGCCGGCGGCCCGGCAGGAGACGGCTCCCGAGCCCACGCCTGCGGCAGCCGAGCCTGAGGTCTCTGTCCCCGCACCGGCCACGGAGCGCGAGCCCGAGGCTGTGACCGGGGCCGGGGCCGAGCGTACGACCGAGCGCAAGGCCGGGACGAAGGCGTCCTCGGTGGACGACCTCGTCTCGGCGGCGTTCGACAACGTGACGGTCCCGAAGCAGACGGCAGCACCTGCGACGCAGGCTGACGCTGACGCTGAAACTGAAGCTGCAACGAAGGCTGAGGCTGAGGCGAAGCCGGTCGCGGAGTCCGAGCCCGAGCCTGCGGCTGACCCGGAGCCCGTCGTCGAGACGGCACCGGAGCCGGAGCCGACGCCCGAGCCCGTCGCCGCCGAGGTCACCGAAGAGGCCACCGAAGAGGCCACCGAGGTCGCTCCGGCGGCCGAGCCGGTGGCGGCACCCGAGCCGGAAGCCGCTGCGGCGGCCGACCCGGAGCCCGTAGTGGCACCCGAGCCGGCAAAGGCAGAGGCAGAGGCTGAGGCTGAGGCGAAGCCCGAGCCCGTCACCGCGGCCGAACCGGCATCTGTACCGGCATCTGTACCGGCACCCGAACCGACGCCCGAGTCGGCCCCCGAGCCCGTGCTTGCCGCGGCCGATGCCGAACCCGAGCTGGTCATCCAGCTCGTCCCGGAGCCGGAGCCGAAGCCGAAGACCGAGCCGGTCGTCCAGCCGGAGGCCGAGGCCGTCGCCGCCGAGGAGGCCGCCGACGCGGAGGCCGAGATCGAGGCGGCCGTCGCCGAGGTGACCCCGGAGCCCGAGCCGGACTCGAAGCCGGAGCCGAAGCCGAAGTCCGAGCCCCTCGCGGCAGAGGCAGAGAAGCCGTCGGCCCCCGAAGCCAAGGCCGAGGCGGCACCCGAAACCGAACCCGATACCGAACCCGCCACCGAGACCAACGCGACCGCCGCGACCGAGACCGCAGGGGACGAGGACGCAGTCGCCTCCCAGGCCCCCGCCCTCCTCAGCGCCTACAAGGCCGCCGCCACCGCCCTGGCGAACCAGGGCCTCACCGGCGCCCGCGCCAAGGTCTACCTGGTCCTCGACCGCTCCGCGTCGATGCGCCCGTACTACAAGGACGGCTCCGCACAGGCACTTGGCGAGCAGACCCTCGCCCTCGCGGCCCACCTCACGCCGGAGGCGAACGTCCAGGTCGTCTTCTTCTCCACCGAGCTGGACGGCACCGGCGAACTCACCCTCGCCGAGCACGACAACAAGATCGACGAACTCCACGCCGGCCTCGGCCGCATGGGCCGTACGAGCTATCACGCGGCCGTGGAGGAAGTGATCGCCCTGCACGAGAAGTCGGGCGCTCCCGCGGAGCCCGGCCTGGTCGTCTTCCAGACGGACGGCGCCCCGGACGCCAAGACCCCGGCCACCCAGGCCCTGACGGCGGCGGCGAAGAGCCACCCCGGCCTCTTCTTCTCCTTCGTCGCGTTCGGCGAGCAGGACAACAAGGCCTTCGACTACCTCCGCAAGCTGAAGTCGGACAACACGGCCTTCTTCCACGCGGGCCCGACGCCCCGCGAGCTCACGGACGCGGAGATCTACGAGGGCGTACTGGCGAACTGGCGCCCGTGACCCCTCGCGGGACCCCACCCGGGCCGCCCCTTCTCGTCCCATAAAACGAGGAGCGGGCGGCCCACCCATGTCGGCTACGATTTCAAGGTTCGTAAGACGGCCGAAAGTCGAAGCAGCACTCGACCGGACGTCACCCCACGTAGCGACTCGGGAGCAGCCCGCAATGGCTCGACACCTCATCACCAGCGCCCTTCCGTACATCAACGGGATCAAGCACCTGGGCAACATGGTGGGGTCCATGCTCCCGGCGGACGTCTACGCCAGGTACCTCCGCCAGCGCGGCCACGATGTCCTCTACATCTGCGCGACGGACGAGCACGGCACCCCGGCCGAACTGGCGGCGAAGGAGCAGGGCCTGCCGGTCGCCGAATTCTGCGCCGGAGCGCACGACGCGCAGAAGGCGATCTACGACGGCTTCGCCCTCGCCTTCGACCACTTCGGCCGCAGCTCCTCCCCGCAGAACGCGGAGCTGACGCAGCACTTCGCCCGCAGGCTGAACGAGAACGGCTTCATCGAGGAGCGCGCGATCCGGCAGGTGTACTCGCCGGCCGACGGCCGCTTCCTGCCGGACCGCTACGTCGAGGGCACGTGCCCGCACTGCGGTTACGACAAGGCGCGCGGCGACCAGTGCGAGAACTGCACGCGCGTCCTGGACCCGACCGACCTGATCGACCCGCGCTCGGCGATCTCGGGTTCGACGGAACTCGAAGTGCGCGAGACGACGCACCTCTTCCTCCTCCAGTCGAAGCTGCAGGGCGAGGTGGAGGCGTGGATCGACGAGGTCGCGGACGAGTGGCCGCAACTCGCGTCCTCCATCGCCCGCAAGTGGCTGACCGAGGGTCTGCACGACCGCGCGATCACCCGTGACCTGGACTGGGGCGTACCGGTCCCGGCCGACACCTGGCCGACGCTGGCCGCCGACGGCAAGGTCTTCTACGTCTGGTTCGACGCGCCGATCGAGTACATCGGGTCGACGAAGGAGTGGGCGGACGCGGCGCCGGAGGAGAACCGGGACTGGAAGTCGTGGTGGTACGAGCCGGCGGGCGCGTCGGACGTGCGGTACACGGAGTTCATGGCGAAGGACAACGTCCCCTTCCACAGCGTGATGTTCCCCGCGACGGAGATGGGCGTACGGGAGCCGTGGAAGAAGGTCGACCAGCTCAAGGCCTTCAACTGGCTGACGTACTACGGCGGTAAGTTCTCGACGTCGCAGAAGCGCGGAGTCTTCACCGACCAGGCCCTGGACATCCTCCCCGCCGACTACTGGCGCTACTTCCTCATCGCGAACGCCCCCGAGTCGGACGACTCGTCGTTCACGTGGGAGCACTTCACGGCGACGGTGAACAAGGACCTGGCCGACACCCTCGGCAACTTCGTCAACCGCGTCCTGTCCTTCTCGCGCAAGCGCTTCGGCGACGACGTCCCCGCGGGCGCGGACGCGGGCGAGGTGGAGGCGAAGCTCGGCGAGGAGATCGCGTCACTCCTCGCCGACTACGAGACCCAGATGGAAGCACTCCAGTTCCGCAAGGCGGCGGCTGCCCTGCGCGCCCTGTGGTCGGCGGGCAACTCCTACCTGGAGGAGAAGGCCCCCTGGCTGGAGATCAAGACGAACCCGGAGGGCGCGGCGCTCACCCTGCGCACGGCGATGAACCTGATCCACCTGTACGCGGTGGTCTCGGAGCCCTTCATCCCGTCCTCGTCGGCCGCCATGCGCGCGGCCTTCGCCCTCCCGAACGACACGGCGACGTGGGTGACGCAGGAGGAGGCCAAGTCCCTGGACTCGCTCCCCGCGGGCACCCCCTTCACGGTCCCCCCGGTCCTCTTCGCCAAGATCACGGACGAGGACCTGGAAACGTACAAGGAGCGCTTCGGCGGGGCGCCGGAGTAACGACGCCGCGCCTCCCACTTCCCACCCGGGGTGGCCGGACACCGTACGACGACGGTGCCCGACCACCCCGTTCGCTTACCCGGAACCGAGGACTACGCGACGCCCAGGTCACACCACACGTACTTGCCCCCGCTTCCATTCCTCGGCAGTGGATACCAGCCCCAGACGTCCGCGCAGGCCTGGACGAGGGCGAGGCCTCGGCCCGATTCCGACTCCGCCGAGTCCGCCAAGTTCGCGAAGGCAGCCGTCGGTTGCGGAGGGTCAGGGTCCCCGTCCCACGCACCGATCCGCAGGACCCCGTCCCGCCAGCGCAGGCGCAGGGCGGCGGGACCCTTCGCGTGAGACACCGCGTTGGAGATCAGCTCCGTCGCCAGCAGCTCGGCGACGTCGGTGAGGCGGATCAGGCCGTGGATCGTGAGGATGAGGCGGAGGGTACGGCGGCAGACCGTCACGGCGCGGGGGTCGTTGGGAATGCTGAGCGTGTACTCCCAGGGTTCGAGCTCGTTGACGTTTTGCGGCATGCGGGAACTCCGTTCCATGAATGGGGGAGGGTGAGGTGGGGAGTAGTGGCATGCCGCAGCCGTCGTGGCAGGACGGAGTGGTGCGCTTCCGGAGTCCCCGGGATGTCGCAGGGTGTGCGTCGCATCACTGACGGTAGAGACCAAAGTTGGTCTCGTGCAACCAGCTGTCATAATCTGCCCCCGAACGAGGCAACCCGCACCGCCGTTGTGACGAGGAGAATCCATGGCTCGGCGACGGCAACCAACCGCACGCCAGATGCGCCTCGGCACCGAGTTGCAGAGGCTGCGCGAGGCCGTCGGCCTCAAGGGGCGCGAGGCTGCTGCGGCGCTGGGAACGGACTCGGCACGGTTGAGTCAGATCGAGTCCGGAGTCGTCGGCATGAGCGAGAACACCGTCCGCCGACTCGCCGCCATCTACTCCTGTTCCGACGGCCAGTTGATCGATGCCCTGGTATCAATGGCAACTGACCGGACCCGTGGCTGGTGGGAGAAGTATCAGGGCCTGCTGCCGGTCTCGTTCCTGGACATCGCCGAGTTGGAACACCACGCCTCGCACCGGTTCGATGTCGAGTTCCTGCATGTCCCCGGCCTTTTCCAGACAGAGGACTACGCTCGCGGACTCTTCTCGTACCGCGTCCCAGAACTTCCGCACAAGGATCTGGAATTGCGAGTGGGCCACCGTATGGAACGCAAGGTGATCATTGCCGGTCCCACACCCATCCCGTACGAAGCGCTGATCCACGAGTCGGCCCTTCGCATCCGAGTCGGCAGCCGGAGCGCCACACAAGCTCAGTTGACTCGCATCCTGGAATACTCCGAAGCCGATCACATCACTACTCGCGTGATCCCCTTCGACCTTGACGACTTCGGCGGAGCGTGGAGCGCAATGGCGTACGCGGGTGGCGCGGTACCCAAGCTGGATACAGCGCTTCGCGATACCGCCCACGGAACCGCCTCCATTGATTCCGAGGCACAACTCACAGCGTTGCGAACCCTCTTTCATAAGGTGAAGACCGTGTCACTCGAACCCGAACGGTCGCGTGACTTCATCCACCGGCTGGCCAAGGAACTGTGAGGCGCACCATGCCCACCCCCAAGAACTGGCAGAAGTCGTCCTTCTCCGGCGGCGCCGACGGCAACAACTGCGTCGAACTCGCCACCGAGACCCACACCATTCGCCTCCGCGAGAGCGACGCCCCCTCCACAGAACTCGTCACCACCCCCGCCTCCCTCGCCCACCTCCTCCAGGGCATACGTTCTGGCGGCGCCGTCGGCAGCGAATGAGAGTGCCGAAGCCGACGCCGCTCGAACCCGAACGGTCGCGTGACTTCATCCACAGGCTGACGAAGGAGCTGTGAGGCGCGCCATGACGACCCTCGACAACTGGCAGAAGTCGTCCTTCTCCGGCGGCGGCGACGGCAACGCCTGCGTCGAACTCACCACCGAGGCCCACACCATTCGCCTCCGCGAGAGCGACGCCCCCTCCATAGAACTCGTCACCACCCCCACCTCCCTCGCCCGCCTCCTCCACGGCATACGTTCCGGCGCCCTCCGCAGCGCGTAGCTGTCGTCGCCCTCTCCGCCGACGCGATCTTCACGGACGACTAGCCGCGTCATGACTCGGCAAAGCTCCCGCCCCGACCGGGCGGGGGCAGGTCGCCCCGAAGGCCCCGCTCACGGCACCCTCGGCCCCGTGACCAGTCGCCCCTTCGTGTCGTACGGCCAGACGTTCGGGGTGCAGCCCCGCATTCCCTTGATCTGTTGCATCATCGCCGGGGCCGGTTTGCCCGGGCCGGGGCACGTGACGTGGTCGTGGCCGAGGAAGTGGCCGACCTCGTGGTTGATGATGAGGGCGCGGTACGCGTCCACGTCGTCGGCGTAGACCGGGGTCGCCAGCAGCCAGCGCTTGAGGTTGACCACCACGTCCTTGCCCACACTGCAGTTGACCTCGCCCCGCGTGTTCAGGCCGTAGCGGCCGCAGATCTCGTCCACCGTTCCCGGTGTGGCCAGCCGTACGACGAAGTCGGCCGAACCTGTCGAGACCCGCTTGAAGCCCGACCGGCCGTCGGCCGTCCAGCCTCGTCGGTCTGCCAGTACGCCCTCCACCTGAGCGGCCACGTCCGCCGCCGACTGCGCGAGACCGTTCTCGACGACGACCTTGTAGCGCAGCGTGCGGGCGCCCTTTCCCACGGTTCCGCTGCCGCCACCGGCCGTGGTGAACCTGCCAGACCCCGTCGACGGTATGGAGGGTGAGGCCGAGGGGGCGGACGAGGGGGCCGAGTCCGGTGATTCCTCGTTTCCCCGGCTCGCACTGGGCTCGCTCTCGGGCGAGGGCCGGCTCGACTCGTCGACCGCCGCCTCCGGTTCGTCGGCGGAGTCGTCGGAGGTGGAGGCCGCCGGCGTCGTTCCGCTCACTGCCAGAGCCGCCGTCGATAACACCGCCAGCGCCGCCAAGCCCCACAACAGGGGTCCCTTTCCCCTGCCACCGTCCGTGGAGCCTCTGCGACGACGGCGGGATCTCGCGGTCGGGGACGGCTTGGTCGCACGGCGGTCGATCATGGTCATGAGCATCAAGAGTGAATACGCGAGGTGTTGGGTTCTGGCTCAGCGGATAACGAAGCCGTAACGCCCAGTTGCGCGCACCCCGTTACGGGACCCCGCTCCTGGCATGTGCACGATTCATCCGTATGGTTTCGTCATGGCAGTCCCCCAGGTCATCCCGATCGCGTACGAGCCGCGCCACCGCACCGATGCCATCGGTCACTACGCGGAGGGGCAATTCCTGGGGTCGGTCGCCTATGCCTTCCCCGAGGATTACCACCCCGACGACGGCTGGGAAGAGCACAAACGACTCTTCACGGTGCTTCATACCTTCGATACAGAGGGCCGCTACCGCGACTCGGAGATCTGGTGCGCCGGTAGCTGGGCCCAGCAGCAGCGCAACCCGCAGGGGCCCGACTCGGTCCTCGCCCAGGCGCAGGCCCATCTCGCGAAGCTGCTCCGCAGTCTTCCCCGGCGCCGTTACACGGACATCGCGCTCCAGCCCTTCCGGCTCACCCGCGACGGCGTGCTGTTCGGCCTGCTGACCGGCGAGGACGAGGGCGAACCCTGGGCCGAGCTGTACCCGGACCGCCTCGGCTTCGGCCCGCCCTGGGACGGCACCTACGACACCTGAGCACTCCGCCGGGCCTCCGCGTCGGCCCGGTCCAGGCCGAGGGAGGTACGAGCGCTGCGGACATGGTCCAGGCCCTCGGCGGCCGTCCGTGTCACCCGGGCGTACTCGGCCGCCGTACGGGCGGTGGCCAGTTCGGCCCGGGCCGTGCGCAGGCCTTCGGAGGCATCCGCGAGGGACTGCGCCGCCATCCCGTCGGCCCCCGCCCGGGTCCGTACGTCGAGAGCCGACAAGCCTGCACCGAGCCGGACCACCCAGCGGTTGGCGTCGGCCTCCGCGTCCAGGACGGACATTCCGCGCGTCCGGCCCCAGCGGCGCCTCGCGACCACCGCTCCGGCGATCAGCAACAGTGCGAGCAGCACGGCGAATCCCATGTTCTCCTCCGGTGATCTCGTCCGGCGCCGCCGGCGTCCCGCGGGGTGTTCTCACCCTCGCACCTGCCATCAGACGCCCTGGTGCTGTGCGCACTCGACGAACACCCTGTGGGTCACCTGATCACCTGATCACCCCAATGGGCCCGGGATTTCCTTCGTCCCGGGCCCATTCTCCGTGCGCGTTCCCGTGCAGCCGACTCAGCCGGCGGTCACCCGCTCAACTCACCGAAGCCGACGCCGACGCCGTCGCACCCGGCTGCACCGCGTCGTCCGTGCCCTCGTGCGTCGTGTCCGGGTCGACGCCCATCGTGATGGTGCCGAGCACACCCTTCGCGATGGCGTTCTTCTTGTACTTGAGCTTGAGGAGACCGCCGGCCGTACCGGACTGGTCGTAGATCGTGTCCTCGGTGAGCGTCGTGCGCTCGGTCGTCGACGTGGAGTACGGCTCGACCTCCGCCGAGGCGAGCACCGACTCCTCGTCGAAGAAGAACTGGCCGGTGTGACAGGTGTTCCCGCCCTCGTAACCGGCGTCCGTCCAGGTGCCGCCGACATGCACCTTGGTGTGGATGTGGACACAACGCCCCTGGTACCAGCCGGGGAAGACCGTCCTGAAGGTGACGAAACCCTGCTTGTCCGTCTTCCACGTGCCACGCAGGTAGCGCTTGTCGTCGGTGGGTTCCTGGTGGCCGCCACCGCCACCGCCGGGCGGGGGACCGGTCGGCGAGCCGGTCGGGGTGCCGGAGGGCACGTCGGTGGGCGTTCCGCTGGGCGGTGTGCCGCCACCGCCGCCACCGCCGGAGAGGTCCTCGTAACCGGAGTAGAGACCCAGCGCGTCACAGTGCCAGATGTCCACCGCGGCGTTCTTGACGGGCTTGCAGGTCTCGTTGTCGATCACCTTGAGGCGGAGGGTCATCGCGATGCCCTCTCTGTCCTCGGTGATGTCCTGCCGGAGCTTGTCGGCATCGATGTAGTACGGCCCCTCGGTGGTCTCCGAGGTGAGCTTGTAGCAGCCCTCCGCGGCGGTCGACGTGGCGCTCGCCGACGCGCCCTTCGCGCTCGCGGCCGTCTGGCCGGCGTTCGCGGTCGCAGCGATCGTGCCGCCCACGCCCACCGCGGCGACCGCCGCGCCACCTGCCACGACCACCTTGCGCCGCGTCACGTTCCGCTTGTGTTTCGGCCCCTGGACCGACTGACTTTCCGTCATGTTTTCCGTCATGAGCGAGGAAGCTAGGTAAGAACGCTGTCAACAACGTGGGCGCGGACTGTGGATTACCGTTCGCGTACGAAACGTGGCGCGAATTGATCGGCCGCGGTCGAACCCTCCGGGCTGGGGGTTCCGGACGGCCGCGGCTCAGCGGCTCCCGCGCGTCTCGGCCGCCCGCCTCGACACGTCACGGACCAGGGCCGCCCGGTCCACCCGTCCGAGCGCGTCGGCGAGCCGGGTGAGCAGGTCGTCGGCGGCCCCTTCGCGCTCGGCGGTGGTCCCGGAGAGGGCGGCGTGGTCCGGAACGCGCGCGAGACAGGCGCGTACGGCCAGTTCGACCGTGTCCCGCAGTCCGGGTTCCCGGATCGCGACGGTGACGTGCACGGACTCCGTGTCGAGGGTGCGGGTGTGGTGGGCGATGCCCTCCGGGAGATACAGCACCTGGCCGGGCCGCAGGTCAACGGTCTCGGCGCCCGCAACGGCCTGTTCCGGTACGTATCCGGGGCGCCAGTCGGCCGCCTCGCGCGGAGTGTCGTACAGGTACCAGCGCTTGGTCCCGGTGATCTGGACGACGAACAGATGGCCGTCGTCCCGGTGGACGCGCAGGCCGTCCTCCCCCGCCCGCGTCCAGAACGCCACGGCCCCGGCTCTGGCCGAGAACAGTCGCGCGAGGCGTCGGCACAGTCGCTGTGCGGGGCGGTGCCACTCGTGCAGGTTCTGCACGACCACGGTCGCCCCGGCCGCCAGCTGGGACCGGACCTTCGCCCCGTCCACGTAACCGCCCCGGGGGTCGCCGGACACGTGCAGGACCCGGGTCAGCTCCTCGGGCGGTACCGGGGTGCCGCCGCGCATCGCGTTCAGCACCGGGTAGTGGAGCAGGCCGCAGTCCAGCCAGTCCTCCAGGTCCTGTCGGGCGACGACCTCGGCGACGTCCGGCGAGGCATCGAAGACGGCGTGGGCCCTCCCCCACGGCAGGCCGTCCGCGGTACGGGGGTCACGGCAGAGCAGCCGCAGCGCGTCCCGCGGCCCGGCCCCCACCTCGTTCTCCGCCGCCTCCTCAGCCTCAGCCTCCGCCGCCTCCGCAGAGCCGGCCGAGCCAACTGTCACCGTCATCGTGCCTCCTCGTGCTCATGCTCATGCTCGTGCTCATGGACTCGGAACGTGTACGGCTCCTGCGACTCGGGCGTCCAGTGAGGCCGGTGCGCGCGCGGTCAGCGCCGCCAGGAATCCGGCGGCCGATCCCGCCACCGGCCCGGTACGGGCCAGCGCGCCCCGCAACAGCGCCCAGGCCTCCGCCCTGTCCGCCCAGCCCGCGCCGAAGCGGGCGACGAGTCCCGCGCGGACGGTGTCCCGCCAGGCGTAACCCGCCAGGTAGGAACGCCAGTGCAGGACGCGGGTCTGCCGCAGCAGGAGCAGTTCCGGAGCCCACCGCAGTCCGGTGCCGGCGGCCACCGCCGACGCGGCCTCCAGTGCCTCGGCCGACGTCCGGCAGCCCGCGAGGTCCGTGTCGAGGGCCAGGTCCGCCGCCATCAGGCCACGGCTGAAGTGCTCCTCCTCGGCGAAGAAGCGGGCGAGGACCGCGGCGGTCTCCTCGTCGATCCCCAGCCGGGCGAGAAACGCCGTCGACCCGGCCGACTGCTCCAGCAGCAGGGCCCAGCCCTCCGACCGCAGCGGATCGAACGTCCACCGGTCGGCCAGCGGCGCCCCCGCCGGGCGCGCCGCATGCTCGGCTAGATGGGCCAGCTCGTGCTGCAGGTACTGGACCGTCACCGGAGTGACCGCGGTCGGCAGAGAGAGCAGCGAGGCACCGGGCAGCCGTACGGGCATGACCATGGACGGGGTGTTCGGGCGCCGCAGCACCCGCACCCGGTGACCGGGCGGCAGCAGCCCGTGCCGCCGCGCCTCCCCGACGAGCCGGGTGATCAGCTCGTTCAGCGGGGGCAGTGCCCCGCCCGGCCGCCCGCGCAGGCCCTTGCCGAGCAGCAGAAAGCGCCAGTTGTACTCGGCTGTGGCCGGGCCGCGCAGTCCGGCCGGGCGGGCCCAGGCCTCGGCGGTCTCCGACAGATCCGGCACCGGGGCCGCCACCTCGGCGAGCCGCCGTACGGAGTCGCTGGGCAACGGGAGCGCCGACTCCCCGCACCACCAAGGCAGTTCACCGTGGCCAGGGGATTCGGCGGCGGCTGCGCGGCGGCGGTCGGTCAGCCACCGCCAGACCTCCCCGGTCAGCTCACGCGCCTCGGCACACCAGATCTCGTACGAGGCCCGCCGGCCCTCCTCGTCGGCCTCCAGGTCGAGTACGGCCCCGGGGGCGGGCACGGGTGCCGACTCCCCCAGGAGTTCGGCCACGAACCGGGAAAGGCCCAGGCCGGCCAGCTCGTCGGCGGCCTGCCGGGCCCGCCGGGCCGCCGGAACCGGATCCCGGCCGGGCAGCCCGGCGCGCTCCAGCTGGAGATCGGCGAGCAGATCCTCGATGTGGGCCGGGGCCGCGGGGGCCGGGTGGACGGCGGTCATGGCGCGGGCACCTCCTGAGGTCCCGTCGTCGGTTTCGCCGCCGTCGGCTCCGCCATCGGCGGGGTCGGTCCCTCGGGTGGCGCCGCCCCCTCCCGTACGGCCAGCGAGGCCACCCACAGCCCCGCCACCCCGAAGCCCGCCGCGGCGAGCGGCCAGGCCACGGCCGCGCTGCCTAGGTCGCCCACGGCCAGGCCGGTCAGGATCAGGCCGCCGCCGGTGAACAGGCTGTTGAACAGCGAGGCCACCGACAGCACGGTGGCGCGGTGCCCGCTGTCGATCCGTTCGTTCATGGCCGCCCGGACGCCGGGCATGCACAGGCCGAACGCCGTGGAGAAGCAGACGTAACAGACGATCGAAACGGCCGGTTCCCGCACGGCGGCGGCGCAGACGAGCGCCAGCGCGCCGGTCGTGGACGCGGTGACGATGACGGTCCGGCGCGCGGCGGCCCGGCGTTTCTGCAGGCTCATGGTCCAGCCGAGCAACGGGATCTCCAGCAGCGAGCCGACGCTGCGCATCGCGCCGAGCACCAGCAGATCGCCGCCGACGAGTCCCTCGTACACGACCGTCCACTGCACGCCGGGGATGCCCCGGAACAGCCACAGCAGTGCGGTGGCCGCGATCAGGGCGATCAGTACCCTGTCGCCGCGCAGGGTGAGCCGGGTCCCGGCCATGACCTCCCCGAACGACTCCCGCAGGCGGGGGGCGAAGCCCTCGCGGGGACCGGGACCGGGGCCGGTGCCGGGGCCGGAGCCGGTGCCGGGGCCGGTGCGCTCCGGATTCGGGCGGCAGGTCATGAGCCGCAGGGACAGTACGGCCGCCAGCGCGCAGGAGACGCCCGCGACGATCTGGGGCAGTGCCAGGTCCAGCGTGCCCAGTGCGGCGCCGGTCAGCGTGCCCAGTACGAGGCCGGCGTTCTCGGCGATCTTGCCCTGGGCGAAGAGACGGTCCAGGGCGCCCGGGTCCCTGGCCCCGGTCTCGTCCACGGCCCAGGCCTCCAGGGCGCCGGACGCGAAGGTGCCGCCCAGCGCGGCGAGGAGGACCCCGGCGGCGGCGACGTACACGCTGCCGCTGAAGAACAGGGCGCTGTAGCCGACCGCCCGCAGTACGAAGCTGATCGCGACCGAGACGCGACGGCCGAGCAGGTCGGCGAGGACGCCCGTGGGGATCTCGGAGACCCCTTCGACGATCCACACCGCGGCGATCAGGGCGAACACCGCACCGGAACCCATGCCCAGCGACTGCAGCAGCAGGACCGACGTCACGGTGAGGAGCATGTCGGCGAAGTAGTCGAGGCCGGACACCAGCAGATAGCCGCGCCGGACCCGACGGAGGCCCTGGGACGTAGGGGAGGTCACCTGGCGGCCCCGTCCACCAGTCCGGCGCCGACCGCCCTGACGTAGGCGGGTGTCCCGGCGGCGCCCTCCGGCATGTGCGCTCCCGTGTCCCAGAGCCAGCGCAGTGCGGCGACCGTGTCACCCGTCAGGCGTACCCGGCGGACGCGTTCACCGGCCGGGAGCGAGATGACGGCGAGCGGCGCGGGACGGCGTTTCACCAGCAGCAGGGCCTCGGGCCAGGGATCGACGGTGCCCCGCTCACGCAGCAGCCTGCCGTACGCGGGTACGTCGAACGTGGCCTCCGCCGTCCAGGCGCCCGCCACCAGCCGGGGACGACCGGCACAGTCCCGGTACGCGTCCGTCGTCGCCCCGCCGAAGAGGTGGGCGTCCTCGAAGGCGAAGGCTTCGCCGACCCAGTCCTCCTGCCGGGCGATCCAGTCGGACGCGCGCAGGTACCCGGCGAAGGCGGCCGACGCGGTGGCCGCGGGCGGGAAGACGGACCCGGGCTGGGCGGGACGCCGCTGCCAGAACTCGCTGTCCAGGAAGGTGTGCAGGCCTTCCGCGCCGGTCCGCCCGTAGTACGCGAAGAAGGTGACCGGGAAGCTGACGTTCAGCACGTTGGCGACGGTCTTGCGACGCCGGGCCTGCTCCATGTCGAAGCCCGGCCCGCTGGTGCCCTCGGCGACGACCGCGCGCTCGGCCGGGGGCAGTGTGTCGAGCAGTTCGGCACGGCGGCCCGGGGTCGCGTTGAGGATGCGCCAGGTCGTGTCGGTCAGCCTGGCGTAGTCGAGCCTGACGTGGTCGGGCCTGACGTGGTCAAGTGCGTCTCGGGTCACGGGGTGCTCCACCAGTGGTCGGCCCGGCGGGCGAAGCGCCGTACGCTCTCGGTCAGTTCGTCGGCGCTCATGCCCTCCGCCTCGGCCATCACCGAGCGCAGCCGGGGAGCGCGGGGGAGCAGCGCGTCGGCGAGTTCCCACACCTCGTCGCCGACCGGCCAGTCGTGCTTGTCGTCGACCAGGCGCACCCCGCCCTCGAAGCGCCGGACGAACGTGCCGCTCATGTGCGCCTCGACGACCCGGTCCCAGGCGATGTCGTCGTCGCTCGGCAGCACCGGCGGCAGCCCCCGCTGCACCCGCAGCCCGTAGAGGTGTCCGACGTCGATGGTCATCAGGCAGTCGGCGCGTTCCGCGATGCGCGTCATCAGGGTGAGGATGTCCTGGTCGCCGACCACGAAGGGGTAGGGCGCGTTCTCGATGGTCAGCGGTCGGCCGATGACGTCCTGGGCGTGCTTGACACGGTCCACCGCCCAGTCGACCGCCTCGTCGACGAGCGGCATGGGCACCAGGGACTCCAGCAGGGTCTCCCCTTGGCGGACCCACATCGCCAGGTCGATGTTGAGCCAGGGCGAGTCGAGTTCGTCGGCGCGCCGGCCGAGCAGGCGCAGCAGCCGGTCGTCGAGCGGGTCGGTGCCGCACACGTCCAGGTCGAGGGGGTGGAACAGCGCGTGCAGCCCGTGCCGACGGCAGAAGTCGGCGCAGCGCAGGGCCAGTTCCTGGTCCGTGGCGAGGATGCCGACGCTGTACCAGGTGGCTGTCGCCGGGGCCGGGGCCGGGGCCGGGGCTGTGGCTGTGGCTGTGGCTGTGGCGCCGAGCCTGGTGGCCACCTCCTCCGCGATGTCCATGTCCTTGATCGAGTCGCAGCTGAAACAGATCCCGCGGACACCGGGCGGCCCCGGTTCGGGGACCGGGACCCGCGTGCCGGTCGCTGGGGCTAGGGCTGTAGCTGTAGCTGTAGCTGTGGCTGTGGCTGTGGGGGTGTGGTCGGTGCTTTCCATGCGCTAGTCCCTCCCGTGCGGGCCGACGGCGCCCGGGGCCCGCGCGAAGCCCGCCTCCCGCGCCACGGCCTCGGTGCGTTCGATCAGGTCGTGCAGCGGGACGCGGTCGTGTCCCGGGTGGGGCAGCACCGCTTCGAGGCCGCCCGCGTCCAGCAGGGGGAAGCCTGCTTCGGCGTCCTCCAGCAGGCGTTCCGTGAGGAGGTTGGGCGCGTGGCGCAGCGACACGACGTCCAGCTGCAGCCCGGCGTGCGATGCCCTGGGGAGACCCGGGCCGTCCCCGATGGAGGCGAGCGCGAGTTCCCCCTGCGCCAACGCCCCGTCGATCCGGTCCTGCCACTGCCTGCGGAAGGCCCTCAAAGTGTCGCTGAACCGCTGTACCTCGGGCAGTTCGAAGAGCGTGAAAGGGCTCGGCAGCTCGTCCGGGTCGAAGACGACACCGAGCCGCCGGGCGTAGAAGTCGCGGATCGGTGTGCCCTCGTAGAGCACGAGCGCGGTGTAGAGGTGGTCGTGCGGCACGTAGTCGTAGAAGCCCGTCTCGCGCAGGAACTCCATGTTGGCGCGGATGTCGGCCAGGGTGGTGGCCGGGTCCAGCATGATGAAGTCGAGGGAGATCTCGATGCCGAGGCGCTTCAACAGGCGTACGGCCGCCACGTTGACCTCGGGTTTCACATGCTTGGCGAGCCGTTCCAGCACCGGTTCCGAGGCGGACTCGATGCCCAGCTCGATGAACCGCAGGCCGCGTTCCTTGAGCCGGGGCAGGACTTCGGCGGCCTTGAGGATCTGGTTGACCCGGGTGCCGAAACTGAAGGTGACCTGCGGGTCGGCCTCGTACAGCGCCTCGGCGACCTCCAGGGCACGGGTCGGCGAGACGAAGAAGTTGGCGTCGCTGAAGTACACGTGCTCGTAGTGGACGCCGTGCCGCGCACGGAAGTGGAGCAGCTCGGCGACGACCCGCTCCGCCTCGCGCGAGCGGTACTTGCGGCCGATGGTGAGCACCCCGCAGAACGAGCAGTCGTACGGGCAGCTGCGGCTGCTGCAGATCGTCAGCGCGGCCTTCAGCCGGCCCTGCACCTCGTCGTAGTACGTGAGATCGGGGTAGCCGGAGTGCGAGACGAACTCGGCGTCGGGGAACGGGATCTGATCGAGGTCGGGTACGAAGTCCCGGTCCTCGTTGACCAGGAGGCCGCCACCGCCACCGCCATTGCCACCACCACCACCATTGCCACCGCCACCGCCACCGCCATTGCCACCGCCGTCTCCGTCGCTGTCGCCGTCTCCGTCGCCGTCGCCGTCGCCGTCGGGAGCGCGCCAGGTGGTGCCCCTGATCGTGGTCAGCTTGGCGCGGTCGTCGAGGCCGCGGACCAGTTCGAGCATCGCCTCCTCGCCCTCGCGCCGGACCACGACGTCGACGCAGGGGTGGCGGCGCAGGATGTGCTCGTGCACGGCGGTGGCGTGCGGGCCGCCGAGGACGATCAGGCACTCCGGTCGACGGCTCCTGATCCAGTCGGCCATGGCGACCGCGGCGCGGAACGACTCGTTGTAGACGGAGAACCCGACGACGTCGAAGCGGTCGAGTCCGTAGAGCGCGGCCAGTTCGACGGCGTCGTCCTCGGAGTCCCCGAAGTCGAAGCCCGAGCTGGGGAAGCCGGCCTTCTCCAGGTAGGCCATGATGTACGCCAGCCCGATGGGCTTGGACTTACGGCGGTCGGAGAAGCCGACCGAGGGGTTGACGAAGGCGATGGCCGGCGGTGTCAGCGTGCCCATCTCACACCCCCTCCGTCGCGGAAGCCGTCACTGACGCCGTCGCGGACGCCGTCGCTGACACGGGTGCGGTGTGCAGGGTGCCGCCCCGGACGAGACCGAGCAGGAAGTCGCGGTCCGGTGCGGGCAGGGTGTCGAGGTCCACGGGGCGGCGCAGGGCCTCGCGCCACACACGGGACGCGTGACGGTTGAGCTTCAGACAGGACCGTGCCGGTCCGGCGAGCGGCACGTAGACATGACCTGCCTGGTCCAAGTAGGGCAGTTCCGAGGTGATGCGCTGCATCGACGGGCTCTCCGGGGTCCGGCACGACAGAACTCGGGGGCCGGGGCCCCGGCTTCTCGCACACCGGGGCCCCGAGGGAACGGTCAGGGAACAGCGGTCAGGGATCAGGCGTAGATCTTGCCGAGCATCTTGGTGTAGCTGGCGCCGCCGAGGCTCACGATGTCCGCCTCGGGGGTCTCGACCTCGTCGAACCCTGCGATCTCCAGTTCGTCATGGGTGCGCTCGGTGAGCGACTTGCGGACCGGCTTGTGCTGGTTCTCCGCGCTACGGGCCATCGTTGGTCTTCCTCTCGTCCGGCCCCGGGCATCCTGGGGCCCCTCCCAGGTCGCCCCGGAAGCGGGGAGACCTCGTGCTGGAGGAGCGTGCTGGGAGGGGCACTTCGCGGTCAATGAGGTGTATGGCCGGTAAGTGACGTCACGCTGCGCGACTGTGGGGAGCGTGCGGAGGGGGCGCGGTCAGCGTCGGGGCAGTGCCCGCACGGCGGTGGCGATCAGGGCCCGATTCCGCCACGCTTCGGTTACTGAAGGTCACGACAGGCGCGTACTGTCCGGAACTCTACGTCCCGGGAAAAACCCTTATCACCCGTATGGGCGCAGTCGCGGGTTCACTCGTCGTCATCGCCTATCCATGCCACTGTGTGCCTCATGGCAAGCGAGTCAGGCGAGACAGGCGAGTCGGACGAACTCGACGGCAGTCGTGGCGACCTCGCCGCCGTCACGCCCGGTGAGGCAGCAGCCGCCCGGGAGCGCGCCTTCTGGGAGAGCCGTCGCCGGTACCAGGAGCTGGACGACGACGAGGCCGGGCGTCGTGAGAAGCGCCGCCTCAGCAAGGAGTCCCGGCGTATGAACCTGGAGGTGCGCATGCACCGCTACGCCCGGAGCCACGACGAGGGCCCGGCCCCGGCCGACCTACGGCTCCCGCCGCTCCCGCCCCTCCCGCCACGTGTGGACGAGGGCGAGGACGAGAACGAGCGGCCCGGCCGGTGAACGGCTGTGGGGCGGTGCCACCTCGTCCAGAGGTGGCACCGCCCCACAGATGCGTGACGTCGGTCGGCGCGGCCCGGACGGACGGGCCTACTTCGCCGGGTTCACCGGCTTGCGCACCGAGAGGTGCAGCTCACGCAGCCGCGTCTCGTCCAGCTCGGTGGGCGCGCCCATCATCAGGTCCTGCGCGTTGCCGTTCAGCGGGAACGCGATGGTCTCCCGGATGTTCGGCTCGTCGGCGAGGAGCATGACGATGCGGTCGACGCCGGGGGCGATACCGCCGTGCGGAGGGGCGCCGAAGCGGAACGCGCGCAGCATGCCCGCGAACTGCTCCTCGACGGTGTCCCGGTCGTAGCCCGCGATCTCGAAGGCCTTGAGCATGATCTCCGGCTCATGGTTCCGGATGGCGCCGGAGGACAGCTCGACACCGTTGCAGACGATGTCGTACTGCCAGCCCAGGATGTCCAGCGGGTCCTGGGTCTCCAGGGCCTCCAGACCGCCCTGCGGCATCGAGAACGGGTTGTGCGAGAAGTCGATCTTCCCGCTCTCCTCGTCCTTCTCGTACATCGGGAAGTCGACGATCCAGCAGAAGCGGAAGACGCCCTCTTCGAAGTGCCCGGCGCGCTTGGCGGTCTCGACGCGTACCGCGCCCATGATCTTGGAGACCTCGTCGAACTCGCCCGCGCCGAAGAACACCGCGTGGCCGGCCGCGAGCGACAGGCGCTTCGTCAGCTCGGCGACGTTCTCCTCGGTCAGGAACTTGGCGATCGGGCCCGTCAGAGAACCGTCCTCGGCCACCCGCACCCAGGCCAGGCCCTTCGCGCCCTGCGAGACCGCGTAGTCCCCGAGCTGGTCGAAGAACTTGCGGGACTGCGCGGCCACGTCCGGCACCGGCAGGGCCCGTACGTGCTTGCCCGCGAAGGCCTTGAACTCCGAGCCCTCGAAGATGTCGGTGATGTCGACGAGCTCCAGCTGGGCCCGCAGGTCCGGCTTGTCGGAGCCGTACTTCAGCATCGACTCGCGGAACGGGATCCGCGGGAAGGGGGAGGTGACGTTCCGGCCGTTGCCGAACTCCTCGAACAGCTCGGTCATGAGCTTCTCGATCGGCTGGAAGACGTCCTCCTGCTCGACGAAGGACATCTCCACGTCGAGCTGGTAGAACTCGCCCGGCGAGCGGTCCGCGCGGGCGTCCTCGTCACGGAAACAGGGCGCGATCTGGAAGTACCGGTCGAAGCCCGAGATCATCAGCAGCTGCTTGAACTGCTGCGGGGCCTGCGGCAGGGCGTAGAAACGGCCCGGGTTGAGGCGGGAGGGGACCACGAAGTCGCGCGCGCCCTCGGGAGAGGTGGCGCTGAGGATCGGGGTCGCCATCTCGTTGAAGCCCAGCGTCGTCATCTTGTGCCGGATGGCGGAGATGACCGACGTGCGCAGCAGGATGTTGCGGTGCATGCGCTCGCGGCGCAGGTCGAGGAAGCGGTACTCCAGGCGCCGCTCCTCGTTCACCCCGTCCTCGGTGTTGATCGTGAAGGGCAGCGGGGCGGCGGCGCCGAGCAGCTCGACCTCGCTCACCTCGACCTCGATCTCACCGGTCGGCAGCTCCGTGTTCACGTTCTCCGCGCCGCGGGAGACGACCTTGCCGTCGACCCGGACGGTGGACTCCTTGGAGACCTTGTCGAGGGCCTCGTACGCGGGGGTGCCGGGGCGGGCGACGAGCTGCGTGATGCCGTAGTGGTCGCGCAGATCGATGAAGAGGATGCCGCCCAGGTCTCGCCGATTGTGCAGCCAGCCGCTCAGCCGGACGTCGGTGCCGACGTCAGAGGCGCGGAGCTCGCCGCAGGTGTGGGACCTGTACCGATGCATCGTCGTTCATCCAGTCTTAGCGGTCGGGGACATGTTTCACGTGAAACACGTGCAAGCGTACCGGCCGCCCCGTGATCGCCGTCCGCAATAGTTCGCAGGGCCGCGGTGGCACCCTTCGTTCACCTGTTCATACAGTGGGTCAATGCGCACAGGTGATCCCCTTCCGTCCGTGGGGGATGTCCTCGTCACCCTCGCCACCGGCCTGTGGAGGTGGGACGACGCCGCCGGGAAGGTCACTCTCGATGCCGAGGCCTCCCGGCTTCTCGGCCTGCTCTCGCAGCCGACCGTGCTGACGGAGGCAGGCGTACGGGCCCGTTTCCACCCTGTCGACTGGAACGAGGTCAACGGCGTCGTCCAGCTCGCCGCCGCCGAGGGAACGCTCGCCGAGCTGCGGCTGCGGGTCATGGACGTCCAGGGCCGCGTGCTCCGTACCGTACGCAGCCGTTCCAAGCCCTCGATCGACCCGAACACCGGGGCGTACCAGCTGATCGGCACCCTCCAGGAGGTCACCGAGCCGTCGCCGGGCGCCGCGGCGCGTACGCCCGTGACCGGTGACTGGCGGCGCTCACGCGAGGCGTTCCTGCTGGACGCGGGGCGCGCGCTGGCCGAGGCACGGAACACGGAGGAAGTGCTGCGGGTCGCGGCCGGCCTGTCGATGCCCGGATTCTCGCCGGACGGACTCGCGGTCTTCGGCGCGGAGGCCGACCGGCTCACCGTCATCGGCCACTTCGGGCAGCAGCCGGGTGACGAGGAGCCGTTCTCGCACATGCCGCTGGAGACGGACTATCCGGCCGCGGAGGTCGTCCGCACCGGTCGCGCGGTCTATCTGTCCTCCCCGGACGACTACCGCGGCCGCTATCCGGCCGCCTGGCCGCTCGCCGAGGGCTTCGGCCGGGAGTCCTGGGCGTTTCTGCCGCTCACGGTGGCGGGGCGCACGATGGGCGCGTGGATGGCGGCCTTCACGTATCCGGTCACCTTCACGCCCGACGAGCGGTCCGTGCTGACGACGGTGGCGCGGATGCTGGCGCAGGCCCTCTCGCGGGCCGGGGTCGCCGAGTCCGAGCGGGAACTCACCGACGGGCTCCAGCGCTCGATGCTGCCCACCCTGGGGCCGAAGATCCCCGGCATGAGCGTCGCCGCCCGGTACGTGCCCACGGGCGGCGGGCTCCAGGTGGGTGGCGACTGGTACGACATGATCCCGCTGCCCGGCGGCACCTCGCGGACCAGTCCCGGGGGCGGTCGCTTCGCGCTGGTCATCGGCGACGTCCAGGGCCACGACGTACGCGCGGCGGGGCTGATGGGCCAGCTGCGGATCGCGCTGCGGGCGTACGCCTCGGAGGGGCACCGCCCGGACGCGGTCCTCTCCCGCGCCTCACGCTTCCTGTACGGGATCACCTCCGACGACGAGATCGCGGACCTGCGCTTCGCGACCTGCCTGTACGTGGAGGTGGATCCGGAGAGCGGGGTGCTGGAGATAGCCAGGGCCGGGCATCCGGACCCGGCGATACGCATGGCGGACGGGACCGTGCTGACCCGGCCCACCGCGGGCGGACTGCCGCTGGGCATCGACCCGGACGCCGACTATCCGACGACGCGGCTCGTGCTGGAGCCCGGCGAGACGATGCTGATCTGCACGGACGGGCTGATCGAGACCGGCGGGCACGACCTGGAGACCGGCTGGCTCAGGATCCGCAAGATCCTGGAGAGCCACGACGGCGACATGGAGGTGCTCGCCGACGCGCTGGTCCGGGCCGTGCACGGGCCCTCCTCGCACCACACGACAGGTCCCCTGGCGGACCGGCGCGAGGACGACATCGCGGTGCTGCTGCTGTGCCGGGCGGGGGAGGAGGGCTGTGATCCCGACGCCTCGGTGACCACGCGGACCACCGTACGGCGCACCATGCTGACCGTCGCGCAGGCCGAGCCCCAGAAGGTCGCGCTGGCACGGCAGCAACTGCGGGAGTTCCTGCACGACTGGCCCACCGTCGACCAGGTCGACTCGGCGGTCCTGCTGGTCTCCGAGATGGTCACGAACGTACTCGTCCACACGGACGCGGACGCGCTCCTCGTCGCCGAGATGACGGGCACCGCGGGCGCCCGCCGGATACGGATCCAGGTGACGGACGGCAGCGACGACCTCCCCCACCGGCGCCACCCGGGCGAACTGGCGTCCTCCGGCCGGGGCCTGGTCCTCACCGAACTGCTCGCCGACGCGTGGGGGGTCGACCCGCGGGGCGAGGGCAAGAGCATCTGGTTCGAGCTGTACGAGGACGGTGCGGGGGCCGACGGGGAGACGGGCGGCGTATGACGAGAGGGGCCCCGTCCGGTGCGGACGGGGCCCCTCTCGTCGTTCCCGGTGAGCTCTAGAGCCCGCCCTCCGACATGCCGTGCACCGCCGGGACCGTGCCCAGGCGGCCCTTCTGGAAGTCCTCGAAGGCCTGCTGGAGCTCGTCACGGGTGTTCATCACGAACGGGCCGTAGTGGGCCATCGGCTCACGGATCGGGCGACCGCCCAGGATGACGACCTCCAGGTCCGGAGTGTTCGCGTCCTGCTTCTCGTCCGCGCGGATCGTGAGCGAGGAACCCTCGCCGAAGACGGTCGTCTGCCCCGTGTGGACCGGACGACGCTCCGCTCCGACACTGCCGCGGCCGGCCATCACGTACGCGAGGGCGTTGAAGTCCTCGCGCCACGGAAGGGTCAGCTCGGCGCCCGGCGTGACGGTCGCGTGGACCATGGTGATCGGCGTGTGCGTGATGCCGGGACCCTCGTGCCCGTCCAGCTCACCGGCGATGACCCGCAGGAGCGCGCCGCCGTCGGCGGTGCTGAGCAGCTGGACCGAACCACCGCGGATGTCCTGGTAGCGCGGCGCCATCATCTTGTCCTTGGCCGGCAGGTTCACCCACAACTGGAGCCCGTGGAAGAGACCGCCCGACACGACGAGCGACTCCGGCGGGGCCTCGATGTGCAGCAGGCCCGAGCCCGCCGTCATCCACTGGGTGTCGCCGTTGGTGATCGTGCCGCCGCCGCCGTTGGAGTCCTGGTGGTCGAAGACGCCGTCGATGATGTAGGTCACGGTCTCGAAGCCGCGGTGCGGGTGCCAGGGCGTGCCCTTCGGCTCTCCCGGCGCGTACTCCACCTCACCCATCTGGTCCATCATGATGAACGGGTCGAGATGGCGGTAGTTGATCCCGGCGAACGCGCGTCGGACCGGGAAGCCCTCACCCTCGAAACCGCTCGGCGCGGTGGTCACGGTGAGCACGGGACGGGCGACGGCCTCTGCCGATGCCGCCACACGGGGCAGGGTCAGCGGGTTCTCGACGGTCACTGCAGGCATGTCGGTACCTCCTTGTGCTCGGAGTTTAGTTGAACGTAGAACTTCTTGCCACCCGGAACGCGGAACGCCTGGAGGGAATTCCCTCCAGGCGTCCTGGCGTGGCTGGGGTGAGGTGGGCGGGTACGGGTGTCCTGTGGCTGGTCGCGCAGTTCCCCGCGCCCCTTCTGGGGCGCGGCTCACAACGCACCCGGACCACCCCGAGCCCGCCGGGCCCACCGGCGAAGGACTCAGCCGTACATCCGGCGCATCGCGAAGTCCACCATCTGCTCGACCGCCTTCGCGTCGAAGACGATGCGGTGCTCACCCTCCATGTCGAGGACGAAGCCGTACCCCGTCGGAAGCAGGTCGATCACCTCGGCCCCGGTGATCACGAAGTACTTGGACTCCTTGCCCGCGTACCGGCGCAGCTCCTTGAGCGAGGTGAACATCGGGATGACGGGCTGCTGCGTGTTGTGCAGCGCCAGGAACCCGGGATTGTCGCCCCGCGGGCAGTAGACCTTGGACGTGGCGAAGACCTGCTGGAAGTCCTCGGGGGTCAGCGACCCCGTGGTGAACGCGCGCACCGCGTCCGCGAGCGACGGCGGCGACGGCTCCGGGTAGAGCGGCGGCTGCTGGCCGTACCCGCCGACCCCGCCGACCCCACCGGGCATCTGCTGCTGCGGCGGCGGCTGGGACTGCGCGTACTGCTGCTGCCCCGGTCCCACGTTCTGGTCATAGCCGTACATGGGGGCAAGAGTACCGACGGCACGGGGGCCCAAGGTCGCCACTGGCGGATTTCCTCGAACAGGTGGCGGACCCGTCGACTCGCAGCCGAATGTAGACCCTGCTCACACTTGGGCAAACAGGGGTTGCTTCTTATTACCGACGGGTAGCATCATCGTAGCTACTAGTTGGTACGTGAACCAGATGCGCACCGGACTGGCACCACGTAGCCCGAACCAGGTACGAGGAATCACCACCTCCCCGATCCCTTAACGGAGCCGTCGCCATGGGGCACTACAAGTCGAATCTCCGCGACATCGAGTTCAACCTCTTCGAGGTACTCGGGCGCGACAAGCTGTACGGCACCGGCCCGTTCGCGGAGATGGACACCGAGACCGCCAAGAGCATCCTCGAAGAGCTGACCCGCCTCTCGGAGAACGAGCTGGCGGAGTCCTTCACGGACGCCGACCGCAACCCGCCGGTCTTCGACCCGGAGACCAACACCGCGCCCGTGCCGGCGTCCTTCAAGAAGTCCTACCAGGCCTTCATGGACTCCGAGTACTGGCGGCTCGGCCTGCCCGAGGAGATCGGCGGCACCACCGCTCCCCGCTCCCTGATCTGGGCGTACGCGGAGCTGATCCTCGGCGCGAACCCGGCGGTCTGGATGTACTGCTCGGGCCCCGCGTTCGCGGGCATCCTCTTCGAAGAGGGCAACGAGGTCCAGAAGCACATCGCGAAGATCGCCGTGGACAGGCAGTGGGGCTCCACCATGGTGCTCACCGAGCCGGACGCCGGTTCGGACGTCGGCGCCGGCCGCACCAAGGCGGTCCAGCAGGAGGACGGCTCCTGGCACATCGAGGGCGTGAAGCGCTTCATCACGTCCGGTGAGCACGACATGTCGGAGAACATCCTCCACTACGTGCTTGCCCGCCCCGAGGGCGCGGGACCCGGCACCAAGGGCCTGTCCCTCTTCCTCGTACCGAAGTACGAGTTCGACTTCGAGTCCGGCGAGCTGGGCGAGCGCAACGGCGTGTACGCGACGAACGTCGAGCACAAGATGGGCCTCAAGGCCTCCAACACCTGCGAGATGACGTTCGGCGACCGCCACCCCGCCAAGGGCTGGCTCGTCGGCGACAAGCACGACGGCATCCGCCAGATGTTCCGCATCATCGAGTTCGCCCGCATGATGGTCGGCACGAAGGCGATCTCCACGCTCTCCACGGGCTACCTGAACGCGCTGGAGTACGCCAAGGAGCGCGTCCAGGGTCCCGACCTCGCGCAGTTCATGGACAAGACCGCGCCCAAGGTCACCATCACGCACCACCCGGACGTGCGCCGCTCGCTGATGACGCAGAAGGCGTACGCGGAGGGCATGCGCGCGCTGGTGCTGCACACCGCCGCGATCCAGGACGAGATCCAGGTCAAGGAGGCCGAGGGCGAGGACGCCACCGCCCTCGAAGCGCTCAACGACCTGCTCCTGCCGATCGTGAAGGGCTACGGCTCCGAGAAGGGCTACGAGCAGCTCGCCCAGTCGCTGCAGACCTTCGGCGGCTCCGGGTTCCTCCAGGAGTACCCGATCGAGCAGTACATCCGCGACGCGAAGATCGACACGCTGTACGAGGGCACGACCGCGATCCAGGGCCAGGACTTCTTCTTCCGGAAGATCGTCCGCAACCAGGGCGCGGCGCTGAACTCGCTCGCCGAGGACATCAAGAAGTTCCTGGCGCTCGGCACCGGCGGCGAGGAGCTGTCCGGCGCCCGTGAGCACCTCGCCAAGGCAGCCGTCGAGCTGGAGGCCATCGTCGGCCTGATGCTCACCGACCTCGCGGCGACCGAGCAGGACGTCAGGAACATCTACAAGGTCGGGCTGAACACCACCCGCCTGCTGATGGCCTCCGGTGACGTCGTCGTCGGCTACCTGCTCCTGAAGGGCGCGGCCGTCGCCGCCGAGAAGCTCCAGACGGCCTCGGCGAAGGACCGCGCGTTCTACACCGGCAAGATCGCGGCGGCCACGTTCTTCGCCGCGAACGTCCTGCCGGGCGTCACCGGCGCGCGCAAGCTCGCCGAGGCGGTCGAGCTGGACCTGATGGACCTGGACGAGTCGTCGTTCTGACCGGGACCACAGGCTGAAGGGGAACTGCGGGGCGCAGCCCCCGCCGTTCCCCTTCAGGGGCGCGGGGAACTGCGCGACCAGCCACACGCGACCCGCACCCGACAACACGCGCCCCCGGGCAGGGGCGCAGCCCCGCCCTTCAGGGGCGCGGGGAACCGCGCGGCCAACCCCCACCGGCCGGCACCCGACCAGGCAACCCCACCCCTTCCCGGCCGGAGGGCCCGTTCCCGTCCCCGGGAGCGGGCCCTCGTACGTCGTTAAGGTGAACCCATGCGCACACCGCCCCGCTTCGACCGCGGACACACCGACGACCTCATGTCCTTCCTGGCGGCGAGCCCGTCCCCGTACCACGCGGTGGCGAACGCCGCCGAGCGGCTGGAGAAGGCCGGCTTCCGCCAGGTCGCGGAGACCGACGCGTGGGACGGGACCACGGGCGGCAAGTACGTGCTGCGCGGCGGCGCGATCGTGGCCTGGTACGTGCCGGAGGGCGCCGAGCCGCACACCCCGTACCGCATCGTCGGAGCGCACACCGACTCCCCCAACCTGCGCGTGAAGCCGCGCCCCGACAACGGCGCGCACGGCTGGAGACAGGTCGCGGTCGAGGTCTACGGCGGTCCGCTGCTCAACTCCTGGCTCGACCGCGACCTCGGACTGGCCGGACGGCTGTCGCTGCGGGACGGTTCGACACGGCTCGTGAACATCGACCGCGCGCTGCTGCGGGTGCCGCAGCTCGCCATCCACCTGGACCGTTCCGTCACCGCCGAGGGCCTCAAGCTCGACAAGCAGCGGCATCTGCAGCCCGTCTGGGGCCTCGGCGACGACGTGCACGACGGCGATCTGATCCGCTTCCTGGAGCAGGAGGCCGGAATCTCCGAGGGCCAGACCATCGGCTGGGACCTGATGGTCCACTCGATCGAACCGCCCGCCTACCTGGGCCGCGACAAGGACCTCGTCGCGGGCCCGCGCATGGACAACCTGCTGTCCGTACACGCCGGTACGGCGGCGCTGGCGGCCGTGGCCACCTCCGAGGAGGCCCTGCCGTACCTCCCGGTCCTCGCGGCGTTCGACCACGAGGAGAACGGCTCGCAGTCCGACACGGGAGCGGACGGCCCGCTGCTCGGCAGCGTGCTGGAACGTTCGGTCTTCGCGCGCGGAGGGTCGTACGAGGACCGGGCGCGCGCGTTCGCCGGCACCGTCTGTCTCTCCTCCGACACGGGCCACGCCGTGCACCCGAACTACGCGGAGCGGCACGACCCGACGCACCACCCGCGCGCGGGCAAGGGCCCGATCCTCAAGGTGAACGTCAACAACCGCTACGCCACGGACGGTTCGGGCCGTGCGGTCTTCGCCACGGCCTGCGACAAGGCCGGCGTGCCCTTCCAGACCTTCGTCTCCAACAACTCCATGCCCTGCGGCACGACCATCGGGCCCATCACCGCGGCCCGCCACGGCATCAAGACGGTCGACATCGGCGTGGCCATCCTGTCGATGCACAGCGCCCGCGAACTGTGCGGCGCGGACGACCCGTTCCTGCTGGCGAACGCCTTGGTGGCGTTCCTGGAGGGCTAGGGCGGCGGCGGACGGGGGACCTGCCCGGCACCTCCTTGAACCTGTTCATGACAGCTCTCTCCGGCTTACGATGCCTCCTTGATCAGCTTGTCCACGGGGGGACTTGACATGAGACAGCTGTACGCGAAGCGGCGATCCCTGGTGCTCGCCTGCGCGTCGGTCGCGGCCGGGTTGCTGCTGGGGACGGTACCGACGGCGTCCGCGGCCACGGCGGCGCCCGAACTGGTGGCCGCGGGCGGCTCCGGCGAACCGTCCAGCGGACTGCTCTCGGTCACCGCACGGTCCGACAGCCCGATCACCGCCATCACCGCCCACCTCTACGCCTCGGACGCCTCGAACGGCTCCGGCGGCTCCGGCGGCCTCGAAGAGGTCGCGACGGTCGACGACTTCCACCTCGGCTCCGGAAGCGACACGGACGGCCGCTGGGCGACGACGACACCGTTGCGCCTCGCCGAACTCGACACCTACCGCGTCGTCGTGGACCTCACCGACGCCGACGGGGACACGTCCTCGACACAGAGCACCACCGGATTCCCGTACTGGCGCACGGCGAACCTGCTCGACTTCGAGGTCACGCCCGAACACCCGGACCACAGCCACCAGGAGGTGTCCGTCTCCGGCCGGTACACGGTCACCGATCCCCGTACGGGCCTGACGGCCCCCGCGGCCGACAGCGACGTCCGGCTCATCACCTCGAACTGGGGCTCTCCCGTCCCGCTCCGCACGGACACCGACGGCCGGTTCACCTATGCGTACACCCATACGTACGACGGCTGGGGCCTCGTCACTCCGGACCTCGACCTGACCCCGCCCGGGCAGCAGAACGGCGCCACGGCCTACGTCACACCGGTCCGGTCGACCACGCGGGTGCTGCTCGACACCGACGAACTGAGCACCGTCGAGGGCGAGCCCGTGACCGTCTCGGGCCGTGCGGAGGTGATGGGCGAGGACGACTGGGAGCCGCTGGCCGGAGCCACCGTCCGGGCCCTGTGGGACAGCGACTCGGGCGCCGCCGTGACACGGCCCGTCACCGACTCCGAGGGCCGGTTCTCCGGCGAACTGCTGATGCCCCGCTCGGGAACGGCGCAGGTACGGGTCCTCGGCGGCACGTATCTCGACGCCAGTGGGGAGGAGCCGCTGAGGGTGAACGTCGCCCGCGCCACCTCCATCGGCTCGTTCACCGTGTCCGTCGGCAAGGACTCCCGGCTCACCGCTCAGGGGCGCCTGTACACCGGTGAGAGCACGCCCTCGGAGGACGACAACAAGGTGCGGATCCGGTACTGCGCCGACGGCGCCACCGGCTGGACCACGGTGGCCACGGTCGTACCCGGCTCCGCCGATCCCGAGGAAGGCGCCCTGTTCCAGGGCACGTTCACCGCCCCCGCCGGGCAGGGGCACTACCGGGCCGAGTTCGAGGGCAGCCCCAACTGGCAGGCCGCGTCCAGCGAATCGGTCCTCGTCACCGTTCCCTGACGTCCCGTCCTCCCGCGCATGGAAGGGCCGGGTCCGGGTACCCGCACGGGGCCCGGGGCCGTACGGTCTCCGGGCCCGGCACGAGACCGTGCGCAACAGGAGGCGACAACCATGGGCCTTGGCGGATGCATCATTCTGATCGCCGCAGGGGCGATCCTCACCTTCGCGACCGACTGGGACATGCAGGGGGTCAACCTCGACCTGGTCGGCGTCATCTTCATGATCGTCGGCCTGATCGGCGTGGCGACCTTCAGCAGCATCGCCAGGCGTCGGCGGGCCGTGGTGCCCCCGCCGACCACCACGGTGATCGACGACCAGCGTCACCACAACCACAGCGGCTACAGCGACGGCTACGGCGGCTGACCGGCGTACGCGTCATCTGATAACCGTCACCGGATATCCGTCACCTGATATCCGTCCAGACCCAGCGCGCCGGAACTGAGCAGGACCTGGCTCAGCTCGCCGTCGCTGGGGAGGCCGCCGGCGACCCTGAACGACCCGTCGGCGTCGGGGACTTCTGAGCGCCTTCGATTACCGTGCGGTCACCCTGGGAACGGACGGTATGTCCGGGTCGGGCGGCGCGCAGACCGGTTCCGGCTCCCGCGATCGCGATCGCGATCGCCCGATCATGGTGCCGCCGGACTCGGTACGGGCAGGTCGAACCAGACCGCCTTGCCCTCCGGGTGGGTCTGCCCGCCGTACGGGATGTCCGGACCGTGGCCCCAACGGCCCTCCGTGAGGCTGTCCACCAGGTAGAGGCCCCGGCCACCGCCCCGCTCCCACGCCTCGGCCGACAGTTCTCTTATCACCGGCGGGTTCTCGTCCCCGTCGTACACCACCACCCGCACCTTCCCCTCCTCCACCGCCAGCCACAGCACGGTGCCGTCGCCTTTGGCGTGCACGCAGGCGTTGGTGACGAGTTCGGAGGTGCAGAGGATCGCGTCGTCCACGAGGGCGCGGTCCAGTTCCAGGACGCGCAGGACGGTGGCGACGAACTCGCGGGCGACGTGGGGGGAGGTGTCGCGAGGCGGGCAGATGAGGGTGTACGAGTCGCTCTTCGTGAACCCGGATCTCCCCGAGGAGGAACGCGAGATACGCGTCTCGTTCCGGATGCGTCGCCAGCAGGTCCTTGAGTCGGGGACGCCGTACAACGTGATCGTCCACGAAGCCGCACTACGGATGCGCGTCGGCGGCTCCAAAGTCACCGGGGCTCAACTCGCCCATCTCCTTGAGGCATCGGAGAGGGAATCACTCACTCTTCGTGTCATCCCCTTCGCCACAGAGGACTTCGCGGGCGCGGGCCTTGCCGTGCAGCACTAGTCGTCCCGCAATTGCACACTGTGCAGATCGATACGCCACACGGTGCCGAATTCATCGACGCACCAGCCCAGTTGCTTCGGTATCGGACCAAACTCGAACGCGTTGACAGGGTGGCCCTCACGGAGCACGCTTCCCTCGGCCTCATCCGCTGCATCGCCCAGGAACTTTGAAAGGTCTCCGGTGTCTCAAATACTCCGCTGGCAGAAGTCCTCGTACTCCGCAGGCGACGTGGACAACGACTGCCTGGAGATAGCAGCCACCCCCACCCTCCACCTCCGCGAGAGCGACACCCCGGCCGCCGTCCTCTCGCCCACCCCCACCGCCTTGAACGCGCTGCTCACCGCAGTGAGATACGCGCCCCCTATGTCTTCCGATGCCCACTGGCAGAAGTCGTCGTTCTCCGGGGGCGGTGGCGACGAGGACTGCCTGGAGATAGCAGCCACCCCCACCCTCCACCTCCGCGAGAGCAACACCCCGGCCGTCATCCTCTCGCCCACCCCCGCCGCCCTGAACGCCCTGCTCACCGCAGTGAAACGTCGGTAGCGGCTCAGCGCAGCGCATGCCCCGTCGTCGCGTCCACATGGTCCGGTACCTCGTCGTGGCGGTCGCCGACCGTGGACGTCCCGGTCGGTTCGAGGAGGAGGATCTCGGTCGGTACGGGGGCGTACGGCTTGTGCTCCGTGCCGCGCGGGACCGTGAAGACGCTGCCCCTGGGCAGGACGACCGTGCGCTCGCCGGCCGCCTCGCGCAGCGCGATGTGCAGTTCGCCGTCCAGGACCAGGAAGAACTCGTCGGTGTGGTCGTGAACGTGCCAGAGGTGTTCACCCTCGACCTTGGCCACGCGGACGTCGTAGTCGTTGACGGCGGTGACGATGCGAGGACTCCACCGCTCGGTGAACGAGGCCAGGGCGGCGGACAGGGCGACAGGTTCCGTGAGTGTGCTCATACCGATCATCGTCGGCGATGGCGCACGCCGCGTACGAGTGCTAGAAATCGCACATGCCGCATGGATCCTCGCACCGCGTGGCCGTGATCGTCGACGAGGGCACCAACCCCTTCGAGGTCGGGGTCGCGACCGAGCTGTTCGGGCTGCCCCGCCCCGAACTCGGCCTCCCGATCCCCTTGTACGAGCTGACCCTGTGCACGCCCACCCCAGACATCCGGATGAACCACGGCTTCTTCACGCTGAGCGGAGTGCCCGGGCTCGAAGCGGTGGACAGCGCGGACACCCTCGTCGTCCCCGGCCGCCCCGACAACGTCGTGCCGCGCGGGGAAGCCGTCCTCGACGCCGTCCGGCGCACCCACGCGCGGGGCGCCCGTGTCGTGAGCCTGTGCACCGGGAGCTTCGCGCTCGCCGAGGCCGGAATCCTGGACGGGCGCCGGGCCACCACGCACTGGCAGTGGGCCGGCCTCTTCCGCGAGCTGCACCCGAAGGTTCTCCTGGAGCCGGACGTCCTGTTCGTGGACGAGGGGGACGTACTGACCGCGGCGGGCAGCGCCGCGGCCCTCGACCTCGGGCTGTACATCGTCCGGCGCGACCACGGCGCCGAGATCGCGAACGCCGTGTCCCGGCGGCTCCTCTTCGCCGCCCACCGCGACGGCGGGCAGCGGCAGTTCGTCGAACGCCCGGTGCCCGACGTCCCGGACGAGTCACTGGCGCCGCTGCTCGACTGGGCCGGGGAACGGATCGGCGAACCCCTGACGGTCACGGACCTCGCGACGCACGCGGCGGTCAGCCCGGCCACGCTGCACCGTCGTTTCCGCGCCCAGCTCGGTACGACCCCGCTGGCGTGGCTGACCGGCGAGCGGGTGGCGCTGGCCTGCCGGCTCATCGAACGCGGCGAGGAACGGCTCGACATCGTGGCGCGGCGCAGCGGCCTGGGCACCGCCGCCAACCTGCGGGCCCGGCTGCGCCGCGAGACGGGACTCAGCCCGACGGCCTATCGGCGGCGTTTCGGAGCCTCGGCCGGGGAAGCACCAGGAACATGAGATTCCTCGTACGCGACCGGCTCCTGGGCTTCGGTGACGACTACTGGATCGAGGACGAGCAGGGCCGCAAGGCCTTCCTCGTCGACGGCAAGGCGATGCGGCTGCGGGACACCTTCGAGCTGAAGGACCGGCAGGGGCGCGTGTTGATCGACATCCACAAGAAGATGCTCGCGCTGCGGGACACGATGGTCGTCGAGCGGGACGGCGAGCCGCTGGCGACCATCCGGCGCAAACGGCTGTCGCTGCTGCGCAACCACTATCGCGTCACGCTCGCGGACGGCACCGAGCTCGACGTCAGCGGCAAGATCCTGGACCGGGAGTTCGTCGTCGAGTACGACGGCGAACTGCTCGCCCTCATCTCGCGCCGCTGGCTGCGGGTGCGGGAGACGTACGGCGTCGAGGTCGTACGCGACGACGCGGATCCGGCGCTGCTGATCGCGGTGGCGGTGTGCGTGATCCACTTGGCGGAACGAGAATCCGACTCGGACTGACAGAGCGTTTTCCTCGCCCCCGCCGCCCCTACCCGTCCCGTCACTGTGTCCTCAAACGCCGGACGGGCTAAAAGATATCCGCCGGTCCGGCGACACCTCAGCCCGTCCGGCGTTTGAGGACAAAGGGGGCTAAGGGGCGCAGCCCCCATACGTGGACGGGAACGGGTAGGGGCGGCGGGGGCGAGAAAACCACGCCCACCTCACCGCCGCGGCGTCGCAACCCCCAGCAACCGATCCTTCAGCGCAGGGAACTGCTCCCGCGTCACACCCACCCGCGCGGGATCGAAGTCCACCACAAGAACCTCCTCCCCGGCCCCCGCCTCAGCGAGAACCTCCCCCCAGGGATCGACCACGATCGAGTGACCGGCTTGCGGAACCCCCGCATGCGCCCCGGCCGTTCCACAGGCAAGCACGTACGACTGGTCCTCGACAGCCCGCGCCTGCGCGAGCAGCGTCCAGTGCGAGCGCCGCCGCTCGGGCCACCCCGCGGAGACGACGAGCGTCTCGGCCCCGGCATCGACGAGCCCCCGGAAGAGCTCGGGGAAGCGGAGGTCGTAACAGGTGGCCAGCCCGACCGTGGTCTCGGGCAGCCGCACGGTGACCAGCTCGGAGCCGGCGCCCATCAGCACGGCCTCGCCCTTGTCGAAGCCGAAGCGGTGGATCTTGCGATAGGTGGCGACGAGGTCACCGGAGGGCGAGAAGACGAGCGAGGTGTTGTACAGACCCCCGCCTGCCTCTGCGCCGGCCCCTCCCTCACCCGCCACCCGTTCGGGAATCGACCCCGCGTGCAGCCACACGCCCGCGTCGCTCGCCGCCTTGGCCATCACTTCGTAAGTGGGCCCTTCGAGCGGCTCGGCCTCGGCGTCGAACGACTCGTAGGCGAAGGCTCCGGTCGTCCACAGTTCGGGCAGGATCACCAGGTCGGACCCGGTCTGTTGCCGTACGAGCGAGGCGACGCGCTGCCTGCGGGCGTCGACCGATTCGCCGTCGTCCACGGCGATCTGGAGGAGAGAGGCGCGCACACTACCACCGTCCTGGCATTCGAGCCTTTGATACAGGCCTACGATCGTCACACGAAAGCACTGCCGGGGTGCCTCACAGCAGCGTAACTTAGCGTCCCAAGACACCCGCTGCCTGTGCACTGCCCGCGCCCAACCGCCCGAGGGGTCCCGTTCCGTGAGTCTGCATCCCAGCCTTCAGTCCTACGCCGACGCCTGGACGCACTCCATCGACGCGATATCCGATCTGGTGTCGCCGCTGGTGGAGGGTGAATGGAATCGGCGGACTCCATGCCCGGGCTGGTCGGTGCGCGACATCGTCTCCCATGTGATCGGCCTCGACTGCGAGGCGCTGGGCGATCCCCGGCCGATCCACACGCTCCCCCGCGACCTGTACCACGTGACGAACGAGCACCAGCGGTACATGGAGATGCAGGTCGACGTCCGCCGTCACCACACCGCTCCGGAGATGACCTCCGAGCTGGAGTACACGATCATCCGCCGCAACCGTCAGCTGCGTAACGAGTCGCGCCGGCCCGACACGCTGGTGCGTGGCCCGCTCGGCACCGAGGTCACCCTCGAAGAGTCCATGCGCAACCGGGCGTTCGACCTCTGGGTGCACGAACAGGACCTGCGCACCACCCTCGGCCGGCCGGGCAACCTCGACTCCCCGGGCGCGTACATCGCCCGCGACGTACTGCTCAGCAGGCTCCCCAAGGTGGTCGCCAAGGACGCGGGCGCACCGGCGAACTCGGCGGTCGTCTTCGACGTCCACGGGCCCGTCGAGTTCCTGCGCACGGTCCGCGTCGACGCCGATGGCGTCGGTTCGATAGACGGCGCCCCCTCCCTCGGCCCGGCCGCCACCCTCGCCCTCGACTGGGAGACCTACTTCCGCCTGGCCTGCGGCCGGGTGACCCCGGAAGCGGTAGCGGACCGCCTGAAGACAGAGGGCGACCCGGACCTGACGGCAGCGATCCTCCACCACTTCACGGTCACGCCGTAGGTTCTGTTCTCCGGCCGCCTCAGCCCGCCCGCTGTCTTTCAGCCCGTCCGGCGTTTGAGGACACAGTGACGGGACGGGTAGGGGCGGCGGGGGCGAAAACCCCTGGCCCCCACCCCCACCCGGCTACGCCGGCACGTGCACCGTCTCCACCCGGCTCGCAACCAACCGCTCCCGCTCCCGCCGAACCGCAAGCCTCCGCAACCGCAGAATCTGACTCAGCCCGAGCGCCTGCAGCACGAACACCGCCGAGAAGGCAACGGTGTAACTCCCCCCGGTGGCATCCAGCAGCACCCCCACCGCGAACAACGTCGTCATGGACGCGACGAACCCACCCATGTTGGTGATGCCGGAGGCGGTCCCCTGCCGCTCGGGCGGATTCGCGGGCCGCGCGAAGTCGAACCCGATCATCGAAGCGGGCCCGCACGCACCGAGCACCACGCACAGCACGACCAGCAGCCACATCGGCGCGTGCTCGGCGGGATACGCGAGCGTGGCGGCCCACACGACCGCCGTCGACAGGACCGTGCCGAGCGCCAACGGCAGCCGCGCCCCATGGTGCCGGGCGACGATCTGCCCGTACACCAGGCCTATGAGCATGTTGGAGAGCACGACCAGGGTGAGGAGTTCGCCGGCTGTCGCCCGGGACAGGCCCTGGGCCTCGACGAGGAACGGCAGCCCCCACAGCAGCAGGAACACCATCGCCGGGAACTGGGTCGTGAAGTGCACCCACAGCCCGAGCCTGGTGCCGGGCTCCCGCCAGGACGCCGCGATCTGGCGGCGTACATAGGCGGCTCCCCGGTGCGGGAACGGCTCCGGTTCGTGCCCCTCGGGGTGGTCCTTCAGGAACGCCAGCATCAGGACGAGTACGACGACACCGGCGACCGAACTGCCCGCGAACGCGGCCGTCCAGCCGACCCCGTGCAGCAGCCGGGCCAGTACGAGCGTCGAGACGAGGTTGCCCGCCATGCCCACCAGGCCCGCGAGCTGCGCGACCATCGGCCCGCGCCGGGCCGGGAACCAGCGCGAGCCGAGCCGCAGCACGCTGATGAAGGTCATCGCGTCACCGCACCCGAGCAGCGCGCGCGAGGCCAGCGCCGTTCCGTACGTCGGCGAGAACGCGAAGCCCAGCTGTCCGATCGTGAACAGCACGACGCCGAAGGTCAGCACCTTCTTCGTGCCAAGCCGGTCGACCATCAGGCCGACGGGTATCTGCATGCCCGCGTAGACGAGGAGCTGCAGGATCGAGAAGGTCGAGAGCGCGGAGGCGTTGACGTGGAAGCGGTCGGCGGCGTCGAGGCCCGCCACCCCCAGCGACGTACGGAAGATGACCGCGACGAAGTAGACGGAGACGCCGACGGACCAGACCATGACGGCCCGGCGGCCCCCCGGCGGATCGCCGGGAAGCGTCAGCGAGGACGAGGAGGAGGACGCGGACGAGGAGGACGAGCTGCTCATCGGACGTCTCCCCGGGCGAGGTTGGAGAACCAGCTGACGTGGCGGTGGACCAGGTCGACCGCCGCCTCGGCGTCGCCGGAGCGCAGCGCGTCGAGGATCTCCTGGTGCTCGGTGAGCGTCTTGGTGATCCGGTCCGGGTGGGCGTGCATGACGGCGACGCCCATCCTCAGCTGCCGGTCGCGCAGTTGGTCGTAGAGGCGGGAGAGGATCTCGTTGCCCCCGCTGCGGACGATCTCGGCGTGGAAACAGCGGTCGGTGACGGCGGCTCCGGCCAGATCACCGGCGGCGGCCTGTTCCTGCTGCTCGGCGAGGAGTTCGGTGAGGCGCGCGATCAGCGCGGGCGAGGCCGGCACCGCCTTGCGGATCGCGTGCTCCTCGACGAGCTGCCGGGTCTCCACCACGTCCGCGATCTCCTGCGCGGAGACGGGCAGGACGAGGGCTCCCTTTTTCGGGTAGAGCCGGATCAGGCCCTCGACCTCCAGTTTGAGCAGCGCCTCGCGCACCGGTGTCCGCGAGACACCCACGGCGTCGGCCAGCTCGCCCTCGGTGAGCAGGGTCCCGCCCTCGTACCGGCGCTCCAGCACGGCCCGTTTGACGTGCGCGTATACGCGTTCGGCGGCGGGCGGCGGCTTGACGACGGGGGACGGGGCGGAAGGCATGCGCACAGCATAGATACAACACGTACGCATCGTCTCGGGTGGTCCAGGATATGGACGAGGTAAAAAAGGGGCACCCCGGTCCAGGAACTGCACATCCTTTTGTGCTACTCGTGTGTCTGAAGAGAAGGCGCCACTGCAAGTGGGCGCTCTCTTGGGGCATTTGACACCAGTTCGGTGTTTCCAACGTAATCGGGGTAATCGACTTGATAACTGCCATTAAGGGTATGCGCGTCCGCAGAGCCGCCGCGGTGGTCGTCACCACCGGAGCCGTGCTCGCGACCGGCGCCCTCGGCACGGCGCCCGCACAGGCCCTCACGAAGCCCACGATCGCCGCCAAGGGCGGCTTCGTGATGAACAACGGCACAGGTAAGTCGCTCTACACCAAGGCGGCGGACACCCGTCGCTCGACCGGGTCCACGACGAAGATCATGACCGCGAAGGTCGTGCTGTCCCAGTCGAACCTGAACCTGGACGCCAAGGTCACCATCCAGAAGGCGTACAGCGACTACATCGTCGCCAACACAGCCTCCTCGGCCCGCCTGATCGTCGGCGACAAGGTCACCGTCCGGCAGCTGCTGTACGGCCTGATGCTGCCGTCCGGTTGCGACGCCGCGTACGCCCTCGCCGACAAGTTCGGTTCGGGCTCGACGCGTGCCGCCCGAGTGAAGTCGTTCATCGGCAAGATGAACAAGCAGGCAAAGGATCTCGGCCTGACCAACACGAAGTTCGACTCGTTCGACGGCATCGGCAACGGCTCGAACTACTCGACGCCGCGTGACCTCACGAAAATCACCAGCAGCGCGCTGAAGAGTGCCAACTTCCGCGCGATCGTCAAGACGAAGAAGTACACGGCCAAGACCGTGACGAAGACCGGCAGCACCCGGACAATGGCTCCGTGGACCAACACCAACGGTCTGCTCAGCAGTTACTCCGGTTCGATCGGTGTGAAGACCGGTTCCGGCCCGGAGGCCAAGTACTGCCTGGTCTTCGCCGCGACCCGCAACGGCAAGACCGTCGTCGGTACGGTGCTGGCCTCGACGTCCATCACGGCCCGTGAGTCGGACGCGAAGAAGCTCATGAACTACGGCTTCGCCAGCTGAACAGCTAAAAAGATTGCGCCGTTCCCCGCGCCCCTTTCCAGGGGCGCGGGGAACGGCGCAGTCTTTTGCCTTCAGAGGCACGGTGAGCTGCGCGGCCTTTCGCTTTCAGGGGCGCGGGGAACTGCGCAGTCTTTTAGGGGCGCGGGGAACTGCGCGGCCGGCCCCCACCGGCCCGCACCCGACCCCCCAAGCCCGACCCCACCTACCCCCAAGTAATCAACCGCTTCGGCTGTTCAAGAACCGCAGCCACATCCGCAAGCACCTTGGAGCCCAGCTCCCCATCGACCAGCCGATGGTCGAAGGACAGCGCAAGGGTCGTGACCTGCCGAGCCTTGACCTTCCCCTTGTGCACCCACGGCTGCGGCTTGATGGAGCCCACGGCGAGAATCGCGGACTCACCCGGGTTCAGAATCGGCGTGCCCGTGTCGACCCCGAACACCCCGACGTTGGTGATCGTCACCGTCCCGCCCTGCATGGCCGCCGGCGAGGTACGCCCCTCACGAGCCGTCCCCACCAGCTCACCCAGCGCCTCGGCGAGCTGCGGCAGCGTCTTGGCGTGGGCGTCCTTGATGTTCGGGACGATCAGGCCACGAGGCGTGGCCGCCGCGATGCCCAAATTCACATAGTGCTTCCGCACGATCTCCTGGTTGGCCTCGTCCCATGACGCGTTGACGTCCGGATGGCGCTTGATGGCGACCAGCAGGGCCTTGGAGATCAGCAGCAGCGGGTTCACCCGCAGCCCCTGCATGTCCTTGTCCTGCTTGAGCTCCTCGATCAGCTTCATCGTGCGCGTCACATCGACCGTGACGAACTCGGTGACATGCGGCGCGGTGAACGCCGAGCCGACCATCGCCGCCGCGATCGCCTTGCGGACACCCTTGACCGGGACACGCGTCTCCCGCACACCGTCGTACGAGGCGGCCGGGGCCGCGATCGAAGCCGTGGCCGCGGCCTGGGCACTGACGGCAGCCGACGTCTCCGGGATCGCCGCGGTGACCGCGGGCTCCTCCTGGACGGGGGCCGGGGCCACCGCCGCGTGCACGTCCTCGCGGGTGATGATCCCGTCAGGACCGGAGGGCGTGACCGCCGCCAGATCGACGCCGAGATCCTTGGCCAGCTTGCGCACCGGAGGCTTGGCGAGCGGACGGGCCGCGGGGGCCGCGTGTCCGTTCAGCTCCTTCTGGACCGCCTCGGCCGCGGCGGTCGCTTCCGGCTGCTGGGCCGGCACACCTCTGCGGGGACGGCGCTTGGTGGAGGCCACCGAGACCCCGTACCCGACGAGAACCGGCTTGCGGCCTTCCGGCGCGGGCTCGGCCTCCGCGGAAGCCGCGGAAGCCGCGGAGGCGGCAGCACCCGTCGCAGCCGGAACCGTCTCCACCGAGGCCGTCTCCACCGAGGCAGCCGCGGCCGGAGCCGTCACAGCCGGGGCCGGAGCCTCGGCCGGGGCGGTCGGAACAGCCGAAGCCGCCGAAGCGGCCGAAGAGGTCGACGCGGTCCCGCCGGCCGAAGCCGCTCCGCCGCCCACCTCCACCGCGATGATCACCTGGCCGACGTCCACCGTCGTCCCCTCGGGGAAGCGCAGCTCGTGCACCACCCCGTCGTACGGGATCGGCAGCTCGACGGCGGCCTTGGCGGTCTCGACCTCGCAGACCACCTGCCCGTCGGTGACCGTGTCACCGGGCTGGACGTACCACTTGAGGATCTCCGCCTCGGTCAGGCCCTCGCCCACATCGGGCATCTTGAACTCGCGCAGCCCCGAGGCCGTTTCAGTCATCGTCGTCACGACCTTCTCCTCAGTACGCCAGCGAGCGGTCGACGGCGTCGAGCACCCGGTCCAGGCCCGGCAGATACTCGTCCTCCAGGCGGGCCGGCGGATACGGGGCGTGATAGCCGCCGACCCGCAGCACCGGTGCCTCCAGGTGGTAGAAGCTCCGCTCGGTGATCCGGGCCGCGATCTCCGCGCCCGTCCCGAGAAACACCGGCGCCTCGTGCACCACGACCAGGTGTCGGGTCTTCTCGACCGAGGCCTGGATCGCGTCGAAGTCGATCGGGGACATCGACCGCAGGTCCAGCACTTCGAGGGACTTGCCCTCCTCCTCGGCCGCCGCCGCGGCCTCCTGGCACACCTTCACCATCGGCCCGTACGCGGCCAGCGTCAGATCGGTGCCCTCGCGGACCACTCGCGCCTTGTGCAGCGGCCCGGGGATCGCCTCGCGGTTCACCTCGGACTTGTCCCAGTAGCGCCGCTTCGGCTCGAAGAAGATCACCGGGTCGTCGCTGTGGATGGCCTGCTGCATCATCCAGTAGGCGTCGCCCGCGTTCGAAGGGGAGACCACCTTCAGGCCCGCCACGTGCGCGAAGAGCGCCTCGGGGGACTCGGAGTGGTGCTCGACCGCGCCGATGCCGCCGCCGTAGGGAATGCGGATGACGACGGGGAGCTTGATCTTGCCGAGCGCCCGCGCGTGCATCTTCGCGAGCTGCGTGACGATCTGGTCGTACGCCGGGAAGACGAATCCGTCGAACTGGATCTCCACGACCGGGCGGTAGCCGCGCAGCGCGAGGCCGATCGCGGTGCCCACGATGCCCGACTCGGCGAGCGGGGTGTCGATGACCCGCTCCTCGCCGAAGTCCTTCTGCAGGCCGTCCGTCACCCGGAACACGCCGCCGAGCTTGCCGACGTCCTCGCCCATGATCAGGACCTTGGGGTCCGAGTCGAGGGCCGTGCGCAGCGATTCGTTGATCGCCTTGGCCAGCGCCATCTTTTCCGCTGTCATCGCTGACTTCCCTCCCCTTCATCGGCGAACGACGCCTGGTAGGCGGCGAACTGGGCCCGCTCCTCGTCGACGAGCGCGTGCCCGTCCGCGTACGCGTTCTCGAAGATGGCGAAGCGGTCCGGGTCCGGCATGGCGCGGACGACTTCGCGTACTCGTCTTCCCAACGCCTCGCTCTCGGCTTCGAGTTCCGCGAAGAATCCCTCGTCCGCGTGGTTTGAGGCCTCCAGGTACGCGCGCAGGCGCAGGATCGGGTCCTTCGCCTCCCAGGCCTCGCGCTCCTCGTCGGCCCGGTACTTGGTCGGGTCGTCGGAGGTGGTGTGGGCGCCCATGCGGTAGGTGTACGCCTCGACGAGGGTCGGCCCCTCGCCCTGGCGGGCCCGCTCAAGCGCCCACTTCGTGACGGCGAGGCAGGCGAGGACGTCGTTGCCGTCGACGCGGACGCCCGGGAAGCCGTACCCCTGCGCGCGCTGGTAGAGCGGGACGCGGGTCTGGCGCTCGGTGGGCTCGGAGATGGCCCACTGGTTGTTCTGGCAGAAGAACACGACGGGCGCGTTGTAGACCGCGGAGAAGGTGAACGATTCAGCGACGTCGCCCTGGCTGGAGGCGCCGTCTCCGAAGTACGCGATCACGGCCGAGTCGGCGCCGTCCTTGGCGATGCCCATGGCGTAGCCGGTGGCGTGCAGCGTCTGTGAGCCGATGACGATCGTGTACAGGTGGAAGTTGTTGCTGTTCGGGTCCCAGCCTCCGTTGTTCACGCCGCGGAACATGCCGAGCAGGTTGGCCGGGTCGACACCGCGGCACCAGGCGACGCCGTGCTCGCGGTAGGTCGGGAAGACGTAGTCGTCCTCGCGGGTGGCCCGCCCGGAGCCGATCTGGGCGGCCTCCTGGCCGAGCAGCGAGGCCCACAGGCCCAGCTCGCCCTGGCGCTGCAAAGAAGTGGCCTCGGCGTCAAACCGCCGGGTGAGCACCATGTCGCGGTACAGCCCGCGCAGCTCTTCGGGGGTGATGTCGGCTACGTACGCGTCATATTCGCCATTCTTGACGCGCTTCCCCTCGGGGGTCAGCAGCTGTACGAGGTCCGGCTGGGCGCCCGGCGGCTTCTTCGCAGCGGTGCGCTTGGTACCGGCGCTGCGTCGCGGCTTGCGCGCGGCAGTGCTCTCCACGGTCACGTGTGCTCCTCCGTCGGTCCGGCCCCCGGGGTTGCCGGGAACTGGGGTTCCCCCGGCTCGTCGAGAGCCGGGGGAGCGGCTCGCCTGGTCCTCGTACCCGTGCACGGGGTGGGTGCCCTCGGCCGGGAACAGGCGTGACAGGTGCCCCGGCGAGCGCCCTGCAACAAGCACGTTACCCAGTGCTTCACATTTCTGTGAAACCCCTCCTGACCTGCGTTTTTGCTTGGAGTTCCAAGTACTTTTCACTCGGACTTCCCACTACTTCGCACGGGTCGGGAACAGTCGCTGGTCACAGCACTGGTAACAGCCTGGCAGGGGGCCGGAACACCGGCACGTTATCCCGGTCACCCCGGGGACGGGAAGGGCTCGACTGGCGCAAGCGGAAAGATCGTGTGTGAGACTGACTCCGTGCGCGAAGAGGGAAAAATCACCGTTTTTCTTCTCGACGACCATGAAGTGGTCCGCCGGGGAGTTCATGAGCTGCTCTCGATGGAGGACGACATCGAGGTGGTCGGCGAGGCCGGTACGGCCGCCGACGCACTGGCGCGAATTCCGGCCACGCGCCCCGACGTCGCCGTCCTGGACGTGCGGCTGCCGGACGGCAGCGGAGTGGAGGTCTGCCGCGAGATCCGCTCCGAGGACGAGTCGATCAAGTGCCTGATGCTGACCTCGTACGCCGACGACGAGGCCCTCTTCGACGCGATCATGGCGGGCGCCTCGGGCTACGCGCTCAAGGCGATCCGCGGCGACGAACTGCTCTCGGCGATCCGTGACGTCGCGGCGGGCAAGTCGCTGCTCGACCCGGAGGCTACCGCCCGCGTCCTGGAGCGGCTGCGCGACGGAGGCAGCCCCAAGGGTGACGCCAGGCTCGCCAAACTCACCGACCAGGAGCGCAGGATCCTCGACCTGATCGGTGAGGGGCTCACCAACCGCGTGATCGGCGAGCGGCTGCATCTCGCCGAGAAGACCATCAAGAACTACGTCTCCAGCCTGCTGGCCAAACTCGGCATGGAGCGGCGCGCGCAGGCGGCCGCCTATGTGGCCCGGATGCAGGCGGGCCGGCAGCGGTGAACCGAGGCCCCGCACGGCGGAACGGGACCTACGGCCCGCGTGCGGGGGCCCGGCGCCCCTTCTCCCGGCGCTGTCGGATGCCGCAGATTGGGGGCATGCCGACCGACCAGCACATCGCCGCCGGCCTGCTCGGCCGCGTCGAGTACGGCCGGGTGGCGGCCAGCGTGCGCGCACTGCCCTTCCTGGCACCGGCCCGCCATGTCGTGGTGGGCGACCGCGTCCTGCTGAGGATGCACAGGGGCCACGGACACCACCGGGTGTGCGCGGGCAGTGTCGTCGCGTACGGCGCGGACAACCTGGGTTCCGCCCCCGCGGGCACGGAGCGGTGGTCCGTCCAGGTCGTCGGGTGGTGCGAGAGCACCGAGCCGACCGACGCCCAGCTCGAACGCTTCGGCCCCGGCCCGCTGCGCGTGGACGGCAGCCCTTTCGAGGCCGTCTACCTGGAGATCGCGCCCAGCATGGCCACCGTGCACTCCCTGGGCATCGCCATGGAGCACCCGAACGAGCACAATAAGTAATGAGCACGATACGGAGGGTCCCTCCGGTGCCCTAACATCTGGCGCGTGCCGCGCTCATCTGTTTTACCCGTTCCCTCCCCCGCACCCCCGCTGGGCGCCCTGCTGCGCCGGTACGCCGCCGGGGCACCGCTGACCTGCGAACCCGTCGCCCAGGGGCTGCTCAACCGCGGCTACCGGCTCGCCACCACCCGGGGCCGGTACTTCCTCAAGCACCACTTCGACCCCGAGACGGCCGACCCCGCGGCGATCGCCCGCCAGCACCGCGCGACCCGGCGGCTCGCCGACCTTGGCGTCCCGGTGGCCCCGCCGCTGACCGGGAAGGACGGCCGTACGGTCGCCGTGATCGGCGGCCACGCGTACGCGCTGCACCCCTGGATCGACGGAGGACACCGCGGCGGCGCCCAGCTCACTCCCGAGCAGTGCCGCCGCCTGGGCGCCCTCCTGGGGGTCGTCCACGCGTCCCTGGAGCAGGTGATGCCGCCGCGGGAGTCCGGGGAGCGGACCGAGAGCGCCGACCCCGTGGCCACCTTCGCGCTCATCGACGACCTGCTCGCCCGGGTACGCCGCCACCGCCCGGCCGACACCTTCGACGAACTGGCCCGACACCGTCTCCTGGAGCGGCGCACCCTCCTGGAACGGCACGCGGACCGGCTGCCCCCGAGGGGCGGCTCGGTGGGCTGGGTGCACGGGGACTTCCACCCCTTCAACGTGCTCTACAAAGGAAGTGCCCCCGCCGCGATCGTCGACTGGGACCGGCTCGGCGTCCAGCCGCGGGCCGAGGAGGCGGTGCGCGCCGCCGTGATCTTCTTCGTACGCCCCGCCGGCACGCTCGACCTGCCGAAGGTACGGGCCTACGCGCGCGCGTACCGCCGCTCCGCGCGGGCCACCCCGTCCGAACTCTCGGCCGCCGTGCACCGGGTGTGGTGGGAGCGCCTCAACGACTTCTGGATACTGCGCTGGCACTACGAACGCGGGGACACCCGGGCCGACCCGCAGTTCCCCGCGGCCTCCGCGCTGGCGGTGTGGTGGACCCGGGAGTACGACGCGGTGTGCGAGGCGTTCGTGGGGTGAGGCTCCGCAGGGCCTCGGACGAACGGCACGCGCGCGTGGAGCCCGTTCAACGGGCTCCACGCGCGCGTGGGCGATCGTGCAGGGGCGGCCGACGGATCAGTCCTCGGCGCCGGGCTCCCCGTTCGCGTTGCCACCGTCGGCCGCGGGTTCCGACGCGGTCGGCTCCTCCTCCGAAGGCGTCGGCTCCTCCTCCGTCTCCGTCGGAGTGGGCTCCTTGGTCGTGGGGTCGGCCGAGGGCTCGGACTCCGTGGGCGAGGGGGAGTAGGACGGCGACGGCTCGTACGACGGCGTGTAGTCCGAGTTGCCGCCCGTGCTCGTGTCCTCGTCCGTCTCCTCGTCCGTCGGCTCGTCCGACGTGTCCTCGCTCGGAGTGGTGTCCTTCTCGGTCTCCGAGGCGGTCGGCGTCGTCTTCGTGTCGCCCCCGCCACCACCGCCGCCACCGCCGTTGAGCGCCAGCGCCACTCCCGCCGCGATCGCTATCACCGCGAAGACGGCGAGGATCCACATCCTGCCGCGGCCACTGCCGTGGTTGCCGTGGCCCTCGAACCCGCCGTCGTCGCCGCCCCGGCCCGGAGGCAGGAGCGGTGACGGGATCTGGGCGGTGCCCGAGTCACCGGGGTGCGGCAGCCCGGCCGCGCCCGCGAGACCCAGCGCCGGCGTGCTCACGCCGTCGTGCGCGGTCACCGGGCCGGTGTTCCAGGTGCCGGTGTGGCCGCCCTGGTCGTACAGCATCTGCAGCCCGTACTGGACGAGGCCGCGCATCTCCTCGGCGGTCTGGAACCGGTCGTCCGGCTCCTTCGCGAGGGAACGCATGACCAGGCCGTCGAGCTCCGGCGGCGTCGCGTCCGAGACCTCGGACGGGGGCACCGGAATGTCCTGGACGTGCTGGTAGACCACCGACAGCGGGGTCTCACCGGTGAACGGGGGGCGCAGCGCGAGGAGTTCGTAGAGCAGACAGCCCGTCGCGTACAGGTCGCTGCGGTGGTCGACGGCCTTGCCGAGCGCCTGCTCCGGAGAGAGGTACTGGGGCGTACCCATGACCATGCCGGTCTGGGTCATCGTCGACTGGGCGCCGTGGAGGGCGCGCGCGATGCCGAAGTCCATCACCTTCACCGCACCGGTGTCGGTGATGATCACGTTCGCGGGCTTGATGTCCCGGTGGACGATGCCGTGCTGGTGCGAGTAGGCGAGCGCTTCGAGCACGCCGGAGACGATGATCAGCGCCTGCTCGGGCCCCGGGGCCTCGGCGTTGATCAGGAGGTCGCGGATCGTACGGCCCTCGACGAGCTCCATCACGATGTACGGGACGACCTGGTGGGGGAGGACGTCCTCGCCCGAGTCGTAAACCGCCACCACCGCATGGTGGTTGAGGCCGGCGACCGACTGGGCCTCGCGTGTGAAGCGGGCCTTCGAGGTCGGGTCCTCGGCCAGGTCGGAACGGAGCAGCTTGACCGCCACGGTCCGCCCCAGCCTGACGTCCTCGGCCGCGAACACCTCGGCCATACCACCCCGGCCGAGTCTGTGGGTCAGCCGATACCGGCCGTCCCCGACCAGTCCGCCGTTACCCCACAACTCCGGCGCATCTGACATACCGCCGCCAGTCGCCTCGGGGTCGGACGGGCCCTGAGCGCGCTGCTGCTGTGCCATCAGTCCTCGCCGTCGTTTCTGTCCGCACCGGTCGACGTAGTACGCGCGGTGGTTGTTACGGTCTCCGTCGGGCCACGCTACAGCCTCCACGCGAACCGCCGGTCCGTGATGGACCCGCTCGCGGAACCCGCGGCCGGTCCACGGGTGCACATTCTGTGCACCGGTCGTACAGCACCTGTAACGCTTCCGCGACGCTTCCTTCGCGTACGGTCACGGAACGGGCACTGAGCTTGACGTGTCAGTGCCCTCCGGCAGACTTGGCCGGAATAACACCAGAGATCACCGGCCGCGGGAGCCACATCAGTCAACTTTCGCCCGCGTGACGGCGCACTGCCGATGGGGGACGCAGAAAGATGAGCCAGGACGGGGCACACGGCCGGTACGTGGGGCGATCGGTCGCCGGCGGGCGCTACCAGCTGCGCGACCTGCTCGGCGAGGGCGGCATGGCGTCGGTGCATCTCGCCTACGACTCGGTGCTCGACCGGCAGGTCGCGATCAAGACGCTGCACACCGACCTCGGCCGTGAGCAGGCCTTCCGCGAGCGTTTCCGCCGCGAGGCCCAGTCGGTGGCCAAGCTCACGCACACGAACATCGTCTCGGTCTTCGACACCGGCGAGGACACACAGCTCGACGGCGACTCCGGTGCGCCGACCCCGTACATCGTCATGGAGTACGTGGAGGGCCGTCCGCTCGGCTCGGTTCTCGACCAGGACGTCGCCCAGTACGGCGCCATGCCCGTCGACAAGGCCCTGAAGATCACCGCGGACGTACTGGCCGCTCTGGAGATCAGCCACGAGATGGGGCTGGTCCACCGCGACATCAAGCCGGGCAACGTCATGATGACGAAGCGAGGCGTGGTCAAGGTCATGGACTTCGGCATCGCCCGCGCGATGCAGTCCGGTGTGACCTCGATGACCCAGACCGGCATGGTCGTCGGCACCCCGCAGTACCTCTCCCCCGAGCAGGCCCTCGGCCGCGGTGTCGACGCCCGCTCCGACCTGTACTCGGTCGGCATCATGCTCTTCCAACTGGTCACCGGGCGGCTGCCGTTCGAGGCGGACTCACCGCTGGCCATCGCGTACGCGCACGTCCAGGAGACGCCCGTCGCGGCCTCCTCGGTCAACCGCTCGCTGCCCCCGGCCGTGGACGCGCTGATCGCCCGCGCGCTGAAGAAGAACCCGAACGAGCGTTTCGTCAACGCGGAGTCGATGCGTGACGAGTGCCTGCGTGTGGCCCAGTCCGTCCAGGCCGTGCCCCCTAGCATCGTGCCGGGCGCGCAGACGTCCAGCGGAGCCGGTGTGAGCTCCGCGGTGTTCCCGCCGGTCGATCATGCGGCCCAGGCACCACAGGGCAACGTACAGACGCCGTACCAGCCCGGTCCCTACGGCCCGTCGACGCCCGTGCCGACCCCGGCGCCCAACCCCGCGCACGCCCCCGCTCCGTCGTACGGCTATCCGCAGCAGGGCGGCTACCCGACCCCGCACCACACCGCCGCGTACGCCCCGCAGCAGGGTCTGACGACCCCGCCGCCGTACACGATGTCCCCCCAGTCCGCGGGCGCCAACGGTGGTGGCCGCAAGAGCAACATGCCGGTGATCGTGGGCTCGATCGTCGTCGCGCTGCTCGCCGTCGGCGGGCTGATCGCCGCTCTGACGCTGGGTGGTGGCGACGACGACAAGAACAAGGCGGACGCCTCCGCCAGCGCCCGCGCCTCGGCTTCCGAGGAGGTGTCCGGACACAAGGGACCGGACACCACGAAGAAGATCGACACGACCGAGTGCACCGAGCCCGACGAGTCGTACAACGACGAGGACAAGATCAAGGTCCCGAACTTCAAGTTCAAGAACATCGAGTCCGTGAAGGCGTGCTTCCAAGCGGCGGGCTGGCAGTACGAGACCAAGCCGGTGGACGAGAACGCCTACGGCGAGGGCACGGTCATGACCCAGATCCCCGAGGCGGAGTCGGACGTCGACCCCGAGAGCATGCCCAAGATCCAGCTCTATGTGTCGACGGGCGACCCCGCCTGACCCACCGAGAAACACCCCGGGACGTCACGGGTCGTCATGGGACAGCATGAGACGTCATGACAGGGGCCCGGCATTTCTGCCGGGCCCTTTCTTCGGTTTCGCGGATACGGGTCTACAGGTACGGGCCTACAGGTACGGGCCGCCCGAACGGCCGCCCGCCCTCGGGTCCATCACCTCGTCCTCGCCGCCCGCGCCCGGCGGCAACGCCCGGCGCATCTGCTCCAACTGGGCCCTGGCCGCCATCTGCTGGGCGAACAGGGTGGTCTGGATCCCGTGGAAGAGACCCTCCAGCCAGCCGACCAACTGAGCCTGCGCGATCCGCAGTTCGGCGTCGGAAGGGATACCGTCGTCCGTGAACGGCAGGGAGAGCCGCTCCAACTCCTCGACGAGGTTGGGGGCGAGTCCGTCCTCCAGTTCCTTCACCGAGCTGGCGTGGATCTCCTTGAGCCGTACCCGGCTCGCCTCGTCCAAGGGTGCCGCACGCACCTCCTCCAGCAGCTGCTTGATCATGCTCCCGATGCGCATGACCTTGGCCGGCTGTTCCACCATCTCCGTCACCGGGATCTCTCGGGAGTCCTCGTCTCCACCGCCACCGAGAGCCATCCCGTCCTGTCCTACGACCAGGATCTGGGGGTTCTCCGGCGACCTCTCGTTCCTCGGCATCTCCATGCCGCCATTCTCTCGCACTCACACACGTCACCAGCGTGGTGCCCCCTCCAGAGCGTGATCCACCCTGTACGAACGGGCGCCCCGCGTCAGGCGGACGGTGCCGACGGGGGCGGCGGCTCCGTGGCAGCCGCCTCCGCGAGCCGCAGCAGCCGGGCCTCGCAGTGGTCCAGCCAGCGGATCTCGGCCTCCGCGCGGAAGATCAGATGCTCCAGGACGAAGAGCCGGGCCACCTCGTCGCGGTGGGCGGGCGCCTCCGCGAGCGCCCGGGCCCTGAGCCGCGTGTACGTGTGCATGGTCTCCGAGAGATACCGCCGCTGCGCCTCGACGATCGCCCGGACGTCGGCCCCCGGCGCCCCGACCGCCATGGCCAGCTTGATCGCCAGTTCGTCGCGCGGCAGGTTCGAACGCTCCACGGGCCGGATGAACCAGGACCGCAGCTCGGCCCGCCCGGTGTCCGTCAGCGCGTACAGCACGTGTCCCGCCTCGTCCGCGCCCTGCTGTACGACCAGGCCGTCCCGTTCCAGCCGGGCGAGGGTCGTGTAGACCTGGCCGATGTTCAGCGGCCAGGTCGAGCCGGTGCGCGCCTCGAACTCGGTGCGCAGCCGCGATCCGTACCGGGGACCGCGCTCCAGAAGCGCCAGCAGGCCATGACGTATCGACATACCCGACTTGTACCCCGTCCACCTGTGCACGCCACGGCTGTCACTGAACGTGACAGGGCGCGGAGGGATCAGGCACGGAGTGACAAGACGGGAGTGATACGGCACGGAGTGACAAGGCGGCCGGGCTTCCGGATGCCGGTACGGACCCGCCGTGTGAGGCTGAAGCCGCTGATCTTGGATCCTCCGTATCGGGAGGGGGTCACCGACGTGACTCCATGGCTTCGCACCCTTCGCGTGACCGGCCTGCTGCTGCCTCTGCTGGCGGGCCCCGCGTTCACGCCGTACGCCGCCGCGTACGAGCCGGTCCCCGCCGAGTCACGGGCCGGCAGCCGCGCGGGAGAGGGCCGCGAGCGCCCGGGCCGGGAGACGCCCCCGACGGACGAGGCCGACCCGTCGGCTCACCCGGACGGCGCAGAGAGCCCGGAGGGCAACGAGAACCAGGCCCGGGAGGCCTCCTCCGCGCCCCCGGAACCGCCGGCCCGCCCCGTCGACGCGCAGGAGGCGGCCGACCGCCCGGTGCGCGCCTCGGAACCCGTCCTCCAGGTACTCCCCCTGGGCACCGGCCTGGTCCTGATCGGCCTGGGCCTGGGCCTGGCGTTCCTGGCCCTACGAGCCCGCCGGGGCCAAGGCTTCTAGAGCCTGTCTGGCAACTGCGCGACCAGCCCCCGCCGGGCCGCGCCCGCCATCCGATTCCGGCCAGCCCTACTCCAGCGTGAGCAGCACCTTCCCGATGTGGCTGCTCTCCTCCAGCACCCGATGCGCCGCCGCGGCCTCACGCATGGGCAGCTCCCGGTCGACGATCGGCCGCACATGCCCGCCCGCGATCAACGGCCACACATGCTCCCGCACGGCCGCCACGATCGCCGCCTTCTCCCCGGCCGGCCGAGCCCGCAACGACGTCGCGGTGACAGCGCCGCGCTTGCCCAGCAGCGCCCCGATGTTCAGCTCCCCCTTCGCCCCGCCCTGCATCCCGATGATCGCGAGACGCCCGTTGGCGGCGAGAGCGGTGACATTGCGGTCGAGATACTTCGCCCCCATGTTGTCGAGAACGACGTCGGCGCCCGCCCCGTCCGTGGCCGCCTTGATCTCCTCGACGAAGTCCTGCTCGCGGTAGTTGACGAGCACGTCCGCGCCCAGCTCGGCGCAGAAGTCCAGCTTCGCCTTGCTGCCGGCGGTGACGGCGACCTTCGCGCCGACGGCCTTGGCCAGCTGGATCGCCATCGTGCCGATACCGCTCGATCCGCCGTGCACCAGCAGCGTCTCGCCCGGGCGCAGGTGGGAGATCATGAAGACGTTGGACCAGACCGTGCAGGACACCTCGGGCAGCGCGGCCGCCTTGTCGAGGTCGACGCCCTCGGGCACGGGCAGCAGCTGACCGGCCGGGACGACCACCTTCTCGGCGTACCCGCCGCCCGAGAGCAGCGCGCACACCTCGTCTCCGACGTTCCACCCCGAGGTACCGGGTCCGAGCGCGGCCACCCGTCCGGAACATTCGAGCCCCGGGTACGGGGACGCGCCGGGCGGCGGGTCGTAGAAGCCCTGCCGCTGCAGCAGATCGGCGCGGTTCACCGCGCTCGCCACCACCTCGACCAGCACTTCGCCCTCGCCGGGCACCGGGTCCGGGACCTCGTCCCACACCAGCGCCTCGGGCCCACCAGGTTCAGGAATCGTGATCGCTCGCATGCGGCCGAGGCTACTCCCGACAGCCCGTCACGTGGGGATTCCGCCCGCCACGTGGGGTTCAGTCCTGCCGCAGCGGGTTCATGTCCGGTGCGATCTGACTGTGCCGGCTGACCCGCACGATGGTGATCAGACGGTCCGTCAACTGCAGCTTCCCGATGGCCGGGTCGTCGTAGCCGAGCACCCGATGGCCTCGTACGACGCTCACCACCAGGTCCTCGATCTCGCGGACCCCCTTGCCGACCTCGGCCTTTATGACGGGGCGCTCGGTCATATCGAGTCCGCTGCCCTGCTGGATGAGGTCCTCCATGACCATGCCCGCGCTGGGGCTGAGCACGGAGAGCCCGAGAAGGCGGCCGGCGGCGCTCGCACTGGTGATGACGGCGTCGGCGCCGGACTGCTTCAGCAGGGGCGCGTTCTCCTCCTCACGTACGGCGGCCACAATCTTCGCCTTGCGGTTGAGCTGCCGGGCCGTCAGCGTGACGAGCACGGCGGTGTCGTCGCGCTGCGTCGCGATGATGATCTGCCGGGCCCGCTGCACCTCGGCACGGAGCAGTACGTCACTGCGCGTGGCGTCGCCGACCACCCCCGCGTATCCGTCCGCCGTCGCCGCCTCGATCACCTTGGAGCTGGGGTCGACGACCACGACCTGCTCCTTCTTCAGCCCCGTCGCGCACACGGTCTGGATCGCCGAGCGGCCCTTCGTGCCGAACCCGATGACAACGGTGTGCTCCCTCAAAGTGGTCCTCCAGCGGTTCAGTCGCCACTCCTCCCGAGTCCGTTCGGTGAGAACTTCGAGAGTGGTGCCGACCAGGATGATCAGAAAGAGCACGCGCAGCGGCGTGATCAGGAAGATGTTGGTGAGGCGGGCGCCGTCGCTGACCGGGGTGATGTCGCCGTACCCGGTGGTGGAGAGCGTGACGGTCGCGTAGTAGAAGGCATCGAGCAGGTCGACCGACTTATCGGAGTTGTCGGTGTAGCCGTCCCGGTCGAAGTAGACGATGAAAGCCGTGCCGACCAGCACCAGCAGCGCCATGAGGACGCGTCTGGTGACCTGGAACAGGGGGCGTTCCACCCGTTGGCGGGGCAGCTCCACCCGATGGGTGACCAGGCGTTCGCCCGCCTGGCGCGCGATCGCGTCGTGGCCCGGAAGTTTCACGTGAAACACACCTCGATCCCAGCCATGGCCCAGGGCAGGTCGAGGATCTCAAGTTCCTGACCCGGCCGTGCGCCGCCCGGCGGCACGACCGCGAGCGCGTCGGCCACGGCGATACCCCGCAGCATGGCCGGCCCGTTGTAGTGCAGCGGCACGGCCCGGTCCCCGCGCAGAACGACAGGAATCAACCGGGTGTCGTACGGGTGACCGTGCACGCCGTCCTGAAGGGGCAGCGTGTACGACTCCGGGGCCGCGCGTCCCGCGAGGGTGCGCAGCAATGGCTCGGCGAGCGTGAGGAGACCGGAGACAGCGGCGAGCGGATTGCCCGGCAACCCGACGAGGTGCTGGTTCTCCTTGAGGCGCGCCAGCAGCATCGGGTGGCCGGGGCGCACCTCGACGCCGTCCACCAGGAGTTCGGCGCCGAGGCGGCGCAGGATCGGGTGGACGTGGTCCACGGGGCCGGCGGCGGTGCCCCCGGTCGTGACGATCAGGTCGGCGTCGGAGCTCTTGAGGGCCTTGCGCAGGGCTTCGGCGTCGTCGCCGAGCCTGCGCACCGCGACGACCTCCGCGCCGAGCGCGCGCAGCCAGGGCGGCAGCATCGGACCGAGCGCGTCCCGGATCAGCCCGTCGTGGGGCAGGCCCTCGGTGAGCAACTCGTCGCCGAGGACCAGGACTTCCGCACGGGGGCGGGGGAGGGCGACGACGGTGTCGTACCCGGCTGCGGCGGCGAGTCCGAGAACCGCCGGGGTGACCAGCGTGCCGGGCGGCAGCAGGGGGTCGCCGGAGCGGCACTCCTGGCCGCGAGGCCGGATGTCCTGCCCGTGCAGGACATCCCGTGTCGCGTACAGCCGCTCCTTCTCGTCGGTGCGGCCGTGCTCACTGCGGATCACGGCGGAGGCGTCCTGCGGGATCCGTGCGCCGGTGGCGATCCGGACCGCCTCGCCGTCGGTGAGCCGCTGCGGCTCGTTCCGACCCGCGAGCACTCCCTCGGCCCGCACGTCCCACGGGCCGGGACCGGCGACCGCCCAGCCGTCCATCGCGGACGTGTCGAAGGACGGGAGGTCCGAGAGCGCGGCGAGCGGGGCGGCGAGGACGAGGCCCAGCGCGGCGTCCAGCGTGACGGAGACGGAGGTGTCGGGGCGGCGGGGGGCCCGCCCGGCGATGGCGCGGGCCCGCTGCCAGGGCGTGGCGGTGTGGTGCTCGGTGTGGTGCTCGGCGGTGTCCTTCCGGCTCCCGGCTCCCGGGGCCGGGGAGGGCACCGGGCGGGAGGCTCCGGTGGACCCGGAGTCGTCGTGCACCGGGGCACCGCCTTCCTTGACACTGCCTTCCTTGACCAGGGCCAGGGCCTCCTCGACGCCGAAGTCGACCTCCTCGTACTGCCCGGAGGCGGTCATCCGGCGTCCGGAGCGGCGGACCCGGCCTCCGCCGCCCAGCGCAGCGCCAGGGCCGCGGCCTTGCGGGCGGCCTCCGCGACCGCTTCGGGGCCTCCCTCGGCCCGGCCCGCCGCGTACCCGACGAGGAACGTCGTCAGCGGCGCCGCCGGACGGGCCACACCGTGGGCGGCGTCGCGGGCGAGATCGAGCAGGACGTCGGTGTCGACGTCCAGGTCGATGCCCAGTTCGTCCTTGACTGCGGTGATCCATTCATCCAACACGTGCCCATGCTCCCTGATACGTGCCCGGGCGGCGGCGATGTCGTCCCAGGTGTCGCAGTCGAAGGACGCGACGGGGTCGGTGATACGGGTCAGTTCGAGCGCGCCGGTGAGCCGCCGCAGCGGCAGACCGGCCAGTTCGCCGTGCTCGGCGCACAGAGCCGCCAGCTCGCGTCGCAGCGCCGAGCGGCGGTACGCGGCCACGAGAGGCTGGTCGCGGCCGCCGGGGTCGGTGAGCAACACGCCCTCGGCGCCGCTCTCGTGAAGGGCGGTCAGCAGCCTTCGTACCGTCTCCCGGTCCAGGAACGGCAGATCGGCGGAGAGCACGACGACGTACTCGGCGGTGGTGTGCCGCAGGCCGGCGTCCAGCGCGGCGAGCGGGCCCCCGCCGGGAGGGTCCTCTCGCGCCCACTCCACGGGGCGCGCGGTGGGCCGGGGCTCCGCGACGACCACGGTGACGGCCGCGCCGGAGCAGGCGGCGAGGACCCGGTCGAGCAGGGCGCGACCGCCCACGCGAACGCCCGGTTTGTCCGCGCCGCCGAGACGGCGGGCGGCGCCCCCGGCGAGTACGACGGCGTCATGGCCGTCCGTACCGGGTGCTCCGGAGGAACCGAACGCGTCGGAGGAACCGGGTGCGCTGGGTGGCTCGAACGCGGTCACCCCACGAGTATGGGCGCCCGATGGATCATTTCCACCCCCGCGCACAGCATGTGGACGGGGGTGGCGACGGACGGCCACGGGCTCTACGGGGCCGAGGGGGTCACAAGGTCCGCAGCAGCACCGCCGGTTCTTCCACGCAGTCCGCCACATACCGCAGGAAACCGCCCGCCGTTCCGCCGTCGCACACCCGGTGGTCGAAGGTGAGCGAGAGCTGTACGACCTGCCGCACCGCCAGTTCGCCCTCGTGCACCCAGGGCTTGGGGACGATCCGGCCGACGCCAAGCATGGCCGCCTCGGGGTGGTTGATGATCGGGGTCGAGCCGTCCACGCCGAACACCCCGTAGTTGTTCAGCGTGAAGGTCCCGCCGGTGAGGTCCGCCGGGGTGAGCGTCCCGGTCCTGGCCGCCTCGGTGAGCCGGGCGAACTCCGTGCTCAGCGACTCCGCGTCCCTGGTGTGCGCCCCCTTCACCACCGGCACGACGAGTCCGCGCTCGGTCTGTGCGGCGAATCCGAGGTGCACCTCGTCGAGCCGTACGACCTCGCGGGCCTCCATGTCGACCGTCGAGTTGAGCTCGGGGAACCGGGCCAGCGCGGCGGTGCAGATACGGGCGAGGAGCGCGAGGAGGGAGACCTTCGGGCCTCCGGCCCCGTTCATCGCCGCGCGCGCGTGCATCAGTTCCGTCGCGTCGGCGTCCACCCAGCAGGTCGCGTCGGGGATCTCGCGCCGGCTCCGCGAGAGCTTGTCGGCGACGGCACCGCGGATGCCCTTGAGGGGGACGCGGGTGCCCGGGCGGGGACCGGCGGTACCGGACGCGCGCGCGGTGGCCGGCACGGGTGCCGCCGCCGGGCTCTGCTCCGGCCGCGCGACGGCCGGGGCGGACGCACCGGTCCGCACGGCGTGCTCCACGTCCGCACGCGTGATCAGGCCGTCGGGTCCCGAACCGGCCAGCGCCCGCAGATCGAGCCCGTTCTCCCGAGCCAGCCGCCGCACGAGCGGGGAGATGACCGGCACGGGGCCGTCGGCCCGGCGCCCGGCATCGACACTCCCGCCCGCCGTCGCGGGCGCAGGCGCGACGGCGCGGGCCGCGCCGGAGGACGGGCCCGGCGCCCGGTGGCCCGGCCTCCCACCGGGCGCGGCCGGCCGTACCCTGCGGCGCCGCGCCGGAGGCGCCTGCGTGCCGTAGCCCACGAGCACGTTCCCGGAGCCCTCGTCCTCGCCTCCGGCCGCCCGTGCGCCGGCGGCCGGGGCGTCGAGGGCGGACGGCCCGAGGCCCGCCGCGTCGAAGTCCGGTGTGCCAGGAGCCGGCGCTCCCACCGCGACCGTCAGCAGCGGGGAGCCCACGGGCAGTTCGGTGCCCTCCTCGCCGTAGCGGGCCGTGACCACGCCGCCGTACGGGCAGGGGACCTCGACCATCGCCTTGGCCGTCTCGACCTCCACGACGGGCTGGTCGACGGCGACGACATCGCCGACCTGGACGAGCCAGCGGACGATCTCGGCCTCGGTGAGCCCCTCACCGAGGTCGGGCAGCTTGAACTCCAAGACCTGGGCCATCAGCTCTGTGCCTCCCACTGCAGCCGGGCCACCGCGTCCAGGATCCGGTCGACGCCGGGCAGATGGTGCCGCTCCAGCATCGGCGGCGGATACGGGATGTCGAACCCGGCCACGCGCAGCACCGGCGCCTCCAGGTGGTGGAAGCACCGCTCGGTGACCCGCGCGGCGATCTCCCCGCCGGGCCCGCCGTAGCCGCCCGACTCGTGCACCACGACGGCCCGGCCGGTGCGGCGCACGGACGCGGCGACCGTCTCGTCGTCGAAGGGCACCAGGGAGCGGAGGTCGACGACCTCCAGGTCCCAGCCCTCGGCCCGCGCCGCGTCCGCGGCCTCCAGGCAGACGGGCACCGACGGCCCGTACGTGATGAGCGTGGCGCTGCGGCCCGGCCGGCGGACCACCGCGCGGCCGATCGGTTCCACCGACTGCGGCTCGTCGGGGTTCCAGGAGTCCTTCGACCAGTACAGCCGCTTGGGCTCCAGGAAGACGACCGGGTCGTCGGAGGCGATTGCCTCACGCAGCAGCCCGTACGCGTCGGCGACCGTCGCGGGTGTCACCACATGCAGCCCCGGAGTGGCCATGTAGTACGCCTCGGAGGAGTCGCTGTGGTGCTCCACCCCGCCGATGCCGCCGCCGTAGGGCACGCGCACGGTCAGGGGCAGCGGCATCGCCCCGCGCGTGCGGTTGCGCATCTTCGCCACGTGCGAGATCAACTGCTCGAAGGCCGGGTACGCGAAGGCGTCGAACTGCATCTCCACGACCGGCCTGAGCCCGTACATGGCCATGCCGACCGCCGTGCCGAGGATGCCCGCCTCGGCCAGCGGTGTGTCCGTGACCCGGTCCTCGCCGAACTCCTTCGCGAGGCCGTCGGTGACACGGAAGACACCGCCGAGGGTGCCGACGTCCTCACCCATCACATGGACGGTGGGGTCGTCGGTCATGGCGTCGCGCAGGGCCCGTCCGAGGGCCTGCGCCATGGTGGCCGGCTTCACCGCGACGGTGGTCATCGCGTGTTTCCTTCCGGCCCGTGCGAGTGCGCGTCCGCGTCCTCGTCCTCGTGGTGGCGCGCCTCGGCGTCCAGCTCGGCGCGCAGCTGCGCCTCCTGCTCCAGGAGATGCGTGGTGGGCCGGGCGTAGACGTGCGCGAACAGGTCCATGGGGTCCAGGACCGGGTCCTGGTTCATGCGCTCGCGCAGGTCCGCGGCCATCGTCTCGGCGTCCTCGCGCACGGCGCGCACACCGTCCTCGTCGAGCAGTCCGCGCTCGGTGAGCTCGTGCTCCATGAGGGCGATCGGGTCATGGGCCCGCCAGGCCTCGACCTCCGTGTCCTCGCGGTAGCGCTTGTCGTCGTCCGCGTTGGTGTGCGCCTCCATGCGGTATGTCACCGCCTCCACGAGCGTCGGGCCGAGACCCGCGCGCGCGTGGGCGATCGCCTCGCCGAGGACCTCGTGCACGGCGGCGGCGTCGTTCCCGTCGACCAGCCGGCCCGGCATTCCGTACCCGACGGCCTTGTGGGCCAGTGAGGGGGCGGCGGTCTGCTTGGCAAGCGGGACGGAGATGGCGAAGCCGTTGTTCTGGACCAGGAAGACCACCGGGGCCTGCCAGACGGCCGCGAAGTTCAGCGCCTCGTGGAAGTCGCCCTCGCTGGTGCCGCCGTCGCCGACCAGCGCGAGCGCGACCACGTCGTCACCCTTGAGGCGGGCTGCGTGCGCGAGGCCCACCGCGTGCGGGAGCTGGGTCGCCAGGGGCGTGCACAGCGGGGCGATGCGGTGCTCGTGCGGGTCGTAGCCGGTGTGCCGGTCGCCGCGCAGGAGCGTCAGCGCCTGGACGGGGTCGAGGCCCCTGGCGACCGCCGCGAGGGTGTCCCGGTAGCTCGGGAAGAGCCAGTCGCGCTCTTCGAGGACGAGAGCGGCGGCGACCTCGCAGGCCTCCTGGCCGGTGGAGGAGGGGTAGACCGCGAGACGGCCCTGCTTGGTGAGGGCGGTGGCCTGCGCGTTGTACCGACGGCCCCGTACCAGCTCCGCGTACAGCCGGCGCAGCAGATCCGGGTCGACCCGATCGGCCGCCCGGGTGCCGAGGACGCGATGGGGCAGCGCGTCGGGCAGCAGCGGCGCGGGGTCGGTTCGTGGCTGCCAGGCGGGCGGGGGCGTCGGCCGGTACGCGCCTCGCTGCTCCATGACCGTCATGTCGGCACCTCCTCGTGGGAGTCGCTTCGAGAGGCCCGCCGAGAGTGACGCGCCTCACCTACCGATTGTTCGGTCGTCGGCACATTTTGGCTACAGGCACCGTCAGGCTGTGGACAAACGGTTCTGCACAGCCTGAGATGGACGCAGTACGTCCATGGTAGGGAGGCGGGGGGACATGGCACCTGAACAAATGGCCGAGGGTCCGGACCCCGGGTCGACCCTGCCGCCGCCGCGTCCGCTCGACTCCATCGACCAGGACATTCTCCAGATGCTCCAGGCGGACGGCCGCGCCTCGATACGGTCGGTCGCCGAGCGGGTCCATGTGTCGCGCGCCAACGCCTACGCACGGATCAACCGCCTCGTCGAGGACGGCGTGATCCGCGGCTTCGGTGCCCGTGTCGATCACGAGCGCGCGGGCCACGGCACCTCGGCCTACATCACGCTGAAGATCGTGCAGAACACCTGGCGCACGGTGCGTGAGCAGCTCAGGAGGCTTCCCGGGGCGTCCCACATCGCGCTGGTGGGCGGCGACTTCGACGTCCTGCTGCTGGTGCACACGCCGGACAACAGGGCCCTGCGCGAACTGGTCCTCACCCGGCTCCAGGCCATCCCCGAGGTGCTCAGCACCCGGACACTGCTGGTGTTCGAGGAGGAGGACCTGGAACCGCAGGGGTGAGCGGGGAATCCGGGGGGGGGCGAGTGCGGGTGAGCAGAGGGCGCGCCGTTCGGTCGGCGCGCCCCGTGCGGCCCGGCTCAGCCTGCTCGTCCGGGACCTCAGCCCGGCTGTCCGGGCCCTCAGCCCGCTCGTCCGGGGCCTCGGTCCGCTTGTCTGAGTCCCCCGAACACCATCATCACCACCGCGTCGGCGACCTCGCGCTCGCCCATGCCCCGCCCGTCCGGGCGGTACCACTCGACTATCGAGTTGATCATCCCGAAGACCAGCCGGGTCGCGAGCCGGACCTCCAGGTCGGCGCGTACGTCCCCGTCGGCCGCCGCCGCCTTCAGGAGCGCGGCCACCTCGTGGTCGAAGTCCCGGCGCCGTTCCAGGGCCCACCGCTCGGTGTCGGTGTTGCCGCGCACGCGCAGCAGCAGCGTCACGTACGGCAGTTCGGCGGTGAGGACCTCGACCATGCGCCGGACGACGTACTTCAGGCGCTCCAAGGCGCGCCCCTCGCGCGCGTGCTCCTCGTCGAGGATCCCGAAGAGGCCGTCGAGCGCGCGGCTGACGGCCCGGCGCAGCAGCTCCTCCTTGCCCGTGACGTGGTGGTAGATCGACGACTTGGAGATGCCGGCCGCCTTGGAGAGGTGCTCCATGGAGGTGCCGTCGTAGCCGCGCTCGTTGAAGACCCGCACGGCCACGGAGAGCAGCGTCTCCGGCGTGTACGTGTCGCGCTTGGCGGTGGTCATGGGGTGCCCTCCCGCTTTTCCGAGGCGTACGCGTGGCGGTAGAGCGCGAGGGACGGCGCGTAACGTCCCGACGGATCGCGCATGTGCAGGTCGTCCAGGACGTCGTAGGCCCAGCTCCGGCCGAGCCTGCGGCTCCACTCGAAGGGACCGAGCGGGTAGCTGACGCCCTGGCGCATCGCCGTGTCGATGTCCTCCTCGGTGGCGACTCCCTTGGCAACGGCGTCGTGCGCGAGGTCGACGATGCGGGCCACCGTACGGGCGACGATCAGGCCGGGCACGTCCCCGATGACGCTGACGTCCTTGCCCAGCGCCTGGAAGAGCCCGGTGGCCTCGGCGAGGGTCTGCGTCTGGGTGTCCTGCGAGTGGGAGACGGCGATCCGGGTCGCCCTGCGGTAGTCCAGCGCCAGGTCGAAGTAGACGACGTCACGGAACTCGACGGCGGTCTGGCCGTCCGCGAGGGCCAGCTGGCCGCCGCTCGGCAGGACCAGGCGCGTGCCGTGGTCCTCCTCGTCCTCGCGGACCTGGATGCCCGCCTCGCGGATCAGCGCGAGCAGTTCGGAGGCGGGGCCCAGGTCGCCCTCGGCGACGACGTAGGCGGGCGGCTGGACCTTCTCCGCGGTGTGCGGCTCGGGCCGCTCGCCCTCGTCCCCGTAGTCGTACCAGCCGTGCCCCGTCTTGCGGCCGTGGCGGCCCGACTCGACGAGCCGCCGCTGGGCCAGCGAGGGGGTGAAGCGCACGTCCTGGAAGAAGGCCTCCCACACGGAGCGCGTGACGGACTCGTTGACGTCCTGGCCGATGAGGTCGGTCAGTTCGAAGGCTCCCATTCGGAAGCCGCCCGACTCGCGCAGGACCGCGTCGATCGTCGCGGGGTCGGCGGCCTGGGCCTCGTAGACCGCGAAGGCCTCGGCGTAAAAGGGCCGCGCGATGCGGTTGACGATGAAACCAGGGGTGTCGGCGCAGGCGACCGGGGTCTTCCCCCAGGCGCGGGCCAGCTCGTACGCGCGCGTGGCCGACGTGACGTCGGTCGCGAACCCGGAGACGACCTCCACCAGGGGCAGCAGCGGCGCGGGGTTGAAGAAGTGCAGCCCGACGAATCGGCCGGGGTTGCGCAGGGCGCCGCCGATCGCGGTCACCGACAGGGAGGAGGTGTTGGTGGCGAGCAGGCAGTCGTCCGGGACGATCTCCTCCAGCTCGCGCAACAGCTGCTGTTTGACGTCCAGTCGCTCCAGGACGGCTTCGAGGACGAGGCCCGAGTCGGCGAGTTCGGCGAGGCTCTCGGCAGGGCGCAGCCGGGCACGTGCGGCGTCACGCTCGGCGCCGGTCAGCCGGTCCTTCTCGACGAGCCGGTCGAGCCGGGCGCCGATCTCTTCGGCCGCCGCCCGGGCACGGCCGGGCGCGGTGTCGTACAGCCGCACGGGGTGGCCCGCGACGAGTGCGACCTGGGCGATGCCCTGGCCCATGGTGCCGGTGCCGACGACGGCCACGGGGCCGGCGAGGTCGAGTGCTGTCATGCTCGCGATCCTCCCGCACGGGGTTTTCCACAGGTTCAGCGGACCCCCTTGTCCCGACCGATCGTTCGGTTACTCTAGCTCTGTCCGGCTGTTTCTGCCCAGGTCATGAGCTGGACTGCCAGGTCCTGAGCTCGACGAAGAGTTCACGAAACGAGGAGATGGTTCCGCATGGCCGCCGCACTGACCGCGCACGAGCTCATCGCCAAGCACCGGCCGACCCTCGACCAGGCGCTGGAAGCGATGCGCACGCGCGCGTACTGGTCGCCGCACCCCGAACACCCCAAGGCGTACGGGGAGAACGGCAGCCTGGGGATGGCCGAGGGCAAGGCCGCCTTCGACGCCCTGCTGGGCGGCCGGCTCGACCTGGACCAGCCCGGCACCGACGACTGGGTGGGCGGCGAGGTCTCGCCGTACGGCATCGAACTGGGCGTCACGTATCCGCACGCGGACGTCGACACGCTGCTGCCCGCCATGCGGGTCGGACAGCGCGCGTGGCGCGACGCGGGCGCGGAGACACGCGCGGTGGTGTGTCTGGAGATCCTCAAGCGGATCAGCGACCGCACGCACGAGTTCGCGCTCGCGGTCATGCACACCAGCGGCCAGGCCTTCATGATGGCGTTCCAGGCCGGCGGCCCGCACGCCCAGGACCGCGGCATGGAGGCGGTGGCGTACGCGTACGTGGAGCAGGTCCGCACCCCCGAGACGGCACAGTGGACGAAGCCCCAGGGCAAGCGCGACCCGCTCGCACTGACCAAGCAGTTCACGCCGGTGCCGCGCGGGGTCGCGCTGCTGATCGGCTGCAACACCTTCCCCACGTGGAACGGCTATCCGGGCCTGTTCGCCTCCCTGGCCACGGGCAACGCGGTGCTGGTGAAGCCCCACCCGCGCGCGGTGCTGCCGTTGGCGCTCACCGTCCAGGTGGCCCGCGAGGTGCTCGCCGAGGCGGGCTTCGATCCGAACCTGGTGGCGCTGGCCGCCGAGCGGCCCGGCGAGGGCATCGCCAAGACCCTGGCCACCCGCCCCGAGATCCGGATCATCGACTACACCGGCTCGACGGCGTTCGGCGACTGGCTGGAGACCAACGCCCGCCAGGCGCAGGTCTACACGGAGAAGGCCGGCGTCAACACGGTGATCGTGGAGTCGACCGACGACTACAAGGGAATGCTGTCGAACCTCGCCTTCTCCCTGTCCCTCTACAGCGGCCAGATGTGCACGACCCCGCAGAACTTCCTCGTCTCCCGCGCCGGCATCCGTACGGAGGAGGGCCCCAAGTCGTACGACGAGGTGGTCGCCGACCTCGCGAGGGCCGTCGACGGGCTCCTCGGGGACGACACCCGGGCGAACGCGCTGCTGGGCGCGATCGTGAACCCCGACGTGAAGGCCCGCGTCGAGGCCTCGGCCGGACTCGGCGAAGTCGCCCTCGCCTCACGGGAGATCGCGCACCCGGAGTTCCCCGACGCGGTGGTCCGCACGCCGGTGATCGTGAAGCTCGACGGCGGCAAGCCGGACGACCAGGCCGCCTACATGAGCGAGTGCTTCGGCCCGGTCTCGTTCGCCGTCGCGGTCGACTCGGCGGCCGAGGCGGTGGAACTGCTGCGCCGCACCGTCCGTGAGAAGGGCGCGATGACCGTCGGCGCGTACACGACCTCGGAGGAGGTCGAGGAGGCCGTCCGGGAGGCGTGCCTGGACGAGGCGGCCCAACTCTCCCTGAACCTCACCGGCGGGGTGTACGTCAACCAGACGGCCGCCTTCTCCGACTTCCACGGCTCGGGCGGCAACCCGGCGGCCAACTCCGCCCTGTGCGACGGAGCGTTCGTGGCCAACCGCTTCCGAGTGGTGGAAATCCGCAGCGACACCCACACCAAGGCGTAGCCCCCGCGGGGGGCGGCCCTTCAAGGGGCGCGAGGAACTGCGCGACCAGCCACGACGGACCCGCAGTCGGCCACGTGCCTACGACGCACTCCAGTGGAACAACGCCATGGCCACACTGGTGGCGAGGTTGTAACTGGACACCTGCGCCCGCATCGGCAGGGACACCAACTGATCCGTGCGGGCCCGCAGATCCCTGGACAACCCACTCCGCTCGGAACCGAAAGCGAGAACCGCGTCGTCGGGAAGCTTCAGCGCCCGAATATCCGCACCCTCCGGATCAAGGGCGAACACCGGCCCGAAGGGCAACTCGTCCACGGCCAGCCGCTCGACGGCCGTGGCGAAGTGCAGCCCCGCCCCGCCCCGCACAACCGTGGGATGCCACGGATCGAGCGTGCCGGTGGTGACGACCCCGGTCGCGCCGAATCCGGCCGCGAGCCGGATCACCGCCCCGGCGTTCCCGAGATTGCGCGGCTGGTCGAGAACGACCACGGGCGCGGTACGGGGCGTGCGGGCCAGCGCCCGCAGGTTGGCTTCACGTGAGGGCCGTACCGCCAGGGCGGCCACCCCGGTGGGATGCGCACGCGGGACGAGCGTCCGGTACGCGGCCTCCGGGACCTCCACCAGGAGGACGTCCAGCGTCTCCCGTACGTCCGGGGCCAGCTCGTCCGCGAGGGCGAGCGCGGCCGTCCGGTCGGTGGTGACGGCCGCCGGGACCTCCGCGCCGAAGCGCAGCGCGTGCTTGAGGGCGTGGAAGCCGTCGAGCAGCACGGCGGTGTCGGCGAGCCGGTGCCAGACGCTCAGAGGCTCGCGGTCGCGGGTGTCCGTCATGCCGTGAAGCCTACGTGCGGGTGATCGGCCGCTTCCGGGGGACGCGGGGCCCCCTCACCCGGCTCGTCGCCCGACTGCGCACCGGAGTCCTTGCGCGGCCCCGGGAGCGCCCGCCCGAGGCGCCCGAACCGGGAGAGCCCGGAGAGCCCGGAGAGCAGCCACTCACGCGCGCGGGTGGCCCGGCCGCCGAGGCGGCGCAGGAAGGACGTCGGCAGGAAGACCGCGTCAGCGGCGATCATCGCGAGGGAGAAGAACGGCAGACCCAGCGCCACGGCGATCACGGCGTGCTCGGTCATCATGGCCGCCAGCAGGACGTTCTTGACCCGCCGGTTGAACAACGTGAAGGGGAAGGCCACCTGCGCGACCACCGTCCCGTACGTCACCAGCATCACCATGGTGCCGCTCGCGGACAGGAGGTCGGACAGGGCGGGCCAGGGGGAGAAGTAGTCCAGGTGCAGCGGGTAGTACACGGCCGTGCCGTCCTGCCAGCGCGAGCCCTGGATCTTGTACCAGCCGGCGGTCGCGTAGATCAGACACGCCTCGGCCATGATCACGAAGAGGGCCGCGTTGTGGACGAGGTTGGCGACGACGTCGAGGAAGACCCGCGGCTGGTCGCTCCGCGCGGCGTACCGGCCGGCCAGCCACCACAGGGCCTGGAGCGCCCACAGCCCCCAATAGATCGTCCGCCAGCCGCCCAGCACTCCGCCGTCGATCTTCCCCGCGAGCGTGACGGCCGCCAGAGCGAGGCCGAGCACGGCCCACAGGGCGATACCGACCCGGTCCGGCCACCCGCCACTCCGGTCCGGCTGCGGCTGCGGCTGCGGCTGCGGCTGCGGCTTCCCTTCACGCCTTTCCTGCTCTACCTGCTCTGCACGCCCTGCATGCTCTTCACGCGCGCGTGCCGCCGCTCGGCGCTCGCGCCGCGCGTCCAGCGACCACACCTGGCCGCAGCGGGTGAACACCAGATAGATCGCCATCAGGTGGATGACGTTGTCGCCGCCGTCCCCCATGAAGATGCTGCGGTTCTGGAGGGAGAGCACCCCGAACAGGAAGAGCACGGACATCGTGCGAGTGCGCCAGCCGAGCACGAACAGGGCCGCGGAGAGTACGGCAAACCCGAAGACGATCTCGAACCAGACCTGGCTGTCGGCCCACATCAGGGCGGTGAAGGCGTGGTTGCTCGCGATGAGCTGCTGGGCCAGGTCCCAGCTCCAGGGCCCGTCGGGCCCGTACATCTCCTGGCGGTGCGGGAACTCCCGCACCAGGAAGAGCAGCCAGGTCCCGGCGAAACCTATGCGGATCACCGCGGTCTGGTACGGCCCCAGAGCCTGCCCGGTGAGGCGCGAGATGACGTACCCCAGCCTCCGGTCGAGCCGGTGCCCACGGTCGAAACGGCTGATCCGCCCGGCCAGCCGCTCACGACCGGCACTGCGCGCCGGCTGAGGCTCCGGGGCACTCACCGGGGTGCCGGCCCGATCGCTCACGGGGGTGTCGCCGTCGTCGCTCGGCGGGGTGTTTTCCTGGTCGCTCACCGGGGTGCTCTCGTGGTTGCTCATCGGGCGCTCGCCGCCGTTTCCGCGGAGTCCGCGGACTCCGCGGAAACGGCGGGCCGGGTCCCGGCCGCCCGGTCGGTGTCCGACACCGGCCACCAGGGCAGCTGACGCAGGACGGGCTTGTCGGACACCTGCTCCTGGCTCCACTCCGGCGGCGGCACATTGGTCGTACGGGAACGAACCTGGACCTGCCGGACGACGGCGCCCCGGCCGCCCGCCCCCTCGCGGTCGAGGCGCAGAACCGCGATGCGGCGCAGATAGCGTTCAGAGAGGTCACCGCGCAGACCGTTCGGGCGGTTCGAGTTGTCGTGCGTGGCCGCGAAGAAGTCCCAGGCCCGGCGCAGTTCGTTCTGCTGGGTGTGGCTGGGCAGCAGATTGCCGTCGATGACCCGGCCGTCCAGCGCGGAGAGGTCGTACCAGCGGGTCGTCCTGATGGCGCCGTCCACGTCCTTCACCTCGGCCCGGACCTGGACCGCGATGTTCTGCTGCAGCGGGTTGGGCGCGAAGAGCTTCCAGTTCTGTTCGAACTCCGGGTAGATCCACTCGTCGATCGCCTGCCCGTGCTGCTTGGTGACCGTGTTCGACGGCGCGACATGCAGGAAGACCATGCCGAGGTGCACACAGGCGACCACCGCGACGAGCGCGAACGCGAGGGCCGCGGAGATCTGGAAGGGGAGGGAGAGCGCGGCGATGCCCTCAGGAGGAGGACCGGCGGGAGGAGGACCGGCGGGCAGACCGGCAGGAGGACCGGCGGAGGGCGGTGCGACGGGGGGAGGCGAGCTGGCGGGGAGCGGGCCTGTGGCGGGAACGGGGGCGGCCGGGGAAGCCTCCGAGGGCTCGCCCGCGACGGGACGGGCGTTCATGCCCTCGTCGTACGCATCCATTGCGCCCCGTTTCCCCATGTCTGCCCGATTGTCGCCGCCCGTCCCGCGACGGCGACGGCCGCACCGGAACGGTACTCAGCCCCACCCGCCCGGCACAGCCCAGGGGGCACAGCGGAGCGGTGGACACCTTACGGCCCGCCCTTCCCCCGAAGGGACGACACCGAACGATCGGTCGGCCGGTCGGCCAGTCAGTCGGGTGGGAGGGCGGTCAGCCGGGCGGGGCGGCAATTCCGTACGCCCCCTTCGTACGCGAGCGACGACGGCCGGCCCGCCCGCCCGCCCGCCCGAGAACGTCCAGGCCCGTCCGGGCCTATCCGAACCTGTCCGGACCGCCCCCGTTCCCTTCTTGTAGAACCTGTTCTATCTTGACGCTCCGCCAAACCGACCGGGAGGACGGGACCGTGGACTTCACCTTCACCGAGGAACAGCAGGCGGCCGTGGAGGCGGCGAAGGCGGTCTTCGCGGGGGTGGCGCCGGACGGCGTACCGAGTCCCGCGCTCACCGCGGGCGCCGTCGCGGACGACTTCGACCGTGCGCTGTGGGCCCGGCTCGCCGACGCGGACCTGCTGAGCCTGCTGCTCGACGCGCGCCACGGCGGCGCCGGTCTGGACGCCGTCGCCCTGTGCCTGGTGCTGCGGGAGTCGGCGAAGGTACTCGCCAGGGTTCCGCTGCTGGAGAGCACGGCTGCCGCCGTGGCCGTACAGACCTACGGCGGCGAGGAGTTGAAGGCCGACCTGCTCGTACGGGCCGGCCGGGGCGAGCTGGTGCTGACGGTCGCCGCGAACGGACGTACCGGACACGACGGCGCCGAACTCGCCGTGACCGCACGGCAGGAGGACGACACGTGGGTGCTGGACGGGCTGCAGACGGCCGTGCCCTGGGCACAGAACGCCGACTTCGTCCTCGTACCCGCGCTGAGCACCGGCACGGGCCGGTCCGTGCTCGCTCTCGTGCCCCGCAGCCACCAGGGCACGACGCTCGCCGAGCAGATCTCGACGACGGGCGAGCTGCTCGGCGAACTCCGCCTGGATTCCGTACGGATCCCCGCCCGTGACGTCATCGACGCCGACGGTGCGTGGGAGGGGCTGCGGAACCTGCTCGCCACCGGAACGTGCGCGCTGGCCCTCGGGCTGGGCGAGCGGGTCCTCGGTATGACGAGCGAATACACCGGCAAGCGGGAGCAGTTCGGTTTCCCGGTCGCCACGTTCCAGGCCGTGGCCGTGCAGGCCGCCGACCGCTACATCGATCTGCGCGCGATGGAGGCGACCCTCTGGCAGGCCGCGTGGCGGATCAGCACGGGAGCGGGCGGGGCGCTGCCCGCGTCCGGTGACGTGGCCGTCGCCAAGGTCTGGGCCTCCGAGGGCGTACGCCGGGTCGTGCAGACCGCGCAGCATCTGCACGGGGGCTTCGGCGCGGACACCGACTACTCGCTGCACCGGTACCACGCCTGGGCCAAGCACCTGGAGCTGTCCCTCGGCCCGGCGGCGGCACACGAGGAGGCGCTGGGCGACCTGCTGGCGACCCACCCCCTGGGCTGAGCGGCGGCCGAGCGGCGGCTGAGCGGCTGAGCCCTGGCCCAAGGTCCGAAGCCGGAGGCCCGAGACTGCCGAGGCCCCGGGACTGCCGAGGTCCCGGGACTACCGGGGGCCTGGGACTACCGGGGGCCCGCTACAGCACGAACCCCGGCTGCCCCTCCGTGTTCACCACGGGGCGGCCCTTGGCCGCCCAGACCTGCATGCCGCCGGCGACGTTCACCGCGTCGACGCCCTGCTGGTTCAGATACATGGCGACCTGCGCCGACCGGCCGCCGGAGCGGCAGATCACGTTGACCCTGCCGTCCTGCGGGGCCGCCTCGGTCAACTCGCCGTAGCGGGCCACGAATTCACTGATGGGGATGTGCAGGGCCCCTTCGGCGTGACCCGCCTGCCACTCGTCGTCCTCCCGGACGTCCAGCAGGAAGTCTTTGTCCGCGAGATCTCCGACCTCGACCGTGGGCACACCAGCTCCGAAACTCATGGCCCCGACGCTACCCGAACGCCACCAGGCGATCAGCAACAGCAAGCAGCAAGCAGCAATCAGGGAAGGGGCGCGGCCCCTTCCTTCAGGGGCGCGGGGAACTGCGCGATCAGGCACCGCTGCCGAGCAGACCCGCCAGCTCCGCTTCCCGCTCGCTCACCTGCGTGAGCAACTGCTCGGCGATCTCCTCCAGCAGCCGGTCGGGGTCGTCCGGTGCGATCTTGAGCATGCCGCCGATCGCGCTCTCCTCCAGGTCGCGGGCCACGAGCGCGAGCAGCTCCTTGCGCTGGGCGAGCCATTCGAGACGGGCGTACAGCTCCTCGCTACGGCTCGGCCGCCACTCCTCCGAAACCGGTCCCGCGGCCCACTCCTCGGACAGCTCCCGGAGCAGGACCTCGTCCCCACGGCCGTAGGCGGCGTTGACACGGGAGATGAACTCGTCGCGCCGCGCGCGCTCCGTGTCGTCCTGCGCCAGGTCGGGGTGTGCCTTGCGGACGAGTTCCCGGTAGAGCTTGCGGGCCTCGTCGCTCGGCCGCACCCGCTGCGGCGGACGCACCGGCTGCTCGGTCAGCATGGCCGAGGCCTCCGGGGACAGTCCGTCCGAATCGAGCCAGTCGTGGAACAGCTCCTCTATGCCCGGCATCGGCATGACCCTGGCCCGGGCCTCCTTCGCCTTGCGCACATCCTCCGGGTCACCGGTGCTCGCCGCCCGCGCCTCGGCGATCTGCGCCTCCAGCTCGTCGAGCCGCGAGTACATCGGGCCGAGCCGCTGGTGGTGCAGCCGGGAGAAGTTCTCCACCTCGACCCGGAACGTCTCCACCGCGATCTCGAACTCGATCAACGCCTGCTCGGCCGCGCGCACGGCCCGCTCAAGCCGCTCCTCGGGCCGCTCGCCCCCGTCACTCACGGCCCCATCCACGCGCTCATCCACGGGCTCGTCGCCCCCGACGGCACCCGCCGACGCACCGGCACCCGAGTCCGCGCCCGAGGCGGCACCGGCCTCATCAACCGACTCGGCACGGACCTCATCGACCGACTCTGCACGGACCTCGGCGTCTGCCTCGGTACCGGCATCCGCAGATGACTCGCCGACCGCCGCGACAGACGGCTCGGCGCCCGCATCGGCGCCTGCATCGGCGCCCCCGACGGCGGGCGACTCGGCACCTGTTCCGGCGTGGGCCTCCTCGGCACCGGCCTCATCGGCACGCGATGCACCGGCACGCGCTTCACCGGCGACCGGCTCCGCGGAGGGCTCGGACGGCGGCTCGGACGGGGACTGCTCAGCTTCCGGGGTCGTCACCCGCCCAGCCTAGGCCACAGCTCCACCGGCCACCCTGGCCCCGCCCCGGGCGGGGCCAGGACAACCCGCGACCCTCGTCTACCCAGGGTCGCTGCCCGGCCAAGGACGGCCCGCCACCCGCGCGTGCCCGGGGCCGCCTGTCCGGGTCGCCTGTCCGGGTCGCCCGCCCGCGCAAGAGCGGCTGGCGGCCCCTCGGACCCCACGCCCCCACACCCGCACGCCCGCACGCCCGCACGCTCTCAGGCGGCCCTCAGACCCCCAACTCCCCCGCGATCCGCCCCGAGCGCACGGCCTTCACCAGCTCCGCGTGGTCGGCCTCGGTCCGGTCCGCGTACGCCACCGAGAAGGCGGCCACCGCCTCGTCCAGCTCCTCGTTCTTGCCGCAGTAGCCCGAGACCAGTCGCGGATCGGCGCTGTGCGCGTGGGCCCGCGCCAGCAGCGCCCCCGTCATCCGGGCGTAGTCGTCTATCTGGTCCGCGGCCAGCGCCGCGGGGTCCACGCTGCCCTTGCGGTTGCGGAACTGCCGTACCTGGAAGGGGCGTCCGTCGACCGTGGTCCAGCCAAGGAGGTTGTCGCTGACGACCTGCATGCGCTTCTGGCCGAGGACGACCCTGCGGCCCTCGTGCTCGGCCTCCGGCAGCGGAAGGCCCGCGGTCTTCAGATGCGGTACCAGAACGGACGCGCGGGCCTCCTTCACCTGAAGGACGAGCGGCTCGTCACGGTGGTCCAGCAGAAGCACCACGTACGAACGGGTGCCCACGCTGCCGGTGCCGACCACACGGAAGGCGACATCGTGCACCGCGTACTGGGCGAGGAGCGGGAGCCGGTCGGGGGAGAGCGTGCCCAGGTACTCCTCCAGCGCCAGCGCCACCGCGGTGGCCTCGCCGTCCGGGACGCGGCGCAGCACCGGCGGGGAGTCGACGAAGTGGCGCCCTCCGCCCTCGACGGCCTCCGTCGACTTCGCCGCGAACCGTCCGCTGGTGTTGGACCGCGCCTTCTCCGAGACCCGCTCCAGGGTGCCGAGCAGGTCGTGCGCGTCGGCGTGGGAGACCAGCTCCTCGTCCGCAATGGCGTTCCACGCGTCCAGGGCCGGGAGCTTGGCGAGCAGCCGCATCGTGCGCCGGTAGGAACCGGCCGTGAAGTGCGCGGCCTTGCGGCAGGTGTCCTCGTCCGCCCCGGCCTCACGGGCGGCGAGCACCAGCGAGGTCGCCAGTCGCTTGAGGTCCCACTCCCACGGTCCCCGCACCGTTTCGTCGAAGTCGTTCAGGTCGATGACGAGGCCGCCGCGCGCGTCCCCGTACAGGCCGAAGTTGCCCGCGTGCGCGTCGCCGCAGATCTGGGCGCCGATGCCCGTCACGGGCGTACGCGCCAGGTCGTACGCCATGAGGCCGGCCGAACCGCGGAGGAAGGCGAACGGCGTGGCCGCCATCCTGCCCACCCGTATCGGTGTGAGTTCGGGTATCCGGCCCCGGCCGGACTCCTCGACGGCCGTCACCGCGTCCGGGCGGTCGCCGTTCGTGTCGAGCGACGCGTGCGCGCCGCGCGGGACGCGTGCCCTGAGGGCCTTGCCCTCCTTCTTGGCCGAGTCCTCCGCCGGCCACGGCGCGAACCCGCGCACCGCCGGAATCCTGGCGGTCCCGCCCACTCCGGCCGCTCCGCCCACTCCGCCCGTGCCGGCCGTGCCGGCCGTGCCGGTCACCGTTCCACCGGTCTCACTCACTCGAACCGCCTCCCCCGCGCACGAACATCAACTCGTGACGACCGTACCGCCGGGCGCCGATTCGCGTGAGCCCCTGTGGACAACTCCGCGGCTGTGGAAAACACCCCAGCTCAGCGGGGAGGACGAGACCCGGACCGGTCCGCTACTTGCGGAACTGCTCCGCGCATCGGCCGTCCTCCAGCAGGTACTTCTCCGCCCACATGCCCAGTTCCCTGAGCGCGGGCTCCAGCGCGGAGCCGGCCTCCGTCAGCCGGTAGGAGACGCGCAGCGGCGGCCCCTCGTCGACCTCGCGCACCACGACTCCGACACCCGCCAGTTCGGTGAGCCGGTCGGAGAGCATCCGCTCGCTGATGCCGGGGATGGCCCGGCGCAGGTCCGCGAAGTGCACGGGGGCAGGCATGAGGACGGCCACGATCGGGCCCGTCCAGCGCTTTCCGATCACCTGGAAGACACGGGTGATGCCGTCGTCGACCCGCCTGCACGACGCAGCGTCGTGGTTTTCCTGGACCGCCATGACTTCAGGGTACTTGCCGTCCCGTACGGGGATGAAAAAAAGTAAGCTCCTGTGTTATTCATAGTTACGAACAAAAAAGCAAGACCGTGAGCGGGCGCTGTTCCGGCCCACCCGCGACCCGACCCTTCGAACACCGCAAATGGAGAACCCATGGCCACCCTGCTGCACGTGGACTCGTCCGTCCTTCCCGGTTCCGCCTCGGCGTCCCGCTCCGTCACGGACGCCTTCCGCAAGGCCTGGGAGGAGCAGCACCCGGAGGGCACCGTGATCTACCGCGACCTCTCCGCGCACCCGGTCCCGCACATCACCGCCGACGCCCACAGCGCCGTATTCGCCGACCCGTCGGAACACACCCCGGAGCAGGCCGCGGCCTTCGCCGCGCGCCTGGAGTTCATCGAGGAACTGGAGCAGGCGGACGCCGTCCTGATCGGCGCGCCCATGTACAACTTCTCGATCCCGTCGACCCTGAAGGCGTGGGTGGACAACGTGGTCGTCGTCGGCCGCACCGCGGGCGACACCCAGTCCGCCAAGGGCACCCCGGTCACCGTCGTGGCCAGCCGCGGCGGCGCCTACGGGCCGGGCACGCCCCGCGAGGGCTACGAGTACGTACAGAACTACCTGGGGGCCGTCCTCAAGGACATGCTCGGCCTGGACGTCGAATTCATCGTCCCGGAGCTCACGATGGCCCCGCACATGCCGGCGCTGGCCGACCTGGTCCCGCTCTTCGAGGCGTCCCGCGACAAGGCCCTTGAGGACGCGGCCGCCAAGGGACGGACCCTCGCCGAGCAACTCGCCCCGAAGGCCGCCTGACGCCCCGGCCTCCACGCCCCACCGCACAGCGCCGCACGGACACGCGCCTCGCCTCGCCCCGCCGCCGCGGGCGGGGCGCGCGTCACGCGCCCGCGAGCCTGTTGATCTCCTCGGTCTCCAGCACCCGGACCCCGGACTCGCCGCGAGCCACGGCGACCATCGCCAGACCGACCTGCTCCGTAGTGGTGATCCAGCGGGGCGCCAGCTTCCGCAGGAGGGGCAGCAGACGCCCGGTCGCCGCGTAGACCACCCGGTAGACCCGCGTCTTGGACGTGATCCCGTGCAGCGGCTGGATGAGCCCGGGCCGGAACATGTACGCGTCCACACCGTCCAGCGCGAGCAACGCGTTCTCCGTCTCCCCCTTGACCCGCGCCCACATGACCCGCCCGCGCGCGGAACTGTCGGTCCCCTGCCCCGACACGTAACAGAAGGCCAGCCCCGGACTCGACGCGGCCACCGCGCGCGCCACGGAGAGCGTGAGGTCGTACGTGACCTTGCGGTACGCGGCCTCCTTCATGCCCGCCGACGAGACGCCGAGGCAGAAGAAGCAGGCGTCGTACCCGGAGAGTTCGCCCTGCGGCCCGTCGAGGTCGGCGAGGTCGGTGAGATCGGCCCGGACGACCTCGCGCAGCTTCGGATGCGTGACCCCCACCGCCGTACGGCCGATCACGAGCACGCTCTCGACCGCCGCGTCCCGTAGGCACTCCCGCAGAACCCCGCGCCCGACCATCCCGGTCGCCCCGAAGAGGATCACCTTCACAGAGCCCCACTCCCACCACGTAGTCCGGACAGGCACCCTAGGCCCTCCGGACCGTGAGATACGTCACCGTCGAACCTCCGCACACGGACCGCTCATTGGCCGGGGCACCCGCCGCCTGTACGACGACTGCGAGTCCGCTGTAGCCGATCGCGCCGCCCGCCCGCTCCCCGCGCCCCCAAGGACGCGGAGACCCACCACGCAACGGAAACTCCCGGAACTCAAGTGTCCCCTCGACGCCCCCTACCGCCCCTTCCCATCCAGCCCCGACAGACCCACCGGGCGAGCGCTCCCACAAGGACTGAGACGAAGATCGCTCCCCAGTCGATGACATGCGGAAGCCCGGGAAAGAAAGCGAAGAACGCGAACGCCACCGCAAAGCCCGCCACGAACGCGACGACCCCGGCCGAGCGCCGTCGCGACTTCTCCTGCTGCTCCCGCTCTTGCTGCTGACCGATCATGAACAGCTCACTTCGTAATGTGATGGCACTGACTCACTCGCCGCACCCCTGTCACGTAGAGGTGCGCACACGCCTTTCCATAACGAGGCAGCGTGCGAGGAGAGTTGTTCCGCATCGGATCGATCTTGCACTCGGGGTGCGTCCGCCCGCGGGACGTCCGGTAGGTCTTGTTGCTGGTGTTGCCATACGTGAAGTCGATCCGCCAGTTGCAGAAACCGCTGCCGAGCGCGGCGACGAAAGCACAGTCCACACCGGCGTTCTGGTAGGTGATCCTCTTCCCGCCACCACGGATGATGTGTGTGAACAAGCAGCCGGTCGGGACCTTCATGGTCATGCCACCGACGCTGTACTCGAAGGTTCGGACCGGGGTCGACCCGACGGCGCCGGCCTGCGCCACCGAGGGACTCGTCAGCACGAGAGCGCAGGCGGCAGTGGCGGCAATGACGAGCCTGGATCGAAAAAGCGCGGCCATGAACAATTCCTTCCGGCGGAGAATCTCTTCCGACCGGAATGAACTCCGTCACGTCGATCATGTTCCTGGATGATGGGATGGTTCACCGACTTGAGTGATCACGTGGTATCCCGCTGACAAGCTGAGTCGTTTCTCCGACCACCAGCCCATCGAACTGCCCTCCGGCCACCCCTGACGGACCTCCGACCGTCGTCCAACGCGCCCGCATCGACCGCCCCACAAACACACGACGGCCCCAGCCGTGAGATACCTCACCGCCAGGGCCGTGCCGCGTCGTCGGTCGGTCGGAGGGTGGCGCCGATGATGTGGCGGGGGAACGAGAAACGGGCCCCCGTCAGAACTTTCGTTCTGACGGAGACCCGTCTCCACTGGTGCGCGAGGGGGGAGTTGAACCCCCACGCCCTTTCGGGCACTGGAACCTGAATCCAGCGCGTCTGCCTATTCCGCCACCCGCGCATTGGGTGTGTCATCCGTCTCTCACCAGGTGGGTGAGCGCCTTCCGACATCGAGAAGATTAGCACGCTGGAGGGGGTGGATTCACATCCGTTTCCAGGGGCGGCAAGGGGCCGGCGGGAGGTCCGCGACGCGGTGACCGGCCTCCGCGTCATCCCGTCGTCACCAGCACGACACCAGCACGGCCGACTCCCGTGGCGCCCCGGATCCCACCGGCCCCGGCTGCCACGTACCAAGCGGAACCGGTTCACGTATCAACCTCGTACCGGTCCCGGCCATCTCCCCGTCAGGGGGCCGGGGTCCGCTGCCGCGTGCGGGACACTGTGGTGGGGCCGCCTCTACGATCCTTCCCATACGGAGTGCCTCGGGGGAGTTCGAAGAGGGACTTCGGCGGGAACAGCGGGAGGGGACTTCAGTGGGCGTCGACATCTGTCGACCGGGCCGACAGGGGGAACCAGCCGATTTCCCGGCGCGTGGATACGATCAGTAAGCAGTACCAGGGCGACGACACAGGAGGAGGTGCCCCATGGGAGTCCTGAAGAAGTTCGAGCAACGCCTCGAAGGTCTGGTCAACGGCACCTTCGCCAAGGTGTTCAAGTCCGAGGTCCAGCCGGTGGAGATCGCGGGAGCGCTCCAGCGCGAGTGCGACAACAACGCCACCATCTGGAACCGGGACCGCACCGTGGTCCCCAACGACTTCATCGTGGAGCTGAGCACGCCCGACTTCGAGCGTCTCAGCCCCTACTCGGGCCAGCTCGGCGACGAGCTGGCCGGCATGGTGCGCGACTACGCCAAGCAGCAGCGTTACACGTTCATGGGCACCATCAAGGTCCACCTGGAGAAGGCGGACGACCTCGACACGGGCCTGTACCGGGTCCGCAGTCGTACGCTCGCCTCCTCCGCCAACCAGCAGGGCGCTCCCGAGCGCGCCCCCGCGGGCCCGCCCCCGGCGGCCGCCCGCGGCCAGGCAGGCGGTCAGCCGGGTGGTCAGGGCGGTGGCTACGGCTATCCGCCCGCGGCCGCTCCGCCCATGCCCGCCGCACCGCCGCCCGGACGTCCGGGCGGCTCCCCCGCGGGCCAGCGGCCCGCCGCGGCCCCGCAGCCTGGTGGACGTACGCGGCACTGGATCGAGGTCAACGGCACCCGCCATCAGATCTCGCGCCCGACGCTCGTGCTGGGCCGCAGCACCGAAGCCGACGTGCGGATCGACGACCCCGGCGTCTCGCGCCGGCACTGTGAGATCCGGACCGGAACGCCCTCGACCGTCCAGGATCTTGGGTCCACCAACGGCATCGTGGTGGACGGGCAGCACACCACCCGCGCTACGCTCCGCGACGGCTCGCGGATCGTCGTGGGCAGCACCACCATCATTTACCGGCAAGCCGAAGGGTGAAGCGGGGGCAATGTCAGAGCTGACCCTCACGGTCATGCGGCTGGGTTTCCTGGCCGTACTGTGGCTGTTCGTGATCGTGGCCGTGCAGGTCATCCGCAGCGACCTGTTCGGAACGCGTGTCACACAGCGCGGGTCGCGACGGGAAGCCCAGAGGCCGCAACAGGCCGCTGCGCGCCAGAGCGCACCGCCACCGCAGCGACAGCAGGCGGCGCCCAGCGCCGGCGGCCGTCAGCGCCGCGGCGCTCCCACCAAACTCGTCGTCTCGGAGGGCATCCTCACGGGCACGACCGTTGCCCTTCAGGGACAGACCATCACGCTGGGCCGCGCACACGACAGCACCATCGTGCTGGACGACGACTACGCATCCAGCAGGCATGCCAGGATCTACCCGGACCGTGACGGCCAGTGGATCGTCGAGGATCTCGGGTCCACCAACGGCACGTATCTCGACCGGACCCGATTGACGACCCCCACGCCGGTTCCGCTGGGCGCGCCGATCCGCATCGGCAAGACCGTCATCGAGCTGCGGAAGTAGTACGACAATGAGCGAGCGGAGCGAGCGAGCAGCGGCGGTCCCCACGACGGACCCCGGCGCGCTCCCGACCGGAGGGTGGGCACCGTGCGGATGTACCCGGAGCCGACGGGCGAGGTGCGCATGAGTCTGTCACTGCGCTTCGCCGCCGGATCGCACAAAGGCATGATCCGAGAGGGCAACGAGGACTCCGGTTACGCCGGCCCGCGGCTGCTCGCGATCGCGGACGGGATGGGCGGCCAGGCCGCCGGGGAGGTCGCCTCGTCCGAGGTGATCTCCACGATCGTCGCGCTCGACGACGACGTGCCCGGCTCCGACATCCTCACCTCGCTCGGCACGGCCGTGCAGCGCGCCAACGACCAGCTCAGGATGATGGTCGAGGAGGACCCCCAGCTCGAAGGCATGGGGACGACCCTCACCGCCCTCCTGTGGACCGGTCAGCGGCTCGGCCTCGTGCACGTCGGCGACTCGCGCGCCTATCTGCTGCGGGACGGCGTGCTGACGCAGATCACGCAGGACCACACGTGGGTGCAGCGCCTCGTCGACGAGGGACGGATCACGGAGGAAGAGGCGACCACCCACCCGCAGAGGTCCCTCCTCATGCGCGCGCTGGGCAGCGGCGACCACGTCGAGCCCGATCTCTCCATCCGTGAGGTCCGCGCCGGCGACCGGTACCTGATCTGCTCCGACGGGCTCTCGGGCGTCGTCTCCCGTCAGACGATGGAGGACACCCTCGCCAGCTACCAGGGCCCCCAGGAGACCGTTCAGCAGCTGATCGAGCTCGCGCTGCGCGGCGGCGGCCCCGACAACATCACCGTCATCGTGGCCGACGTCCTCGACATCGACGGCGGGGACACCCTCGCCGGGCAGCTCTCCGACACCCCGGTCGTCGTGGGCGCGGTCGCCGAGAACCAGAACCAGCTGCACGACAACGGCGCCATGCAGACGCCCGCCGGCCGCGCCTCCGGCCTCGGCCGTCAGGTGCCCGGACAGGGCGGCGGCGAGTTCGGCCCGCCCGGCAGCGGCGACGCCACCGGTTACGTACCCACCGGAGGGTTCGGCGACTACTCCGACGAGGACTTCGTCAAGCCGCGCTCCGGCCGGAAGTGGCTGAAGAGATCCTTCTACATCGTGCTCGCGCTCGGCGTCATCGGCGGCGGACTGTACGGCGGCTACCGCTGGACACAGACGCAGTACTACGTGGGCGCCAACGACGAGCACGTCGCGCTGTACCGCGGCATCAGCCAGGACCTCGCCTGGGTCTCGCTCTCGAAGGTGGAGAAGGACCACCCGGAGATCGAACTCAAGTACCTGCCGCCGTACCAGCAGAAGCAGGTCAAGGCGACGATCACCGAGGGCGGTCTGAACGACGCCCGGTCGAAGATCGACGAGCTGCAGACGCAGGCGTCCGCGTGCAAGAAGGACGCCGACCGCCGCAAGGCCGATAGCGAGCAGAACGCGAAGACCGGTGAGGGCGAGGCCGGCGGGGTCACGGGAACCACTCGGACCTCCGCCGCGTCCAAGGCCACACCGACGCCGACGGCGACCCAGTCGGGTCCGTCGTCCGACCCGTCCAAGTCCACGACCGCACCCACTCCGACACCCGGCCCCAGCCTCTCCGACGAAGAGCAGAAGCTGGTCTCGCTGTGCGGTAAGCAGTAAGCAGCCGTGAGGGGCCCTGTCACACGATGAGCAGTACTTCCAACACGTCGACGCACCACACGTCCACGATCGGCTCGATCGGCACACCGAGCCGGCGCAACACCGAGCTCGCGCTACTGGTGTTCGCCGTGCTCATCTCGGTGTTCGCCTACGCCAACGTCGGTCTGGCCATGAACGGTTCGGTGCCGCCCGGCCTGCTGAGCTACGGCCTCGGTCTCGGCCTGCTCGCGGGCGTCGGCCACCTCGTCGTACGGAAATTCGCACCGTACGCCGACCCGCTGATGCTGCCGCTGGCCACGCTGCTCAACGGCATCGGCCTGGCGGTCGTGTGGCGCCTGGACCAGTCACAACGACTGCAGGCCAAGGACACCTTCTTCGAGGCCGCTCCCCGCCAGCTGCTGAACTCCGCGCTGGGTGTCGCCCTGTTCGTGGTCGTACTGGTCTTCCTCAAGGATCACCGCGTCCTGCAGCGCTACACCTACATCTCCATGGTCGCCGCGGTGATCCTGCTGCTCCTCCCGCTGGTCCCGGGCCTCGGCGTGAACGTCTTCGGCGCACGGATCTGGATCAAGATCCCCGGCCTCGGCACCATCCAGCCCGGTGAGTTCGCGAAAATCGCCCTGGCGGTGTTCTTCGCGGGCTATCTCATGGTGAAACGCGACGCCCTGGCCCTGGCCAGCCGCCGCTTCATGGGGCTCTACCTGCCGCGCGGACGTGACCTCGGCCCGATCGTCGTCATCTGGGCCCTCTCCATCCTGATCCTGGTCTTCGAGACCGACCTCGGCACCTCGCTGCTCTTCTTCGGCATGTTCGTGATCATGCTGTACGTCGCCACCGAGCGGACCAGCTGGATCGTGTTCGGCATGCTGATGTCCGCGGCCGGCGCCGTCGGCGTGGCCTCCTTCGAGTCGCACGTCCAGCAGCGCGTCCAGGCCTGGCTCGACCCGATGCGCGAGTACGAGCTCAGCCAGCAGGGCGTCATCGGCCACACCGAGCAGTCCATGCAGGCCCTGTGGGCCTTCGGGTCCGGCGGCACCCTCGGCACCGGTCTCGGCCAGGGCAACTCCGACCTCATCGGCTTCGCCGCCAACTCCGACTTCATCCTCGCCACCTTCGGCGAGGAGCTGGGCCTGGCCGGCGTGATGGCGATCCTGCTGATGTACGGCCTGATCGTGGAACGCGGCGTACGCACCGCCCTCGCCGCCCGCGACCCCTTCGGCAAGCTGCTCGCCATCGGGCTGTCGGGCGCCTTCGCCCTCCAGGTCTTCGTGGTCGCCGGCGGCGTCATGGGCCTGATCCCGCTGACCGGTATGACGATGCCGTTCCTGGCGTACGGAGGTTCGTCCGTCATCGCCAACTGGGCACTCATCGGCATCCTGATCCGCATCAGCGACACCGCCCGCCGGCCCGCGCCGGCCCCCGCACCCAACCCCGACGCCGAGATGACCCAGGTGGTCCGACCGTGAACAAGCCCCTGCGCCGGATCGCGATCTTCTGCGGGCTCCTCGTCCTCGCCCTGCTCATCCGCGACAACTGGATCCAGTACGTCCAGGCGGACTCGCTGAAGGACGACACGAAGAACCGCCGCGTCGCCATCGCGCGCTACGCCACACCGCGCGGCGACATCATCGTCGACGGCAACCCGATCACCGGGTCCACCAAGACGAACGGCGACGATTTCAACGACTTCGAGTACAAGCGCACCTACAAGGACGGCGCGATGTGGGCCCCCGTCACGGGCTACGCCTCGCAGGCCTTCGGTGCCACGCAGCTGGAGAGCATCGAGGACGGCATCCTCACCGGCAACGACGACCGGCTCTTCTTCCGCCGCACGCTCGACATGATCACCGGCGAGAAGCAGGAGGGCGGCAATGTCGTCACCACGCTCAACGCCGCCGCGCAGAAGGCCGCGTACAAGGGGCTGCTGAAGCAGGGCAAGGGCGCCGTCGCCGCGATCGACCCGGAGACCGGCGCGATCCTGGCGCTGGCCTCCACTCCCTCGTACGACCCCTCGACCTTCGCCGGGAACTCCACCAAGGTCGACGGCAGCGCCTGGACCAAGCTGCAGAAGAAGAACAACAAGGACGACCCGATGCAGAACCGGGCGCTGCGCGAGATCTACCCGCCCGGATCTACCTTCAAGGTGGTCACGGCCGCGGCGGCGCTGGAGCACGGCATCGTCGACAGCGCCGATGAGAAGACGGACTCGCCGCTGCCGTACACCCTGCCGGACACCACCACCGAGCTGAAGAACGAGGGGAACATCCCCTGCAAGAACGCGACGCTGCGCGAGGCGCTGCGCGTGTCCTGCAACACCGTCTTCGGCAAGCTGGGCGTCGACGTCGGCAAGGAGGACATGCTGGAGACGGCGAAGAAGTTCGGCTTCAACGAGGAGCAGTTCGTGCCGATCCGCTCCAGCGCCTCCAACTTCCCCGAGAAGATGGACAAGCCGCAGACCGCGCTCAGCTCGATCGGTCAGTTCGAGACCGCCACGACTCCGCTGCAGATGGCGATGGTCGCCTCGGCCGTCGCCAACGACGGCACGCTCATGAAGCCCTACATGGTCGACAAGCTCCAGGCGCCGAGCCTCGACGTCATCGAGCAGACCGACCCCGAGAAGATGAGCGAGCCGCTGTCCGAGAAGAACGCCCAGATCCTTCAGTCGATGATGGAGACGGTCGTCAAGGAGGGCACCGGCACCAAGGGCCAGATCAACGAGAGCGGCGTCACCGTCGGCGGCAAGACCGGTACCGCCCAGCGCGGTGTCGACAACAGCGAGAACCCGTACGCCTGGTTCATCTCGTACGCGAAGCTCGACGACGGCAGCTCCCCGGTCGCCGTCGCCGTGGTGGTCGAGGACGAGAGTGCCAACCGTGACGACATCTCCGGCGGTGGTCTCGCCGCTCCGATCGCGAGGGACGTGATGAAGGCAGTCATCGACAGCAAGAAGTGACCCCGCTCACGTCCCCATCACATCGGTGCACGGTGCGATACCGGTCCTGTATCGGGTGACGGTTGTGGCCAGGTCAGTCAAGGCGGTCCGGGTACGGTATGCCCGGACAGCACACCGCCGGACCACACGTGGTGTGGTCGGGACCGTCGGAAAAGGCTGGTAGGTAGCTATGGAAGAGCCGCGTCGCCTCGGCGGCCGGTACGAGCTGGGCCACGTGCTCGGCCGTGGTGGCATGGCGGAGGTACACCTCGCCCATGACACCCGGCTCGGCCGCACGGTAGCGGTGAAGACGCTGCGAGCGGACCTCGCGCGCGACCCGTCGTTCCAGGCCCGCTTCCGCCGGGAGGCCCAGTCGGCCGCCTCGCTCAACCATCCCGCGATCGTCGCCGTGTACGACACGGGTGAGGACTACATCGAGGGCATCTCCATCCCGTACATCGTGATGGAGTACGTCGACGGGTCCACGCTGCGCGAGCTGCTGCACTCCGGGCGCAAGCTGCTGCCCGAGCGCACCCTGGAGATGACCATCGGCATCCTCCAGGCCCTTGAGTACTCGCACCGCGCCGGCATCGTCCACCGCGACATCAAGCCCGCGAACGTCATGCTGACGCGCAACGGCCAGGTCAAGGTCATGGACTTCGGCATCGCCCGTGCGATGGGCGACTCCGGTATGACGATGACGCAGACCTCGGCCGTCATAGGGACGGCGCAGTACCTCTCGCCGGAGCAGGCCAAGGGCGAGCCGGTCGACGCCCGCTCCGACCTGTACTCGGCGGGCTGTCTGCTGTACGAGCTCCTGACGGTGCGCCCGCCGTTCATCGGGGACTCCCCGGTGGCGGTCGCCTACCAGCACGTGCGCGAGGAGCCGCAGCCGCCGAGCGTCTTCGACCCCGAGATCACGCCCGAGATGGACGCCATCGTCCTGAAGGCGCTGACCAAGGACCCGGACTACCGCTACCAGTCCGCCGACGAGATGCGCATCGACATCGAGGCCTGCCTCGACGGCCAGCCGGTCGCGGCCACCGCGGCCATGGGCTCGGTCGGCTACGGCGGCTACCCGGACGACCAGCCGACCACCGCCCTGCGCTCCTCCGACGGCCAGCACACCACGATGCTGCCTCCGCAGAACCCGGACGACGGCGCCTTCGGCTACGACGACCGGGCCGGCCGGCGCCGCCAGCAGAAGAAGAACAACACCTCGACGATCCTGCTGGTCGTCGCCGGTGTGCTCGTGCTGATCGGCGCGATCCTCATCGGCAAGTGGGCGTTCAGCGGCGACGGGGGCGGCGGGGACAACACGTTCGACGCGCCCAACTTCGTGAACCGGACCCTGACCGACGCCAAACAGATGGCGTCCAACCGCGAGCTCGAACTCACGATCAACAAGAAGCCGTGCGAGAACACGCCCAAGGACAGCGTCTGCGACCAGACCCCGGCCGCGAAGACAGAGGTCAAGAAGGGCGACACGATCACGCTGACCGTGTCGACGGGGGCGCCGAAGGTGGCGGTTCCCAACGTCATCGACGACCCGGTGGACACGGCGACCAAGAAGCTTGAGGGCGAGAAGTACGAGTTCGAGGTCAAGACGGAGAGCAAGGAGTCCAGCGAGGACCCGGGCACCGTCCTCGACCAGGACCCGTCCTCGGGCGAAGAGGTGGAGAAGGGCTCCACGATCACTCTCACCGTCGCCAAGAAGAAGGAACAGTCCACCGTTCCCGACGTCGGCGGTCAGAGCTGTGACCAGGCCAAGGCCCAGATGGATCAGAACGATCTGACGGGTACCTGCACCGAGGTGGAGACCGACGACGACAACCTGGTCGGCAAGGTCGTCTCGACCTCGCCGCAGGCGGGCTCGCCGGCCGACCCGGGGTCCACGGTCACCATCCAGATCGGCAAGGCGAAGCCGGAGGAAGAAGAGCCGCAGAAGTTCGCCATGCCGAAGGTGACCCAGATGACCCTCGCGCAGGCCAAGCAGGTCCTCTCGCAGAGCCAGCTCCAGGTCGGCAACATCCAGGGCTCGCAGGACGACAACGCCATCGTCCTCGCCAGCGACCCGGGGCAGGGCAACGAGGTGAAGGCCGGCGACAAGGTCAACCTCGTCACGGTCGACGCCGGCGGGAACAACGGCGGCAACGGCGGCGGCTTCCTCGGAGGCGGCTCGGGCTGACGCCCCCTCCGTCCCACCGGATGACGACGAGGCCCCGGCCCCCATCTCAGGGGGCCGGGGCCTCGTCGTCGTACGGGGTGGGCGCGGGACCCGTCAGCGCAGCTCCGCCGGGGGCGTCCGTTTGTCGTCCACCTTCTCCACGCGGTCCAGCTCGCCCCAGACCACGTACCGGTAGCGGGACGTGTAGACCGGCGTGCAGGTCGTCAGCGTGATGTACCGGCCCGCCTTCGCCCTGCCCGACTCCTTGGGAACGGGCCCCAGGACGTTGACGTTGTACTTCGACGTCTCCGGGAGCGTCGCGTAGACCTTGTAGACGTACCAGTCGTCCTTGGTCTCGAAGACGATCGCGTCGCCCTTCTTGAGCTTGTCGATGTTGTGGAACTTCGCGCCGTGGCCGTCGCGGTGGGCGGCCAGCGAGAAGTTGCCCTTCTTGTCCTGCGGGAGCGCGGACTTGACGGGGTTCGTGTAGTAGCCGGCGATGCCGTTGTTGAGCAGTTTCGTGGAGGTGCCCTTCTTGACCAGCACCTCGCCGTTCTTCATCGCCGGGACGTGCAGGAAGCCGATGCCGTCCTTGGTGTCCAGGCCGACCGGGCCGCGGTCCTGGGCCCAGTGGTCGCGCACCTTGTCGCCCTGCTTGTCGGCCTCGCGGTCCGCGATCACGTTCGTCCACCACAGCGAGTAGGCGACGAACAGGCCGAGGACCAGGCCTGCCGTGATCAGGAGTTCGCCCAGGACGCTGACGGCCGTCGCGATCGGGCCGCCGCCACGCCGCCGCGGCGCGGGCGGGGACGCCGGCGCGTCCGTGTGCTCTTCGTGGTCGGTCGTCGCTGCCACTGCGTTTTCCCCGTCTGGTGTCTCAGAAAGCTGTTCAGAAAGGCGTTCAGGAGGTGCTCAGGAAGGTGTTCAGGAACGTGTTCAGGAAGCTGTGCGAAAAGTGTTCAGGAAGCTGTGCGGGGTCCTGCCCGCGCGGTCAGCCGACGAGTTCGTCCGGTTTGCCCTTGTCGCGCGAGCGTTCCTCGACCATCGTGCCCCAGACGATCATCCGGTACTTACTGGTGAATTCCGGCGTGCAGGTGGTGAGAGTGATGTAGCGGCCCGCCGACTTGAAGGTCGACCCCTTGGGAACCGCGTCCAGGACGGACGTGTTGCTCGGCGACGTCGCCGGCAGGATCGAGGCCATCTTGTAGACGAAGTACTTGTCCTGCGTCTCGACGACGATCGGGTCACCCGGCTTGAGACGGTTGATGTAGCGGAACGGTTCGCCGTGGGTGTTCCGGTGACCCGCGAGGCCGAAGTTGCCCTTCTTGGCGTCCGGCATCGCGGTCTTCAGGCCTTCCTCGGCGTAGTGGCCCACCATGCCCCGGTCCAGGACCCGCTTCTTGTCGATGCCCTCGGCGATCGGTACGACGACGTCGAGCTTCGGGATGTGCAGAAGAGCGAAGCCCTGCCCCGGCTCGAACGTGCCCGGAGCGCCCTTGCCGCTCGCCCAGTCGTCCTGGAGGCTGCTCGCCTCACTGTCGGCCTGCGCGTGGGCCCGTATGTTCGTCCAGTACAGCTGGTAGGTCACGAACAGCAGCATCAGTACACCGGTGGTGATGAACACCTCGCCGATCGCGCGGCTCGCCATCACGGCCGCCCCGGGCTTGCGCGCCTTCGCCGCTCGCCTGGCCGCCGCGCGCGAGACGGGCGCGTCGGTCCCGTCGGTCCCCGACTGCTCCTCGTGCACCCCGCCGGTGTCGGTACCGCCGTGCCGTCCATGGCGTCTGGAGGCCTTGCGCCGGGCCGCACGGCCTCCCGGGGCACCCGAGGGCCCGGGAGCCGTCACGGGGCCCGCAGAGGGCGTTGCGGACGTCTGACGCCCCGCTGCGGACTCGATGTCGGCGACACGCAACGCGACCGTCTCGTCGGCGGCCGGAGAAGCCTCGTACGACGGTGCGTACGCCTCGCTGTACGGCGGACGCACCTCTTGATACCCGGGGTACGCCGTCTGCGCCTGCCCGTACGACTGCGGGGGCCCGGTGTACGCCGACTGCGGGCCCGCCTGGACGGGCCCCGCCTGGGCGTAGGGCTGCTGGGGTTGCTGGGGTTGCTGGGACTGCGGACGCTGCGAATGCTGGGGTTGCGGCTGCGGTTGCGCGTATGGCTGCTGCGTATGGGCCTGGGGTGCGGCGTACGGCTGTTGCGACGCTGCCGGTGCGGTCGGTGCCGAGTAGCCGTGCGCGGGCTCCGCCTGCCCACGGCCCGCCGCCTCCGCGTACGCCGAGGCGTTCTGGTTGTTCTGGACGTTGCTCTGGGCGTTCTGCCCGACGCTCCAGTCAGGTGCGTACGTCTGCGGGTCGTACCACCCCTGCTCCGACGCCGCCGGCTGCCGTCGGCCCGGCAGGGGATCACTGAGCGGGTCCGCCAGCCCGTCCACGGCGGCCCGCATCGCGCCGCCTGCGCCCGGCGCCTCGAACGCCGCAGCGCCCCCGTACCCGGCGTCCTCGCCGTACGGGGCTGCACTGTCGCGCTCGGGGCGCAGCGCGGTCACGCCGAGACCCTGCCCACCACCGGGGCGAGCCCCACCGACCTGGCCACGGCTCCCTGGTCGCCGCACTCGGCCAGCCAGTTGGCCAGCATGCGGTGACCGTGTTCGGTCAGCACGGACTCGGGGTGGAACTGCACTCCCTCGACCGGGAGTTCGCGATGTCTGAGACCCATGATGATCCCGTCGTGGGTACGGGCCGTGACCTCAAGGTCGGCCGGCACGGTCCCGGGCTCGGCGGCCAGCGAGTGGTAGCGCGTGGCGGTGAAGGGCGACGGCAGTCCGGCGAACACACCCCGGCCCGCGTGCTCCACGAGCGAGGTCTTGCCGTGCAGCAGCTCGGGCGCGCGGTCCACCACCCCGCCGTACGCCACCTGCATCGACTGCATCCCGAGGCAGACCCCGAAGACGGGGACCCCGGTCGCGGCGCAGTGCCGCACCATGTCGACGCAGACCCCCGCCTCCTCGGGTGTGCCCGGTCCGGGCGACAGCAGCACGCCGTCGAACCCGTCCTGCGCGTGTGCCATCGCCACCTCGTCGTTGCGCAGCACCTCGCACTCGGCGCCGAGCTGGTAGAGGTACTGGACCAGGTTGTAGACGAAGCTGTCGTAGTTGTCGACGACGAGGATCCGCGCGGTCACTGGTTGTCCACCGTCACATCGTTGAAGGGGAGCAGCGGTTCGGCCCACGGGAAGACGTACTGGAAGAGCACGTAGACCACCGCGAGGGCCAGCACGATCGAGAGCAGTGCCTTGATCCACGTGTTCCCCGGCAGAAGCCGCCAGATAAAGCCGTACATGCCGTCCCTTCCGTCGCACCACGGCACCAGACTCACGCCGTACCCACCCAGACTAACGGCGTAGAGCCTCCGGTTTCCCAGCCTCCACGGGCTGGGTTTCGTCAAGGTGTGCCCAGACGATCAACCGGTGACTGTGGCCCCATTCGGGGTCGCACGTGGTCAGCGTCAGATAACGGCCCTCTCGCGTGTACCCGGACTTCTTCGGGACGGGGTCGATGACTGCTGTGTCACTCGGCAGCGTCCGGTAGGGCTTGGTGTCGACGCGGTACGTGAACCAGGACGTGCCGTCGGTCAGCACCACCGGGTCCCCCGGGCGCAGCCGGGGGAAGTCCTTGAACGGGTCCCCGTACGTCCGGCGATGGCCGGCGACGGCGAAGTTGCCCCGCTGACCGAGCTGCGCGGTGCTCGCGTAGTGGCCCAGACCCTTCTTGAGGGTCTTCGTCCTCGTGCCTTCGAGCACGGGCTTGTTCCACGTGAAACCAAGCCTCGGGATGTACATGACGGCGAAGGGCCTGCCGTCCTTGTACGCGGCGGGCTTCGCCGGAGCCGTACCCGGGCTCTCCGTGGTGGACGCTTTTCCGGGCTCGGCCGTCGCGGAGTTCCTGGCCCACTGTTCCTGCAGCTGCTCGATCTGGTCGTCCATCGCGGTGTCGGCCTTCACGCCCGTCCAGAACAACACGTAGACCACGAAGAGCACGATCACGGTGCCGACCGTGATGCACAGCTCGCTGAACGTCCTGACGACCGCTCGCACCGACACAAGGTCCCCCAGTGGCAGCTGTTCCCGTACTCCACAGCCTTCTACCCCGACGGCCCTCGCCGCACAGGCTCTTGGGAACTCTTGGGAATCGGGTCCGCCGCCCCGGCGCCCCGCTGCCCCGCTACTCCACCGGCTTCGCGTAGTGGAGATCCACCGTGCCCGAGTAGCCGGGCATGGTGCGCGTCCCGTCCTCCTCGACCTTCCAGCCGAGCCCGTAGACGTTGACGTACACCATGTAGTTCTGGATCGCCGGGGACGCCGAGAGGGCTTCCTGGAGCTTCTCCGGGTCTCCGACCGCCTGGATCTTGTACGGGGGCGAGTAGACGCGGCCCTGGAGGATCAGGGTGTTGCCGACGCAGCGGACGGCGCTGGTGGAGATCAGACGCTGGTCCATGACCTTGATGCCCTCGGCTCCGCCCTGCCACAGCGCGTTGACCACGGCCTGCAGGTCCTGCTGGTGGATGACCAGGTAGTCGGGCTGCGGCTCGGGGTAGCCGGGGAGTTTGGCCGTCGCGTTCGGGGGCGCGTCGTTGAGAGTGACGGTGAGGGCCTTGCCCTTGAGTTTCTGGGTGCCCGCGTGCTTCTCCAGGGCGGCGAGCTTGGCCGCCTCCGCCGCGGTACTGCCGTTGTCCCGCTCGGCGAGGGTCTCGACGTCGTCGCGCAGCGAACCGTTGCTCTCGTCGAGCTGCCCGTTCTTGTGGCTGCGCTCCTGGATGAGATCGGAGAGCTTCAGCAGCGAGGCGTCCGTACGGATGTTGGTGCCGTTGGCCGTGTCGAAGCTGGTGAAGAAGATCAGCCCGGCCAGCGCGAAGACGGCCATGGTCAGCAACCGAACCGGCCGAAATCGCCGGATACGGCCAGGGCTGGAACCCGACTGGGGAGAGTCGGCGGAATTGCTCAACGTACCCTTATCTCCTTCGGCGCCGCGGAAGCACTACGCTAACGGACGCCCGGGGGAGCACTAAGAGTCCCCTTGTACGCTGCCCCGGCAGCCCACGTTCCCTGCGCGGTCACGCAGCGCATCGACAGGAGAGACCCTCGTGCCGAAGTCACGTATCCGCAAGAAGGCCGACTACACGCCGCCCCCGGCGAAGCAGACGACCAACATCAAGCTGAACAGCCGTGCCTGGGTCGCCCCGGTCATGCTGGCCATGTTCCTCATCGGACTGGCCTGGATCGTCGTGTTCTACGTGACGGACGGCTCGCTGCCGATCGACTCCCTGGGCAACTGGAACATCGTGGTCGGCTTCGGCTTCATCGCGGCGGGATTCGGCGTCTCCACGCAGTGGAAGTAGCTCCCGCCCGGCGTGCCGAGGGCTTGTACGGATTCCGTACGAGCCCCCGTCCGCAAGCCCTGGCCCAAGGTGTCCGCTGAGTTATCCACAGCGATTTCCACAGTGGGGAAAAGGTCAGAAGATCTGTGGATAACCCGCTCGGGACTGCCGTCATGTTGACGCCGGTGTGACTGACCTACTGGGATCCGGAAGCATGTTCGCCCCCTGTCCTGCCTGGGGAAACCCAGGTCAGCGACAGGGGGCACACTTGTTCCCCAACAGCATGCACAAGATCCGCCACGGTCTGTGGACAACGTGGACGCTCAGGTGAGCTGACCGGTCCTGATGAGTGTCATGACCACAACCGCGAGCAGCACCAGCGCGCACGCGCCGTACTGGATCAGCGCACGTCGCTCCCGGGGCGCGTGCACCATCGCGTAGCCGATGAGGACACCGCCGACGAGGCCGCCGATGTGGGCTTCCCAGGCGATGTTGCTCCACCCGAAGGTGAAGATCAGGTTGATCACCAGCAGGGCGATGACCGGGCGCATGTCGTAGTTGAGCCGGCGCATCAGGATGGCGGTCGCACCGAAGAGACCGAAGATCGCTCCGGAGGCACCGAGCGAGGGCTGATTCGGCTCGGCGATCAGATACGTGAGCGCGCTGCCCGCGAGGCCGGACACCCCGTACAGGGCGAGATAGCGGACGCGGCCGAGTGCCGCCTCCAGGGGGCCGCCGATCCACCACAGGCTGAGCATGTTGAAGGCGATGTGGATATAGCTCCCGTGCAGGAACATCGCCGTGACCATCCGGTACCACTGGCCCTCGGCGACACCCTCGACATCTCCGAGGACCGGCACGAACGCCCGGCCGATCAGGTCGAAGCTGTCGGTGAAGCGGTCGCCCACGGAGAGCTGGACCAGGTAGACGGCGAGATTGAGCCCGACGAGGATCTTGGTGACGAGCCGGGGGTCCGAGGCGACCGTGCCGCCCGCGAGGGTGCGCGGCTGGGAAGCACTGGCCGGGTGCCCGGTGCCGGAACCCTCCCGTACGCACTCGGGGCACTGGAAGCCGACCGAAGCGCTGATCATGCACTCGGGACAGATCGGGCGCTCGCACCGGGTGCAGCGGATGCCGGTCTCCCGGTCCGGATGCCGGTAGCAGGTAGGCAGACTCGGGGCTCCTTGCGGTCCCTGCGGGCTGCCTGGCGCCTGATCCATCGGGTTCCCCTCATCCTTCTGTACGCGCTGGGTACGCAACGCACCGCCCCGCTCATCCTTACGGACGAGCGGGGCGTTTGGTTCCCTGCGGAAGCCCCTCCGGCACCGGGCCGGAGGGGGCTCACCGGCAGGGGAGTCCGCGGTGTCGGGTCAGCGGGTCTCGACGACGACCGACTCGATGACGACGTCCTTGACCGGGCGGTCGGTGCGCGGGTTGGTCGGCAGCGAGACGATGGCGTCCACGATCTTCTGGCTGGCTCCCTCGGTGACCTCACCGAAGATGGTGTGCTTGCGGGTCAGCCACGCCGTCGGGGAGACGGTGATGAAGAACTGCGAGCCGTTGGTGCCCGGGCCGGCGTTCGCCATGGCCAGCAGGTACGGCTTGTCGAAGGCGAGGTCCGGGTGGAACTCGTCCTCGAACTCGTAGCCGGGGCCGCCGGTGCCGTTGCCCAGCGGGTCGCCGCCCTGGATCATGAAGCCGCTGATCACGCGGTGGAAGACCGTGCCGTCGTAGAGCTTGTCCGTCGTCTTCGCACCCGTGGCCGGGTTGGTCCACTCACGCTCGCCCTTGGCGAGCTCCACGAAGTTCCGGACCGTCTTGGGCGCGTGGTTCGGCAGGAGCCGCACTTCGATGTCGCCGTGATTGGTCTTCAGGGTGGCGTAAAGCTGCTCGGCCACGATCTGCCTTCCGTTGTCCTTTGTGACTCTCCGATCCTCGCACGGACCGCGCCGCCAGTCCTCCGTCACCGCCGTACACACCGGTTCAGCCGCTTCGCACCAAACAGGCGCGCGGACCGGGGATCCATGGCATTGTCGTCGCAGACTCCTGTTGCACCGTATTGATCGGTTATTGCACCAAGTACACCCGGAGTCACCATTCATGACCCGGATGCCTGTCCTCACATGCCCCGAAGCGCTCCGGCAGGCATGATCCGGATAAGGGTGGAAAGGCGAACTGTGACTTTCCGGGGGACGGCCCCCGAGCCCCCATGTACGCCACCGAGGAGGAGGATCCCGTGACCCGCAAGGACAGCGTGCGCGCGGCAGCCGAGTCGGCGAAGGACAGCGTGCGGCACGCCGCGGAAGTGGTGGCGCCCTACGCCGACACGACAAAGGACCGAGCCACCCACTACGCGCATGAAGCCCGTGTGAAGCTCGCACCCAAGGTGTCGTCCACCGCCGTCACAGCCGCCGAACAGGCACGCACTCAGTACGCCGCCCATCTCGCCCCACGTATCGAGCAGGCGCGCACCCACGTGCCGCCGAAGGTCGACCACGCCGCGCACGAGGCCGCCGTTCGTACACGCAAGGCCGCTCAGCAGGCGGCGGACTACTCCCGCCCACGGATCGAGCAGGCCAGGGCCGCGGCAGGGCCCGTCCGCGAAGAGGCGGCGTCCCGGAGCGCGGCGGCGCTGGCAGCTCTGCGCGGCCAGGTCTCGGCCAAGGAGATCGAGAAGCTGGTCCGCAAGCACGAGCGGCGGGCCAGGAACGGCCGTCTCGCCAAGAAGCTGGCCGTTCTGGGCCTCCTGGCCGGTGGCGCCTTCGCCGCCTGGAAGTGGTGGGACAAGCAGGCCAACCCGGACTGGCTGGTCGAGCCGCCCGCCGCCACCGAGGTCCCGGAGACCGGGCGACTGACCTCGGTCGACGGCAGCGGCCAGGAAGACCTCGACCCCGAGGTCCAGGCCAAGCAGGCCGAATCGGAGGCAGCGGACCGCACCGAGCGCGGCTGACGCGTCGGGCACGCCTGCCGTGCGCGACGCCGATACCGGGCATGTCGATACCGGGCATGCCGCGATCGGGCATGTCGATACCGGGCATGTCGAGATCGGGCATGGTGAAGAGCTGTAGGGCAGCAGGCTTCAAGTCTGCTGCCCTACAGCCATGTTTCACGTGAAACAGGCACCGTCCCGCGAGGTGCGCTACGCCCGTCTGACGCGTCGGCAGCCCCCGGCAGTCTCGCGGTGTCGTTGTTTACGTCCGGGAGCCGCGATGACGTTTGCAACCGACCGACTGTGCAACATTCGCGCCAATCCGACTAACGGAGCGCAGCGTTCTGGTTACGCACTTTCGTTCACACCAGCTCACGCATGCCTTCACGACTCCTGCATGCCACCCCCACGTCACCCGAACCCCCGCAACGGCGGCCACGCACCCCTCCCCCTGGGCACTTCTTTGCGCAAACAATTGCAAAGATCGCAACGAAAATCCTGTGACGCACATCACCGCACATGACCCAATGGAGTCTCAGCGCCCCAGGAAAGGTGCATCTTGAAGATTGATCAGGCCACGTCATGTCACGACGGTCGGTCAATTCCTTCCCGCCCCGGGCCCGTTGAGAAGGCCGACGCGGAGCGGGATCAGCGCGAAACCGCGTGAGATCAACATTCTTCACCGGCGAGACGCCCAGCAGCACAGGCAGCAGCACGGACGGAGGAACGGCCGGTTCCCCACGGGCCCCGGAAGGGCCGGCACCTCACCGGTCCCCCGCCTCGCCGCATGAGAAAACCCCCTCCGACCTGCGTAAAGCCGGTCGAAGGGGGTTCTTCTTGTGGAGCCTAGGGGAGTCGAACCCCTGACATCTGCCATGCAAAGACAGCGCTCTACCAACTGAGCTAAGGCCCCGAAAGGGAGGCAGGCACCGGAAAGATCTCCCTCCGGACCACCACCGCAGACCAGAGTACCGGGTCACCCCGGGTATCCCGCAAAAAGATTGGGGGTCCCCGTGCACGACCACTCTCCGTAAGATGCTCGACGTGGTTCGCTACAGCGAACCACGGTACTTGGGGAAGCGATGGGGAGACGCGCATGGACGCCGCACAGCAGGAAGCAACCGCGAGAGCCCGGGAGCTGCAGCGGAACTGGTACGGGGAGCCGCTGGGGGCGCTCTTCCGTAGGCTCATAGATGACCTGGGCCTCAATCAGGCCCGTCTGGCGGGGGTGCTCGGTCTGTCCGCGCCCATGCTGTCTCAGTTGATGAGCGGCCAGCGCGCCAAGATCGGCAATCCCGCGGTGGTCCAGCGCGTACAGCTGCTGCAGGATCTCGCAGGTCAGGTGGCGGACGGCAGTGTCAGCGCCGCCGAAGCCACCGAACGGATGGATGAGATCAAGAAGTCCCAGGGGGGCTCGGTGCTCAGCAACACCACGCAGTCGACGGCCACTTCGGGCGGTGCGCCCACGGTGAAGCGCGTGGTGCGCGAGATCCAGTCACTGCTCCGCTCGGTGTCCGCGGCCGGGGACATCATCGACGCGGCGGACACCCTCGCCCCGACCCACCCGGAACTGGCAGAGTTCCTCCGGGTGTACGGAGCCGGCCGCACTTCCGACGCGGTCGCCCACTACCAGTCCCACCAGAACTGAGTACACCGCCCGGCAGCCGAACACCCCGCCACCGGAGCCCCGTCAGGGCTTCCGGCAGCCGGAAGCCAGGCAGCCGGGCACCTCGGAAGAGGCCACCGCGGTACCGACCGCCGAAGGGGGAGCGACGCACGACCATGGGTGAGGTCTTCGCCGGCCGGTACGAACTGGTCGACCCGATCGGACGCGGGGGAGTCGGTGCCGTCTGGCGCGCCTGGGACCACCGGCGGCGCCGGTACGTGGCCGCCAAGGTGCTCCAGCAGAGCGACGCCCACTCGCTGCTGCGGTTCGTGCGCGAGCAGGCGGTGCGGATCGATCACCCCCATGTGCTCGCTCCCGCCAGCTGGGCGGCCGACGACGACAAGGTCCTGTTCACCATGGATCTCGTCGGCGGGGGTTCGCTGGTCCACCTGATCGGGGACTACGGCCCGCTGCCACCGCCCTTCGTCTGCACCCTGCTCGACCAGTTGCTGGCGGGGCTCGCCGCGGTGCACGCGGAGGGGATCGTGCACCGTGACATCAAACCCGCCAACATCCTGCTGGAGTCGACCGGAACGGGCCGTCCGCGGCTGCGGCTGTCCGACTTCGGCATCTCGATGCGTCTCGGTGAGCCGCGGCTCACCGAGACGAACTACGTGGTGGGAACGCCCGGTTACTTCGCGCCCGAGCAGTTGCTCGGCGCCGACCCGGACTTCCCCGCCGACCTCTTCGCCGTGGGCCTGGTGGCTCTCTTCCTCCTGGAGGGGGCCAAACCCGATGCCAAGGCGCTGGTCGAGCACTTCGAGGCCCATGGCACGCCAGGCGCCCCGAAGGGGATTCCCGAGCCGCTGTGGCAGGTCGTGGCGTCTCTGCTCGAACCGGACCCGCACGCCAGGTTCCGCACGGCCAACGGAGCGCGCAAGGCGCTCGTCTCGGCCAGGGAACTCCTCCCGGATCCCGGCCCCGACGACGAGCTGATCGAGATATTCGACCAACTCGGCCCGCTGCCGACGGGCTTCGGCCCCGAAGGCCCCTTCTCGAACTCGGCTACCACGGCTGGCACGTCGCCCCGGGCGACCGCCTCCGAACAGACACAGGGGCCAGGACCGTGGCCGGAACAAGGTCAGGACCAGCGGACGGGCACGACGTGGGGTGCGGGGTCGGGCGCAGCGTCAAGTGCGGCGTCGGGCGCGGCCTCTCCGGAGGCCGATACGGGAGCCGCTTCCCCGGCGGACGGTCCCCCGGCGGCTGTTCCCTCCCCGGCCTCTTCCGCATCCGGGCGGTGGACCGGTGGCATACCGCCCCAGCCGACCATCGATCCCGTCCCTCCGCAGCCCTCCACCCCGTCGGACACCGGCAGCTTCCACCTGCCGCCCCCGCTGCGAGAAAAGCCGTCCCTCGCTCCCCCCGCCCCCCACGGACTCCCGGATTCCGCCTACTCCCCGTCGCAGTCGTACGAACCCACACACGTGCCCTCCCCCCAGGCCCCGTACCCAACGGCCCCCGCCCCCGCGCCCGCGCCACAACCGCTGCCGCAAGCGCCACCACCGGCACTCCCTCCGCCCCAGTCCATACCCCTGCCCTTGCCGCTGCCGCTGCCGCTGCCGCAGTCACAGCCGCGTGAGACAGCCTCCACTGCTTCGTACACCGCTCAGGGCGTACGGGTTCCGCCTCAGCCGCAGCCGGTCGCGCGGCACCGCGCCAGACGGTCACGGCGGAGGCCCGGACCGCCCATGGCGGTGACGGTTCCGGTGCTCCTGCTCGCGCTGATCTGCTTCGCGGTCGGATTCTGGGCACTGGCGCGGCTCTGAACCGGGCCCGGTCCCCCCGGCCCACCGGCCGGCAGAACTGTCGAGCTACCGGACCCGGGACCGGCCGTACGTCCGTGAAGCTCCGCCGCCGGGACCGGGCAGGGCGCCATCGGGCGCGTCCGCTCCCGCCCGCCGCCGGGCGACCACCGCCCACATCGCGAGCCCCAGCACCAGGACGCAGCCCATACCGATGCCGCCCACGGCCACCGCCTTCATCGCGGCGTTCTCGCTCGAAGACCCACCGTCACCGCCGTCTCCACCGGTCGCCGCGCTGCCGCTCGCCGCGGCGTCCTTGTCCTTCGCGGTGACCTCGAAGACGTCGCGCGGCACGGCGGCACCGCTGTAGGCCGGTGCCTCCCCGGCCGTGCCCCCCACCCGCACGCGCAGCGTCAGCTCGAACGGTCCGTCGCCGAACTTGTCCGACATCTCCGCCGAGAGATGCACGACGAGGTAGTACCAGCCGGCGAACCGCATACCGCCGACCTGGTCGTCGGCGGCGAACCGGTTCTCGTACGCGACCGGAGGCAGCGGTTCCAGCGCGGTCTGCTTCCGCGAGCCGTCGTATCCGGTGTCCGCGTCGTCCACCAGGGCGCGTACGGGGTTGTGGAGCGACATGACGAGCACGTTTCCCAGATACCCGTCGCCGCTCGCCGGGCCCAGTTCGGCGGTGGCGTCCATCTGCTGTCCCCAGTCGACGGGAACGCGGTAGAAGAGCGTCTGCCCGGCCTGGATCCCGTCCTTCCAGACGCCCTGCTCCAGCGAGCGCGCCCCACTGAAGCCCGTACCGCCCTCACGGGCCAGGGCGGGACCTTCGAGAGCCTGGGGGGAGGCGGAGTCCCACACCTGCGGGGCGGCCGTCGAAGCGGCTTTCTCCAGCGCGGGCTCCGAGACGTACTGGAGTTCCAGCTCCCAGTCGTCCAACGAGGAACCGGGCCCGCTCGTACGCTCGACGAGCACCGAGTACGTACCGGCTCCCTTGCAGGTGTACGCGCCGGGGCCGGCCCTTCGCGACGCCCAGGCGGTGAGCGGGCGCGGGCTCTCGGTGGGTCCGAAACGCGCGATGCCGGCGTCTCCGGAGAAGCAGCTGTGGCCGTCGGGGTCCTGGAGGGACACCTTGATGCCGTCCGAGTACACGACCTTCGTGCCCGGCTTGGGCACGGCGGTGGCCGACACGTACGCGCTGGACGCGCTGGACGCACTGGACGCGCTGGAGACCTCGTCGAGCCGCAGCGCGTAGTACTGCTTTCCGTTGTCGCGGATGGTGCTCCGGTAGTGCGTGCCGGGTGTCAGAGGCTCGGCGTCGACGGTCTTCGTCGCGCCCTCGATCCGCTCGGCGTCGACGGCGAAGCGGTACGGAGGGGGAGCGTCGGCCGCGGTCGCCGTCGTCACGTGGCCCACCGGTGCCGCGACCGAGAACAGCGCCGCCGCCCCTGCCAGGACCGTACGGCCGCGCCACCATCCCGTGCGCCGCCCCATGACGCCGCCCCCTCGCCGTAATCCGGACCTCGCTCCACGGGCTCCCGCGGGGCGGCGCCGTCGCTTTTCCGGCCCTGTCCCGAACGCCCGCGAAGCCTCGACCATCCTGCCCCTCGGACCGCCGCGCCGCGCCCTCTTAGGTGACACAAGCGCATCCTGTGACGTTCGGCCCTCTGATCCTGCTGCCGACCGGGCGGGCCCTGCCGGCTCGCCTACCGGGACCTGGGTGCCCGGACAACACAGAACCCCGGCCGCAGCAAGGCGGCCGGGGTTTGTACTGAGACTGTCGTCGACACTCACGAACCCGTGGGCACGGAGTCGGTCGCCTCCGTCCACAGGTCCTGCTCGGCGCGATCCGCCTGGATCTGGCGGTACACGAGGAGCCCGCCGATGGCGGCCAGTGTGACCAGGAGAAGCTTCTTCACCGCGAGACCTCGTCTTTCTTAGGCGTTGGGGACTTCTGGCGCCCGACTATACACACCGGCCGATACCGATCGGTGACCTGCGTCGGGGCCTCAACTACCCGTGGGGGCAGCGCAGTAGACCGGGCCGGTCCGCTCCGATCTGAGGGTGATCACATCCTCACCGAGGGTGATTTCGCCCCGCTTTCCTCATGCTTCCGCTCATTTAATGAGCATTGCGGCCATCCGAGTGGTGTTCATCAGAAGATCGCCGCGCCACGGGCGTCGGTCCGTCACTTCGCAACCGACATACACATCATGAGGAAAGTATGCAAATCCACCCACCCGAAAGACCCACCCGAAAGAGAGGGACCATGACTCGCAACCCGGTCATGAACCTGTGGACGGCGGTCGTCACCGCCTTCCTCGCGCTGTGCACGTCACTCGGACTGATCACGACGACCGCCGTCGCCGCCGTACCCGCGGCGGAGGCCGCGCGCAACCCCTACGCCCCGCAGAACGCGACGGCGCAGGAGGAGCCCATCCGGACCCGCCCAGGGGCGAGTTCCCTGCCACCCACGATGAAACAGCGCATCCACGCGGAGGCGCACGGTTCCTCACCGTCGTGCCGGCACCGCCCGCCGACGGACACGATGCACACGACGGACGTGACGGACGCGACGGACACGGACGCCGCCGTCACACGGGACAGGGACGAGGCACCGGCGGTAGTCGCCGCCCGGAGCGCCGCAGTACCTACTGCCGTCGATACGACGGACTTCGGCGCGAGGGAATCTGTTACGAGGGATGCCGTCGCTGCGCCGGCCCATCCCTGCGGCACCACTCACATGACGACCGGCGGCGTCGACGTACCCGCGGTACAGGCCGTACGGGCAGCGGCACCGGAAGTAATGGAAGCACCGGCGGCACCGGCAAGTCAGACGGGCCCGGCAGACACGGCGGGACCCGCCATGGATGCCGCCCCCATCAGTGCCGTCATGTTCCCCTCGCAGTCCTCGGCACCGGTCCAGCTTCCGGCGCCGGCTCACGCTCCTGTCCTGGCGGCCGTCGGCTCGGCACCTCGGGTATGACCTCGCGCTTTCAACATCGCCACAGGCATATGCCATCGATGTCGGCCGACCGCTCCACCGGCCGAGTCGCAGACACCCTGCGACGGCTCCAGGAGGCTTGGACGAACTCCGGTCAGACCGGCTCGCAGGACGAGTCGACGGCGACCAGGGCCGCCAGTTCATCCGGCAGCTCCAGCAGGGCGCCGCAGAAGCAGACGAAACGATCGTCCACTGAGGCCGGCGCACCGAGGTCGATCGTCAGGATCGCCGCGACCTCGCGCATTAATTCGCCGGTAGGCGTACCGCGCGCGACCAGGATGCTTACTTCGTCAGGGTCCCAGACGGCGATCTTCGGCAGGTCGTCCGCCACAGAAATCACGATGCACACAGGAATCTCCCCAGGGATGCATGAGGGCATGCAGAAATCCCGCTCCGGGAGGCCAGCGGCCTACCGATCGTACCCGCACGTGTTCTCTGAGTGAGAGCGGTTGGGATATCCCATGGAGAGTTGCCAGTCCGAGAACGCCACTGCGCCGCCCCGCCGGAAGGACATGCGCTCCGACAGGAGGACCCGCCGACGTACGGGCAGTCAGATCACGCGACTGAGCTGGAGCATCGCTTCGGCGTTCTTGACCAGCGCACGCTGTCTCGATTCGGGCAACTGCCGGTACAGCTTGAGCAGTTGCGCTTCTCGTTCGTCCCCGTTGGGTCCCGGCACCGGCCGGCCGACGGAGGCGAAGAACTCCCGCGGAGTGGTTCTCACACCCCAGCGACGGAACACCTCGACCATCGCGCGCAACCGCTCCGGATCGATACGGGACGTCCCACGCGTCCGGTTCATCCAGGCGTTGAGCGTCGGATAGGAGATACCGGCCTCCGCGGCCAGGTCCTTCTGTGTCCTGCCCTGCGACTCTCCGAGAAGACGCTCCAGCAGCGCGGGCAAGTCCTCACCCTCGACGACGAAGCCCTGGTCATGCTCCAGGTCCGGCTCGTCCACGTCGGACGCCCCATTCGGCTGAAAGTTCCTGGTCACAAGCTCAAGCATCGACCATTAGCATCTACAAGTGCAAGTAGATCGCAGATCGATCGGTTGAGTTTCCGTTAACAGAAAGCATCGTGTCGTACCCAACTGCTACGACACGCCCACATCTCTGCACCTTCACACCTTCAGTGGCGTGGATACCGCCGTCCGCCAGCATCTGCCGGGTGCCACCGGCAGCCATCACGCTTGACGTATCTACATCTACATGCATAGTGTAGATCACATCGATCAAGCGATCTCCGGGCAGCCCAGCCCGCATCGTCGGCACGGCGGAACATCCGCGCACGACACAGGCGGATCGAGCGCCAGTGGATCGAGCACAGTACGCCCGCCCCCTGGCCCCCCAATACCCCGCGGCCATCGCTGACCACCGTCAGCCCGCCTCGCCACCCCCACGCCCCTAACCCCCGGCACTCCGCCGCCCCCAACGAATCTACATCTACATGGATATCGAGTATCGCATCCGGAAGGGCGCTCCGGCCCCCGGCAGAGCCCTCGTTCCTGGGCACATCCCAGGACCCGCCAAAATCCCCGCCCAAACCCCGGACGAACCCCACAAGCACTTACGCAGAAGGAGCACCCAGCCCGTGTCCGCACAGATCAGACGAGAGACCAGCCCGTACCGGCAGACGGCCTTGACGACCGGCGGGAACGACGGGGTCGCCAAGGCTGACGTGGCCGAGAGGGTCGCCGAGGTCGACGGGGCCGGAGCCGGAGCCGGAGCCGACATCGTCGACCGGGCCCGGGCCGGCGACCGCGAGGCGTTCGCGGCTCTCTACGTCGATCATCAGCGCTTCGTGTACCGGTACCTCCTCTTCCGCACCCGGAACCGGCACCTGGCCGAGGACCTCACGCAGGAGGTCTTCATCAAGGCACTGCGCCACATCGAGAGCTTCACCTGGCAGGGCACGGCCTTCACGGCGTGGCTGCTCACCATCGCCAGAAACCTGCACCTGGACGAGGTGCGGACGAAGCGCTCCCGGCTGGAAACCCTGGTCTCCGAATTAGGGGACAGCGACGCGCACGACCGCAGCGCCCAGTCCGGCGCGCTGCTCACGCTGGAGACGATCGAGACCCACGAGGCCGTGTGGAACGCCCTGCACACGCTGAACAGCCATCAGCGACAGTGCATGGAACTGCGGTTCATCGGCGAGATGTCGCCCGAGGAGACCGCCTGCGCCATGGGACGTACCGTCGGCGCGGTCAAGGCACTCACCTTCCGGGCCAGGCAGAAACTGCGTGCGGCGTCGGAGAGGGAGGCCGCGGCATGAACAGGAACCTGCCCCACGCCGAACGCGTGATCCGTACGGCGCTCTCCGTGAGCACCTCGAACCAGGCCAGGGCCGTCGCCCACGCCCTCGACGTGGCCCGCCTGCTGGTGGACCCGGAGCGGACGTTCGGACTCGTCCTGCACCGCACGCCGAGCGGCGCCTGGGCCCGGGTACCCGGGCAGCTGACGGAACTGGAGCAGCAGGCTTTCGCCTGGGACCACTCGTGCGAGCGGGCCAGGCTGGTCGCGGCCACCATCGAGCAGCACATCGGGGGGCACCCGGATGTCCACGGCATCCGGGCCGATGGGGACTGCGTACGCGTCGAACTCCGCGTTCCCGACCAGGAGCAGTGGCGGCGGTGGCGCGCGCACTTCGGCATCAGGCGCGACGCGGAGGCGCCCCTGGGGCACGCGGTCGTCGGCGAGAGCCGTCAGGCCGGCGTCCGCGTGTCGGTGCTCGCGCACAAACCGCGGCAGACGCCTTGGCCCCGGCCCGCCGTCGCCGCTCCCGCGAGCACTGGTCCTGCCCCTGCCCTTGGCCCTGGTCCTGCCCCTGGTCACGGACACGGACACGCCCCGCAGATCGAACCCGCCCCACGGACGTCCGAGTACGAGTATGAGTACGAGGGGATCGTCTACAACCTGGCGTTGCCGCAGCGGGACGTACACGGGGACGTCTGGTACTTCCACGGCGGACGGACGCCGGGCGGCATGCCTCTGCTGTCACTGGACGGCCGTTCCGAGCGGTGCACGCTCGCCAATGTGACGTCCCTGATGGGGCCCTTGGTGGCACTGGAGCCGGCAACTCCCTCCGCAGCGCCCGACAAGGCCGTGACAGCCCGGCCGGACGCCTCACCAAGCACTCCGTCCCCGCCCGAGGCGCGCCGGTCCCGGACCGTCCCGCTCACCAAAACCCGGCTCACGGTCGTTCGGACACCGACACCGACACCGACACCGACACCGGCCGCGCCCTCCGTCCCGGCATCGGCACCGGCACCGGCACCGGCACCGGCACCAACGCCAATGCCGACTCCGTCGAGGCCGAGGCCCGCCCCCGCGCTGGCGTCCGTGCCCACCCTCCCGTCCTCTGCGGTCCTGTCGTACGCGGCGAGCGAACCACCCGTACCGAAGACCCGGCGCGTTGGACTCGTACGCACAGGACCGGTCACCTGGGGGGCCGCGGACCGGGCTGCGGACCGGGTCACGGCCCAGACCACCGACCGGGCTGCGGCACAGGACAAGAAGTGATCAAGTGAGAGCGCCGATCGCCGAAGGCACCGCCCCCGCCCAGGACCAGGACCTGGACCATGACCGGAGCCATGACCGGAGCCATGACCGGAACCAGAACGGGCGCAACAGCCGCAGCAGGGCGTGGGAGCTGAACGCCCTGTGCCGGAACGAGGACCCCGAGCTGTGGTTCTCCGGCAGAACCCGTGCGATAGCAAGAGCCCTGTGTCATTCCTGCGAGGTACTTGAGGAGTGCCGGGCGGCCGTCATGCGACGCGAGGACGGTCTGCCGAAGTGTGATCGAGGGGGAATCGTCGCGGGCCTGACCGGCCCTCAGCGCCACGCGCTGGAGAAGCGGCTCAAGCGGGGCCCCGTACTCCCGCCCGAGCCGGCGTCCCCGCCCGGGCCGCCCCCGCTCCGCAGCGAACCGGCGCCCTGCGGCACGCGCTCGGCGTACCAGCGGCACGTACGCCGGGGCGAGCCCGTGGACGAGGCCTGCCGGGCCGCCAACGCCCAGGGCGCCAGCCAGTACCGGCGAACGGGCACCACCCGCCTTCGCCCGACCGGATAAGCCCCGCACCAGCTTTCCCAGTGCCCGCATTTTCCCGGTGCCCGCACGAATCCCTACGGGCCACCTCAAGCCCCTTCCGCAGCCCCCTCAGCCCGCCAGCGCCCTAGCCCCCGGAGCACCCGTGTCCCTTCCCTCACCCTCGCCCCCACCGTTCCCGCCCTTCCCGCCCTTCCCGCCGTCCCCTCCACTGCCACCCGTCCCGGCCGGGCGCGAGGCCCGCCCGAAGCGGTTCGGCCGACGCGGGTCCCACGCTTCCGCAGGCCGGTTACGTCGCCCACGCAGCCCGCGCAGTCCACGCAGGTTCTTCGGCATCCTCCGGCGGACTCCCGCCGCGACCCCCGACGCGGCGGACCGGTCGGCCGACCGCCTCCAGCGCCTCGGGAACGACCTGAGCACGTCCAGGGCCCAGACGGCCCGCTGGAAGCGGCACGCCGACGCGTACGCGCGCGAGCGCGACGTCCTGGCGCGCGAGCGGGCGTATCTCCTGTCCTGGCTTGCCGCACTGCACCCGTCGTCCGCCGTCGTGTCGCAGGCACCGACACCCGACGGCACGGCAGACGGCCGGCACGTCCTGAGCCTCGTCGCCGGTGGCCGGCCGCTCTCCTGGACCGTGGCACCCCGGGAGGTCCCGCTCTTCCAGCACGTGCCCCGGGCCGCCGGGGACACCGATACGCGCGCGTGGAGGGACGCCCAGGAGGTCGAGGCGCAGTACGCCCATATCCACCGTCACACACGCATGCTGGCGCTGGAGGACGACCTGACCCGGGTCGTCGAGGAACTCCGCGGCAGCGACTGACCTGGATCAGGCCTCTCGCTCCTGCCCCCACGCCCGCCCCTACCCCCCGGACTCCGGCCGACAAGCTCGGGAGGCACGTCGACCGGACTGTGAGCGCCCCCCTGCACACCACAGCAGGGGGGCGCTGCGCGTTCCCTGACGGCCGGTCAGCGGGAATCGCACGCTCTACGGGATCTCACGGTTGCCGTTGCCCGAGGACACAGAACTCATTTCCCTCGGGGTCCGCCATGACAACCCACGACTGCTCACCCTGGCCGATGTCGACGCGCTTCGCGCCGTGCGCCTCAAGGCGGGCCACCTCGGCGGCCTGGTCGTCGGGCCGGAAGTCGAGATGCAGTCGGCTCTTGACCTTCTTGCTCTCGTCGATCCGGACGAAGTCCATCCCCGGCAGGCGATCCGGGGTCCGGCGGATCTCGAACTCCTCGTCGGAGGAGTGGACGACAACCCAGCCAAGAGCCTCGGCCCACCACTGCCCCAGGGCCGCCGGATCTTCTGAGTGAACAAGTACCTGTTCCCATTCCAAGGTCATCCGCCGAGCCTAGGCCCACCGCCGCTTCAGGAACAGGCGCTCGATACGAGTCACAAATGCCAAAAACCCCCAGGCGTGATGGCCTGGGGGTTTTGAACTGGTGGGGCTAACAGGATTTGAACCTGTGGCCTCATCCTTATCAGGGATGCGCTCTAACCAACTGAGCTATAGCCCCGCCGCGCTCTGCGGTGTATGTCCCGCGCGCTGACCTCTGAAGATTAGCGCACGACGGGGCCAGTCCCAAAATCGGTATCCGGGGCCCGCCCCGGCCTGCCCGGACAGCCCGAAAACGCACCCCCCAACAGCCTGAAGACGCACCCTCCAGCAGCCCGGGAACGCTGCTCCCAACAGCGCGAGAGCGCACCCCGGACCGGGGTGCGCTCTCGCGGTGAAACCGTGGTGACAACGTTTACTCGTCCTCCGCGAGCGTGAGCTCGACACCGCCGACGAAGCCCGCGGAGAGGTTGTAGATGAACGCGCCGAGGGTGGCGAGCGCGGTGGCGAGGACGACGTCGATGACGGCGATGATCGACGTGAAGATCAGGACCCGCGGCAGCGACAGGAACGACTGCAGGTCGAAGCCGTTCGACTCGTTCGAGCCGGTGGCCTCGGAGATCGTGCCGCCCACGGTGGAGAAGACGCCCATGGCGTCCATGACCATCCACAGCACCGCGGCCGCGACGATCGTGCAGATCCCGAGCGCGATGGAGAGCAGGAAGCTGACCTTCATCACCGACCAGGGGTCTGCCTTGGCCACCCGCAGCCGGGCCTTGCGCGTACGGGGCGTGGTGCGCGCCCCGGTGCGCGGCCGGCGTACGGCGCCCGCGGCGGGCGCCGTGTGCGCCGCGTACGCCTGCGGCGGGTGGTACGGCTGGGCGGCCTGCTGCGGCTGCCGCTCGCCCGGGAGGGGCGAGCCCGGCGCCGGCGGCACCGCCGTGCCAGAAGGTGTCGCCGGGCCCGGAGGCACCGGCGATCCTGGGGCCGCACCGGCCGCGTACTGCGGCGTCTGTGGGCCTCGGGTGTCCGTCACAGTTCCCCCCTGGGATCCATGAGAGTCATGGGAGTCAGTCGCCTCCGTGGCGGAGCCACGGCCGCCGTCCTTTTCCGTATCGGTCGAACCGGCGCCCGCGGCTCCGCTCACGATGACTCACTCCTCGCGCTACTCGTCCGAGGACTGCTCGCCCTCGTCCGTGCCGGCGACCGTCTCGACCTCGTCCGAGTCGTCGACCACCCCGTCGACTTCCTCGGCCTCGCGACCGGCCTCGGCGTTACGTGCGATACCGACGACGGCATCGCGCTTGCCCAGGTTGATCAGTTGAACGCCCATGGTGTCACGGCCCGTCTCCCTGACCTCGTTGACTCGCGTGCGAATCACACCGCCGGACAGTGTGATGGCGAGGATCTCGTCCGTCTCCTCGACCACCAGCGCGCCGACGAGCGAGCCGCGGTCCTCGACGATCTTGGCGGCCTTGATACCCAGGCCACCGCGACCCTGGACGCGGTACTCGTCGACAGCGGTCCGCTTCGCGTACCCACCGTCTGTGGCAGTGAACACGAACGTACCGGGTCGAACAACATTCATCGAGAGCAGCTGGTCGCCCTCGCGGAAGCTCATTCCCTTGACGCCCGAGGTGGCACGGCCCATGGGGCGCAGTGCGTCGTCCGTCGCGGTGAACCTGATCGACTGGGCCTTCTTGCTGATCAGAAGCAGATCGTCCTCTGCCGAAACCAGCTCGGCTCCGATCAGTTCGTCGTCGGAACCGTCCTCCGTCTCACGGAGATTGATCGCGATGACGCCGCCGGAACGCGGTGAATCGTAATCCTTCAGGGATGTCTTCTTCACGAGCCCGCCCTTGGTGGCGAGGACCAGATAAGGCACCGCTTCGTAGTCGCGGATCGCGAGGATCTCGGCGATCGCCTCGTCCGGCTGGAAGGCCAGCAGGTTCGCGACGTGCTGGCCGCGCGCCTCACGCCCGGCGTCGGGAAGCTCGTACGCCTTCGCTCGGTAGACCCGTCCCTTGTTGGTGAAGAACAGCAGCCAGTGGTGCGTCGTCGACACGAAGAAGTGGTCGACGATGTCGTCTTCCTTGAGCTTCGTCCCGCGTACGCCCTTGCCGCCGCGCTTCTGCGAGCGGTAGTCCTCGGCCTTGGTGCGCTTGATGTAGCCACCACGCGTGATGGTGACGACGATGTCCTCCTCGGCGATCAGGTCCTCCATGGACATGTCGCCGTCGAAGGGCACCAGCTTGGAGCGGCGGTCGTCACCGAACTTGTCGACGATCGCGGTGAGTTCCTCGCTGATGATGGCGCGCTGCCGCTCGGGCGAGGCGAGGATCGCGTTGTACTGGCGGATCTTCGCCTGCAGCTCGTCGTGCTCGGCGACGATCTTCTGGCGCTCCAGGGCGGCCAGCCGGCGCAGCTGCATCTCAAGGATGGCGTTGGCCTGGATCTCGTCGATCTCCAGGAGGCCCATCAGGCCCTCGCGCGCGATCTCGACGGTGTCGCTGCGCCGGATCAGCGCGATGACCTCGTCGATGGCGTCCAGGGCCTTCAGGAGGCCGCGCAGGATGTGCGCGCGCTCCTCGGCCTTGCGCAGCCGGAACCGCGTACGCCGGACGATGACCTCGATCTGGTGCGTCACCCAGTGCCGGATGAACGCGTCGAGCGACAGGGTGCGCGGCACGCCGTCCACCAGCGCCAGCATGTTGGCGCCGAAGTTCGTCTGCAGGTCGGTGTGCTTGTACAGGTTGTTCAGGACGACCTTGGCGACCGCGTCCCGCTTCAGGACGATGACCAGGCGCTGGCCCGTACGCGACGAGGTCTCGTCCCGGACGTCCGCGATGCCGCCGACCTTGCCGTCCTTCACCAGGTCGGCGATCTTCTGGGCCAGGTTGTCGGGGTTCACCTGGTAGGGGAGCTCGGTGACCACCAGGCACTGGCGGTTCTGGATCTCCTCGACCTCGATGACCGCGCGCATCGTGATGGAGCCACGGCCCGTGCGGTACGCCTCCTCGATGCCCTTGCGGCCCACCACCAGGGCGCCGCTCGGGAAGTCGGGGCCCTTGATGCGCTCGATCAGCGCGTCCAGCAGCTCCTCGTGGGAGGCCTCGGAGTTCTCCAGGTACCACTGGGCACCGGACGCGACCTCGCGCAGGTTGTGCGGCGGGATGTTGGTGGCCATGCCGACCGCGATGCCCGCCGAGCCGTTGATCAGCAGGTTCGGGAAGCGGGCGGGGAGGACGGTCGGCTCCTGGGAGCGGCCGTCGTAGTTGTCCGTGAAGTCGACGGTGTCCTCGTCGATGTCGCGGACCATCTCCATGGACTGCGGCATCATCTTGCACTCGGTGTACCGCATGGCGGCGGCCGGGTCGTTGCCCGGGGAACCGAAGTTGCCGTTCGAGTCCACCAGCGGCATCCGCATCGACCACGGCTGCGCGAGACGGACCAGCGCGTCGTAGATCGAGGAGTCGCCGTGCGGGTGGTAGTTGCCCATGACGTCGCCGACGACGCGGGCGCACTTGTAGAAGCCCTTCTCGGGCCGGTAGCCGCCGTCGTACATGGCGTACAGGACGCGGCGGTGGACGGGCTTGAGACCGTCCCGTACGTCGGGCAGCGCGCGCGACACGATGACGGACATCGCGTAGTCCAGGTACGAGCGCTGCATCTCGGTTTCGAGCCCGACGGGCTCGACACGCAGGGTGGGCGCGCCCTCTTCCACGGGAATGCCCACGGGCATGCCCGCGGGGATGCCCGGGCCGGAGGGGGAAATGGGTGTCTCGTCGGTCATTGCTGGTGAAGATCCTTTCTGACGCGGTCAGCTGAGACCGACTCAGATGTCGAGGAAGCGGACGTCCTTGGCGTTGCGCTGGATGAACGCGCGGCGAGCTTCGACGTCCTCGCCCATCAGGACCGAGAAGAGGTCGTCGGCCTGGGCGGCGTCGTCGAGGGTGACCTGACCGAGGACGCGGTGCTCCTGGTCCATGGTCGTGATGCGCAGCTCCTCGGCGTTCATCTCACCGAGACCCTTGAAGCGCTGGATCGAGTCCTCCCTGACGCGCTTGCCGGCCTGCCGGCCGAGCTCGATCAGGGCGTCGCGCTCGCGGTCCGAGTACGCGTACTCGAAGTCGTCGCGACCCCACTTGATCTTGTACAGCGGCGGACGGGACAGGAAGACGTGCCCGGCCTCGACCAGTGGCCGCATGAAGCGGAACAGGAAGGTCAGCAGCAGGGTGTTGATGTGCTGGCCGTCGACGTCGGCGTCCGCCATCAGGATGATCTTGTGATAGCGGAGCTTGGCGATGTCGAAGTCCTCGTGGACCCCGGTGCCGAAGGCCGAGATCAGCGCCTGGATCTCCTGGTTCTGCAGGATCTTGTCGATCCGGGACTTCTCGACGTTGAGGATCTTGCCTCGGATCGGGAGGATCGCCTGGTACTGGGGGTTGCGGCCGGACTTGGCCGAACCGCCGGCGGAGTCACCCTCGACGATGAAGATCTCGCACTTGGTGGGGTCGTTCGACTGGCAGTCGCTCAGCTTGCCCGGCAGCGACGCCGTCTCCAGGAGCCCCTTGCGGCGGGTGAGGTCGCGGGCCTTGCGGGCCGCCACGCGCGCGGTGGCCGCCTGGATGGACTTGCGGATGATGTCCGCGGCCTCGTTCGGGTTGCGGTCCAGCCAGTCGCTGATGTGCTCGTGCACGACCTTCTGTACGAAGGTCTTCGCCTCGGTGTTGCCCAACTTGGTCTTGGTCTGGCCCTCGAACTGCGGCTCGCCCAGCTTGATCGAGATGATCGCCGTCAGACCCTCGCGGATGTCGTCGCCCGTGAGGTTGTCGTCCTTCTCGCGCAGCAGCTTCTTGTCGCGCGCGTACCGGTTGATGAGACCGGTGAGCGCCGCACGGAAGCCCTCCTCGTGCGTACCGCCCTCGTGGGTGTGGATGGTGTTGGCGAAGGAGTAGACGCCCTCGCTGTAGCCGCCGTTCCACTGCATCGCGACTTCGAGGGAGAGCATGCGCTCCTTGTCCTCGGCCTCGATGTCGATCACCGTGGGGTGGACGACCTCGCCCTTGCGGGAGTTGAGGTACGTCACGAAGTCGACGATGCCGCCTTCGTAGTGGTACGTGACGGTCTTGACCTCTTCGACGTCGTCCGCACCGGCCTCGTCGGCACCCGCGGTGGCCTTCGCCGAGTCGCGCTCATCAGTGAGTTTGATGGTCAAACCCTTGTTGAGGAACGCCATCTCCTGGAAGCGCCGCGAGAGCGTCTCGAAGGAGTAGTCCGTGGTCTCGAAGATGTCGCCGTCGGCCCAGAAGGTGACCGAGGTGCCGGTCTCGTCCGTGGCCTCGTGCTCGGCCAGCGGGGCCGTCGGGACGCCCAGCTTGTAGTCCTGCGTCCAGCGGCGTCCTTCGGTCCTGATCTCGACGGCCACCTTGGTGGACAGCGCGTTCACGACGGAGACGCCCACGCCGTGCAGACCACCGGAGACCGCGTAACCGCCGCCGCCGAACTTGCCGCCCGCGTGTAGCACGGTCAGTACGACCTCGACGGCGGGCTTGCCCTCGGAGGGGACGATGCCCACCGGGATGCCACGGCCGTTGTCGACGACGCGGACACCGCCGTCGGGAAGGATCGTGACGTCGATCGTGTCCGCGTGGCCGGCCAGCGCCTCGTCGACGGAGTTGTCGACCACCTCGTACACGAGGTGGTGCAGTCCACGCTCGCCGGTCGAGCCGATGTACATACCGGGTCGCTTGCGGACCGCGTCCAGACCTTCGAGGACGGTGATGGCGCTGGCATCGTACGAGGCCGTGACCTCGCCGTTCGAGGAGTGAGACCCGCTTTTCGCGGCCGCGTCGGTGGACGGGATGTTCTCGTTGGGGTTGCCGGAATCGGCCACGAAGCGCCCTTTCTGGCACAGCACAAGCCAAGCTCCGGGTCCCCTCGGGGGAGGGTGTCCGGAGCGGCTGCGGCGTGTTACGTCGGTAAGCCTTTGTCAGCGTTGCTCGGTGTGTCCCACAAGTGGGGCGGGATTAGCTTCCAGTCTACCGGTAGCGCCGACAGTGATGGGGGTTTGCCGGTACCTGAGTCCGCATGTGCCGCCCTGAACCGGTCTCCACCGACTCCCCATATGTGGACCCGGGCTCAAAGAGGCGCAGAGCGGCACTCAGCGCTTCCGGGTGTCAACCCCGCGCTACGGACGGCATACCGTCCGGTCTGGCTCACCCGTAGGTGTCACCGGGACCCGTGCTGCCGGGGGCGCGCAAGGGGCCGTAGCGGTGGGCGGGACCCCCGGGGCCCAGCACCTTGATCAGCCTCACCGTGCCGTGCCCGAGGTCCTCGTTCAGGCGGGCGACCAGCTGCGGAGCGAGCAGCCGCAGGTTGGTGGCCCAGGCCGTCGAGTCGCACCGCACGACCAGTACCCGCTCGTCCTCGTCGTACTTCTCCGGTACGCAGTGGTTGGCCAGGTCGTCCCCGACGATCTGCGGCCAGCGGCCCATGACCCCGCCGACGGCGGCCGGGGTCTCCCAGCCGCGCTCGGTGATGAGCCGGTTGATGGCCGAGCCGAGTGCCATGGGATCGCGCCCGTCGGCGTGCGCGCCGGAGCGCAGACCGCCACGACGCGCCTGCTTCTTGTCCCGCGCCGCGTTCCCACGCGCGCGCGCCTGCTCCTTCGCCGCGCGCAGAGCCACGCGCGCGAGATCGACCCCGGAGGGCTCGGGAGCGTTTTCCGGGGTCTTCTTCGGCATCTTCCTCGGGTCAGGTGTGTTCTCGCTCATACGCGCTCCACCACGCCCTCGGACACGGCGTACCGCGTCCCCGTCAGCACGCCCGGCACGTCGTCGTCGACCGCGGCCGTCACCAGTACCTGCTCGCCGGGGGCGACCAGTTCGGCGAGGCGTTCGCGGCGACGGGTGTCCAGCTCGGCGAACACGTCGTCGAGGACCAGCACCGGCTCGTTGCCCTCGGCCCGCAGCAGGTCGTACGAGGCGAGGCGCAGCGACAGCGCGTACGACCAGGACTCGCCGTGTGACGCGTATCCCTTCGCGGGCAACTGGCCGAGTTTGAGCAGTAGTTCGTCCCTGTGCGGGCCCACGAGGGTGACCCCCCGTTCGATCTCCTGCTTGCGGCTCTCCACCAGGGCCGCCGTCAACTGTTCGTACAGCTCCTCGCGCGCGTGCCCGGTGATCCCGGGTGAGGAGGGCTTGTACTCCAGGGCCACCGGCCCACCGCCGGGCGCGAGCTGCTCGTACGCCTTGTCGGTGAGCGGCTGGAGCGTGGCGATCAGATCGAGCCGCTGGGCGAGCAGCTCGGCGCCCACGCGCGCGAGGTGCTCGTCCCACACGTCGAGTGTGGAGAGGTCCATCGTGCGGCCGCCGTGGCGGCGGGCCAGCGCGGCCGACTTCAGGAGGGTGTTGCGCTGCTTCAGGACCCGGTCGTAGTCCGAGCGCACGCCCGCCATCCGCGGGGAGCGCGCGGTGATCAGCTCGTCGAGGAACCGACGGCGCTCGCCGGGGTCGCCCTTGACCAGTGCCAGGTCCTCGGGCGCGAACAGCACGGTCCGTACGATGCCGAGCACGTCACGGGGTCTGACCTGCGAGGACCTGTTGATGCGGGCGCGGTTCGCCTTGCCGGGGTTCAGCTCCAGTTCCACGAGCTGCTGGCGGTCGCCCTGGCGGATGTTGGCCCGGATGATCGCCCGTTCGGCGCCCATCCGCACGAGGGGCGCGTCGGACGAGACCCGGTGGCTGCCGAGGGTGGCGAGATAGCCGACCGCCTCGACGAGGTTGGTCTTGCCCTGTCCGTTGGGCCCCACGAACGCGGTGACGCCCGGGTCGAGCGGAACCTCGACCCGGGCGTACGAGCGGAAGTCGGCCAGCGACAGATGCGTGACGTGCATGGTCGTTCGCCGACCTCCCCCGGAGTTGTGGATCCGCGGAGCGGACCTGTGGACTGCTTCTTCTCCCGAACCGCCGCCGGAATCCTCCGGACCGCCTCCGGGCTACTTCTTCTCGACGGCGTGGCCGCCGAACTGGTTGCGCAGTGCCGCGATCATCTTCATCTGCGGCGAATCGTCCTGCCGGGACGCGAACCGGGCGAACAGCGACGCGGTGATCGCGGGCAGCGGTACCGCGTTGTCGATGGCCGCCTCGACGGTCCAGCGGCCCTCTCCGGAGTCCTGCGCGAAGCCGCGCAGCTGCTCCAGGTGTTCGTCCTCGTCCAGCGCGTTGACGGCCAGGTCGAGCAGCCAGGAACGGATCACCGTGCCCTCCTGCCAGGAACGGAAGACCTCGCGCACATCGGTGACCGAGTCGACGGCCTGGAGGAGCTCCCAGCCCTCGGCGTAGGCCTGCATCATGGCGTACTCGATGCCGTTGTGGACCATCTTGGAGAAGTGCCCGGCGCCGACCTTGCCCGCGTGCACGAACCCTGCGTCACCCTCGGGCTTGAGGGCGTCGAAGACCGGCTGGACCTTGGCGATGTGCTCGGCGTCGCCGCCGACCATCAGCGCGTAGCCGTTCTGCAGGCCCCACACGCCCCCTGAGACGCCGGCGTCGACGAAGCCGATGCCCTTGGCCGCCAGCTCCTCGGAGTGCTTCTCGTCGTCCGTCCAGCGCGAGTTGCCGCCGTCCACGACCACGTCACCGGGCTCAAGGAGAGCGGCGAGCTCATCGACGGTGGACTGCGTCGCGGCACCGGCGGGAACCATCACCCACACCACCCGCGGACCCTTGAGCTTGCCCACAAGCTCCTCAAGGCTGTGGACATCGGCGAGATCCGCGTTGCGGTCGTATCCGATGACGGTGTGGCCTGCGCGGCGAATGCGCTCGCGCATGTTGCCGCCCATCTTGCCGAGGCCGACGAGACCGAGCTCCATCAGGTTGTTCCTTCACTAGCGAGGTGGCAGGAGGGCACTTTCGTACCTGCGCCCGAGCCTAAACCCGGACTCTCCTGCACACCTGTGGGCATAGCCGCTCAGACGTATGCCCTCACCTGCGGTTCTTCGTCAGCCGCTGAGCCGCACCGGCATGATCAGGTACTTGTAGGCCTCGTCCGCCTCGGCGTCCAGCGCGGGCCTGCCGCTGAGGAGCGCCGGCTTGGTGGACGTCGTGAAGGAGAGCTGCGCGACCGGGGAGTCGATGGCGCTCAGCCCGTCGAGCAGGAACGTCGGGTTGAAGGCGATCGAGACGTCGTCGCCCTCCAGCTGGGCGTCGACCCTCTCCACAGCCTGTGCGTCGTCGCTGGAGCCGGCCTCCAGGATCAGCACGCCCTGCTCGAAGCTCAGCCGCACCGGGGTGTTGCGCTCGGCGACCAGGGCCACACGCTTGACGGCCTCCACGAAGGGTGCGGTCTCGATGACGGCGATCGAGTTGAACTCCGTCGGGAACAGCGAGCGGTACTTCGGGAGGTCGCCCTCCAGCAGGCGCGTGGTCGTACGCCGGCCCGCCCCTTCGAAGCCGATCAGGCCCTCACCGGCTCCGGAGCCGGACAGCGCCAGGATCACGCTGTCGCCGCTCGTGAGCGCCTTGGCGGTGTCCAGGAGCGTCTTGGCGGGCACCAGGGCGACCGCGGACGCCTCCGGGTCCTCCGGCTTCCACAGGAACTCACGGACCGCGAAGCGGTAACGGTCGGTGGACGCCAGGGTGACCGTGTCGCCCTCGATCTCGATGCGCACACCGGTGAGCACGGGCAGCGTGTCGTCGCGGCCCGCCGCGATCGCCACCTGGGCGGCGGCCGAGGCGAAGACCTCACCGGGGACGGTGCCGGTCGCGGACGGCATCTGCGGCAGCGCCGGGTACTCCTCCACAGGCAGTGTGTGGAGGGTGAAGCGGGAGGAGCCGCAGACCACGGTCGCCCGTACACCGTCTGTGGAAATCTCCACCGGCCGGTTGGGGAGGGCACGGCAGATGTCGGCGAGCAGGCGGCCGGAGACGAGCACCGTGCCTTCCTCGTCGATCTCCGCGTCCACCGAGACGCGTGCCGAGACCTCGTAGTCGAAGCTGGAGAGGCTCAGCGCGCCCTCCTCGGCCTTGAGAAGGAGGCCGGCCAGCACAGGCGCCGGTGGACGGGCCGGGAGGCTGCGTGCCGCCCAGGCCACTGCCTCCGCGAGTACGTCGCGTTCCACCCGGATCTTCACCGTTGCCGCCTCCGTCTGTTGCCGGCGCTCTCGCCCTGCTCGGTCTTCGTCGTCTGACTCGGCGTCGCTGAGCCCACCGATGGGCCGGACGCCGGGGACCAGTCTGACGCACCGCACTGACAGTCGGTGCCTCTCGGGGTCAAGTCGTTCCGAGCGGCAGTCGAGGCTCCGAGCGAGAGTTGTGCACAGCCCAGACTTCGAAACGGTTCTCAGGCTCTCTCTAGTTGTCAGTAGTAGTAGGGGCTGTGGATACCGTGGATAACCCCGTTTTTGCAGGTCAGGGCCGCTTTTTTGTCCACCGACCCTGTGGGTGGAGGCGGTGGATAACACGCCTCTTCTGTGGACGGCGAAAAGTTCTGCACACTCCGTGCACAGGAAGGGGGTAGTTGTCCCCAGCGCCGTCCCCAGCTTTACCCACGTTCCCCACAGCCCAACCCGGCACCTTCGTGTGACGCCTTTCACTCGACCCGGTGAGAACGCGCGTCGTGTTGCCGAACAGTGGACAGCGATGTGGAGAAGCTGACGATCACTGGGGACAACTGCCCCTAGCCTGTGGGTCGCCGGTGGACAACTTCCCGCGCAGCCTGTGGATCATTTCTTTGTCCACAGGCTGTGGACATCTTTTGTCCACGGATCCACAGGGCACTGAGCTGGGCTGATTCTCTTTCAGCAGCTGTCCCTGTGGACACGATCTGGACAACTTCGCAGTCCCCAGGGTGTGGACACAAGAAAGTCCCCGAATCTGTGGAGGGCGCCCGTAACCAGGCGCGTAATCGAACAGCTGATGGCTGTCGGGTAACGGCGGAACGGCTCCTGGCGGGGGTCCGGAGGGTCCCGGACGCGGTTCGGGAGGGGTTCGGGAGGGGTTCGGGAGGGGTGCGGGAGGGGTGCGGGAGGGGTGCGGGGGTGGTTCCGGGGGCCTGAAGAGGGTGAAAAGGGTGTCGGAGCCTCTGCTGCCGGAACGGCGAAGGCGCCCTCGGGAACGAGTCCCGAGGGCGCCTTCGCCGACGTATCGCGCTGAGTGTCAGCCGTTCTTGATGCGGTTCGTGAGTTCGGTGACCTGGTTGTAGATCGACCGGCGCTCCGCCATCAGGGCACGGATCTTGCGGTCGGCGTGCATGACGGTCGTGTGGTCACGGCCGCCGAACTGCGCGCCGATCTTCGGCAGGGAGAGGTCCGTGAGCTCGCGGCAGAGGTACATGGCGATCTGGCGGGCCGTCACCAGGACCCGGCTGCGCGAGGAGCCGCACAGGTCGTCCACGGTGAGGCCGAAGTAGTCGGCGGTGGCCGCCATGATCGCCGGGGCGGTGATCTCCGGGGACGAGTCCTCACCGCCGGGAATCAGGTCCTTGAGGACGATCTCCGTCAGACCGAGGTCGACCGGCTGCCGGTTGAGCGACGCGAACGCCGTCACCCGGATCAGCGCGCCCTCCAGCTCGCGGATGTTGCGCGAGATGCGGGACGCGATGAACTCCAGCACCTCCGGGGGGGCGTTGAGCTGCTCCTGCACCGCCTTCTTACGAAGGATGGCGATACGGGTCTCCAGCTCGGGCGGCTGGACATCGGTGATCAGACCCCACTCGAAGCGGTTCCGCAGCCGGTCCTCCAGCGTCACCAGCTGCTTGGGCGGCCGGTCGCTGGAGAGGACGATCTGCTTGTTCGCGTTGTGGAGCGTGTTGAAGGTGTGGAAGAACTCCTCCTGCGTCGACTCCTTGTCCGCCAGGAACTGGATGTCGTCGACGAGCAGGATGTCCATCTCGCGGTACCGCTTGCGGAAGCTGTCGCCCTTGCCGTCGCGGATGGAGTTGATGAACTCGTTGGTGAACTCCTCGGAGCTCACGTACCGCACCCGCGTGCCCGGGTAGAGGCTGCGCGCGTAATGCCCGATCGCGTGCAGCAGGTGCGTCTTGCCGAGGCCGGACTCCCCGTAGATGAACAGAGGGTTGTAGGCCTTGGCCGGCGCCTCGGCGACGGCGACCGCGGCCGCGTGCGCGAAACGGTTCGAGGCGCCGATGACGAAGGTGTCGAAGAGGTACTTCGGATTGAGTCGCGCGGTGGGCTCACCGGGCCCCGTCGCGGGCGCCGGCTGCGCGGCCAGCGGGCCCGGGGCGCCGCTGGAGGCGGGCAGTGACGAGCCGACGGGGCCGCCGCGGTGGACATGGCCCATGCCGGACGGGGACGGCGGCTCGGACCGGTCACGGCGGCCCGGACGCTGGTCGTAGTCGGAGCGGGGCTGGTCGTAGTCGGGCCGCTGCTGCTCGTAGTCGGACCGCTGGTCGTACGGCGAGCGGCCCGGCTGCTGCCGGTAGTCCCGCGGAGGGGACGCGTAGGGGTCGCGGTCGGGGAAGCCGAGCCGCTGCTGCTGCCAGCCGTAGTCGTCCTGCGAGGGCCGCGGCCAGGCACCCGGATCGGGGCGCTGGTAGTCGGGGTACGCGGGGCGGGCCGTCGGGAGCTGGTCCTCGTGGGAGGGCGGCTGCTGGTCGGGGCGGCCCTGCGGATGGTCGTCCATGCGGTCGTCCATGCGGTCGTCCGCGCGATGGCGGCCGTACCCGCGGTAGCCGTCGCGGCCCTGCGAGGGCGGGCGCTCGGGCTCCTCGTAACGCTGCGACTGCTGGACGGGCGGCGACGACGGTGCCGGGGATTCCCCCATGGAGTCGTCGACCGTGATCGCGATACGGATCGGCCGGCCGCACTCGCGGCTCAGCGTTTCGCTGACGACCGGCGCGAGGCGCCCTTCGAGGACGCCCTTCGCGAACTCGTTCGGGACGGCGAGCAGTGCGGTGTCCGCCACCAGCGCCAGCGGCTGACAGCGCTTGATCCAGTGCTCGTCCTTCGTCTCGACACCCTGCCCGCGGCCCTCCCCGAGAAGTTGCTCCAATACTCGTGGCCACACTGCGGCAAGATCGGCAGGTACGTCAGCCACAGGGCACGCTCTCTCACGGGTCCCACGAACGTGTGATTCCTGGGACGGGTCGGGTTGGAACTCGGTGAACGGGGTGGACGAAGCCGCTGGAGCGGCCGGAACGAATGAGATGGAGCGGAGAGAAGGAAACGAACCGGAGTCCGGCCACGGTAGTCAGGGCGACCCATGCGGTTCAAGTTGTTGTCCCCAGCCTGTGGACAGTGTCTCCCGGGCGGCGCCGGTTTGACCGGATGGCGTAGCCGCGCGTACCGTGACCAGGTCGAGTTGTCGATGGCTGCTGCCGCCTGCCTCCGATGGGCACAGATCGCGAAGAGTGATCGGGAAGCGGTGCACTCGGGCGTAATGCGAGCTACTCGTTGGCGCACGGTGACAGCCAGGACGGCACTCCGCCGCCACCGATTCTTTCTGGAGCCCCCGAGTGAGCAAGCGCACCTTCCAGCCGAACAACCGCCGTCGCGCCAAGACCCACGGCTTCCGCCTGCGGATGCGTACCCGTGCCGGACGCGCGATTCTCGCGAACCGCCGTGGCAAGGGTCGCAGCAGCCTGTCCGCCTGATTACCTAAACAGGTCATGACGTGCTGCCTACCGAGCATCGGCTGAGGCGGCGCGAGGACTTCGCGACCGCGGTACGCCGAGGACGCCGGGCTGGACGCCCGCTCCTCGTCGTCCACCTTCGTAGCGGTGCAACAGACCCGCACGTGCCTGGGGAGAGCACTCCCCCGACGCGTGCGGGTTTCGTTGTCAGCAAAGCCGTGGGCGGAGCCGTCGTACGCAACAAGGTGAAGCGTCGGCTTCGCCATCTGATGCGTACGCGAGTGGCTCGGCTGACCCCCGGTAGCCTGGTAGTCGTACGAGCGCTGCCCGGTGCGGGCGACGCCGACCATGCACAGCTGGCCCGAGACCTGGACGCCGCCCTGGAGCGGCTGCTGGGAGGGGGCGCGCGATGAAGTACCCGCTGCTGGCTCTCATCAAGATGTACCAGTGGACCATCAGCCCGTTGCTCGGGCCGGTGTGCAAGTACTACCCGTCGTGTTCCCACTACGGGTACCAAGCCATCGACCGGCACGGTGCGATCAAGGGAACGGCACTCACCGCCTGGCGCATCCTGCGGTGCAATCCGTGGTCGCTGGGCGGTGTGGACCATGTCCCGCCGCGCAAGCGTCCGCGGTGGCACGAGATGCCGCGCAACGCCTGGCGTGCACGCAAGGGCGGGAACTCCGCCGCCGAACCGGCCACCGAGGGGCACGGTATGTCCAACCATCCCTCAAGCCCGGCCGCCGAGACCCCGTCCCATGCTCAAGGAGCCTGATTAGTGGACACGATTGCCAGTATTTTCAGCTTCATCACGACACCCGTTTCCTGGGTCATCGTCCAGTTCCACTCGGTGTACGGCGCCATCTTCGGCCCCGACACGGGCTGGGCCTGGGGCTTGTCCATCGTGTCCCTGGTGATCCTGATCCGTATCTGCCTGATCCCGCTCTTCGTGAAGCAGATCAAGGCCACCCGGGCGATGCAGACGCTGCAGCCCGAGATGAAGAAGATCCAGGAGCGCTACAAGAACGACAAGCAGCGCCAGTCCGAAGAGATGATGAAGCTGTACAAGGAGACGGGCACCAACCCGCTCTCCTCGTGCCTTCCCATCCTGGCGCAGTCGCCGTTCTTCTTCGCCCTGTACCACGTGCTCAACGGCATCGCGTCGAACGACACCATCGGCGTGATCAACGACCGGCTGCTGGAGAGCGCGCAGAAGGCGCACATCTTCGGCGCCCCGCTGGCCGCGAAGTTCACGGACGGCAGTGCCAAGGTCGAAGCACTGGGCTCCTCGATCACCGACGTGCGCGTCGTCACGGCGATCATGATCGTCCTGATGTCGTTCTCGCAGTTCTACACGCAGCGTCAGCTGATGACGAAGAACGTCGACACCACGGTCAAGACGCCGTTCATGCAGCAGCAGAAGATGCTGATGTACGTCTTCCCGGTCATGTTCGCCGTCTTCGGCATCAACTTCCCCGTCGGTGTCCTCGTCTACTGGCTGACCACCAACGTGTGGACCATGGGCCAGCAGATGTACGTCATCCGCAACAACCCGACGCCGGGTTCCAAGGCCCAGGCCTCCTACCTGGAGCGCCTGCACAAGCACGTCACGCAGCACGGCAAGACCCGTGGACGCGGACAGAAGGCCATCGTCAAGGCCATCGTCGCCAAGGGCCGGGACCGCAACGAGTTCGAGCGCAAGTTCATCAACGGTCTGACCAAGGCGGGCCTGGCGGCCCAGGCCGACGGCAATGTGGTGAAGAGCGAGGCCTCGACCCTGGTCGAGACCGAGGACGGCACCCCGGCGGCGGGCGCGGCTCCCAAGCGCCAGCAGCCCAAGCGGCAGAGCAAGTCCCAGCGGCAGTCGGGCACGGTCCAGGGCGGTGCCAAGGCCGCGGGCGAGTCCGAGCCGAAGACCTCCCTCAGCAAGTCCGACGAACCGCAGGACGCCAAGCCCGGCCCCAAGCCGGCGGGTGGTGAGCCCGCGTCCGGCGGCACCCGCAGCAAGGCCCAGTCCGGACAGCGCAAGGGTCCGCAGCGGCCCAAGTCCCCGTCCAAGAAGTAAGCAAGAAGGAGTCCATCCCGTGACGGAAGGCACCACCGCCGCTGCCCCTGAGGGTGGCGACACCCTGACCCGCCTGGAGCAGGAGGGCGAGATCGCGGCCGACTACCTTGAGGGTCTGCTGGACATCGCCGACCTCGACGGCGACATCGACATGGATGTCGAGGCCGATCGTGCGGCTGTCTCGATCATCAGTGATTCCAACGGCCGCGACCTGCAGAAGCTGGTCGGCCGTGACGGCGAGGTGCTGGAGGCACTCCAGGAGCTCACACGCCTGGCCGTGCACCGGGAGACCGGAGACCGCAGCCGGTTGATGCTGGACATCGCGGGCTATCGCGCCAAGAAGCGTGAGGAGCTCTCCGAGCTTGGCGCGAAGACCGCGGCCGAGGTCAGGAGCTCCGGAGAGCCGGTCAAGATGGACCCGATGACGCCCTTCGAGCGCAAGGTGGTGCACGACGCCGTCAAGGCTGCCGGCCTGCGCAGCGAGTCCGAGGGCGAGGAGCCGCAGCGCTTCGTTGTCGTGCTCCCTGCCTGATCAAGCACGTCGTACTCCCGGCCCCGTCTGTGTTCGCAGGCGGGGCCGAATTTTGTCAGCCCGGTGTGTGTCGATAGTTCCTGATAGTCCTTGTAGTCAGCGCGTCGTGCGCTCAAGCGGTACGGAAGGACGGTTCCCCGTGACGGAGGCAGCGGAGCTCCCCCCTGCGCCCGAGCAGGCTCGGGCGGTATTCGGTGATCGCTTCGCGGACGCGGTTCGGTTCGCGGAGTTGCTGGCCGACGTGGGAGTTCAGCGCGGTCTGATCGGTCCTCGTGAGGTACCTCGTCTGTGGGAACGGCATCTGTTGAACTGTGCCGTGCTCTCGGAAGTGGTTCCGGAGGGCGTGACCGTGTGCGACGTCGGGTCCGGGGCCGGTCTTCCCGGCATCCCCTTGGCCCTTGTCCGCACGGACCTCAAGATCACACTGCTTGAGCCGCTGCTGCGGCGCACGAACTTTCTCAACGAGGTCGTCGAGCTGCTGGGGCTCGACCATGTCACCGTCGTCCGTGGGCGCGCCGAGGAGGTCCTCGGCAAGCTGCCTCCGGTCCACGTGGTGACGGCCCGGGCGGTGGCTCCTCTGGACCGCCTCGCGGCCTGGGGAGTCCCGCTCCTGCGTCCGTACGGAGAGATGCTCCTCCTCAAGGGCGATACCGCGGAGGAAGAGGTCAAGAGCGCCGGCGCCGCCCTGAGCAAGCTCGGAGCCGTCGACACTTCGGTGCTGCACGTCGGCGAGGGCGTGGTGGAACCCCTGGCCACGGTGGTGCGTGTGGAGGTCGGGGAGAGCCCAGGGGGTGTGCGGTTCGCGGCCAAACGGGCGAAGGCAGCGCGGACGGGAAGGACCCGAAGGCGTCGCTGACGGCGGTCCGGCAGGGACGTCGGACGGTGGGTGTACGTCGTCGGGGCGGAGACATGGTGACTGATCCGTCCTGACGACGAGACGTACTCCACACAAGCTGCCAAAGCTGTGCATGCCGGAGTGTCGCGCGATGGCGGCCCCGCGTGCTGTGCATCGTGTTTCACGTGAAACGTCGCTCATTGCTGCACGGCATCATCGGTCGCGGCCGCGCTGCGGCCGAACCCCGCGACCGTAACCCGCTGGGATCCTTGGGATCCTCCGGGAAAAGAACCTCTCCTGACCGAAGCGCGCCCCCCGAAGAGGGCATGGAGTTGTCCACAGAGGTGGATTTCTCCACAGAAGCACGGGCCTCGCTGGTTCACGACCCCGATGGCATGGGAGGCTCTGTTCATTGCGAGCCTGAAGTCGAGGAGAGTGAATCCTTGCGGTCCGACGCCAACATCGCGGGACCGATGACCGATCCGGTCCCCGGTCCCCGAACCGAGTCGATCGGGGACGATGTTTCACGTGAAACACCGCCCCCGATGGACGACACTCCCATCGGTCGTGCTGCCCAACTTGCTGTGGAGGCTCTAGGCCGAGCCGGCGAGGGCCTGCCACGGCCTGAGCAGACCCGCGTCATGGTGGTCGCCAACCAGAAGGGCGGGGTCGGAAAGACCACGACCACGGTCAACCTTGCTGCCTCTCTCGCGCTGCACGGCGGCCGGGTCCTGGTGATCGACCTGGATCCCCAGGGCAATGCGTCCACCGCGCTGGGGATCGACCATCACGCCGAAGTTCCGTCCATCTACGACGTGCTGATCGACAGCAGGCCACTCTCCGAGGTTGTTCAGCCGGTCCCAGACGTCGAAGGCCTCTTCTGCGCTCCTGCCACGATCGATCTCGCCGGTGCGGAGATCGAGCTGGTGTCCCTGGTGGCACGTGAGAGTCGACTGGAACGGGCGATCCTGGCGTACGAGCAGCCGCTGGACTACATCCTCATCGACTGCCCACCCTCCCTGGGACTGCTGACGGTCAACGCGCTCGTCGCGGGCGCGGAGGTCCTCATCCCGATCCAGTGCGAGTACTACGCACTGGAGGGCCTGGGCCAGCTGCTGCGCAACGTCGACCTGGTGCGGGGACACCTCAACCCCAACCTGCACGTGTCGACGATCCTGCTCACCATGTACGACGGCAGGACGCGTCTCGCATCCCAGGTCGCCGACGAGGTGCGCAGCCACTTCGGCGAAGAGGTACTGCGAACGAGCATTCCGCGCTCGGTCCGTATCTCCGAAGCCCCCAGCTATGGGCAGACGGTGCTGACCTACGACCCGGGATCGAGCGGCGCCCTCTCCTATCTTGAGGCGGCGCGCGAGATCGCATTGCGCGGGGCCGGTGTGGCCTACGACGCGCAACATGCCCACATGGGCGCACACAATGAACAGAGCATGGTGGAGGGGATCCAGTGAGCGAGCGACGGAGGGGGTTGGGCCGTGGTCTCGGCGCACTGATCCCTGCTGCCCCGACAGGGGAGAAGGCGGTACCACCGGCGATGGGCGGAGCTTCCACATCGCCGGGAGCCGTACCGGTGCTCACCGCCGAGCGTGGGGTGGCGGCGGCCAAGGTTGCCTCGCTTCCGCCGGCCCAGGTCTCGCATGAGCCGGAAGAGCCGTCGGTGAGTGTGTTCGGGGAGGCTCCGGCGGCACCTGTGGGTGCGTACTTCGCTGAGTTGCCCCTCGACTTCATCACGCCGAACCCGCGGCAGCCCCGAGAGGTGTTCGACGACGACGCTCTCGCCGAACTCGTCACCTCCATCAAGGAGGTCGGGCTTCTTCAGCCGGTTGTCGTACGGCAGGCGGGGCCGACGCGCTATGAGCTCATCATGGGCGAGCGGCGCTGGAGGGCCTGCCGTGAGGCAGGGCTTGAGGCCATCCCGGCGATCGTGCGAGCCACGGACGACGAGAAGCTCCTCCTGGACGCTCTTCTGGAGAACCTGCACCGGGCTCAGCTGAACCCGTTGGAAGAGGCTGCCGCCTACGACCAACTGCTCCAGGACTTCAACTGCACGCACGATCAACTGGCCGACCGCATCGGGCGGTCACGCCCTCAGGTCTCCAACACCCTGCGTCTGCTGAAGCTCTCGCCGTCGGTCCAGCGCCGTGTGGCCGCCGGAGTCCTCTCCGCCGGACACGCCCGGGCGCTGCTCTCTGTCGCGGACTCGGAGGAACAGGACCGTCTGGCTCATCGGATCGTGGCCGAGGGACTCTCGGTGCGGGCCGTCGAGGAGATCGTCACCCTCATGGGTTCGCGGCCGCAGTCGGCTCCGCGCTCCAAGGGACCGAGGGCCGGTTCTCTGCTCTCTCCGGCGCTCAACGATCTCGCGGGTCGTCTCTCGGATCGTTTCGAGACCCGGGTGAAGGTCGACCTCGGTCAGAAGAAGGGCAAGATCACCGTCGAGTTCGCCTCGGTCGAGGACTTGGAGCGCATCCTCGGCTCGCTCGCTCCGGGTGAGGGACCGGTTCTGCAGAAGAGTCTCGTGGACGACGACTCCGAGGACACGGAGTCCTGAGTCTCGATGGCCGGTCGGTTGCGACTGGCCCGGCGGTGGAGCGGGCTGTGTCCGGTGTGTACCGGAACACGGCCCGTTCTTTGCTTTCTGTCGGTATCGATGGAATCGCATCGTGGATACGATGCGTTCGGGTATGGCGCACCACCTGGCAGTACCTTCTGTGGGGAGGCGGAGGCCATGCGAACGGTGAGCCGCACAGGACTGGTGAGCGCGGGTCTGGGGATAGGCGCAGTCGGAGGGTTCGTCGGCAGCCTGCTCCGGGAACGGAGTGCTCTGACAGCCGCCCGCGATGCCGCGGGCGAGGGAAGCGAGGAACTGCCTTCATGGGGCGCCGGCTCGTACCGCTCACGCTGGACAACCTTCAGGACCTTCCCAAGCGCTGTCGCGCGTGTGTCTTCTGGGAGTTGGACCCAGTCAGCGGCCAGGCCGCGGTAAAGGAAGGCACTCCCGACCTGGAAAAGGAGGCGTGGATCTCCGCCGTCCTGCTGGAATGGGGATCCTGCGGCCGGGTCGTCTATGTGGACGACGCACCGGTGGGCTTTGTGATGTACGCACCGCCCGCCTACGTGCCGCGCTCAACGGCATTTCCGACGAGTCCGGTCTCGCCCGACGCTATCCAGTTGATGACGGCCTTCATCCTGCCGGAGTTCCAGGGACAGGGGCTCGGGCGGGTGATGGTCCAGACGGTTGCCAAGGATCTACTGCGGCGAGGCTTCAAAGCCATCGAGGCCTTCGGGGACGCCCGGTGGAAAGAGCCCGCCTGTGTCCTTCCCGCTGACCATCTACTGGCCGTGGGCTTCAAGACCGTCCGGCCGCACCCGACGTATCCGCGTCTGCGTCTGGAGCTACGGACGACGCTCTCCTGGAAGGAAGACGTGGAGTTGGCGCTCGACCGGTTGCTGGGGGCCGTACAGAAGGAACCAGCTCTGCGCCCGTTGTAGAGCGCGCCGTGCTGAACATACGAATGGGCCGACCCGTCGGGGTCGGCCCATTCGTGTTTCACGTGAAACATCGTCGCTCGCGAGCGACGGCTTGCTGAATCAGTCGGCGATGAAGTCCTCAAGGTCCCGCACGATCGCGGCCTTCGGCTTCGCGCCCACGATGGTCTTGGCGACCTCGCCACCCTGGTAGACGTTCAGGGTCGGGATGGACATGACGCCGTACTTGGCGGCCGTGCCCGGGTTCTCGTCGATGTTGAGCTTGACGATTTCGATCTTGTCGCCGTACTCGGCGGCGATCGCCTCAAGGGACGGCGCGATCTGGCGGCACGGACCACACCAAGCAGCCCAGAAGTCCACCAGTACGGGCTTCTCGCTCTTCAGTACGTCCTGCTCGAAAGAGTCGTCTGTCACGTGCTTCAGGGTGCCGGCCACGGCGGGCTCCTTAACTGGTTGGTGCGGTGGGGCGGATCGGGGGGTCAGACAGTGGTCTTCTCGGGCTCCGCAGGCTCGCCGTCCGCGAGGGCGGCGAGGAATCGCTCGGCGTCGAGAGCTGCGGAGCAGCCGGTGCCGGCCGCGGTGATCGCCTGGCGGTAGGTGTGGTCGACGACGTCGCCGGCGCCGAAGACACCCGTCAGGTTCGTGCGGGTCGAGGGCGCCTCGACCTCCAGGTAGCCCTCCTCGTCCAGGTTGAGCTGACCCTTGAAGAGCTCCGTGCGCGGGTCATGGCCGATCGCGATGAACAGGCCGGTGACAGGCAGCTCGGACGTCTCGCCGGTCTTCAGGTTGCGCAGCTTCAGGCCGGCGAGCTTCTGGTCGCCCTGGATCTCGGCCACCTCGCTGTCCCAGACGAACTTGATCTTCGGGTCGGCGAAGGCGCGCTCCTGCATCGCCTTGGAAGCGCGCAGCGTCTCGCGCCGGTGGACGATGGTCACGGACTTGGCGAACCGGGAGAGGAAGGTGGCCTCCTCCATGGCGGTGTCGCCGCCGCCGATCACGGCGATGTCCTGGTCCTTGAAGAAGAAGCCGTCACAGGTCGCGCACCAGGAGACGCCACGTCCGGAGAGGGCGTCCTCCTTCGGCAGACCCAGCTTGCGGTGCTGCGAGCCGGTGGTGACGATGACGGCCCTTGCCCGGTGGACAGTACCCGCGGTGTCCGTGACGGTCTTGATCTCACCGCTGAGGTCGACCGAGACGATGTCGTCCGGAATCAGCTCGGCACCGAAGCGCTCGGCCTGTGCCCGCATGTTGTCCATGAGCTCGGGGCCCATGATTCCGTCCTGGAAGCCGGGGAAGTTCTCCACCTCGGTCGTGTTCATGAGGGCACCACCCGCGGTGACGGCGCCCTCGAAGACCAGCGGCTTCAGCGACGCGCGCGCGGTATAGAGCGCCGCCGTGTAGCCGGCGGGGCCGGAGCCGATGATGATCACGTTACGGACGTCGGTCACGGCTTGATTCCTCGTCTCTGGGGACTGCTACGTACGACCGGGGGAGCTTCTCTCGGAACTCTCACCCCACCCAACGGATCCTAAGGGGCGCGCATTCCCACTGTGTCCGGGCACACGAAGACGAGTCACCGCGAGGGGAGGTCGGGACCGGGACGAAGCGTGCCGAGGGCGGTCCGTGACGGAGCCGAGCAGACTCAGCTGCGCGGGTAGGTGTGCTCCAGCAGAACCTTGCCACCGGAGACCGACGGCTTGTCCACACAGGCGGAGTCGACGACGTAAGCCGTGACCTGTGTCAGGTCGGTGGCGGCGGGCAGCACCACGAGGTATGCGTCCGTGCCCTCGTAGGAGCCTTCCTTGGAGGCGATCGGGATCGCATCGCGGCCGATCCCCTGCATGACGCAGCCGGGCACCGAGGGTGTGTTGAAGACCTTCGGCCCGTCGGTGGACGCGGTGCCCTGGGGGCGGGAGCTGCGAGGACCGCCGTCCTTCTCCTTCTCCGCCTTGGCCAGGAGATCCGCGACCTGACCCTCCAGCTCCTCCCCGGCGAAGGTGTCCGCGGAGTCGCTCCGCTGCGGAGATACCGACGGCGGGTCGTTGCCCGTACCGTCGCCCCCCATCGTCTGGATCAGCAGGCCTCCGAGGCCCAGCGCGGCCGCCGTGAACATGGCGCCCAGGACGACGGTGCTGCGGCGACTGCGACGGGGGCGGTTCGTGCGACCCGGCCCGGTCGCGGCACGAGGACGTCCTGCGGGGCGGTCCGTCACGGTCGATGTTTCACGTGAAACATGCCCGCTGCCGCTGCCGCCGCAACTCACTTCCTCGCGCTCGTCGTCGGCCGACGGACGGGACTCACTCACGGACGAGAGGTCGCCCGCACCAGAGGTGCCAGGCACTGTGGCGTTCAACAGGGCTTCGGCGGCGAGGGCGGCGTCGATGCGTCCGGCGACGTCGTCGGGCATCCGCAGTGGGCCCGGCAGCGTGCCGAGCAGGCCGCGGATCTCTTCCAGCGAGTCGTACATGTCGGTGCAGAGGGTGCAGTCGTCCAGATGGCGTCGTACATCCGCCGACCGGGACGGAGGGAGCAGACCTTCGGTGAGGTCGGAGATCTCCGTGACGTCCGGGTGCCCGGCCGTGTCGGTCGTGGATGTCACGCTCGCCCACCTCCGCCCTTCACAGCCGCTGAATCGCTTGGTCCGTCATGTGGTCCCGCTGCGGGTGGGACGGATGTCCCCTGCGTACGGTTCCTTCCCTCGCTCGACTTCTTGCTCGGTCTGTCGCTCGCACTGTCCGTGCGCAGGTGTTTGAGCAGGGGGAGAAGCCTGGCTCTGCCACGAGCACAGCGGCTCTTGACCGTGCCGATCGGCACGTCGAGCAGACTGGCGGCCTCCGCCACGGGGTAGCCCTGCATGTCCACCAGGACGAGAGCGGCCCGCTGATCGGCGGGCAGGGTACGCAGGGCCGCCAGCAGCTCACGGTGCAGATCATTGCGCTCGGCCGGCGCGGAGGCCGACTCATGCGGTTCCAGGAGCTGCTCCAGGCGTTCCGTGTCGTCCACGGGTGAGGTCTTCCTGGAGGCCGTCTTGCGGGCCCGGTCCAGGCAGGCGTTCACCGTGATCCGGTGCAGCCAGGTGGTGACGGCAGACTGGCCGCGGAAGGTGTGGGCGGCCCGGTAGGCGGAGACGAGAGCGTCCTGGACGGCGTCTGCGGCTTCCTCTCGGTCGCCCAGCGTCCGCAGGGCCACGGCCCAGAGCCGGTCGCGGTGACGCCGTACGAGCTCGCCGAAAGCATCGGGATCACCCTCGACATGACGGGCGAGGAGGTCCTGATCGCTTACTTCGCTGTAGGCGCCGTCCGCCATCGAACCTCCTCCCCCTCGGTTGCTCCTCAGCCGGTGAACTTCACATCGGTGATCGCCTGCTTGTAACCGGCGCCACTGAACTGGTCGCCGGCCGCGTTCGGCACCGCGGTGATCCAGACCAGAACGTACCGGGTCTTCACAGCCTTCTTGGCCGAGATCTTCAAGTCCGTCGTACTGGTCGTGCCGGCAGCGATCTTCGTCATCGAACCCAGACTCTGCGAGGACGACAACGAGTTGGCCGCGTACAGGGTGGCCGTCGTGTGGTCGCCCGCGTAGTACAGCCCTATCGAGGCCGCCGATACTTCCTTCTCGGATCCGAGGTCGTAGACGATCCCGACACCCTGCTTGAAGGGGGCCAGCTTGGGACCGCCCCGGTAGGAGTACGTCCTCCAGTAGGTGGAGCTGTCCTTGTCGTACGTCAGGCCCACGTCGTTCGCGTGCTGGGGCTTGCCGTCCGGGTAGTACTCCGCAGCGCTCTGGATGGTCAGCGGTTTGGCCGGCTTCGTCTCCTCGCCGCTCTTGTCGTTGTCGTCCGTGATCTGGGTGTCGCCCGTCTCGTCGGACTTCCCGTGATCCATGAGCGCGTCGGCGAGCTGCCAGCTGCCGAGTCCCAGCGCGGCGATCAGAAGCGCGGACACAGCCCACTTGAGGGCTTTGCCCGTGCGGGTCTGCAGCGGGGGAAGCGGCGCCGGCATCGCCTGGGTGGATCCCGGGTGAGGCGCGGGGCGGCCGTAGTTGCCCTGCTGGTACGTCGTCCGCTGATACTCGGGCGGCGCGGTGAACGCCGGCTCGGGCGGACGGATGCGGGGCATCTCGCCGATCGCCTTCACCAGTTCCTCCGGCGTGGTGCACGGGGGTTCCTGGCGGGACGCGGTGGCGCCGTCGTTGGCGAGCGCGCGCATCGCGAGCTCCGACATACCGCGGTGCACGCCTGCGCGTACCTGGTCGGGTGCGATGAGGCCGACGCCCTTGGGCAGTCCGGAGAGTCCGTACGCGTCGTCCTCGTAGGGCCAGCGCTGGGTGAGCGTGGCGTACAGGAGAGCGCCGATCGCCTCCGTGTCCGTGCGCTGCGGGGTGTCGGAAGTGATGCCGCGCAGCGCGGCGTTCACGGCGAGGCCCCGGATGCGCCACTGGCCGGACGAGGTGCGCAGCACGGCGCCAGGGGTCAGCTTCAGATGCGCCAGCCCCTCGCGGTGCGCGGCGGCCATCGCCTGGGAGACCTGACTGACCATCTGGTACGCCTCGTGCACCTCCAGCGTTCCGGCGGCCAGGAGCGTCGTCAGCTCCGTGGCGTCGGGCAGCCATTCGTGCACGACATAGACGAGGTCGTTCTCCTCGACCGCGTCCAGGACCTGGACGAACCGGGGGTCGCCCAGCAGGGCGGACGAACGGGCCGCCGCGAGGACGGACCGCGCCCGTGGATGGTCTGCGGGCAGCAGGTGCACACCGACGGCGCGGCGGAGTTTCTCGTCCACCGCACGCCAACTGCTGAAACCGTCCACACGGGTGACGCACTCCTCCAGGCGGTAACGTCTGGCGAGTTTGTGACCACTGTGCAACTCGGGCGGTGAAGTCCTGCCGGGGCTCTCGTTCCCCCCGCTCCCCTGTGCCTCTGTGCTCTCCGAGCTGTCCGTGTCCCGCTCCCGGTTCTGGGCCACCCCGTCGGCCGTGGACTGGTCCGCCTTCGCGGTCAGCGGCTCATCGCCGCTGTTGTCCGCCACGTCGACGGCAGCCGTGCTCCGTTCCGCCACCGTCGCTCCTGCCTCCCCATTCGTTGCGCGCTGTCCGACGCCAAAGCCAATTGTGCCCACAGTCCGTCCCTCTGCACGACACGCGGTCGCGGACGATGGTTGTGCGCCTACCCCGCTCTCAGCGCCCAAGGCGCCCGCGGACCATGCCCACCATTCCGTTCAGTTCCTCGATACGCATCCGTCGCGCCGCGACGAAGAAGACACCGAGCAGTACGACACCACCGCCGAGCAGGGCGACGAACGAGCCGCCGACGCCCTGTCCCAGCGACTTGCTGATCCCGTAGCAGGCCGCGCCGCTGAGCAGCGCGGCCGGTACCGCGGCGATCGCGAGCCGCGCGTAGGTACGCAGGACGCGGCCGCCGTCCAGGTCGCCGCCCAGCCGCTTGCTCAGCCGCCGCCACGCGACCCCGACACCGATGGCATAGGCGAGACCGTACGACGCGGCCATGCCCGCGACCGCCCAGCGCGAGGGAAGCAGGAGGAAACAGAGCGCGGAGGCACTGGCGTTGACGACGGCTACGATGACCGTGTTGTAGAAGGGGGTGCGGGTGTCCTCGTACGCGTAGAAGGCACGCAGCACCACGTACTGCACGGAGTAGGGGATCAGGCCGATGCCGAAGGCCATCAGCATGAAGCCCATGTTCGTCGCCTCGCTGGTACCGGAGGCGCCGAACATCAGCGTGCACATAGGGATGCCCAGTGCGACGAAGCCGAAGGAGATCGGCACGATCGCCACGGCCGTCGTACGCAGCCCCTGGGAGATGTCGTCGCGCACGGCGCCGGTGTCGCCCTCGTGGGCCGAGCGCGCGAGCCGTGGCAACAGGGCAGCCATCAGGGAGACCGTGATGATGGCCTGCGGAAGGCCCCAGATGAGTTGAGCGTTGGCATAGGCGGCGAAGCCGGTGCCCTTGCTCCCGGAGCCGTTGCCCGCCGCCGCGGTGGACAGCTGGGTCACGACGATCGCGCCGGCCTGGTTGGCGAGGACGAAGAGCACGGTCCACTTGGCGAGCATCGCCGCCTTGCCGAGTCCGTGGCCCTTCCAGTCGAAGCGCAGGCGCAGTCGGAAGCCGGTCTCGCGCAGGTACGGGATCATCGCGAGGGCCTGGACGACGAGGCCGAGCAGGACGCCGAGGCCGAGCAACCGCTCGCCCTCCGGCGGGATGGTCGCGGCCTCCATGTGAGAGCTGCCGGAGGTGCCGTACACCCAGATGAACAGTCCGAGCGTCACGATGATGACGACGTTGTTGAGGACCGGGGTCCACATCATCGCGCCGAACTTCCCGCGCGCGTTGAGGATCTGACCCATCACCACGTGGACGCCCATGAAGAAGATCGTGGGCAGGAAGTAGCGGGCGAACGTGACGGCGACGTCGTTGGCCGCAGGATCGCCCGCGACCCGCGTCGACAGCGCGCGTACCAGAAGGGGTGCGGCGAGCACCGCCAGTGCGGTGAGCAGGCCGAGAACGACGATGACGAGGGTCAGCAGACGGTTGGCGTACGCCTCCCCACCGTCCTCGTCGTCCTTCATGGCCCGCACCAGCTGCGGTACGAAGACGGAGTTGAGGCCGCCGCCGACGGTCAGGATGTAGATCATCGTGGGCAGCTGGTAGGCGACCTGGAAGGTGTCGCCGAGGAGGCCGACGCCCAGCGCCGCGACGATCAGCGCGGAGCGGATGAAGCCGGTGAGCCGGGACACCATGGTCCCGGCGGCCATCACGGCGCTCGACTTCAGCAGCCCCGAGGCACGGCCCCCGGACTTCTTGGCGGGGGCGGCCGCGGGCACGGGAGGCGTCGCGGCGGCCGGAGCCTGTTCCCCCGCCGGCGGGGGAACGCTGGGCGGCCCCGCCGGGGGCTGGGCGCCGCCCTGCTGTTGGTCACGGAAGAGATGAGCGAACGCGTCCGGCTCGTGGCGCTCCTCGCCGGCCTGGGTCACCAGGTCGTCCACGCCCACGAACTGCGTCGTACGGGGATCGTCCCCGTACGGCAGGTACTGGGTGGGGCCCTCCGGCTCGGGCGCAGGCGTCTGCGCCCACACCCGGGGGTCGGGGGCGTACGCGGACTGGGGCGGCTGGGCGTAGAGCGGGGGCTGCGGCTGGTACGTGCCGGGCGGCGGCGGAGGATGCGCGGCGCGGTCGTAGAGGGCCTCGGTGACAGGATCCTGGGCGGACAGGTCCTGCGCCTGGTAGGGGTCCTGGGCGTAGGCGTCCTGGAAGTACACCTCGGCCGCGGGCTGCGGAGGCACCTCGCCTGGATCCGGCGGGCCCTGCGGCGGGCCGTCGGGGTGGCCGGAGCCTCCCGCGCCCTGACCGCGGTCACCGTCGTACGGCGCGTTCATGGTTACCCCACCTCATCGTCCCCGGGCCCACCGGCCACGACATCGCTCAACGGTCCACTCTCTCACCCGCGCCGGACGGGTCAGTGATTTCCGGTGCGGTGTCCGGTGAAGGGTCACTCGGGTGCTCCGGGTCGGGCGGACTCGACTCGGTCGTGGACGCCCGGTCGTGGACGCCCTTTGCCTCGTCGGTGCTCTCCGCGTCCGTGGCGGGGGCCTGCTCCGCCGAGTCGTCCGTGGGGACGGCGTCCGCTTCCAGCGCGGCCTGGCGGGCCGCCTCCCGCTTGCGCTGCGTGTACATCCGGAATCCGGCGAGCACGAGCAGGAGGACACCGCCGGCGATGACCAGCATCACCGTGGCCGTGATCTCGGTGACCTTCACGTCGAAGGCGACCGGGGGCCCGTACGCCTGGCCGTCCTCGGTGTACAGCTGGGCGATCACCCCGGCCCGGCCGTTCGCATGGGCGTTGGTGGTGAACTTCACCGACTGGCTGTGCCCGCCCGCGACCGCCACCGGCTGCTCATGGAAGGCACCGTCGCCGATGCTGAGGCGGCTCGGCTGCGTGGAGGTGAGACGCAGCACCAGGTGGTCGACGCCCTGGACGAGGTTGTTCTGCACGGTGACCGGGATCGTGGCGCTGCGGCCCGAGAGCTTGGCCTCGGACTTGTCGATCAGCCCGACGCCCTCGGTGAGGCTTCTGAGGTAGTTCAGCACGCCGTCGCGGTACGTCGTCGCCTCGTCCGCACGGCCGCGCCAGGAGGCCGACATCGACCGGTCCATCGCCCGCCCGAAGGGGGTGACCACCCGGGACTTGTCGGAGAGGATCACCTGGAAGCTGTTGAGCTTCTTCTGTGTCTCCTCGATCTGCGCGAAGGCCTCCTGCGAGAGCTCCTGCTTGGCCAGCGAGCGGGGGTACGCGGACGCCGACGGCACTCGGGTGGTGGCGCCCGCGTCCGGCTTGGCCTTGGTGGCCGCGGCCAGCTCGGCCGACTCCGACCAGTTCCCGTCCTGGAGCGCTGTCAGTGCCTGCGCCATCGTCTGGGCCTGGCTGGCGGTCGGCATGCGCTGCGGGGTGACCACGACGCTGCGCTGCTTGTCCGGGGCCTGGCGGGTGAGCATCAGGCTCTGGGCGAGGAAGCGCTGCACGGCGAGGGTGGAGTTGTCGGCCACCGTCATGTCGCCCTGGAAAGCCGTCGACAGACGGGCGTCCGCGACGACCGCCGTGGTGCCGCCGCCGATCGGCCGGGCCGCCGAGGGCGTGTACGGGAGGGCGCCGGTCTCCTGGAGGCTGTCGCTGCGGGAGAGCACCGTGTCCGCGCCGGCCGAGGTCGCCACCTTGACGATCGACGGGTCGATCGCTCCGCTCACCGGCCAGGCGTACTCCGTGCTGGGGGTCACATGGAGGACCGATTCCACGGTGATCGCGGCCGCGGTGGTCGCGTCCTTGAGATGGCTCAGGGAGCCGGTCACCTTCGTGCCGTGGTGAGCCAGGGACGCCAGGTCCGGGTCGGCGAAGGGGAGAGCGACGACCTCCTCGCCCTCGACCGCCTTCTCCAGCGTGCCGAGCCACTGCTTGGCCACCGCCTGGTGCGTGCCGGCCGTGGTCGTCCTGCTGGAGCCGTTCACCTGGACGCGGTAGCTGCGGGTCATGGCATCGACAGAGGCGAGCAGGTCCGGGTCGATGACCCAGGTGATGTCCAGGTCCTTGCCGAGGCTGAGGAGCTGTTCCAGACGGCCACCGGGGGAGAGCTCGGCGGCCAGGGCGTCGTCGTCCGCGAAGACGGGCGTCTGCTGCTCGTTCGAACCCGTCTCGGCCGTCATGTGGGAGGTCGAGATCAGTGGCCAGAGGTAGGTGGTTCTCGTCTTCGCGTCGGCGGCTTCCGGCTGCCACGGGAGGAAGGTCCGCTCGATTCCGAGAATCTGGTCGTACGCCGCGGCGGTGGTCCGGCCGGTGAGCGTGACACCGAGCTGGTAGACGCCGTCGGAGCCGAGGTCCAGCTTGTCGACGGGGACGGAGATGCTGAACGTCTGCGGGACGCCCGGGGCCAGCCTCGCGAACTCGGCCACGTACTTGCCGCCGACCTCCGAGCCCGCGTAGGGGTTGCTCTTCGCGGCGTCGTCGATGGCCGAGCGGCCGTTCAGCGTCGGGCCCACCCGCAGTCCGACGTGCGCGGCGGTGACCGCCTGCTTGCCCTTGTTGACGACCCTGCCGGAGACGGTGAGCGTGTCACCGTCGGAGGGGACGCTGGGGCTGAGCGAGTCCAGCGAGACGTCGACCGTACGGGAGCCGGTGGCCTCGGCCGCGGCGCTGGGTTCAGCGGCATACGACGACGAGGAATTGGGCAGCTGTAGGACGCCGGCCAGCAGAGGCGCCCCGGCGAGCAGTGCTCCCGTGCGCCGAAGCCACCGGCGGGCAGGTGAGGGACTGGTCCCCTGGAAGTCTGCCGCCTCGGCCACGCGCTCGCCCGTCCCTCGTCGTCGTCAGTGGTCGTCGGAATGTGCGTCCACGCATGGTAACGATGCTCGCCGAGGGTAAGTGCCGCGGTCCGCTCCACAAGATCGGAAGAAGAGACCCGGCTGTCCCTCTATGTGGCCGTATCTAGGGCAGTGTCCCCACCGTGGACAAGGGGAGGGACCTGTGCACTTTTAATGAAGGCGCCCTCGGGCATCGGGGCCACGTAACCTTTTCTGTTGTGTCGAACGCCAACGAAGACAGTCCCAGTGCACTGAGTCAGGTGCAGAACCGCGCGGTGAGCGAGCTGCTGCGGGTGTCCCCCGTCGCCGATGAGCTGGCCCGCCGTTTTCAGGAGGCCGGGTTCTCGCTCGCCCTCGTCGGCGGCTCGGTCCGGGACGCCCTGCTCGGCAGGCTCGGCAACGACCTGGACTTCACGACCGATGCCCGCCCCGAGGACGTACTGAAGATCATGCGGCCCTGGGCCGACTCCCTGTGGGACGTCGGCATCGCCTTCGGCACGGTGGGAGCGCAGAAGGACGCGCGCGTCGGTGATGTCGTACAGAGCTTCGAGATCGAGGTGACGACCTACCGCTCCGAGGCGTACGACCGGTCTTCGCGCAAGCCCGAGGTGTCCTACGGGGACTCCATCGAGGAAGACCTGGTCCGCCGTGACTTCACGGTGAACGCGATGGCGGTGGCGCTTCCCGAGAAGAAGTTCATCGATCCGCACGGCGGTCTCGGCGATCTCGCCGCCCGTGTCCTGCGGACTCCGGGGACCCCCGAGTCGTCCTTCTCCGACGACCCGCTGCGGATGATGCGGGCGGCGCGCTTCGGGGCGCAGCTCGACTTCGAGGTGGCGCCGGAGGTTGTCGCGGCGATGAAGGCCATGGCCGACCGCATCGAGATCGTCTCGGCCGAGCGTGTGCGTGAGGAACTGAACAAGCTGATCCTCTCCGCGCACCCGCGCAAGGGGCTGTCGCTGCTCGTCGACACAGGGCTCGCCGACCGCGTGCTGCCCGAGCTGCCCGCGTTGCGTCTGGAGCGGGACGAGCACCACCGGCACAAGGACGTCTACGACCATTCGCTGATCGTCCTGGAACAGGCGATGGCGCTGGAGGAGAACGGCCCGGACCTCACCCTGCGCCTGGCTGCCCTGCTGCACGACATCGGTAAGCCGCGGACGCGTCGCTTCGAGGAGGACGGGCGGGTCTCCTTCCACCACCACGAGGTGGTGGGGGCCAAGATGACCAAGAAGCGGATGACCGAGCTCAAGTACTCCAACGAGCTGGTGAAGGACGTCTCGCGTCTGGTCGAGCTGCACCTGCGCTTCCACGGTTATGGCACCGGGGAGTGGACCGACTCGGCCGTCCGCCGTTATGTCCGTGACGCGGGACCACTCCTCAGCCGGCTCCACAAGCTGACCCGCTCCGACTGCACGACACGGAACAAGCGCAAGGCCACCGCCCTCTCCCGCGCCTACGACGGTCTGGAGGAGCGCGTCGCCCAGCTCCAGGAGCAGGAGGAGCTGGACGCGATCCGTCCCGACCTCGACGGCAACCAGATCATGAAGGTCCTGGACATCGGGCCGGGCCCGGCCATCGGTCAGGCCTACAAGTTCCTGATGGAACTGCGTCTGGAGAACGGGCCGATGGAGTACGACGCCGCGGTGTCGGCTCTCAAGGAGTGGTGGGCGGAGCAGAGCTGAGAACGCGCGGGCGCGTCCGGCCGGGGTCATGTTTCACGTGAAACATGACCCCGGCTGTCAGACGCCGGATACGCCGAGGGCCGTTGTTTCACGTGAAACAACGGCCCTCGGCGTATCAGCGGGCTCTTACTTCTTCGCGGAGTACTCCGACAGGCAGAGGGTGAAGTCACTGCTGCCGCCGGTCTCGGTGTACTCGGCGTACTTGGTGCGGTCGCAGCCCGAGTCGTCACTCTTCTTCTGCTCGACCTTGTACGCGGCCTTGGAATTGCCGCAGTCCACGACCTCAAGCTCCGGGTCGGTGGTGCTGTTCGGGTTGCCGATGCTCATGCAGTCGCCGACCTTGGCGCTCGATGCATCGTCACGGCTCGCCAGCCAGCCGCCGACCGCGACTATGAGGACGACGACGGGGATGGCGAAGCGCAGGTACTTCTTGAGGTTGCGCTTCGGCGGCTCCGGCGCGACCGGGGGGTAGGGGGCGTTCGGCTGCTGCGGGTAGCCCTGCGGGGGCTGCTGCCCGTAGGGGTTGCCCTGGGGCGGCTGCTGCCCGTAGGGATTTCCCTCGGCCGGCTGGCCCTGAGCGAACGGATTCTGGCCCTGCGGCGGCGGCGTGGTCACTTGGGGGTCCCCCTCGAACGTGGAGCGCGTGGCGCGAAATAAGACGCACGTAAGCTACCGGGCCCCACTGACAACTCCGTAGCCCGGAGTGTCTCTGTTTCCTTGATGTGACACTTACTGGCGCTCAAAGCGGGTCATAGCTGCAGCAACTGCCCCGTAGATAACGGCCACCGTGACCACAAGCGCCACGGATCGGCCGTCAGGGGGCAGCATCAGGGCGGCCACTCCCGCGGCGCCGACGAAGGCGACGTTGAACAGGACGTCGTAGACGGCGAAGATCCGGCCACGGAAGCCGTCCTCGACGGACGACTGGACGACGGTGTCCGTGGCGATCTTCGCGCCCTGGGTGGTCAGACCGAGTACGAAGGCGGCGATCAGGACGGGGACCTCGGCGAACGACAGGCCAAGGGCCGGCTCCAGGACAGCGGCGGAAGCCGCGCAGGCGATGATCCAGCCGCCGGGGCCGAGCCGGCTCGCGCCCGCCGGAGTCAGCACGGCCGCGGCGAAGAAGCCCGCTCCGGAGATTCCCACCGCCAGGCCGAGCAGAGCGAGCCCGTCGTCGTCCGGGCCGGACGACCAGGCGTACCGGCAGAGCATCAGCACCATGACCGTCAGCGCGCCGTAGCAGAACCGCATCAGGGTCATCGCGGCCAGGGCCCAGGCGGCCTCGCGGCGCGCGGGCTCGGCCAGGTGACGTACGCCCGCCGCCAGACCGCGCGCCGTGCCGAGCACGGCCGTCCTCAGCCGTGGGCGCACCGACCGCCGTTCGGGTCCCAGCAGATCCGGGGCCAGTCGCAGCGAGGCGAGCGCGGAGCACACGTACAGGGCCGCTCCCACGAGGACGACCGCCGCATCGGAATCGGAGCCGACGAGGCGTACGACGAAGGCGAGGCCGCCGCCGAGGGTCGCGGCGAGTGTTCCGGCCGTCGGCGACAGGGAGTTGGCCATCACCAGGCGCTCGGAGTCGACCACGCGGGGCAGGGCGGCGGACAGACCCGCGAGCACGAACCGGTTCACGGCGGTCACGCACAGCGCGGAGGCGTAGAAGAGCCAGTCCGGTACACCGCTGAGCATCAGAACGGCCGTCAGGGACGCCAGAAGCGCCCGCAGCAGGTTTCCGTACAGAAAGACCTGGCGGCGTCTCCAGCGGTCCAGGAGGACGCCTGCGAAGGGGCCGACGAGGGAGTACGGGAGGAGCAGGACCGCCATCGCGGAGGCGATCGCGGCGGCGGAGGTCTGCTTCTCCGGTGAGAAGACGACGTATGTGGCGAGCGCGACCTGGTAGACCCCGTCGGCGCCCTGTGACAGCAGCCGGACGGCGAGCAGACGCCGGAAGTTCCTGAAGCGCAGGAGTACGCGCAGGTCACTCACGACAGCCATGGGTTACAGCCTCGCACAGGCAGGAGGGTCCCCGGAGCGATGCCCCGGGGACCCTCAACAGCCGTGCGCGGGACGGGCCTTTAGCGCTCGACCTCGCCCTTGATGAACTTCTCGACGTTGGCGTAGGCCTCGTCGTCGAAGTACTGGACCGGCGGGGACTTCATGAAGTAGCTCGACGCGGAGAGGATCGGGCCGCCGATGCCGCGGTCCTTGGCGATCTTCGCGGCGCGCAGGGCGTCGATGATGACACCCGCGGAGTTCGGGGAGTCCCAGACCTCCAGCTTGTACTCCAGGTTCAGCGGGACGTCACCGAAGGCGCGGCCCTCAAGGCGGACGTACGCCCACTTGCGGTCGTCGAGCCAGGCCACGTAGTCCGAGGGACCGATGTGGACGTTCTTCGCGCCCATGTCACGGTCGGGGATCTGCGAGGTGACGGCCTGCGTCTTCGAGATCTTCTTGGACTCCAGGCGGTCGCGCTCCAGCATGTTCTTGAAGTCCATGTTGCCGCCGACGTTGAGCTGCATGGTGCGCTCAAGACGGACACCGCGGTCCTCGAACAGCTTCGCCATCACGCGGTGCGTGATGGTGGCGCCGACCTGCGACTTGATGTCGTCGCCGACGATCGGGACGCCCGCCTCGGTGAACTTGTCCGCCCACTCCTTGGTGCCGGCGATGAAGACCGGCAGAGCGTTGACGAACGCGACCTTGGCGTCGATGGCGCACTGGGCGTAGAACTTCGCCGCGTCCTCGGAACCGACGGGCAGGTAGCAGATGAGGACGTCCACCTGCTTGTCCTTGAGGACCTTGACGATGTCGACCGGGGCCTCGGTCGACTCCTCGATGGTCTCGCGGTAGTACTTGCCGAGCCCGTCATGGGTGTGGCCGCGCTGGACCGTGATGCCCTTGTTCGGGACGTCACAGATCTTGATGGTGTTGTTCTCGCTGGCGCCGATGGCGTCCGAGAGGTCGAGGCCGACCTTCTTCGCGTCGACGTCGAAGGCGGCGACGAACTCGACGTCACCCACGTGGTATTCGCCGAACTGGACGTGCATCAGGCCCGGCACCTTGGACGCCGGGTCGGCGTCCTTGTAGTACTCGACGCCCTGAACCAGCGAGGCGGCGCAGTTGCCCACGCCGACGATGGCTACGCGAACCGAACCCATTCCGGTTGCTCCCTGTGTGTACTCGGTGAAGTCCTGAGCGGACTTCACGTGGCAGTGTCATCGGACGGATCCGGCCCGGGGGTGACCCCGGGCCGGGGCAGGCCGCCCGACTCCCCAGATGTGTTGTCCTGCTGAGCGGAGCCGTCGGGTCCGGGACGCCGATGGTCCCGTCCCGCCCGCTCGCTCTCGATGAGCTCGTTCAGCCAGCGCACTTCGCGCTCCACGGACTCCATTCCGTGGCGCTGGAGCTCAAGCGTGTAGTCGTCGAGTCGCTCCCGGGTGCGCGCCAGCGAGGCGCGCATCTTCTCCAGGCGCTCTTCGAGACGGCTGCGGCGGCCTTCGAGGACCCGCATCCGTACATCCCGTGACGTCTGGCCGAAGAAGGCGAAACGAGCGGCGAAATGTTCGTCCTCGTACGCGTCGGGACCTGTCTGCGACAGGAGGTCCTCGAAGTGTTCCTTACCTTCCGCCGTCAATCGGTAGACGATCTTGGCTCGACGTCCTGCGAGCGGCGCCGCGAGGGCGTCCTCGGAGGTGTTCCCCGGCTCCTCGATCAACCAGCCGTTGGTGACCAGCGTCTTGAGGCAGGGGTAGAGCGTCCCGTAGCTGAACGCACGGAACACACCCAGTGACGTATTGAGACGTTTGCGCAGCTCATAGCCGTGCATCGGGGACTCGCGGAGAAGGCCGAGGACAGCGAACTCAAGGATTCCGGAACGCCGGCTCATCGTCGCCTCCTCTCTGCCGCGGTCCTGCCGTGACGGTCTTTATGCCGAGCTGATGTATCGACTCGATACATCGACACGATAGATCGGTCCTCCCCCTGCGACAAGAGGGGGCACGGTGAACGGCGTCACATCATCGATTCGTAGGGAGCAAGTTGCCTGGTTTGGGGTGAACTTCGGTGCTAGGCAGGTTTTGACGGTGCGTAGTCTGTCCGCCATGCAAACCACCGGGAACCGAGTGACGCCTGAGGACGTCCTTGTCCTCGGTGCGGTACGGATGAATGTAAAAACGACCGCATCCGTACTTCGGGGGGACCGGAAACCAGCCGCCGTTTCCAGGTGCGCTCAGGTGCGCCTGCCCGAGGAGTAATCGTTCGATGAGCGAGCACCGTCGCAAATCGCCGCAGCAGCAGGGTGGCGGACGTGCCGCGGCCCGACGCGGCCAGACCGGCTCGTCCTCCGGCCGCCGTGCGGCACCGCGAGGCGCAACCGAGTCTCCTTCCGATTCATACGACTCGGGGGGTGAAGAACGCCCGTTCGGCAGTCGCGCCGAGGCCCGGCGGGCGTCACAGAGAAACAGCAGCGGCGCCGGTCGACGCAGAGCCGACGACGGCGCGGGGCAGGGAGGCCAGGGGGGTGGCGGCCGACGAGGCGGCCCCGGCGGGCCCACAGGTCCCGGCCGGGGGCGCGGACGTGGGTCCGTACCGCCGAAGAAGCGGATCATCGACTACCCGCGCGCGGGCAGGTACGGGGCGGCACGTTGGATGCCGTCCTGGAAGCTTGTGACGGGACTGGTCATCGGCTTCTTCGGCAGCATGATGGCGGTCGCGGGAGTCGCGTACGCGCTGGTGGGCCTGCCGGACGTCGCCAAGACGGCGGAGGCGCAGAACAACGTCTACTACTGGGCCGACGGCACGCAGATGGTCGCCACCGGTGGTGAGACGAACCGGCAGATCATCGACTACTCCCGGATTCCCAAGGAGATGCGCTACGCCGTCATCTCGGCCGAGAACAAGACGTTCGAGAACGACCGGGGCGTCGACCCCATGGGTATCGGCCGGGCCCTGTTCAACATGGCCAGGGGTGGTCAGACCCAGGGCGGCTCCACGATCACCCAGCAGTACGTGAAGAACGCCATGCTGGAGGACCAGTCGCAGACGATCTCCCGGAAGTTCAAGGAGCTCTTCGTCTCCATCAAGGTCGGCGCCAATGTCGAAAAAGAAGACATCATGGCCGGCTACCTGAACTCGGCCTACTACGGCCGCGGCGCCTACGGAATCCAGGCCGCCGCGCGTACGTACTTCGACAAGGACGCCGAGGACCTCAACCCGAGCCAGTGCGCCTTCCTGGCGGCGGTGCTCAAGGGCGCCACGTACTACGACCCGGCGGGCGCGGAGTCGATCGACCCGTCCGCCACGCCCGCGGCCAACCGCGAGCGCGCGGAGATCCGCTGGCGCTGGATCCTCGGCGAGATGGTCAAGGACGGGCACCTGGAGGAGTCGGTACGCGCCAAGTACCGCGACTTCCCGAAGCTGCAGAGTCCCCGGTCGAACGCCCAGCTGGGCGGTCAGGTCGGTTATCTGGTCGACCTCGCCAAGGCGTACATCGTCAACAACAGCGAGAAGACCGGGATCACCGAGAAGCAGCTTCGTGACGGCGGCTACGAGATCCACACGACCTTCGACAAGAAGAAGGTCGGCCAGCTCGAATCCGCGGTGAAGAAGGTCATCAAGGAGAACATCAAGGAGAAGGAACGGCCGAAGACGGACAAGCACGTCCAGTTCGGCGGGGCTTCCGTGGACCCGGAGACCGGCGCGATCAAGGCCATCTACGGCGGTGTGGACGCGACCAAGCACTTCACCAACAACGCCGACCAGACGGGCGCCCAGGTCGGTTCGACCTTCAAGCCGTTCGTTCTCGCGGCGGCCATGAAGTGGGGTGTCCGCGATCCCGACCTGGAGCCGACGCAGGCCCAGGACGAGCGCATCCAGGTCTCCCCGAAGAGTCTCTACAGCGGCAAGAACAAGCTGAAGATCGAGGACTACGACGGGACGGTCTGGAAGGACAAGGACGAGAAGGAATGGCTGCAGCGGAACGACGGCGACGAGTCGTACAACCCGCCCACCTTCCAGATCGACCTGCGTGAGGCGATGAGGGTCTCTTCCAACTCCGCCTACGTCCAACTGGGCATGAACGTCGGACTGGACAAGGTGCGGGAGTCCGCGGTGGACGCCGGCATCAAGGACGACAGCCTGGCCAGCGCCAACTTCCCGTCCTTCTCCATCGGCACCTCCGACCCGAGCGCGATCCGGATGGCCGGCGCGTACGCCACCTTCGCGGCGAGCGGCAAGCAGAGCGAGCCGTACTCGGTGGACGAGATCACCGACAAGGACGGAACGGTCTTCACGCACGAGAACGCGGCCAAGACGAAGCAGGCCTTCACGAAGCAGGTCGCCGACAACGTCACCGATGTCCTCAAGACCGTCGTCGACAAGGGCACCGGTACCGCGGCGAAGCTGAGCAACCGGCCGGTGGCGGGCAAGACCGGTACGACCGACGGCAACAAGTCCGCCTGGTTCGTCGGCTACACCCCGCAGCTCTCGACCGCGATCTCCATGTACCGCCTGGACGACGACGAGTCCAACAAGAAGCGCGAGTTCCTGGAGATGTACGGAACGGGTGGCCAGGACAAGATCCACGGCGCCTCGTTCCCGGCCGAGATCTGGCACGACTACATGGAGCAGGCGCTCAAGGGCACCAAGGTCGAGCAGTTCCCGACGCCCGAACCCATCGGCACGGTCGTCAACGACGTCGTGGTCCCGACCCCGACACCCACGCCCACCGAGACGGAGGAAGAGGAGGAGAGCGAGTCGCCGACTCCCACTCCGTCGGAGACCGAGACGTCTCCCAGCCCCACCACGAGTGAGTCCTGTGGCGCCTTCGGCTTCGGGTGCGAGGACGACGGTGGAGCCAGCACCGGCGAGACCGACACCGGCGGTACGGACGGCGGCGCGAGTCCCTCGACCTCGGAATCCGAGGAGGAGGACGGCGGGAACAGCAGAGGCAACGGCAACGGTGGCCTGTTCCAGGGGTCCTCGGGCTAGCCGGTAGAAGTTCCATCGACGCGACGTGGTCGCCGGCCCCGGTCGGCGGCCACTCGCGTTTGGGGAGGTCAGGCGCCCCGGCGAGCACGTGCCGGGCCCGAACCCGGCCGCCCTCGGCGTATTCCCGGACACGTACGGCAGGATGTGCGGCATGCCCAGTGCAGAAACGACGCGCGCGAGCGTGCACGAGCCCGATCTGGTGCCGCCGACCAAGGAGGACCCGGTCGCGGCGACCGGCAGTGAACTGTTCGGCGGTCCCCTCGGGCGGCGCGCGCTGACGGGAACGTCCTGGTGGACTCCCGTACGGGTCGTCGCACTCGTCGCGATCGGCATGTTCGCCCTCGGCATGGTGCAGAAACTGCCCTGCTACGACGGTGCCTGGTTCTTCGGGGCCAGCTCCCAGTACACGCACGCCTGCTATTCGGACATTCCGCACCTCTACCAGGGGCGTGGCTTCGCCGACGGGCTCGTGCCGTACTTCGACAAGCTCGAAGGCGACATGGAGTACCTCGAATACCCGGTCCTCACCGGCGTGTTCATGGAGGTCGCCTCCTGGCTCACGCCGGGCAGCGGCAGCATCCAGGACCAGGAGCAGGTCTACTGGATGGTCAACGCCGGGATGCTGATGGCCTGCACGGCCGTCATCGCGGTCTGCGTGACCCGCACCCACCGGCGGCGGCCCTGGGACGGCCTGCTGGTCGCTCTGGCGCCCGCCTTCGCGCTGACCGCCACCATCAACTGGGACCTCCTGGCGGTCGCTCTGACGGCCGCGGCGATGCTGATGTGGTCCCGGAGCCGCCCGCTCGCCTTCGGGGTCCTCCTGGGGCTCGCCACGGCCGCCAAGCTCTATCCCGTGCTGCTGCTGGGGCCACTGCTCGTGCTGTGCTGGCGGGCGGGCAGATGGCGTGCGTTCGGCACCGCCCTGCTCGGCGCCGCGGGCGCCTGGCTGGTCGTGAACCTTCCGGTCATGCTCCTGGCGCCCGAGGGCTGGTCGAAGTTCTACACGTTCAGCCAGGAACGTGGAGTCGACTTCGGCTCCTTCTGGCTGATCCTCTCCCAGCGCGGTGACACGTCGCTCGACACCGACACTGTCAACACGTGGGCTTCGGTACTGATGCTGCTGTCCTGCGCGGGCGTCGCGGCGCTCACGCTGGCCGCTCCGCGCCGGCCCCGCTTCGCCCAGCTGGCGTTCCTGATCGTCGCGGCCTTCATCCTCACCAACAAGGTCTATTCGCCGCAGTACGTACTGTGGCTGATTCCCCTCGCGGTGCTGGCCCGCCCCAAGTGGCGGGACTTCCTGGTCTGGCAGGCGTGCGAGGTCGCGTACTTCCTCGGGATCTGGATGTACCTCGCCTACACGACGAGCGGTGACGCCCACAAGGGACTGCCCCAGGAGGGCTACCAGCTGGCCATCGCCGTCCACCTCCTGGGCACGCTGTACCTGTGCGCCGTGATCGTGCGCGACATCCTCATGCCCGAGCGGGACGTGGTGCGCCGCTCCGGAGACGACGATCCGTCGGGCGGTGTGCTGGACGGCGCCCAGGACGTCTTCGTTCTGGGCCCCGCGGCCCACCCTCCCCGGCACGCGGCGCACTTCGACGGCCCGTACGTGGAGTGGGGCGGCGGCAAGGACAAGGACGGCAAGGATCCAAGTTCGCTCTGAGCGAACAGGAGCGGGGGCAGGCACACGAAAGGCCGTACACGGAGTGCGTGTACGGCCTTTCGCCTGTGTGCGGGCCCGGGCCCGGGCGCGGGACGCCGCGCGGTCAGCGCTCGACGACGCGGTCGAACTGCGTGGTGGTGTGCCGCAGATGGGCCACCAGTTCCTCGCCGACCTTCGGCTCGGGAGCGTCCGAGGGCACGAAGAGGATCGAGACCTGCATGTGCGGGGGCTCCGCGAACCAGCGCTGCTTGCCGCCCCAGACGAACGGCGAGAGGTTCCGGTTGACCGTGGCGAGGCCGGCCCGGGCGACGCCCTTGGCGCGCGGCATGACGCCGTGCAGGGCCTTGGGGGCCTCCAGGCCCACCCCGTGCGACGTACCGCCCGCCACGACGACCAGCCAGCCGTCCGAGGCGACCTTCTGCTGCCGGTAACCGAATCGGTCGCCCTTGGCGACGGGAGAGACGTCCAGGACCGCTCCGCGGTACTCGGTCGCGTCGTGGTCCCCCAGCCACAGCCGCGTGCCGATACGGGCCCGGAAGCGGGTCTGCGGGAACTGCTGCTGCAGCCGGGCGAGTTCGTCGGCCTTGAGATGGCTGACGAACATCGTGTGCAGCGGCAGTCGTGCCGCGCGCAGCCGGTCCATCCAGCCGATGACCTCCTCGACGGCGTCCGAGCCGTCGGTACGGTCCAGGGGCAGGTGGATGGCGAAGCCCTCCAGCCGCACGTTCTCTATGGCGGCGTGCAACTGGGGCAGATCCCGCTCGCTCACCCCGTGCCGCTTCATCGAGGACATGACCTCGATGACGACGCGGGCGCCCACGAGGCCGTAGACCCCGTCGACCGACGAGACGGACCGGATGACACGGTCGGGCAGCGGCACGGGCTCCTCGCCCCGCCTGAACGGCGTCAGCACCAGAAGGTCGCCGCCGAACCAGTCCTTGATCCGCGCCGCCTCGTAGGTCGTGCCGACGGCCAGGACGTCCGAGCCCAGGCGGGTGGCCTCGTCGGCGAGCCGCTCGTGGCCGAAGCCGTAGCCGTTGCCCTTGCAGACGGGGACGAGTCCCGGGAACTGCTCGGACACGTGCTTGTGGTGCGCCCGCCAGCGTGCGGTGTCGACGTAGAGCGTGAGCGCCATGGCCGGACCTGGAACCTTTCTCGTGGCAGCGGTGTAGCAGCGTATGCAGGAGGTACGAAGACCGATTCTGGTGCGTCAGCGGCGCGACATGTAGATGTCGAGCGCCTTGTGGAGCAGTTTGTTGAGCGGGAAGTCCCACTCCCCGAGGTATTCGGCGGCCTGCCCGCCGGTACCCACTTTGAACTGGATGAGACCGAAAAGGTGATCGGTCTCGTCCAGCGAGTCGGAGATGCCACGCAGGTCGTAGACGGTGGCGCCGAGCGCGTAGGCGTCACGCAGCATCCGCCACTGCATCGCGTTCGAGGGCCGGACCTCCCGGCCGATGTTGTCGGAGGCACCGTAGGAGTACCAGACGTGCCCACCGACGACCAGCATCGTCGCGGCGGAGAGGTTCACACCCTCGTGCCGGGCGAAGTACAGCCGCATGCGGTTGGGGTCCTCGGTGTTGAGAGCCGTCCACATGCGCTGGAAGTACGAGAGCGGCCGGGGCCGGAAGTGATCGCGCAGAGCCGTGATCTCGTAGAGGCGCTGCCACTCCTCCAGATCCTGGTAACCGCCCTGGACGACCTCGACGCCGGCCTTCTCGGCCTTCTTGATGTTGCGTCGCCAGAGCTGGTTGAAGCCCTTGTGGACGTCCTCCAGGGACCGGTTGGCCAGCGGCACCTGGTAGACGTAGCGGGGCTGTACGTCGCCGAAGCCCGCCCCGCCGTCCTCGCCCTGCTGCCAGCCCATGCGCCGGAGTTTGTCGGCGACCTCGAAGGCGCGCGGTTCGATGAAGTCGGCCTCGATGTCGCGCAGGCGCTTCACGTCCGGGTCCTGGATGCCCCTCTTGATCGAAGTGGCCTCCCAGCGCCGGATGATCACCGGCGGGCCCATCTTCACGGAGAAGGCGCCCTGCTGCTTGAGGTGCGCGAGCATCGGATCCAGCCACTCGGTCAGATTCGGCGCGAACCAGTTGATGACCGGGCCCTCGGGCAGATAGGCGAGATAGCGCTTGATCTTGGGCAGTTGGCGGTACAGCACCAGGCCCGCACCGACGATCTCGCCGGACCTGTCGTCGAACCATCCGAGGCTCTCGGAGCGCCACTCCGCCTTGACATCTGCCCAGGCGGGGACCTGCATGTGGCTGGCCGCGGGCAGGCTCTGGAGGTACGCCAGATGCTGCTCGCGGCTGATGGTCCTCAGGGTCAGGCTCATTCGGGGCGCTCCTCGGCTGGTGTGTCCCCATGGGTACAGGGGCTCCGGCTCTCGCGCCGAAGCCTACTGCGCCCTGCGAGCGCCTCGTCTGGCCGTATGCGTCCCGGGCCGCGGCCGGTGTGCGGCCGGGGTGCCCCGGGGTGCGGCCGGCCGCCGGGCCGGAGCCGGACGGCCGGCGAGTCGGGAGGGTCGGGATTCGGGAGCCGAGCGAGCCGGGAGTCGGGAGTGGCGGCCGGGGACAGCCGGCTCCCGGCCGCCGTCAGCCGATGACGCCGCCGAAGAGACCGCCGTGCGCCATGCCGAGGAGGAAGCCGACAGCAGAGGCACCCAGACCGAGGATCAGCCCGAATCGTTCCCGGGTGGTCTCGGAGACGAACTGTCCGTACGCGCCGGTGATGATGCCGATCAGCCCCGCCCACGAACTGAGCAGATGGAGGCTGTGGAACATCGCGGAGACGAAGGCCGTCACTCCGAGGACCAGCGTCACGGCGAGCAGCGTGTCCTGGAGCGGATGGGGCTTGTGGTCGGTGGCGAAGAGAGAGCCGGCGGTGTTGGGTCGCAATGTCTGTGCCATCTGGCACCTCCTGCGGAAGGTGGCGCATCGTAGCGCCGTACACACCCGATGGGTACAGACTGACGGTCATCGGGCCCTGATTTCAACCGGAAGCCCGTGAGCGGGTAGTCTGTAGCGTCTGCACCGGTGTCTGCCCAGGCCGCAGCACGGTCCCTCGCTCAGTTCGCTGATCGGCGGTCCGATTGTCAGTGGCTGCCGATACCGTTGCGAACGCATCACAACCCTCCTGCCACGGAACGACCGTGGCCGCTGAGTCCAAAGGAGGTGGGTTACACATGCGTCACTACGAAGTCATGGTCATCCTCGACCCCGATCTCGAAGAGCGTGCTGTCTCGCCGCTGATCGAGAACTTCCTCTCCGTCGTCCGTGAGGCGAACGGAAAGGTCGAGAAGGTCGACACCTGGGGCCGTCGTCGTCTCGCGTACGAGATCAAGAAGAAGCCCGAGGGCATCTACTCGGTCATCGACCTGCAGGCCGAGCCTGCGGTCGTCAAGGAGCTCGACCGCCAGATGAACCTGAACGAGTCGGTCCTCCGGACCAAGGTCCTCCGTCCCGAGACCCACTGAGCATTCCAGCTCAGCTGAACTCGGGCATCGAGTAGCAGCACCAAGCAGCCAGCAGCAAACCCGCCGAGAGGTTCCCCCATGGCAGGCGAGACCGTCATCACGGTCGTCGGCAATCTTGTCGACGACCCCGAGCTGCGCTTCACCCCGTCCGGTGCGGCGGTCGCGAAGTTCCGTGTCGCGTCCACTCCCCGCACCTTCGACCGTCAGACCAACGAGTGGAAGGACGGCGAAAGCCTGTTCCTGACCTGCTCGGTCTGGCGTCAGGCGGCGGAGAACGTCGCGGAGTCGCTCCAGCGAGGCATGCGCGTCATCGTGCAGGGCCGGTTGAAGCAGCGGTCCTACGAGGACCGTGAGGGCGTCAAGCGCACGGTCTACGAGCTGGACGTCGAGGAAGTCGGCGCCAGCCTGAAGACCGCCACGGCCAAGGTCACCAAGACCACCGGCCGAGGTGGCCAGGGCGGTTACAGCGGCGGCGGTGGCGGCGGCCAGCAGGGCGGCAGCTGGGGCGGAGGCTCCGGCGGCGGTCAGCAGCAGGGTGGTGGCGGTGCTCCCGCCGACGATCCCTGGGCGACCAGCGCTCCTGCCGGCGGCGGCCAGCAGGCCGGCAGCAGCGGCGGCGGCGGTGGCTGGGGTGGAAACTCCGGCGGCTCCGGCGGTTCCGGCGGCTCCGGTGGCGGCTACTCGGACGAGCCCCCCTTCTAGGCCCAGGGCCGAAGAGGGTGGGCCGTACCCACACTTCTTGATCAAACAGGAGAGACACACATGGCGAAGCCGCCTGTGCGCAAGCCGAAGAAAAAGGTCTGCGCATTCTGCAAGGACAAGGTCACGTACGTGGACTACAAGGACACGAACATGCTGCGGAAGTTCATTTCCGACCGCGGCAAGATCCGTGCCCGCCGCGTGACCGGCAACTGCACGCAGCACCAGCGTGACGTCGCCACGGCAGTGAAGAACAGCCGTGAGATGGCGCTGCTGCCCTACACCTCCACCGCGCGATAAGGGAAGGGTGACCGAAACATGAAGATCATCCTCACCCACGAGGTCTCCGGCCTCGGTGCCGCGGGCGACGTCGTCGACGTCAAGGACGGCTACGCTCGCAACTACCTGATCCCGCGGAGCTTTGCCATCCGCTGGACCAAGGGCGGCGAGAAGGACGTCGAGCAGATCCGTCGTGCTCGCAAGATCCACGAGATCGCGACGATCGAGCAGGCCAACGAGATCAAGGCGCGCCTTGAGGGCGTCAAGGTCCGCCTGGCCGTCCGCTCCGGCGACGCCGGCCGTCTCTTCGGTTCCGTCACCCCGGCCGACGTCGCTTCGGCGATCAAGGCTTCCGGTGGCCCCGAGGTCGACAAGCGCCGCATCGAGCTGGGCTCGCCGATCAAGACGCTGGGCGCTCACGAGACGTCCGTGCGTCTGCACCCCGAGGTGGCCGCCAAGGTCAACATCGAGGTTGTCGCAGCCTGATCGCTGCGCTCAGCAGAGCTGAGAGAAGGGCCGCACCCCGCGTGGGTGCGGCCCTTCTTGCTGTTCTGCCCTGGTGCTCCAGGCTGACCGACCGGTCCCTTGTTTCACGTGAAACGGGAGCGGGAGCGTCCTCGTTTCACGTGAAACAACAATGCTCCAGCTTCCGTTTCACGTGAAACGTTCGGTCAGCGCGTAGCGCCCGTGACGATCCAGCGGCCCGAGCGGGTCCGCAGCCACAGGGTCAGCATGCGCACGGTCATCATGAGGGTCATCGCCGCCCAGACAGCGGTGAGGCCGCCACCGAGGGTAGGAATGAGCAGCGCCACCGGAGCGAAGACCGCCAGGACGAGCACCATGGCCCGTGCGAGGTACGGGCCGTCCCCCGCGCCCATCAGCACGCCGTCGAGGACAAAGACGATGCCGCAGATCGGCTGGGAGAGCGCAACCATGAGCAGAGCGGGCAGCGCGATGTCGTGGACGGCCGAGTCGCTGGTGAACAGCGGAAGGAACAAGGGCCGGCAGGCGATCACCAGGCCGCCGAGTACGACTCCGACGGCGATGCCCCACTCCACCATGCGTCGGCAGGCTTCACGGGCTCCTTGGGTGTCGCCGGCACCGAGGTAGCGCCCGATGATGGCTTGTCCCGCGATGGCGATGGCGTCGAGCGCGAAGGCGAGCAGGCTCCACAGGGTCAGGATGATCTGGTGGGCCGCGATATCGGCGTCTCCGAGACGCGCGGCGACGGCGGTGGCGATCATCAGCACCGCTCGCAGGGAGAGGGTGCGGACGAGCAGCGGTGCACCGGCCTGGGCGCAGGCGCGTATCCCGGTGGCGTCGGGCCGCAGGGAGGCGCCGTGCTTGCGCGCGCCGCGGACCACCACGAAGAGATAGGCGGCGGCCATTCCGAACTGGGCGATGACGGTGCCCCAGGCGGATCCGGCGATGCCGAGGTCCGCGCCGTAGACGAGACCCGCGTTCAGGGCCGCGTTGGCGACGAAGCCGGCGATGGCGACATAGAGCGGTGTCCTTGTGTTCTGCAGACCCCGCAGCACACCGGTGGCGGCGAGGACGACGAGCATCGCGGGGATGCCGAGCGACGAGATACGCAGATACGTGATGGCGTAGGGCGCGGCGGTTTCCGAGGTCCCGAAGAGCTCCACCAGTGCGGGTGCGGTGGGCAGGAAGACGGCGATGACGGCGGCGCCGAGCAGCAGTGCGAGCCAGATACCGTCCATCCCCTGGCGGATGGCGGCCTGGAGGTCGCCCGCCCCGACCCGTCGGGCGACAGCGGCCGTGGTGGCGTACGCGAGGAAGACGAAGATGCTGACGGCTGTCGTGAGGAGGGCGGAGGCGACTCCGAGACCGGCGAGTTGGGCGGTGCCGAGATGACCGACGATGGCGGTGTCGGCCATGAGGAAAAGAGGCTCGGCGATGAGCGCGCCGAAGGCCGGAACGGCCAGCGCGACGATCTCTCGGTCGTGCCGTCGCCGGGAAGCCTTGGGGGCCGATGGAGCCTGTGTCATGCACATCAATCTAATCTTCCACAGGTAAGAGATGCAACTGTCTAGCAACCCTTACTGGCAAACTCGTGCGACGTGCCACCACACGCCATTCGCATCGATCTTGGCCCGAGTCTGAAAGTTTTTCTTCTGCACAGCCGGTGGATGGGATATGCCCAGGTCAGAGCCGATGTGGAAAACAGGCTGAGTGCTTGTTCACAGGCCTGTCCACCGGGTCGTGCACAGGTTTTGCGGAGTTCTCCACAGCATCGGGGCCGTCGTCCACATGGCCTGTGGATAACCAGATTGGCTGACGGTGCCCGCGGGCCTACCGTGGTGCGGCACCCTCTCCCTCCTCCGTCCTCGGAAACCTCGCAAAACCGACGCGTCAGAACCGGAGTTGGGCGTCTCATTTGTCAGTGTCGTGCCGTAGGAATAAAGGGCACGGCGAGGTCCGCTCGGCGGACGGGAGGAGGTGGCCCGGTGAGTATCTCCGAGCCCTTGGACGACCCGTGGGCCGACAGCGGTCCCAGTGACCGTCTGCCCGCCTCCCGACAGCGCCGCGATGGTGGCGGCCGGGGCAGGGAGGATCAGCACGACCGCGGTTCGGACAGCGGTGGCTGGGACGGCGGGGGGTCCTCCTTCGAGCGAGTGCCCCCACAGGACCTGGACGCCGAGCAGTCCGTGCTCGGCGGCATGCTGCTCTCGAAGGACGCCATCGCCGACGTGGTCGAGGTGCTCAAGGGCCACGACTTCTACCGGCCCGCGCACGAGACCGTCTACGGCGCGATCCTTGACCTCTACGCCAAGGGCGAGCCGGCCGACCCGATCACGGTCGCCGCCGAACTCACCAAGCGCGGCGAGATCACCAAGGTCGGCGGTGCGTCGTATCTGCACACCCTGGTCCAGACGGTCCCGACGGCGGCCAACGCCGAGTACTACGCGGAGATCGTCCACGAGCGCGCGGTCCTGCGCCGCCTGGTCGAGGCCGGTACGCGCATCACGCAGATGGGGTATGCGGCCGACGGCGACGTGGACGAGATCGTCAACAGCGCCCAGGCCGAGATCTACGCGGTCACCGAGCAGCGCACGACCGAGGACTACCTGCCGCTCGGCGACATCATGGAGGGCGCGCTCGACGAGATCGAGGCGATCGGTTCGCGCTCGGGGGAGATGACCGGTGTGCCGACCGGCTTCACCGACCTCGACCAGCTCACGAACGGCCTGCACCCCGGCCAGATGATCATCATCGCGGCCCGTCCCGCGATGGGTAAGTCGACGCTGGCGCTGGACTTCGCCCGAGCCTGCTCGATCAAGCACAACATGCCGAGCGTGATCTTCTCGCTCGAAATGGGCCGCAACGAGATCGCCATGCGTCTGCTGTCCGCCGAGGCGCGGGTGGCCCTGCACCACATGCGTTCCGGCACGATGACCGACGAGGACTGGACCCGGCTCGCCCGCCGGATGCCCGACGTCTCGGCCGCTCCCCTCTACATCGACGACTCCCCGAACCTGTCGATGATGGAGATCCGTGCCAAGTGCCGCCGCCTCAAGCAGCGCGCCGACCTGAAGCTCGTCATCATCGACTATCTGCAGCTGATGCAGTCGGGCGGCAAGGGGCGCTCCGAGAGCAGGCAGCAGGAGGTCTCGGACATGTCGCGAAACCTGAAGCTGCTGGCCAAGGAGCTGGAGCTGCCCGTCATCGCGCTGTCCCAGCTGAACCGTGGTCCCGAGCAGCGCACGGACAAGAAGCCCATGGTCTCCGACCTCCGTGAATCCGGTTCCATCGAGCAGGACGCGGACATGGTGATCCTGTTGCACCGCGAGGACGCCTACGAGAAGGAGTCACCGCGCGCGGGCGAGGCGGACATCATCGTGGGCAAGCACCGAAACGGCCCCACGGCCACCATCACGGTCGCCTTCCAGGGCCACTACTCCCGCTTCGTGGACATGGCGCAGACCTGATCTCTCCCCAGGAGCGACCGGGTCGGGGCCAAATGCGCTCGACGGGGGGCGTCGGGGCAGGTGGACTGGGGTCATGACGACGACTTCCGCGGAAGAACTGCTTCCCGCCACGCGCCGGGCCCTCCTGCACAGAATCGCCACCGCCCAGGCGCAAGGGCGTGCGCCGTCGTTGGTCGCGGCGGTGGTGCGGGGCGGGGACACGGTATGGCACGGGTCCCGCACCTCGGTGGACGGTCATGGACCCGACGAGAACGTGCAGTACCGCATCGGTTCGATCACCAAGACCTTCACGGCCGTCCTGGTACTGCGGATGCGCGACGAGGGCCTGCTCGACCTCGGTGACCCGCTGGAGAAGCATCTGCCGGGCACCGGCGCGGGGGAGGCGACGATCGCCGAACTCCTCGCGCACACAGCCGGGTTGGCCGCCGAGGCGCCTGGCCCCTGGTGGGAGCGCACTCCCGGGTCGCTACGTCCCGAACTCGCCGACGTCCTGGGCGAGCAGCCGCACCGGCATCCGGTCGGCCGGCGATTCCACTACTCGAACCCCGGTTACACCCTGCTGGGCGCGCTGATCGAGGAGCTGCGGGGCGCCTCCTGGAAGGAGGTCCTGCGGAGCGAGGTGCTCGAACCACTGGGACTGCACCGGACGAGCGCGCAGCCGCAAGCCCCTCACGCGGGTGGCTGGGCCGTGCACCCCTGGGCGGACGTCATGCTTCCCGAGCCGGTCGAGGACCTGGGACTGATGGCGCCGGCCGGTCAGCTCTGGTCGACCAGCGGCGATCTGGCGCGCTTCGCCGTCTTCCTCGCGCGGGGCGACGACCGGGTGCTGAGTGCGGAGTCCGTACGGCAGATGCGTACGCCCGCCGCGCCCGCCGAACCGGAGGAGGTGGTGGCCGGTGCCGCGTACGGGCTCGGTATGCAGGTTCAGCACCGGAAAGGCCGGACCCTGGTGGGGCACGGCGGTTCCCTCCCGGGCTTTCTCGCCGGGCTCATGATCAGCGTCGAGGACGACCTCGCCGCCGTCGTGCTCGCGAACTGCACCTCGGGTCCGCCGGTGGCGACGGTCGCCGCCGACCTCGTGCGTATCGTCGCGGAGGCCGAGCCCCGGATTCCCGAGCCGTGGCGGCCACTGCCCGAAGTCGACCGGTCCGTACTGGAGTTGGCCGGACCTTGGTACTGGGGGACGCACGCGTTCGCGCTGCGTCTCACGTCCGACGGGGGTGTGACGCTCGGGCCCCTGGCGGGAAACGGCCGGCGCTCGCGTTTCCGGGCCGAGGGCGATGGGACCTGGACCGGGCTCGACGGCTATTACGCCGGTGAGCTTCTACGGGCCGTTGAGGAGCCTGAAGGGTCGGTGAGCCACCTGGACCTCGGCTCGTTCGTGTTCACGCGTCAGCCGTACGGTGAGGGCGCTCCGGTCCCGGGTGGAGTGGACTCCGAGGGGTGGCGCGGCATCAAGTAGCCGCTTCCCTGTCCGCGTCGCATGGATGCGGCATGCCGAGGGGCGTCCTGTTTCACGTGAAACAGGACGCCCCTCGGCATGCCGTCCAATGTCATGATCCATGGTCCATGACCCGATTCGCCGGGACGGGCCTCAGAGCTGCAGCTTGAACCCGACGTGTGATGCCGTGAAGCCGAGACGCTCGTAGAACCGGTGAGCATCCGTCCGAGTGGCGTCCGACGTCAGCTGTACCAACTGGCAGCCCTTGCTTCGGGAACGGTCCACGGCCCACTCGATGAAGCGGGTGCCCAGGCCGCTGCCCCGCTCGTCGGCCTGGACACGTACGGCTTCGATGATCGAGCGGGTGGCTCCCTTGCGGGACAGCCCGGGAACGATCGTCAGCTGAAGCGTGCCCACGACCCGGCCCTCCCGCACAGCGACGACCACGTGCTGGTTCGGATCTGCGCTGAGGCGTTCCAGCGCGGCCAGGTACGGGGGCAGGTCGTCCGGTGACTCACGCTGCGAACCCAGCGGGTCGTCGGCGAGCATCGCGACGATCGCGGGGATGTCGTCGGCGACCGCGGGGCGTATCTCAAGATCTCCCATGGCGTCAGCCTATGCAGAACGAGAACGGCACAGCCGTGTCCGCGGTGGACCCGCCCTATGCGGGCGCGGGCAGGCTCGCCGACTCCACGACGCGAACCAGCGGGGCAAGCTCGGGGCTCCGGGCCGCCTCGTCCAGCGCCTCCCGAAGGGCCGCGTCGTTGGTGGGCCGAGCCTCCTCCAGAAGCGTGAGCCCCGCCTCGCTGACGTTCGTGTAGATGCCGCGGCGGTCCGTCGGGCACAGGTAGCGCGAGAGCAGACCTCGGTCCTCCAGCCGGGTCACCAGTCGTGTGGTGGCGCTCTGGCTGAGGACGACCGCGTCGGCGACCTGCTTCATCTGCAGATGGCCGCCGTCGCCGTCGTGCTGACGGCTGAGGACGTCGAGGAGCGAGTACTCGCGCACGCTCAGCTCGTGTCGCGACTGCAGGGCTCGTTCGATGTGAGCCTCGATCCTCCCGTGCAGCAGAGAGAGGGCACACCAGCCCTGGGCGAGAGCGGTGAGCGCGGGGTCCGTCGCTGTCATGGCATTTCCTCCGTCCCGGAGTGGCTGACACCAGGATAGGGCACGACCGCAATATACCGCGCTTGCACTTAACCCGCGTCTGCAACTATTGTGGACGCACGTAAAGCGCTCGTGCAATCTTCTGGAAGGTCGTCCCCATGCCTCTCGCGCTTCTGGCCCTCGCGATCGGGGCCTTCGGAATCGGAACCACCGAGTTCGTGATCATGGGCTTGCTGCCCGAGGTCGCCGGCGACTTCGGTGTCTCCATCCCCACCGCGGGCTTCCTCGTGACCGGCTACGCGCTCGGAGTCATGTTCGGCGCGCCCCTCATGACCGTGCTCGGCACGAAGGTGTCCCGCAAGCGGATGCTGATGCTGCTGATGGGACTCTTCATCGTCGGCAACCTGATCTCCGCGGTCGCCCCCACCTTCACCGTCATGCTGATCGGACGCGTGATCGCCTCGCTCGCGCACGGTGCCTTCTTCGGCATCGGTTCGGTCGTCGCCGCCGATCTGGTCGCGCCGGACAAGAAGGCCGGCGCCATCGCCATGATGTTCACCGGCCTGACCGTCGCCAACGTCGTCGGCGTACCGCTGGGCACCCTCATCGGGCAGTCCGCCGGCTGGCGCGTGACCTTCATGGTCGTCGCCGCGCTGGGCGTCCTCGGCCTGGCCGGCATCGCGAAGCTGGTACCCGACATGCCCAAGCCGGAAGGCGTGCGACTGCGTCACGAACTGGCCGCCTTCAAGAACGTCCAGGTCCTGCTCGCCATGGCGATGACCGTGCTCGGCTTCGGCGGAGTCTTCGCGGCGATCACCTACATCGCGCCGATGATGACCAACGTCACCGGCTACGCCGACGGCTCCGTCACCTGGCTGCTCGTCCTCTTCGGCCTCGGCATGGTCGGCGGCAATCTCGTCGGCGGCAGGTTCGCCGACCGCGCCCTGATGCCGATGCTGTACGTGTCACTGGGCGCCCTCGCGGTCGTGCTCGCTCTGTTCACCCTCACCGCGCACGACAAGATCGCGGCGGCCGTGACCATCACGCTGATCGGAGCCCTCGGGTTCGCCACCGTTCCGCCGCTGCAGAAGCGGGTGCTCGACCAGGCACACGGCGCTCCGACACTCGCCTCCGCGGTGAACATCGGTGCCTTCAACCTCGGCAACGCCCTGTCGGCCTGGCTCGGCGGCGTCGTGATCGCGGCCGGCATGGGCTACACCGCCCCCAACTGGGTCGGCGCCGTCCTGGCCGCCGCCGCCCTTCTGCTCGCCGTCCTGTCGGCCGCCCTGGAGCGCCGTGCCGACTCCGCCGATTCGGCGGACCCGGTCGCCGTGACGGCGCAACAGACGCACTCGGTGCAGCAGCAGGCCGTCGTCCACAACTGAGCGTCGGCCGCATTCCCCCACACCGCACCCTCTCGCAAGGAGAAACCCCCTCATGAGCACCACCACCGTCACCCCGCTGACCATCCAGGACGCCGAGGCGCTCGTCACGGCCGCCCGTCGTGCCGCGGAAGCCGCGGACGTCAAGGTCAGCGTCACGGTCCTCGACGCGGGCGGCCACCTGCTCGCCTTCCGGCGGGACGACCGAGCGGTGCTGATCTCGGGCGAGACCAGCACCCGTAAGGCCTACACGGCACTGCAGCTCGGCGCTCCCACCGCGGATCTCGTCGAAGCTGTCCAGCCCGGAGGGCTCTTCCACACCCTGCCGACCGCACTCGACCGCCCGCTCCTGTTCATCGCCGGCGGTGTGCCGGTCCATCGCGACGGCCGCCTGATCGGCGCGATCGGAGTCGGCGGCGGCGCACCGGAGCAGGACCACGGCTTCGCCACCGCCGCGGTGAAGGCCCTCGTCTAGGAAGGCCGGCGACCGGAGCGCCCCGTACCGGCGAACCGCCTGCTCATCCCGAGCGGGCGGTTCGCTCGGTTCAGCCCAAGTTGCTCGGTTCAGCCCGCGGCCACGGTGAGCGGAGCGAACCGCCGCGTCCAGTCGCCGGGCAACTCCCCGATGCCGTACGTCATGACCGCGTTGAAACTCAGGGGGGCGAGTCCGCGCTCCTTGACCCACGCCAGCAATTCCTCATGGCGTACATCGATGTCCGTGCGCAGTGGACGGTCGATACGGGCGGCCAGCGAGGCGATGAGCGATTTCGCCGTCTCGGTGTCCCGGGCGATCAGCGGGCCCACGACATGGTTATCCATGTTGGGCCAGGCGGCTGCGTACCCGATGATGCGGCCGTCCTCCTCGGCGACGCGCAGCTGATCGGAGAAGGCGGGCAGCCGCGTGATCATGTGCGTCCGGTCCGTGCCGAAGACCTCCTCGTCGAGGCGGAGGATCGTGACGAGATCCTCCGCCGTGGCCGCGCGCGTGGCCACCTCGGGTTCCGGGCCCAGAGGGCTGAAGCGGCCACGGACCATCTCGACGCGCCCGATGGTCTTGAAACCCAGTTCCTCGTAGAGAGGGCGCCCGTACGGCGTGGCGTGCAGGGTCACCGGGGTCGTCCCCAGTTCGGCCACGACATGGCGCATGAGGCGGCGCCCGATGCCCTGCCGGGCGTACCGCTCGGCGACCAGCACCATGCCGATGGCCGTCAGATCCGGTTGTTCCCGGGGCCCGTAGGCGGTCACGATGCAGGCGGCGACAAGGCCTCCGCCGGGGTCGTCGATGCCGTAACCCGTCCCGGCCGTGAGCAGTAGACCCCACTTGTGTTCCTCACGGGGCCAGCCCCGGTTCTCGGAGAGGTCGGCGCAGGCGGAGAGATCGCGAGGCGTCAGACGGCGGATGGGCAGAGCGGCGGGGAAAGGAGTCGGCACGCAGATCAGGCTGTCCGACCGGCGGCTTCCACGTCCACCGGTTTGCGGGCGGCCGCACGGATCCTTTGCCCGCGTCGCGTCAGTCCCCAGGGCTTGAGGACCGAGATCACCGTCATGAGGAGATACGCGGACAGCGAGACGATCGGCCCGAACAGGACGTCACCGGGGTCGGGCAGTGGTCCGCCGTCCGACACCGCGGTGACTGCGGCGTCGACCCCGGGGCGCAGGGCGAAGACCGTGGCCGTGGCGGTGGCCAGAGTCAGCCAGAACTTGGTGTAGACCCACCGATGCCTCGCCAGCCCCCACGGCGTGCCCAGGGACAGCACCAGGCCGGTGAGGAGCGTAAGGAACGCGAGGGGGAGCAGAAGCCAGTCGGCGAAGGTCTTCATGGCGCGGACGGAGGCTTCCACGGTCACCGCGGACCCGGTGGTGGTCGCGGTGACTCCGAGGGCGAGCAGCCCGAGCGTGAGCCCGAGCCAGCACGCGGAGGCGGCTACATGGACGACGAGGTTGGCCCGGCGTGCGGGGCGGCTTAGTTTCACGTGAAACACCGTGCCGGGCACGAGCGGCCGAGGCGTCTGACAGCGGGAGTAACCCCGCGTACTAGCCTCGGCGTACACGCTGTGAATTGGCCTGCCCCGCCCGGTAATTGAAAGAATTGATGAGACGTCCACCACGCAATTCCTGACGTAAGGAAGTGGGGACTTGTGTGTCGGACCGCGGCCGGTATGGTCGACTCCGGTTCGTGTCCGACGAGGTGTCCGCACATCCCGTCGGGACGATCACAGGGCAATGCAGCCTAACGGGACAGAAAGATCGAAGACCCGCATTTCCGGTTACGCGACCGGGCTGATGGTAGTGGGCGGGATGCTGCTGACATGGCTGTAGTGCGGCCAATGTCACATTCTCAGCTCACTTGTCCCCAGCGTGCGGTGGCGCGGTCCAATATGGGCGCATTGGCCGACAGGACGGAACGGGGCGAAGCAAGCAGTCTGCGGGGGGAAAGCAGGCATCTTCCGATTGAGGAGGTGCGCAGACCGACCGAAAGATGTTCGAGGCGAGGCACAGCATGGACGCTCCGACCACCACGTCGGCCGACAACGGCACTTCAGGGGGTGGCGGCGGAGGCGGCTGGTTCACCCCGCACACGCCACCGGAGCCGCCCGCGGGCGGCGAGCAGGGGGCGACCGAGGGGCGGCGCCTGGCCGCTTTGCGGCCCGTCCGCAGGTCCGCGGCGGGAGAGAGCGGCCCGATACAGCGGCGAATACCCCCGAAGACGGAGCCCGGATCGGACACGGATCGATCCGACGTCGACCGATCCGACGTCGAGCGAACCGACGTCGACGACCGAGCCGACGCCGGCTCCGGCTCCGGCCGCGGAGCCGGAGGCGTCCCTGGCGAGAGCGAAGACACCGCTCGTGCCGTCTCGTCCGTGCCCCCGGCGGCGTCACGCGAGGCGACACCTCCCGCAGCGACACACAACGGGCCTCCCCCTTCGTCGAAGCCCGGTTACGAGCACCCGGGCCACGAGCACGTCGTCCCCGGTCGGCGGCCCTCTCACCTCGCAGCTCCCACAGCAGCCGCCACCACGCCGGTCTCGGTCCCCACGCCGGTCTCGGTCCCCACGGCGGTCTCCGCGCCCGCCCCGGACTCAGTGCCCGCGCCCCCGCCCGCCCCCGCGAGGCCCGCCTCCCCCGACGCCGTCCTCATCCGCCGCACCATGGCCGAGGTGGCGCCCGTCGCCGACAAGGTCACCTCGTACTTCTACGCACTGCTCTTCGTCCGCCATCCCGACCTGCGCCCCCTGTTCCCGGCCGCGATGGACACCCAGCGGGACCGGCTGCTCAAAGCCCTGCTGACAGCGGCCGAACACATCGACAACACCGAGGTCCTGGTCTCGTACCTGCAGAACCTCGGCCGCGGCCACCGCAAGTACGGCACGCGCCCCGAGCACTACCCCGCCGTGGGAGAGTGCCTCCTCGGTGCGCTCAGCCGGTTCGCCGAGGCGGCCTGGGACAGGGAGACGGAGGCGGCCTGGGTCAGGGCCTACACGAAGATCTCCCAGGTCATGATCGACGCCGCCGCGGCGGACGAACTGCGCGCCCCGGCCTGGTGGTACGCCGAGGTGATCTCGCACGATCTGAGGACCCCGGACGTCGCTGTCGTCACGGTCCGCCCCGATCAGCCGTACCCCTTTCTCGCCGGTCAGTACGCGAGCCTGGAGACCCCGTGGTGGCCCCGCGTCTGGCGGCACTACTCGTTCGCCTCCGCGCCCCGCTCGGACGGACTGCTGTCGTTCCACGTGAAGGCGGTTCCGGCGGGCTGGGTCTCCAGCGCGCTGGTGCACCGGGCCCGCCCCGGCGACATCGTCAGGCTCGGCCCGCCCGCGGGCTCGATGACCGTCGACCACACCACCGCCAGCGGACTGCTCTGCCTGGGCGGCGGCACCGGCATCGCGCCGATCAAGGCACTGGTCGAGGACGTCGCCGAACATGGGCGGAGGCGGCCGGTCGAGGTCTTCTACGGGGCCCGCACCGATTACGACCTGTACGACATCGACACCATGCTCCGGCTCCAGCAGAGCCACTCATGGCTCGCGGTGCGTCCCATCGTCGACCATCAGGCGCACCTCCAACTGCCGGACGCGGTCCGCGAATACGGTCCGTGGAACGAGTACGACGCCTATCTCTCAGGCCCACCCGGCATGATCCGCAACGGCGTTGACGCGCTCCGGGACATCGGTATCCCGTCGGAACGGATCCGTCATGACGCGGTGGAAGACCTCGTCGCGGCACGGGACTGACGCCGGACCGACCCGAAATCACGAACCCGGCCCGCCGAGCCGAGCCGCCGAGCCGTCGCGCCAACCCGGCCCGCCAACCCCGGGCCACTGACCAGGGCTGCCCACCAGGGCCACCAATCAGGGCCACCAAGCGAAATCGGCTCGCAACAGCGGAGCGGGCTGTTCAGCCGAGATCGGGTGCCTGCATCGCCCGTACGCCCTCGATGTTCCCGTCGAGATAGTGCCGCAGCGACAGCGGTACGAGGTGGACGGTCGCGATGCCCACGCGAGTGAAGGGGATCCGCACGATCTCGTACTCGCCGCAGGGCTCCTCGATCTCGGGGCCGTGGCGGAGCGAGGGATCCATGGATTCCAGATGGCAGACGAAGAAGTGCTGCACCTTCACCCCGGTCGAGCTGCTGTCCTCGCCGATGTGTTCGACGGTGTCGACGAAGCAGGGCACGACGTCGGTGATCTTGGCGCCGAGTTCCTCGTGCACTTCACGGTGGAGCGCGTCGACGACGGTCGTGTCCTCGGGCTCGACCCCGCCGCCCGGCGTCAGCCAGTAGGGATCGACGCCGGGTTTGGTCCGCTTGATCAAGATCAAGTCGTCGCCGTCCAGCAGGACGGCCCGGGCGGTGCGCTTGACCACGGGTCGGTCGGTCATGGGAGGAATGTGGCCCGGTTGGTTCCACGTGAAACATCGCCGTCCGGACCAGGCGAAGCATCCGTGTCACGACCAGCTGGCAGCGGCGCGCATCAGCCACTCGTGGGCTCGCGCGATATGCGGCATGGCCAGTGTGCCGGTCCGTACCACCAGGAAGTATGTACGAAGGGGTGGGACCGGCGGCTCGCTCAGCGCCACTACGTCGCCCCGCTCCAGAGCCGGTCCGCACAGATAGCGCGGCAGAACCGCGAGTCCCGCGCCGGTGGTGGCGCAGGCGAGTACCGCCCGCAGGTCGGGAACGATGACGGTGCCCGATGCGGCGGGCAGGGAGTCGAAGACGGAAGCCCAGTAGCGGGCGATGAACGGCAGTGACTCGTGAACCTCGACCACGGGCAGGTTCTCCAGGGCGGGCGCGCCCTGGCGTCGTAATGTGTCGGAGTCGATACGGGCGACCCAGCGCGGGGCGGCGACCAGTACATGCTCCTCGTCGCAGAGCGGAGTCGCGGTGAGCAGGGAGCCCCGGGGGCGTGCCGTGCAGATGGCCAGATCGTGATGCCCGGCAGCGAGTCCTTCCAGCGCCTCCTCCGCATTGCCGAAGGAGGCCCGCAGCGCGAAGCCGTGGCCGTCGTCCCCGATCAGCTCGGTGAGCGCGGGCAGCGCGCGCTCGGCGGTGAACTCCGGTGGCCCGGCCAGGTGGAGGGTGCGCAGGGAGGAGTCCGCGTCGAGGCCGGTCTCGGTGATCTCCACGAGGGCGTCGAGATGCGGAGCGGCCTTGTGGGCGAGTTCGTCTCCGATGGTGGTGGGGGTCACCCCGCGGGCCTGGCGCAGGAACAGGGGGCGCCCCAGCTGCCGTTCGAGTGTGCGGATCTGTGAGGTGACGGCCGGCTGGGAGAGGCCGAGCAGGGCGGCGGCACGGGTGAAGGAGCCGGCCCGGTGCACGGTCAAGAAGGTCCGCAGCAGGGCCAGATCCATGGCTTCCCTTCGATCTCCAGCGTTCCGGAAGCCCTTAACTATAAATAAGTCGATAGCCCCCTGTCGCTACCGTGATTGGACACTGACACAGAGTCAACTAGCCTTGTTCGCGCGGTTCTTAGCGCAGAGAACCGGGGCGGTCCGAGCCACGAGGGGGGAGGCTCGGACCGCCCGTTGTGCGTAGTACGGCTACTGGCCGGCCACTCAGCAAGCGCTCACTTCGCGGACTCGTCCAGCGCCCGCCGGACATCAGCCACCAGGTCCTCCGGATCCTCGGCGCCGACCGAGAAACGGATGAAGCCCTCCGGGACCGCGTCGCCGCCCCAGCGCCCGCGCCGTTCGGCGGTCGACCGCACCCCGCCGAAGCTCGTCGCGTCGTCCACGAGCCGCAGCGCGTCGAGAAAACCGTCGGCACGCGCGCGCGTGGGCAAGGTGAACGACACCACACATCCGAAGCGCCTCATCTGCTGCGCGGCGATCTTGTGCGAAGGGTCGCCCGGCAGCCCGGGATAACGGACTCCGAGCTCCTCGGGCCAGTCCCGCAGCAATTCGGCGATCACCTGGGCGCTCGCGTTCTGCCGGTCCACACGCATCTGCAGCGTGGCGAGCGAGCGGTGCGCGAGCCATGCCTCCATGGGCCCCGGGATCGCCCCGACGATCTTGCGCCAGCGCCGTACGGAGGCCATGGCGGAGGCGTCGCTGCCCGTGACGTACCCCAGGAGGACGTCCCCGTGCCCGGTGAGCTGCTTGGTGCCGCTGGCCACGGAGAAGTCCGCACCCAGCTCCAGCGGCCGCTGCCCGAGCGGGGTCGCCAGGGTGTTGTCGACCGCGACGAGGGCTCCGCGCGCGTGGGCCGCCTCGGCGAGCCGTCGCACGTCGCACACGTCGAGCCCCGGGTTCGACGGGGTCTCGATCCACAGGAGCTTCGCTCCGTCGAGGACGTCGAGCTGGGCGTCGCCGCCGGTCGGCGCCGTACGCACCTCGATGCCGTACGCCTCCAGTTGTCCGCGTACGAGCGGCAGGACCTGGTAGCCGTCGTCGGGCAGCACGACCGTGTCGCCGGCGCTCAGCTGGGAGAAGAGGGCGGCCGAGACGGCGGCCATGCCGGAGGCGAAGACGAGCGTCTCGACGCCGTCCCGGCCCGGCGCCTCCAGCTCGCCGATGGCGCGCTCCAGGTGGGTCCAGGTCGGGTTCTCGTCACGTCCGTAGGTGTAGGGGCCGGTGGGATCGCCCGGCAGATGGAAGTGGGCGGCGAAGACCGGGCCGGGGAGGGTCGGCTCGTGCTTGACCGGCTCGGGGAGCCCCGCCCGCACGGCACGCGTGCCGTCACCCACTCCCTCGGAACCCGCTTCCTCGAAAGAATTCGTCATGCCGCCTGTTCCTCCACTTGCTCGCGTACAGCGGCGAGCAGTCCGGTGCTCGCCGCCTCCACCATCTCAAGACACTCCTCGAAACCGTCCATCCCCCCGTAATAGGGATCTGGTACGTCGAGATCGGCGCGGGTGGCGAGGTCGTACGAGCGCATCAGCCGGACCTTCTCCGCGTCGGCCGGGGTCGGCGCGAGGCGGCGCAAGGCCTTGAGGTGGCCGGAGTCGAGAGCTATCACCAGGTCGAGCCGGGAGAACCAGTCGGGCCGGAACCGGCGGGCCGCATGGTCGCTGTCGTAGCCGTTCGTCTCCAGCACGGAGACGGTGCGCGGGTCGGCGCCGTCACCCTCGTGCCAGCCGTCGGTACCGCGCTGTCCACCTCGACCAGAGTGTCGAGCCCCGCTTCGGCCACCCGCGCGCGGAAGACGGATTCGGCCATCGGGGAGCGGCATATGTTGCCGGTGCATACGAAACACACGCGGTAGGGCATCCGGGTCGCTCAGTCCTCGTCGGGAAGGACGACGTTCAGGGCCCAGGAGACGATCGAGATGATCAGGCCGCCCAGGACGGCGGTCCAGAAACCGTCGACGTGGAAGCTCAGGTCGAGCTTGTCCGCCAGCCACGAGGTGAGCAGCAGCATCAGGGCGTTGACCACCAGCGTGATCAGTCCGAGCGTGAGGATGAACAGCGGGAAGGTGAGGACCTTCACGACCGGCTTGACCAGGAAGTTCACCAGCCCGAAGAGCAGCGCGACAAGCAGCAGCGTGCCGATCTCCTTGCCGGTGCTGTCACCGGTCAGGGTGATCTTGTCGAGCACCCATACCGCGATCGCCAGGGCGCCCGCGTTGGCGATCGTCTTGACTACGAAATTCTTCATGTGTCTGATCGTGACAGAAGAGATCGGACACGAGCAGCGGGGCAAGGGCGGACAAGGGCGATGAAGGCATTCCGGCTGGACGAACTGGAGGCGGAGCGCGCCGCCAACGACGGCGCGTACCTCCAGTTCCTGCGCGAGAAGAACATGTCGGTCGGCCTGTACGCGCTGGACGCGGGCGCTCAGGACCCGCAGCAGCCCCACCGCCAGGACGAGGTGTACCTCGTCGTCAGCGGCCGTGCCGCGATCACGGTCGGTATGGAGACGACGCAGGTGGCGCGCGGCAGCGTCGTGTACGTACCCGCGGGGGTGGCTCACAAGTTCCATCACGTCAGCGAGGATCTGCGGGTCGTCGTGGTCTTCTCTCCGCCGGAGAGCTGACGTCCGCCTCAGGGTTCCCTAGGGGAACGGTCAGGGGCAGACAAGGGGTGCGAGGCCCCCGCCGGCACCCCTGCCGCGCCTAGCATCGAGGCAGGACATTCGTGGCCCGTCGGCACGGCGGGAACGATCAGGGACAGCACTCGGAAACGGGCAGAGAGACAAGGAACAAGAGCGATGCGAGAGATCTTCGCGGGGATGCCGTGGTGGGTTAAGTGGATCGCGGTGCCGGTCATCGCTCTGGTCGTGTTCGGCGGCCTGATAGCGAGTGTCGTCGGATTCGTGATCGGCCTGCTCTTCAAGCTGCTGCTCTTCGTGGCACTCGTCGGCGGACTGATCTACGTCGTACGGAAGTTCATGTCGGGCTCCTCGTCGAGGAGCGACTGGTAGACGGGCGGCACGGGGGACAGATGATCCGCCGGACCTGACCCTCCGGCAGTCCCTCATCGTGGAGGCGAACTTCAGTTCCCTCGGGTGGGGGGAGTTTTCGAGGCATGTCGTCAGCGATCGGTGGCAGACGGTTAAAGTCCGGAACTCGCCTCGGGGTCGATCCTCGTGAGCGGCGTTTCGAACCGTCCCGTGTCACCCTCGCACGGGCGGCCCCTCGCGCTTCGGGAGTGACCTTTGGCCACGGTTGACACCGCACCCGCAGGACCGAAGGTTTCGGCCTCCGAGCCGCATCCCACGACCCTCATCGGTTCGGTGCAGCGTGCGATGCGTCTCCTGGAGTCCGTCGCGCGTCACGAGCTCGGGGCGCCCGCGAAGCAGCTGGCCCGCGAAGCCGGACTCGCTCTTCCCACGGCGTACCACCTGTTGCGCACCCTGGTGCACGAGGGATATCTGCGCCGCGAGAAGGGGCTGTTCTACCTCGGCGAGGCGGCCGAGCGGCTTAGCCGCGGTGGCGCCCAGCAGAAACGTCGCAGCACGATCGCCGACGCCCTGGGGAGCTGGCGTGATTCGATCGGTGCTCCCGTCTACTACGCGGTCTACCGCGACGGGGAGATCGAGGTCCAGTGCGTCGCCGACACCCCCGCCAATCCCGCGGTCGAGGAGTGGGCGGACTTCCGGGAGACGGGGCACGCGCACGCGATCGGCCAGTGTCTGCTGTCCCAGCTCAACGCGGAGGGGCGCAGGGACCACCTCGACCGCTACCCCGTGCGATCCGTCACGCCGTACACGGTGCGTGACGATCAGACCTTGATTCGCCGTCTCGAATCGACCGGACGCATGCAACCGGTGATCGAACGTCAGGAGTACGCGCTGGGCGCGGTCTGCGCCGCGATCCCTCTCACACTGGGCAGCACGGCCGCCACGGTGGCCATCTCCATGCCGTCCCACCAGGCCGAACGGCTGCTGCCCGCGGCGCGGCGACTGCAGAGCGAGATCGACACGCTGCTGGGGACACTTGCGGTCTCTATCAGCATCTGAAAACTCACTCCTTGTGATCTGGTGTACACGTTAAGCAAGATGCCAGAAGTGTTTAGGTGGACGATTCCCGGCCATGGACGGCAAACGACGGGGTAGGCGATGCGCGAGTCGGTAGTACAGGCAGAGGTCATGATGAGCTTCGTCGTCTCGGAGGAGCTCTCCTTCCGCATTCCGGTGGAGCTGCGTTACGAGACCTGTGATCCCTATGCCGTGCGTCTGACCTTCCACCTGCCCGGCGACGCTCCGGTGACCTGGGCCTTCGGTCGGGAGTTGCTGATCGACGGTGTGGGCCGACCGTGCGGGGACGGAGACGTGCACATCACTCCCTCGGACTCCGAGGGTTTCGGCGATGTGCTGATCCGGCTTCAGGTGGGCGTCGACCAGGCCCTGTTCCGCTGCGGTACGGCGCCGCTGCTGGCGTTCCTCGACCGTACGGACCGGCTGGTCCCGCTGGGCCAGGAGCGCTCCCTCGCCGACTTCGACACGCACCTGGACGAGGCCCTGGACCGCATCCTGGCGGAGGAGCAGAGCGCGGGGTGACGCGGCGGCGGCCGACGTGAGGTGACGCTTCCCCCCTTCGTCGGTCGTCGTTCCCCGCTGCCCGCGCTCGGCCGACAGCCGTCCTGCGCGGGAGCGCCCCCGCCCTGGGAAGGTCCAAGGAAGACCGGCCCGTCCCGGTGACGCGCCGGTTTCAGTGCTTGCGGCGGCGGCCGCTCCCACCGCGCAACGGTGCCTTCGAGCCGGACTGGGACTGCGGCTGCGATTGCTGTGGTTGCGGCTGCGGGGCCGGGACAGCGTCACCCGGGCGGTCAGCCGAGACGACCAGGGCCGCGAGAGCTGTCGTGACCGGCACCGAGGCGACCAGCCCGATCGAGCCGACGAGGGTGCGGACGATCTCCGCGGCCACCAGTTCGCTGTTGGCCACCGTCCCCACGCTGCTCTGCGCGATGGAGAAGAGCAGCAGCAGAGGCAGCGCCGCGCCCGCGTAGGCGAGGACGAGCGTGTTGACGACGGACGCGATGTGGTCGCGGCCGATACGGATGCCCGCGCGGTACAGACCTCGCCAGCCCATCGTCGGGTTGGCCTCGTGCAGCTCCCAGACCGCCGACGTCTGTGTCACCGTGACGTCGTCGAGCACTCCGAGCGAACCGATGATGACACCCGCGAGCAGCAGACCGCTCATGTCGATGGACGGGTAGAGACCGTGGATCAGGCCGGTGTTGTCGTCGGTGTTGCCGGTCAGCGCGGCCCAGTCGATGAACAGAGAGCCGAGCAGCCCGATCAGCACCAGGGACAGCAGCGTGCCCAGTACGGCGACCGACGTCCGGGCCGAGAGACCGTGACACATGTAGAGCGCGATCAGCATGATGGCGCTGGCCCCGACCACCGCCACGACCAGCGGATTCGACCCCTGCAAAATCGCGGGCAGGATGAAGAACGTCAGGATCAGGAAGCTGACGGCCAGCGCGATCAGCGCCATGACACCCCGCATCCGGCCCACCACGACCACGGCGAGGGCGAAGATGCCGGCGAGCAGCGCCATGGGGAGCTTGCGGTTCACATCGGTGACCGAGTACTGGAGTTCCTTGGGGGCGTCGGGCGCGTACGCCACGATCACCTCCTGGCCCTGCTCCAACTGGCGCGAGGAGTCCGGCTGGACGATCTCCGTGAAGGTACGGCCCTTGTCCTTGCCGGAGTCGACCCGGATCGTCGCCTTCTTGCAGGTGCCCGAGTCCTGCTGCTGAGCCGATGAGCCCTCGGCCGTCGAGGTGTCGCCGGTCGGAGTCTCGCCCGAGGCGTTCACGGACTTGCAGTCGACCTTGTCGATCTTGGTCACGGTGGCCTGCTGGGTCTGCCGGTCGAAGCCGACACCCGTGCGCTCATGTCCGGGTGCGCCGCCCGGCCAGAGCACCGCGAGACCCACAACGACCGCCACGGCGAAAGGAATCAGCACCGCCGCGATGATCTTGCGCAGATGCATGGAGACTGGGGCCGCGGGGCCATGACTGTGTGAGTGACCGTGCCCGCCGCCCGCAGGTCCGTCGCCGCCACCGCCGGGGCCGTGGGGTCCATGTCCGCCGCCGTGACCGTGGCCGTCGTGGCCGTGTCCGTGGGGCGGTTCGGACGGCGGAAGTGGGGGCTGCTGCGTCGTGGTCACCGACCGATCATCGCAAGAACGAGAGGGGCCCACTGTTCACCGCGCCCATTGTGACGCTAGCGTGGAAGCACCTTTGCACACGCGGGAGCTCGGAGCACCGGGCTGAGAGGGCGCTGACCTCCGTATCCGCGATGTTTCACGTGGAACATCGCCGGACGGGAAACGCTGCGTCGACCGCCGAACCTGTTACCGGGTAATGCCGGCGTAGGGAGTAGGTCTCATGACCAACAAGGACGTACGCACGCCTGCCTCCAGTCAGACGGGCGGGGCGCTCGCCCCGGTCGACGGCACCGAGGTGTCCGCAGCGGTCGAGGACGGCGGGGCAACTGCTTCACCCGAGAGCGGCGAAGCCGGGAAGTCCGAAGCCGGCAAGTCCGAAACCGGGAAGTCGATCGGCTGGCACAAGGCGTATGTCGCGGGCTCGCGCCCCGATCTGCGGGTGCCGGTCCGTCAGGTGCACCTCACCAACGGTGAGTCGATCACCCTGTACGACACCTCCGGCCCGTACACCGATCCGGTCGTCGACACCGATGTACGCAGGGGTCTGGCGCCTCTGCGCGACAACTGGATCATCACCCGTGGCGACACCGAGGAGTACGCGGGCCGTCCCGTGAGCCCCGAGGACGACGGGATCAAGCACACCTCGCCGCGCGGCGGCCTGCGCAACCTGGACGCGGTCTTCCCGGGGCGCCCGCGGCTGCCCCGCCGGAGCCGTGACGGGCAGGCGGTGACACAACTCGCCTACGCGCGGCGGGGCGAGGTGACGCCGGAGATGGAGTACGTGGCCATCCGGGAGAACGTCGACCCCGAGGTCGTCCGTACGGAGATCGCGGCGGGCCGGGCCGTGCTGCCGGCCAACGCCAACCATCCCGAGATCGAGCCGATGATCATCGGCAAGCGGTTCCTGGTGAAGGTCAACGCCAACATCGGCAACTCCGCGGTCACCTCCTCCATCGAGGAGGAGGTCGACAAGATGACCTGGGCGACGCGCTGGGGCGCCGACACGGTGATGGACCTGTCGACCGGCCGCAACATCCACACCACCCGCGAGTGGGTGCTGCGCAACTCCCCGGTCCCCATCGGCACGGTCCCCCTCTACCAGGCGCTGGAGAAGGTCGACGGACGGGCCGAGGAACTCACCTGGGAGATCTACAAGGACACGGTCATCGAGCAGGCCGAGCAGGGCGTGGACTACATGACCGTCCACGCGGGTGTGCGTCTGCCGTACGTCCCGCTGACCGCGAACCGCAAGACCGGCATCGTCTCGCGCGGCGGTTCCATCATGGCGGCGTGGTGCCTGGCGCACCACAAGGAGTCGTTCCTGTACGAGCGCTTCGAGGACCTCTGCGAGATTCTCGCCGCGTACGACGTCACGTACTCGCTCGGCGACGGCCTGCGGCCCGGGTCGATCGCGGACGCCAACGACGCCGCGCAGTTCGCGGAGTTGCGGACCCTGGGGGAGCTCAACAAGGTCGCGAAGCGTTTCAACGTACAGACCATGATCGAGGGCCCGGGGCATGTCCCGATGCACAAGATCAAGGAGAACATCGACCTTCAGCAGGAGATCTGCGAGGAGGCCCCGTTCTATACGCTCGGCCCGCTGACGACCGACGTCGCGCCGGCGTACGACCACATCACCTCCGGCATCGGGGCTGCGATGATCGCCTGGTGGGGCACGGCGATGCTCTGCTACGTCACGCCCAAGGAACATCTGGGCCTGCCCAACCGTGACGACGTCAAGACGGGTGTCATCACCTACAAGATCGCGGCCCACGCGGCGGACCTCGCCAAGGGGCATCCGGGCGCACAGGAGTGGGACGACGCGTTGTCGGACGCCCGCTTCGAGTTCCGCTGGGAGGACCAGTTCAATCTGGCCCTGGATCCGGACACCGCCCGGGAGTTCCACGACGAGACCCTGCCGGCCGAACCGGCCAAGACGGCACACTTCTGCTCCATGTGCGGGCCGAAGTTCTGCTCGATGAAGATCAGCCACAGCATTAACGAGCAGTTCGGCGGTACGGCGGCCGCAGGGGCCTCGCCCGAAGAGGTCGCCGACGGGATGCTCCAGAAATCCAAGGAGTTCGCCGCCGCGGGCAACCGGGTCTATCTGCCCATGGCCGACTGAACCGCGCGGCCCATCGGTTCCGCATACCTTTGGTCGACTGATCAGTCGTGTGCCGTGACGCCGTGGCCTTGGACGATCATTTCCAGGGCCTCGGCGTTCCGGGCCGTAGGAACAGTCTCGGCTCCTTTTCGGCCAGTCGTTTGGGCGACGCACCCTGCCCTTTGTTGTGTTTCTTGTGCATATACCTCCATTTAATAGCCTGCGTCAGGCGTTCATGTGCGTCTTGGCAGTGCTGATGGCGACGCCCATACTGATTTCGATGCCGAATTGCAGGGCATCGCCACTTTTCACAGGTGAAGATGTGGGGGTTGCATGAGGCCCGATGATGCTGAAGTGCGTTGGCTGAAGAGTTCGGCCAGCATCGAGGGAAACTGTGTCGAGGTGGCCGCCATCCGCGGGATAGCGGTACGAGACTCGAACCACCCTGGCAGGGCATCCGTGGGATTCAGTGCATATGCTTGGCGCTCATTCCTCTCCGCCCTGAAGGACTGTGACACATCCCTACGGGCATCCTCGTAGGAAGACCTGTATGTCCGAACGGTGACGGGATTCTGTTCGTGCGGTCAGAATGTTTATCCGTGGCACGCTCCCCTTGGCGCCTTTAGCTCTGGCCGAACAGAAACTCTCTCGTCACCTCCGTCGCCACCTCCCTCTCCACTTCCCAGAAGTCGTCCAGATAGTCGGTCGGGCGGCGTTGCGAGATGCGTCCCAACGCCTTCTCGCTGATGATGACTTCGCCGTCCGCGCTCTCCAGATAGGCGACCATCTCGTCTTCGTCGCCGGGAAATTCGAAGAGCACGTAGGGTGAGCGGAACTGCCGGTAGATGCCGGCGCCGAAAGGGACAGTGCGTACTGTCACGTTCGGCAGTTCGTTGATGGCCAGCAGTTTCTCGTACTGCCTTCTCATGGTCTCCTGCGAGCCCACCGCTCTGCGGATCACGGCTTCGTCCAGGACGCAGAAGACATCGGGGCCATCGGCTCGCACAAGACGGTTCTGCCGCTCGATCCTGAGCTGGACGAGCCGTTCCGTCGCCTCGGTGCCGGCGTTGGTCCGCGTCATGAGTTCTCGGGCGTACTCCTCCGTCTGCAGAAGACCGGGCACCACATGGGGTTCGAAGTTCCGAATGATCGACGCCGAACTCTCATAACCGAGATAGGTCTCGAAATCCTGGCTCACCCAGGAGCGGTACGGCGCCCACCACGGCGGTTGACGCGCCGCCCGGGCCATGTCGGTCAGGGCTTTCACCTGAGCCTGGCCGGTGATTCCGTAGTGGCCCAGGAGAACGCGTACATCGGTCACGGAGACTCCTACAGTGCCCGCCTCGATGCGGATCACCTTGGAGGGTGACCAGTCGAGCTGTTCGGCCACCTCGCGCTGCTTCAGCCCCGCGCCCTCCCTCGCCTTCCTCAGGCGGTCCCGCAGTCGTGCACGCTGGAATCCGGGATCTTCCTGGGCCACTTGACACTCCGTCCCCACGCAGTTGGCGTTCTCGGTCGGCGGGCTAACGGCCTCTCCGCCGCCGATACTCTGCACAGGGCCGCACGGCGGAGTGCCTGTCCGCTTCTTGCCTGGTGATGGATTGCCACATGGCATACAGCATCCGTCGTGTCACCGCACAGAACAAGCCCACCTGCGAATTTGTGCAGAAGAGCTACAGAAGTGCAGTCGTGTTGTTCCTGCCGCGCATGGAGCATTTCTTGTCCAGTGGTGCAATCGAAGGGCTGCGGGGCGCAAATCTTCGTATGCGGGCACGACTGTCAATTGCACAAAAAAGATCGACGACGGATTTCCGTCGTCGATCATTCTTGCCAGGGCGGGCGGTGTCGGCGGTCCCGGCCCTACTCCGGAGCGTGCTCCGGTCCCCCGAAGTCCGGGCTGCTGAAGTCCGGGCTTGAGTAGCTGGGGCGGGGGCCCGCTGCCGCACCCCCGTCCGGGCTGCTGAAGCCCGGGCGGTTGTAGCCGAGCTGCGGCATCCGGCTGACCGGTGCCGTCGGCTTCGTACGACTGAGGGCCGCTGTGCCCGGGTCGGCGAGAGCCTCCCTGAGGAACGGCATGAGGCCCCGCTCCAGGAGTGCTTCGTGCCAGGCTTCCCTGGCCAGAGAGATCTCCTCGCTTCGTTCGCCGTGCACACCGGCCCGGAGCGAGCTGGCCCCGTTGCGCAGGGCGGCGAGCAGCAGGCAGACCGCGGCGACCAGGATCGAGACCGCCGTGATGGCGCCGAAGACCCAGCCGGTGGTGAGAAGGGTCCGTGCGATGCCCGGCTCGGGGTCGAGCATCTTCAGGATGTAGCCGACGAGCAGGAAGATCGCCGCGGCGGTGCCGGCGAGGACCGGGGCGAGCACGGCGACGACCGCGGCGGCACCGGCCCCCGCGGTCTCGGCGACTTCCCCCATGGCGGTGGCGAGCCCCACCGCACTCGTGCCCGGATCCGACGAACTGCTGGATCCTTCGCGGACGGGAGGGGTGGACGGCGCAGGCTGGCGCAGTTCCTCGCGGACCTTCACGTAGTGCTGGTACTCGCTCGCCGCGGCCGCCGTGATGAGCGCGGTGGCGTTGAGCGCCATCGTGCGCAGTTGCTCGGGGTTGAGCCGCTGACCGACAGCGGCGAGTTCCGGACGGTGTGGTGCGGAGCGCAGCGCCTCGTCGAGGATCCGCTCGTACTCTTGGCGGTCCTCGCTCAGCAGGTGCTGCGGAACGCTGTTCATGTGCATCCCCCGATGCTCCGTAGGGCTGGGTGACTCGGCATGCTGACGAGCCGTCGGGCAGAAACGGAGGGGAGCCTGCTACGGATAAGCCGATGGTAGAGCGATGACGGCACAGGGTGACAGGGGGTTTCCAGAATTTGCCCCCGGACCGCACGCGTCCTCCATCGGAGGACGTGTGCCCCGTGAACGCTCAGATATCCAGGGGAAGCTGCTGGACCAGCAGTTTTCCGGCCATGGTCACGCCGCCGTCCATAGCGATCGCGAGCTTGTCGGCGTACACATGAGGTTCTTCGACCGCCTGAGCCGGCGAATTCTCCCCGTCCTCCGAGCCGACCTCGCCCCGGAGATACGGAATGGGGCTGTGACCATGGACGATGCGGGAACCGCCGTAGGTCTCCAGCAGGGAGCGGACCGCCTGCGCACCGCCGTCGTCGCGGAACGCGAAGCGCTTGGTGAACTTGCGGAAGAGGTCCCAGCACTCGTCCGCGTCATTGCGGGTGAGGGTTTCGCGGATGGTGTCGTTGACCGCTTCGATGGAGTCGCCGTAGTCGAGATAGGCGGTCGTGTCGGAGTGCACGAGCAGATGCCCGTCGGCGAGTTCCATCGCGTCCAGGCGGGCCATCCACTGCAGATGATGGTCCTGGAGACGCTCCATGTCGGTCTTCTGGCCGCCGTTGAGCAGCCAGGCGGCCTGGAAGGTGGCGGTTCCCGCGCCCGAGTTGACGGGGGTGTCCCCGAACCGCCTGGCGCCCAGGAGCAGCAGTTCGTGGTTGCCCATCAGCGCCTTGCAGTAGCCACCGACCGCGGCGGCCTCCGCGGAGAGCCGCATCACGAGGTCGATGACGCCGATCCCGTCGGGTCCGCGGTCGGTGAAGTCGCCGAGGAACCACAGCCGGGAGGTCCCGGCCGCCCAGCGGCCTTCGAGGTCGATGAGCCCCTTCTCGTGCAGCGCGGAGACGAGTTCGTCGAGGTACCCGTGCACGTCACCGACGACGTACAGCGGACCCGGCCCCTCCTCGGGCTGCGGAATCTGCCCGGCCTCGGGGTCGACCGGCACCTGAACGGTGTCACCGCGGTTGATGACCGGCAGATCGCGCTCCGTCGGCGTGTAGCCCTCCGGCTCGGCGGCGGGGACGCCGGCCTCACCGTGCGGCGGCCCGCCCGCGTAGGAACCGGATCGGACGTACGGCTCCGGGGGCCCGGTGTACGGGTCGGCGGCCTGGTCGTACGGCTCGGCGGAGCGGTCGTACGGCTCCGCCGGCCGGTCGTACTGTCCGGGCGGTGCCGGGTGCGGTCCGGGCGGCTGCGCGTACGGACCGGCTTCGTGGACGTACGCCGGTACGCGGAAGTCGCGCACCGTCGGCGTCCGCATCTCGGGTCCCTGACCGGCCCCCTGAGTCATCGACCCCTCCACCACCATCGCGCCGCATCTGCACCGCGTCGGACTGCCTGGTCGCAGCGGCCCGCGGTGTCGTCCGCCCATCATAGGAATGCGGATCGCGCCATGTGATGACCCAGGGGTGGTGAATCGGAGCAGAACCCCAGTTCACCGTGGTTTTCTCCCGAATTGGGAGGGGCTTTCCGCGTCGGAGGTCACCCCTGTTCCGGAGACCTCGGCGGGCTGACGGTCGTCCGTGGCGGCCGTCGCTCGGAGGAGGTGCGCACGATCAGCTCCGTCGGTATCACCTGCTCGACCGGTTGGTCCGATTCGACCCCCTCGATGGCGTCGATGAGGAGCTGGACCACGGCCGTACCGATTCGTCTCGGTTTGAGGGAGAGTGTCGTGACGGGCGGTTCGGTGTTGGCGTAGACGGTGGACTCGCTGCAGCACACGAGAAGCAGGTCGTCCGGTACGCGCAGGCCGTAGCGCCGGGCCGCCGCGAGGAGGTCGGTGCCGTTCGGGTCGAACAGCCCGTAGACGGCGTCGGGCCGGTCGGGCCGGGCGAGCAGCCTGTCGGCCGCGACCGCTCCCGCGCACGGATCGTGCGCGGGATAGGCCTCGTACACAGGATCCTGGCCCACACGCTCGCACCAGCGGAGGTACGCGGTCGTGGAGAGGTGGGTGTACGTGTCCGTGGTCGTCCCGGTCAGCAGGCCGATTCTGCGGGCCCCGGCGGCGGCGAGGTGGTCGAGGATGCCCAGGACCGCGGCCTCGTGGTCGTTGTCCACCCAGGCGGTCACCGGCAGCGAGCCGGCCGGGCGGCCGTCCGAGACCACCGGTAACCCTTGGCGGACGAGTTCGCTGACGACCGGGTCCTGGTCGGAGGGGTCGATGACGACCGTCCCGTCCAGGGCCACGTTCGACCACACGTCGTGGCGCGAGGTCGCCGGGAGGATGACCAGGGCGTAGCCCCGGGCGAGCGCGGCCGAGGTGGCGGCTCTGGCCATCTCCGCGAAGTACGCGAACTCCGTGAAGGTGAAAGGTTCGTCCCCGTAGGTCGTCACGGTCAGGCCGATGAGGCCCGACTTGCCGGTACGGAGGGTTCGGGCCGCCGCGGAGGGCCGGTAGCCCAGCCGATCGGCGACCTCGCGGACATGGCGTCTGGTGGCGTCCGGGAGCCGTCCCTTGCCGTTGAGGGCGTCGGAGACCGTCGTGATGGAGACTCCGGCCGCCGCGGCCACGTCTCTGATGCCCGCCCGGCCCGGCCGGTTTCCTCGACGTGAGGTATCCGAGCGGCTCACCTGGTGCTTCCCTGCTGCTGTCATGGCGAGCCGATAGTAGGGCTCATGCGGTGGGGTAGTGCGGACGCATATGCACTCGTTGACAGGCACGTTTCTGCATGGTCATAAGTAGGTAACTTCCTTGGAAAGCAAGGGAGTTGACCGTTTCAATGGCAGTACGTCACTTGTCGACGCGCATGAGCCTGCCAAAGGGGCCATGTCTCGAAGAGGTCTCAACTCACCTGCACGAGGGATGCGCGCCACGGCGCGAGCCACCGGCGCGGGCTGCGAGGAGCAGCGCGCCCCCTCTTTCGTACGCCTTCGTGCGGTGATGCCCGGGAGTGCGCACACGGAACTACGGTGCCGGCCGGGAGGTCGGTCCCGGGCCGTACTCAGCGGCTCCGAATCCTCTTAAGGTGAGCAGTATTGGTAGCCGGTGGTGTTGATGAGCCGGAGACGGTCACAAGGAGGACTGCGGTGAGCGAGACGAGCCCGAAGCTGCGAGCCGAGCTGGAGGGTATCCCCACGTACAAGCCGGGCAAGCCCGCAGCCGCGGACGGCCCGGTGGCGTACAAGCTGTCCTCCAACGAGAACCCCTATCCGCCGCTGCCGGGTGTGCTGGAGAGCGTGACCGCGGCGGTCGGGGCCTTCAACCGCTACCCCGACATGGCGTGCACGGGGCTGATGAGCGAGCTGGCGGACCGGTTCGGGGTGCCGCTGACGCATCTGGCGACCGGTACCGGCTCGGTCGGCGTCGCCCAGCAGCTGGTGCAGGCGACCTCAGGACCGGGCGACGAGGTGATCTACGCCTGGCGGTCCTTCGAGGCGTACCCGATCATCACCCGCGTCAGCGGGGCGACGCCGGTCCAGGTGCCGCTGACGCCGGGGGATGTCCACGACCTCGACGCGATGGCGGACGCCATCACCGACCGGACCCGGCTGATTTTCGTCTGCAACCCCAACAACCCCACGGGTACAGCGGTGCGCCGGGCCGAGCTGGAACGATTCCTCGACCGGGTGCCGGGCGATGTCCTGGTGGTCCTCGACGAGGCGTACCGGGAGTTCGTGCGCGACGCCGAGGTGCCGGACGGCGTCGAGCTGTACCGGGACCGGCCGAACGTGTGCGTGCTGCGCACGTTCTCCAAGGCGTACGGTCTCGCCGGGCTGCGGGTCGGCTTCGCGATCGCTCATGAGCCGGTGGCGGCGGCGCTGCGCAAGACGGCCGTGCCCTTCGGTGTGAGCCAGCTCGCGCAGGACGCGGCGGTCGCCTCGCTGCGCGCCGAGGACGAGCTGTTCGGGCGGGTCGGTTCGCTGGTCTCCGAGCGCACGCGGGTGGTCGAGACGCTGCGCGGGCAGGGCTGGACGGTGCCGGACACCCAGGCGAACTTCGTGTGGCTGCGGCTCGGGGAGCACACGGTCGACTTCGCGGCCGTGTGCGAGCAGGCCGGGGTCGTCGTGCGGCCGTTCGCGGGCGAGGGCGTCCGGGTGACGGTGGGGGAGACCGAGGCCAATGACATCTTCCTGAAGACGGCGGAAGGCTTCCGCAAGGAGATCTAGCCGAACTGCCGACAGAGGCTGTTGATCAAGGCCCCGGCCTCCCGCGCTCGCGGGAGGCCGGGGCCTTGTGGCGTTCGTCTCGTCCGGTGCCTTTGCGTGCCCTCTGACCTGGTGCTTCGTGCCGGACGTGCCGAGCTCCGCAGTTAGGCACCCCCACCTGTCACCGCTCGAACGGCCATGCGTCATAATTGCTTGTGAATGTGAACGCGTTCACAAGCGCGTCCCATTTGCTCCCGGGATGTCTGGGGCAAGCGGGGCAAACCGCCGCGGTTACCACGGCGACGTAAGGAGTTGACGACGTGGAATTGGCTTTGGCGCCGGAGACGATAGCGCGATGGCAGTTCGGCATCACCACCGTCTACCACTTCCTCTTCGTCCCGCTCACGATCTCGCTCGCCGCGCTCACCGCGGGCCTGCAGACCGCATGGGTGCGCACGGAGAAGGAGAAGTACCTCAGGGCCACCAAGTTCTGGGGCAAGCTCTTCCTGATCAACATCGCGATGGGTGTCGTCACGGGCATCGTGCAGGAGTTCCAGTTCGGCATGAACTGGTCCGACTACTCGCGCTTCGTCGGTGACGTCTTCGGTGCCCCGCTCGCCTTCGAGGCCCTGATCGCCTTCTTCTTCGAGTCCACGTTCATCGGGCTGTGGATTTTCGGCTGGGACAAACTGCCGAAGAAGATCCACCTGGCCTGCATCTGGATGGTCTCGATCGGCACGCTGCTGTCCGCGTACTTCATCCTCGCGGCCAACTCCTGGATGCAGCACCCCGTCGGCTACCGCATCAACGAGAAGAAGGGGCGCGCCGAACTCACCGACTTCTGGCTGGTCCTGACCCAGAACACGGCGCTCAACCAGGTGTTCCACAGCTTCTCGGCGGCCTTCCTGACGGGCGGCGCCTTCATGGTGGGCATCGCGGCGTTCCACCTGATGCGCAAGAAGCACATCCCGGTGATGCGGACCTCGCTCCGGCTCGGACTGGTCACCATGGCGGTCGGCGGTCTCCTCACCGCGATCAGCGGGGACACCCTCGGCAAGGTCATGTACGAGCAGCAGCCGATGAAGATGGCCGCCGCGGAGGCCCTGTGGGACGGCGAGAAGCCCGCACCCTTCTCCGTGTTCGCCTACGGGGACGTCGACAAGGGGCACAACTCGGTGGCCCTGGAGATCCCCGGCCTCCTGTCCTTCCTTGCCCACAGCGACTTCGACTCGTACGTGCCGGGCATCAACGACACCAACAAGGCCGAGCAGGAGAAGTTCGGCCCCGGCGACTACAAGCCCATCGTCCCCGTCGCCTACTGGGGTTTCCGCTGGATGATCGGCTTCGGCATGGCGTCCTTCTCCTTGGGCCTGCTGGGGCTCTGGCTGACCCGGAAGAGGTTCCTGCTGCCGGCTGCCCGGCGGACGGGCGAGGACGAGGTGCCGCATCTGGTGCTGCTGAGGAAGCCGCTCGGGTCCAGGCTCACCCGGCTGTACTGGCTCCTGGCGGTCTGGACGATGGCCTTCCCGCTGATCGCCAACTCATGGGGCTGGATCTTCACCGAGATGGGCCGGCAGCCCTGGGTCGTGTACGGCGTCATGCAGACCCGGGACGCGGTCTCCCCCGGTGTGTCGCAGGGCGAGATGATCACCTCGCTGATCGTCCTCACGACGATCTACGCGATCCTCGCCGTCGTCGAGGTGAAGCTGCTCGCGAAGTACATCAAGGCCGGACCGCCCGAGCTCACCGAGGCCGACCTCAACCCGCCCACGAAGATCGGTGGCGACCCCCGGGACGCCGACAAGCCGATGGCCTTCTCGTACTAGGCCCAGGGAGCTGCTGAGTCATGGAACTTCACGACATCTGGTTCGTCCTCATCGCCGTCCTGTGGACCGGCTACTTCTTCCTGGAGGGCTTCGACTTCGGGATCGGCGTCCTCACCAAACTGCTCGCCCGCGACCGGACCGAGAAGCGCGTACTGATCAACACCATCGGCCCGGTCTGGGACGGCAACGAGGTATGGCTGCTCTCGGCGGGAGGCGCGACCTTCGCCGCCTTCCCCGAGTGGTACGCCACGCTCTTCTCCGGCTTCTATCTGCCCCTGCTGCTCATCCTCGTCTGTCTGATCCTGCGCGGAGTCGCCTTCGAGTACCGGGCGAAGCGCCCCGAGGAGCAGTGGCAGCGCAACTGGGAGAACGCGATCTTCTGGACCTCGCTGCTGCCTGCCTTCCTGTGGGGTGTGGCCTTCGGCAACATCGTCCGGGGCGTGAAGATCGACCAGAACTTCGAGTACGTGGGCAGCCTCGGGGACCTGCTCAACCCGTACGCCGTCCTGGGCGGCCTGGTGACGCTGACGCTGTTCACCTTCCACGGAGCGGTGTTCGCCGCGCTCAAGACCCTCGGTGACATCCGGGAACGAGCGCGGAAGCTGGCTCTGCGGCTCGGAGTGGTGACGGCTGCGCTCGCGCTGGTCTTCCTGCTCTGGACCCAGGTCGAGAACGGCGACGGCAAGAGCCTGGTCGCACTGGTCGTGGCGGTGGCCGCACTGGTCGCGGCAATCGGGGCGAATCAGGCAGGGCGTGAGGGCTGGGCCTTCGGACTGTCGGGGCTCACCATCGTCGCCGCGGTCGCGATGCTGTTCCTGACGCTCTTCCCGAACGTCATGCCGTCCTCGCTGAACGACGAGTGGAGCCTGACGGTCACCAACGCCTCGTCGAGCCCGTACACGTTGAAGATCATGACCTGGTGTGCGGTGATCGCGACACCGGTGGTGATGCTCTACCAGGGCTGGACGTACTGGGTGTTCCGCAAGCGGATCGGCACCCAGCACATCGCTGACGCTGTGCACTGAGCCCGGCCGAAGCGTGTTCAGCCGGGCTGGAGCCGCGCGCCGAGGCCCGATGAATCCGGGGGCATGTTTCACGTGAAACATGCCCCATGAGAAGAAGGTGTGTTTCACGTGAAACACACCTGCTTGACCCGAGGGTGTGTTTCACGTGAAACCGATCGACCCGCGACTCCTCCGATACGCCCGGGCCACCCGTCTCTTCCTGATGGCGGTCGTGGGACTGGGAGTTGTGGGAGCGGGACTGGTCGTCGCGCAAGCCATGCTCATCGCCGAAGTGGTGGTCGGCGCCTTCCAGCACGGACTGTCGACGGGCGAACTCCGCACGCCCCTGCTCCTGTTGGCGGCTGTCGCGGTCGGTCGCGCGCTCATCTCCTGGCTCACCGAACTCGCGGCGCACCGGGCGAGCGCGGCGGTCAAGTCGGAGCTGCGCGGGCGGTTGCTGGAACGGGCGGGAGCGCTCGGTCCGGAGTGGCTGAGCGGGCAGCGGACAGGGTCACTGATCGCGCTCGCCACCCGCGGCGTGGACGCTCTCGACGACTACTTCTCGCGTTATCTGCCGCAGTTGGGGCTCGCGGTGGTCGTACCCGTCGCCGTGCTCGCGCGGGTCGTCACCGAGGACTGGGTGTCGGCGGCGATCATCGTCGGCACGCTGCCGCTCATCCCGATCTTCATGATGCTCATCGGCTGGGTCACGCAGTCCCAGATGGATCGGCAATGGCACCTGCTGTCCCGGCTCTCGGGCCACTTCCTGGACGTCGTCGCGGGGCTGCCCACGCTCAAGGTCTTCGGGCGGGCCAAGGCGCAGGCCGAGTCCATCCGGCGGATCACCGGGGAGTACCGGCAGGCGACCATGCGGACCCTGCGGATCGCCTTCATCTCGTCCTTCGCGCTGGAACTTCTCGCCACGATCTCGGTCGCCCTGGTCGCGGTGACCATCGGCATGCGGCTTGTCCACGGTGAGATGGCGCTGTACGACGGACTGGTCGTACTGATCCTCGCCCCCGAGGCGTATCTGCCGCTGCGCCAGGTCGGGGCGCAGTACCACGCGGCGGCGGAGGGGCTGTCGGCCGCCGAGGAGATCTTCTCGGTCCTGGAGACGCCCGTGCGGGAGTCCGGGACCGGTGTGGCGCCCGCCTCCGGGGAGCTGCGCTTCGAGGGAGTGACGGTCCGCCACCCCGGGCGGTCGTCCGACGCGGTGTCCAACGTGTCCTTCGCGGTCGGGCCCGGCGAGACGGTGGCGCTCGTCGGCCCCAGCGGCGTGGGCAAGACGACTCTTCTCAATGTGCTGCTGGGTTTCGTCCGGCCCACGGAGGGGCGGGTCGAGGTCGGGGGAGTCGAACTCACGGCAGCCGATCTGAGGGAATGGCGTTCGCACGTCGCCTGGGTGCCGCAGCGGCCCCATCTGTTCGCCGGGTCCGTCGCCGAGAACGTACGGCTGGCGCGGCCGGAGGCGGACGACTCCGCGGTGCGGGAGGCGCTGGTCGACGCCGGGGCCCTGGAGTTCGTGGACGCGCTCCCCGACGGAATGCGCACGCTCCTCGGTGAGGACGGTGCCGGGCTGTCCGCCGGGCAGCGGCAACGACTCGCCCTGGCCCGGGCGTTCCTCGCGGACCGGCCGGTGCTGCTGCTCGACGAGCCGACGGCCTCGCTGGACGGGGAGACCGAGGCCGAGGTGGTGGAGGCGGTCCGGCGCCTCGCCGTCGGACGGACCGTCCTGCTCGTCGTCCACCGGCCGGCCCTGCTGGGCGTGGCCGACCGGGTGGTGCGGCTGGAACCGGCGGCTTCGGCGGACCGTGCCGTGTGGTCCGCAGAGACGCGGACGCGTCGCTCCGACGTGGTGGCGTCGGTGCCCTCGGCAGGCGCCGACAGTGCGGCTCCGCTCCTGGAGAGGCGTGGTGACGTGCTCGCGCGGGTCCGTGCCATGGCCGGGCCGCGCCGGGGGCGGCTCGCGCTGGCCCTCCTGCTCGGCAGTCTCGCGCTCGGAAGTGCCGTCGGCCTCATGGCCACCTCGGGCTGGTTGATCTCCAGGGCCTCACAGCAGCCGCCCGTGCTGTATCTGATGGTCGCTGTGACGGCCACGCGGGCTTTCGGGATCGGGCGGGCCGTCTTCCGGTACGCGGAGCGGCTGGTGTCGCACGAGGCGGTGCTGCGGATGCTCGCCGACACCAGGGTCGCCGTGTACCGGCGCCTCGAACGGCTGGCGCCCGCGGGACTGCGGACCACCCGGCGCGGCGATCTGCTCTCGCGGCTCGTCAGTGATGTCGACGCGCTGCAGGACTACTGGCTGCGCTGGCTGCTGCCCGCCGCCGCGGCGGCCGTCGTGTCCGCCGGCTCGGTCGGGTTCACGGCCTGGCTGCTGCCCGAGGCGGGTGCCGTTCTCGCCGTCGGGCTGCTGGCCGCGGGCGTGGGCGTTCCGCTGGTGACCGGCGCCGTCGCGCGCCGCGCCGAGCGCCGACTGGCACCGGCACGCGGTGCACTGGCGACCCGGGTGGCCGATCTCCTCACGGGAACGGCCGAACTGACCGTCGCGGGCGCGCTGCCCGCCCGTACCGCCGAGGCGCGGCGGGCCGACGCGGAACTCACCCGCATCACCTCGCGAGCCGCCACCGCCACCGCGCTCGGCGACGGACTGACCGCGCTGATCTCCGGCCTCACCGTCACAGCCGCCGCGCTCGTCGGCGCCCAGGCGGTCGTCGACGGACGCCTCAGCGGCGTGGCGACGGCCGTCGCCGTCCTCACACCCCTGGCCGCCTTCGAGGCCGTCCTGGGGCTGCCGCTCGCCGCCCAGTACCGACAGCGGGTGCGCAGGAGCGCGGAGCGCGTGTACGAGGTCCTGGACGCGCCCGAGCCCGTACGGGAACCGGAGCGGCCGGTGGAGGCGCCCGGGTCGCCGTTCCCGGTCGTGGTGAAGGGCCTGGCCGCCCGATACGAGGGACAGGAGCGGGACGCGGTCACCGGGGTCGACCTGGTGCTCGAACAAGGGCGCCGGACCGCTGTCGTCGGGCCGTCCGGATCCGGCAAGACGACGCTGGCTCAGGTGCTGTTGCGCTTTCTGGACCCACGCGGGGGGACGTACACGCTGGGAGGCGTGGACGCGTACGGCATGGACGGTGACGACGTGCGGCGACTGGTCGGACTCTGTGCGCAGGACGCGCACCTGTTCGACAGCTCGGTGCGCGAGAACCTGCTGCTCGCACGGAAGGACGCGACGGACTCCGCGCTGCGGGACGTGCTGGGACGGGTACGGCTGCTCGACTGGGCCGACGGTCTGCCCGACGGGATCGACACGATGATCGGGGAGCACGGCGCACGGTTGTCCGGAGGACAGCGGCAGCGGCTGGCGCTCGCCCGTGCGTTGCTCGCGGACTTTCCCGTGCTGGTTCTCGACGAGCCCGCGGAGCATCTCGACCTGGCCACCGCAGACGCCCTCACCGCCGATCTGCTGGCCGCGACCGAGGGGCGTACGACGTTGATGATCACTCACCGGCTGGCGGGCCTCGAAGCGGTCGACGAGGTGATCGTCATGGCGGAGGGGCATGTGGTGCAGCGGGGCGCGTTCGACGAGCTGGTGCGTGCGCGGGGGCCGTTGCGGGAGATGTCGGAGCGGGAGAGCCGGACGGAGATGGCGGCCCTCGCACGGTGAGGGCTTCGGACGGGCCTGGCACTCCGTTCGGCGCTTCCTACGGCACTTCACGGGTCGCGACGTTCCACTTTCCCTGACAAATGGGACTAACTAGGCTCGGTGCATGTCAGTCGAGCCGGGCCCCGGTGGCGCCCCGAACCCAGACGACGTGCCGCGGCTGCTGGAAGCGATGCGGGCGGTCGGAAGCGGTCTGCAGCTGCGGTCCACGCTGGAGCGGATCTGTGAGACCGCGGCGGAGCTGGCGGACGCGCGGTATGCGGCGGTCGGGCTCGCGGCGGAGTGCGGGGACGGCCTCGCCGAGTGTGCGGGCGAGGACACCGACGGGCAGGCGGTCCGGTGGATCGGGCGGCTGCCGGACGGCTACGAGGAGACCGGGGGGACCGGAGGGACCGGGAGGTCCGAGGGGGCCTGTCATCCGTCCGAGGCCGGCTTCCTGGCCGTCCCCGTCCGCGTACAGGGCGAGAGCCTCGGGACCTTCTACCTCGCCGAGAAACGCGACGGGGGCCCGTTCGGCGAGCACGACCTCGACATGGTGCGGGTACTGGCGCGCGAGGCGGGCATCGCGGTGGGGAACGCGCGACTCTACGGGGCCGCCAAGCGGCGTGAGCGCTGGATCGACGGATCCGTGGCCGTCACCACCGCGCTGCTCTCCGGAGGAGACGCCGACGAAGCCCTCCAAGTGGTCGCCGAACAGGCCCGCCGGCTCTCCGACTCGATGGCCGGGCTCGTGCTGCTGCCCGCGGCGACGGGCGGACTGGAGATCGTCGCCGTCGCGTCCGAGCACCCGTCGAGGGCCTTGGGCCTCGTCGTGCCGCCCGAGAACGCGGTGGCGGGCCAGATCCTCGCGGGGAAGGCCGTGTTCGTCGAGGACGCGGCCTCGGACCCACGGATGCTCGTCGACCTCTCCCGAGGCTACGGGCCGACGATGCTCCTTCCGCTCCAGAGCGGAGGCCGGGTCCTGGGGACCCTTGTCATGGCACGCGCGGCGGGCGCCCGCCCGTTCACCGATGCCGAGCGCACCCTGGCGACGCAGTTCGCCTCCCAGGCCGCGCTCGCGCTGATGATGGCCGAGGCGCAGCGGGACCGGGAACAGCTCGCGGTCTACGAGGACCGTGACCGGATCGCCCGTGACCTGCACGATCTCGTCATCCAGCGGCTGTTCGCCACCGGGATGCTGCTGGAGAGCGCCCAGCGGCGGTCCGTGCTGCCCGAGGTGCGCAAGGGCGTCGGCAAGGCGGTCGACGAACTCGACGTCACCATTCAGGAGATCCGTACGGCCATCTTCGCCCTCCAGCAGGGACCTGCGGAGTTTCCGGCCCGGCTGCGGACGCGCGTACTGCGGGAGATCAACATGGCCGCCGTACCGCTCGGCTTCAAGCCGTCCCACCGCTTTGTCGGATCCGTGGACACGGTGGTCGGCGAACTCACGGCCAAGAACCTCGTCGCGGCCCTCCGCGAAGCCCTGTCCAACGCCTCCCGGCACGCGGGAGCGTCCAGGATCGACGTCACCGTGGACGCGACGGTACGGCTTCCGGACGAGGAGACCGGCGTACGCCTGACGGTCACGGACGACGGTATCGGCATCCCCGAGGGGGGCCGGCGCAGCGGACTGAAGAACCTGAAGCGGCGCGCGGAGTCGCTGGGCGGGGACAGCTGGTACGGGCCGGGGTCCGGGAAGGACGGCGGTGGCACGTCGGTGGTCTGGGAGGCGCCGTACTGAGTCCGGGGCAGGGCAGCGCGGGGGGCGTACGGGCGGGCGGCGCGACTCGACGAAGTGGTTTCGGCAGGACCCCTGTTCGGCCCAGCGCAGTGGTCCATCCGTGCCGGCCGCTCCCCCAGGTGTACGACTTGAACAGGACCGGAGCCGTCCCCGCGCGACACGATCCATGTCATGCGCTCACGTCGACGTCGCCGTCCCCTGCTCGTCACGGCGCTGTCGTGCGCGCTGGCCGTCCTGGTGGCGGGGCCCACGGCGGCCACCGGGGACGCCGACAGCTCCGGCGGGGTCGGCGCCGAGGTCGTGCGGTTGTACGAGGAGGCGTCACTGGCGACGCAGCGGTACGAGGCAGGGCGCCGCGAGGCCGAGGAGCAGCGGGGCCGGGCCCAGCGGCTGGAGCGGCTTCTCGACCGGGAGCGGCGGGACATCGCCGTGCTGCACGGGGACCTCGGCCGCATCGCACGTGCCCAGTACCGCACCGGCGGTGGGCTCCCGCACACCGCACAGCTGCTGCTCGCGGACAGCCCGGAGGAGCTGCTGCGCGGTCAGCGTGCTGTCCGGCAGGTGGATCTGGCGGTCGACAACGCCGTCACCAGGAGCCGCCGGGCCGAGAGCAGGCTCGCCGCCGACGAGTCGAAGGCGGCCTCCGCCCGGCAGGTGCTGGAGCGGCGCAACGACGAACTCGCCGGGATCAAGCGCGGCATCGAGCGGAAGCTGGCGGAGGCCCAGGGCACGCTCCAGGGACAGGCGGACGCCTCGGCGGCCGCCGGTGCGTGCCGGGGTTCGGTCCGGCTCGACCAGCCGGACGCGGCCTTCACCCAGCCGTGGATCCCCCCGGTGGAGACGTACGGACTCTCCGCGGGGTTCGGCAGCGGCGGTGAACGCTGGGTGAGCCGGCACACCGGGCAGGACTTCGCGGTGGACATCGGTACGCCGGTGCGTTCGGTGGGCCGGGGACGGGTGGTCAGGGTGTCGTGCGGCGGCCCGTTCGGCATCGAGGTCGTGGTGCGGCATCCGGGCGGCTACTACACGCAGTACGCCCATCTGGCGGCCGTCACCGTGGATCAGGGGGAGCGGGTGTCCACCGGGCAGTGGGTCGGCCAGTCGGGCACGACCGGCAACTCGACGGGTCCGCATCTGCACTTCGAGGTACGCCTGACCCCGCAGCCGGGCTCGGGGGTCGATCCGCGCGAGTGGCTCGCCGAGCGGGGAGTTCAGCTGTAGCTGCAGCTACAGGAGCGGGTCGGCTGCCGGCCGTGCTCCGTTCCTACCGGTGTTCCGCGAGCATCCGCTCGATCACGACGGCCACGCCGTCCTCGGTGTTGGCGGCCGTACGTCCGGACGCCGCGGCGATCACGGCGGGGTGCGCGTTGCCCATCGCGTACGACGTGCCCGCCCAGGTGAGCATCTCCACGTCGTTCGGCATGTCACCGAAGGCGACGACCTCTTCGTTCGAGATGCCGCGCTCGGCGCAGCACAGTGCGAGGGTGCTGGCCTTCGAGACGCCGGGGCCGCTGATTTCCAGCAGCGCGCTGGGGCTGGACCGGGTCACGTTGGCCCGGTCGCCGATGGCCAGCCGGGCGGTCATGAGGAAGTCGTCCGGGGCGATCTCGTGGTGGTACGCGAGGATCTTGAGCACTGGCTCATCGGCACCCGGGGCGTCCGGCGCCAGAAGTTTCTCGGCGGGCGCGACGGTGTCGGGCGCCTCCAGGTGCAGCTTCGGGTACGCGGGCTCCTGGTAGAAGCCGTAGGTCTGCTCGATGGCGAAGAGGGTGCCCGGAGCGGCGTCGCGCAGCAGCCGTACGGCGTCGAGCGCGTTCTCCCGCGCCAGTTCCCGCACCTTGACGAAGCGGTGGGCGCCGGGGCCGCCGTGCAGATCGACCACGGCGGCGCCGTTTCCGCAGATGGCCAGGCCGTGACCGTGGACATGATCGCTCACGACGTCCATCCAGCGGGCCGGGCGCCCGGTCACGAAGAAGACCTCGATGCCGGCCGCCTCGGCGGCGGCCAGGGCGGCCACGGTGCGCGGTGAGACGGACTTGTCGTCGTGCAGCAGGGTGCCGTCGAGGTCCGTGGCGATCAGGCGGGGCGGGAGGGAGGAGGCCGGAATCCCGGGCCGTCGGGTCGCTGAGGTCACTCCGTCATTCTCCCGCATATGCGCGCACGGGCGTGCGGCGGTCCGCACATGTGAGTGACGTAACCTTTCACCTGCCCTTTTGCGGGCGAGGGGCCGCTCGGCGACCACCGTCCGGCAGCGCTCCGCAAGGGGCGCGGGGAACAGGCGCGAGCAACCCACGACGACCCGCGGTCGCTCACCGGCCCCCTGGGCCTCCTTCCCACTGGGCGCCGGCCCGCAACTGAGCGTCAGCTCAACTGCGCGACCGCTTCCAGCGCGATCTGCTCGAAGACCTTCTCGTCCGCCGCGAAGTCGGAGCCCGGGATCGGCCAGTGGATCACGATGTCCGTGAAGCCCAGCTCCAGGTGGCGGCCCGCGAAGTCGACGAACGCGTCGAGGGACTCCAGCGGACGTCCGCGGTCCGGGGTGAAGCCGGTGAGCAGGACCTTGTCGAGTTCGCGCACATCGCGGCCGACCGTCTCGCACGCGGCGGCCAGCTTCTCCGTCTGGCCGCGGAGGGCGTCCACCGACTGCTCGGGAGTGCCCGCCTCGAAGAGCTTCGGGTCCCCGGTGGTCACCCACGCCTGCCCGTGCGCGGCGGCGAGCTTCAGCCCGCGCGGCCCGGTGGCGGCCACCGCGAAGGGCAGCCGGGGCCGCTGCACACAGCCGGGGATGTTGTACGCCTCACGCGCCGAGTAGAACGTGCCGTCGTACGACACGGTGTCCTCGGTGAGCAGCCGGTCGAGCAGCGGTACGAATTCGGCGAAGCGGTCGGCCCGCTCGCGCGGCGTCCACGGCTCCTCGCCGGTGCGCAGCAGTGTCGTGGCGTCGAACCCGGAGCCGCCCGCGCCGATGCCCAGCGTGATCCGGCCACCGGAGATGTCGTCGAGGGAGATCAGTTCCTTGGCGAGGGCCACCGGGTGCCGGAAGTTCGGGGAGGTCACCAGGGTGCCTAGGCGCAGCCGGTCGGTGGCGCCCGCGGCGGCGGTCAGTGTCGGCACGGCGCCGTACCAGGGGCCCTCGCGGAACGTGCGCCACGCCAGGTGGTCGTACGTGAAAGCGGTGTGGAACCCGAGCTGCTCGGCGCGCTGCCAGGTGGAACGTCCTCCCTCGTGCCAGCGGAGGTACGGCAGGATCACGGTGCTCAGGCGCAGACTCATGCCGCAGAGCCTAAGCGCAGCCGTGCGGCACACCGAAGCGGCCGACCTGCGGGGGCGGCCACGGCCGGACCGCGCGAGCCACACCGTTCACCGGTTCATAGGTTCATCGGGGCGTGGCTCATCGGGTCATCGAGGCATGGCCGGAAACCGCAGGTAGCGCGGAGGCACGGTGGCCGTGAGCCATACGCCGTTGGCGCTGACCGTGAAGACGTGGCCGTCGCGGCTCATGGCGCCGGCGTCCACGCGGAGCACGTCGTGCCGGTTCATGGGCCGCAGACCCTCGGCGCGGATCGCGTCCAGACTGCGGGCGGCGGTGCCGTGGTAGAGGTACGCGGGCGGGGTCGCCGACGGCATCCCCAGGTCGACCTCCACGGAGGGGTGCCTGGAGAGACGCTGATCACGCATTTGATTTTGGTCCGGAGGTTTGATCCACAGCCAAATGCGTTATCCACAGGCGTAGTTGGGGAATCTGTGGACAACTGCCTGACGGTTTACGACGGTTCGTCAACTACCGCTGCCGGAAGGGAACGTGCGGCTAGCGCATCCAAGGCCCGTGCCCTGACCTCGCGTTCGGCGGCCACGGTGAAGAACTCGGCCGCGTGCTCCGCGCCGACAAGCCCCTCCACAGCGGCCATTGCCGCCGCCGGAACCGTCACGGTACGCGTCTCCTGCGTGTCCGCCAGGGGTTCCTCCCCACCGAGATGCCGACGCAGCTGGCGGTGGGCGAACAGCTGCATGGCCCGGGCCAGTTCGGCGTCCACCGTCTGGCGTGCGAGCGGTCGCAGCCGGCGTACGAGCGCGGCCGCTTCCGTGGCGTCCGCGTCGGTCGGCGGATGTTCGCCGAGGTAGCGGGCGAAGACGTGCTCGGCCGTGAACTCCAGGAAACGGGAGGCGATGTGCTCCACCTGGCCCCTCAACTCCCGCAGATGGCCGGAGATCGCGGACAGCGGGACGCCCGCCCCGTACAACTCCGCCGCCACAGCCAGCTCTTGGGGGCTCGGCACGAGAAAGGTGTCCTCCTGCTCCGGGATCCGTTCGAGCACTCCCAATTCGATCGCCTCGGCGACCGCCGCGTCGTCCGGGTGACCGCCGAACCGTTCGTCGAGCTCGGCCCGTGAGATACGGACCGCCTCCTCGTCCGTCCACGGTCCGTCGACCTCGGCGACCAGACCGAGCACGCCGCCCAGGCCGCGCCCCGCGTCCCAGGCCTCCAGGAGCTCCTTGATGGAGGCCAGGGTGTAGCCGCGGTCCAGCAGGTCCGCGATCTGCCGCAGCCGGGCCAGATGGGTGTCCGCGTAGACGTTGGCGCGCCCGCGCCGCTCCGGGCGGGGGAGCAGCCCGCGGTCCTGATAGGCGCGGATCGTCCGGACCGTGGCACCACTGCGGTGCGCCAGGTCCTCGATCCGGTACGCCGCGCCGGCCGGCTCGTCGATCACAGTCCCTGCCCTTTCGGTTCCCGCCCTGCCGAGCGCCCGTCGCTACGCGATCGCCGCCCTGCCGATCGCCCCCGCCGCCGCCCGGGCCGCGGGCGACGTCGCCAGATACTCGACCGCGCGGCGCATCGAACCCTCCTGCGAAGGATGGTACGAGCGCCGCAGATAACGCGGTACGGCCGAGCCGAGCTCCTTCCACGTGGGCAGCAGCCCCTTGCGCACCGCACGGTTGTGCGCCCCGAGCGAATAGCGCGACCGCCCCGCCAACTGCGGGTCGTGGCGCAGCAGATAGGCCGCGCCCCACGCCCACATGTACAGCATCACCGGAGCCGTGACCGCCATGCCCGCCACCCGGCGCGCATACCGGGGCAGGCCCTCGCCGCCGCAGTGCTGGTACATGTCGAAGGCGACCGCACGGTGCTCGACCTCCTCGGCGCCGTGCCAGCGCAGCAGATCGAGCATGACCTCGTCGGACCCCGCCTCGTCCAGCCCTTCGGCGGCCAGCACCCAGTCACCGAGCACCGCGGTGAACTGCTCTATGGCCGCGACCACCGAGAGCCGGAAGAGCAGCCACTCCCGGGCCGGTATCCGGCCCAGCGGCGGGGTCTCGCCCAGGATCCTCCGGAAGAGGAACTCGACATGCCGCGTGTAGGCGTCCGTGTCCAGCCGCTGCGCCGCCAGATGGTCCAGCACGTACGAGTGCTGCACGCTGTGCGTCGCCTCCTGCCCCATGAACCCCTTGACGTCCCTGAGCAGTTCGGGGTCGGTGACCAGCGGCAGGCCCTCCTTGAAGACTTTGACGAACCACCGCTCCCCCGCGGGCAGCAGCAGATGCAGCACATTGATGACGTGGGTGGCGGTCGGCTCGTCCGGTATCCAGTGGAGCGGGGTCCGCTCCCAGTCGAAGGAGACCCGGCGGGGCGTGATGGTGTGGTGCTCGGTCACAGTGGTGGCTCCATCCGTGCGATCGCGCGCAGTGCCCTCGGAGTGAAACGGGACATGAGGCGGCCGCCGCGTGCCTCCGCCGTCACGGGCACCACGGCCTGGTTGCGGACGACGGCCCGTACAACGGCCTCGGCGACCTTCTCCGGCGGGTAGTTGCGCAGCCCGTACAGCCGCGCGGACCTCTTTCGGCGCCGCTTCTCCTCGTCGGCGTCGACTCCGGTGAAGCGCGCGGTCGAGGTGATGGCGGTGTTGACGAATCCGGGGCAGATCGCCGATACGCCGATGCCCTGGCCCGCCAGTTCGGCGCGCAGGCACTCGCTGAGCATCAGCACCGCCGCCTTGGAGGTGCTGTAGGCGGGCAGCGCCTTCGAGGGCAGATACGCGGCCGCCGACGCGGTGTTGACGATGTGGCCGCCCTGTCCGCGCTCCGCCATCTGTTTCCCGAAGAGCCGGCAGCCGTGGATCACACCCCACAGATTGACGTCGAGGACCTTCCGCCAGTCCTCCACGGTGGTGTCGAAGAAGGAGCCGGACAGTCCGATCCCGGCGTTGTTCACCAGGACGTCGACCACCCCGTACTCGGCGGCGACCTTCGCGGCCAGCTGCTCCATGGCCTGCTCGTCCGAGACGTCGACCGTCTCGGCCCAGGCCTCCGGGGCGCCGATGAGCCGGGACAACTCCGCGGTGCGCGCCGCGCTCTCCGCGTCCCGGTCGACGGCCACCACGCGCGCGCCGGCCTCGGCGAACGCGAAGGCCGTGGCCCGCCCGATGCCGCTGCCCGCGCCGGTGACCAGTACGAGCTGCCCGCCGAAACGGTCGGCGTGCGGGCCGCTCACCACGGGCGCCGGCCGTCCGCCCTCGGTCGAGGTCACGAACTCGGTGATCCAGGCGGCCACCTGGTCGGGCCGGGTGCGCGGAATCCAGTGCTTGGCCGGGAGGGTGCGGCGCACCAGCCGGGGGGCCCACTGCTCCAGTTCGTCGTAGAGCCGCTCCGAGAGGTAGGCGTCTCCCAGGGGCGTGATGAGCTGCACGGGCGCGTGCGCGTACGCGTCGCCGCGGGGTCTGCCCAGGCGGGGACGGATGTTGTCGCGGTACAGCCATGCGCCGTTGGCCGCGTCCCTGGGCAGCGACGCGGTCGGATAGTCGCCGGCGGGGACCTTCTCCAGGCGGCGCAGGATCTTCGGCCACTGCTTGCCGAGGGGGCCGCGCCAGGCCAGTTCGGGCAGGACGGGGGTGTGCAGCAGGTACACGTACCAGGACTTGGCGCCCTGGCCGAGCAGCTGCCCGACCCTGCGGGGCGTGGGGCGGGACATGCGCTTCTTGATCCAGTGCCCGAAGTGGTCGAGAGAAGGACCGGACATCGACGTGAAGGATGCGATCCGCCCTTGCGTGCGCTTGACCGTGGTGAACTCCCAGGCCTGCACCGAACCCCAGTCGTGGCCGACCAGATGGACCGGCCGGTCCGGGCTGACCGCGTCCACGACCGCCAGGAAGTCGTCCGTCAGCTTCTCCAGGGTGAACCCGCCGCGCAGGGGCCGGGGCGCGGTGGACCTGCCGTGACCTCGTACGTCGTACAGCACGACATGGAAGCGCTCCGCCAGGCGCCCGGCGACCTCGGACCACACCTCCTTGGAGTCCGGATAGCCGTGCACGAGCACCACCGTGGGCCGCGTCGCGGGGTCGCCCCACTCGGCGACGCACAGCTCGACGCCACCCGTACGCACCCAGCGCTCACGCGCGCCCGCGAGGGCCACTCGTCCTTCGCCAAGGGTCACTTGTCCTCCGCCCAGCGCCGCACGTGCGGCAAGTCGTCGTCCAGCCAGAACGCGCTCTGCTCGGAGTCCCTGGAATCGGTGACCACGAGGATCTCCTCGAACTTCGCTCCCGTACCCCGGAATCCGAGGTGCGGTTCGACCGCCCACAGGCCCGGATGCGGCGGGTGGTCGGAGAAGCGGTACGGCGACCACAGGGGCGACCAGCCTTCGCGGTGTCCGTGGAGCGCGTCGCCCGCCAGACCTTTGAGTGCCTGGGTGCCGAAGCCGAACAGACGCGGCGACCAGCGCCGTTCACGGACGCGGTCCACCTTGTGGGCGATCACGCCGAAGGGGTACGCCCGGTGCCGGTTCGCGTAGCCCTGGCGGACCATGAGCCGGTCCACATCCTCGTAGATCTCCCGCAGCGGGCGCCGCTCGCGCACCTCGCGCAGGAGCAGCTCGCGGTGCGCCTCCAGATCGGCGATCAGCCGGTCCTGGACCGGATTCGGGCCCAGCGAGCCGGAGTAGCCGATGTCCGCGGTGCAGCCCTTGAGGACCGGGGCCATGTCGAGGATGAACGGCATGCCCGGCTCCAGGCGTCTGTTCGTGGGGAAGAACTGCAGCGGGATCCGGAAGTTCGCGAACGCCGTCCGGTCCCCGAACCAGGCGAAGGGCAGATGGAACCAGTCCCGGACCCCGCGCTCACGCAACCACTCGCGCTGCATCCGTGCCGCCTCGCGCTCGGTCACCCCCGGCTTCAGCCGCGCGGCCACCGCCTCGGCGCACGCGTACGCGAGCCGCTGCACTTCCCTGAACCCGCCGAGCTCCCCGGTGAGCGGGCCGGATGAGGCCCCTGGCGAGGCCGCTGCTGAGGTCATGCCACCGTCCGTTCCAAGCCGACTGCCGTACGCGCCCGTAACTTGACACTGATGAATGTGACTGTTGTTGGTGGCTGCGTCAAGAGGTGGGTGCGGGACCTGTGGAAAACCGTGTGGTTGTGGACAACCCGGCCGACCCGGACGACCAGGGCACAGCGGCAGCCGCCGGTTGTTCGACCTGAGGGGGACCCCTACGGGCCCGTACGACTGGAGGGTGACAGCGATACAGCTCCCAGGTCTGACGACTGATGTGGCCTGCGCCACTACCTTCGAATCGTGACTGTGATCGCGACCGAAAGCCTGAGCAAGCGGTTCCCGAGGGTGACCGCTCTTGACCGGCTCTCCGTGGACGTCGGACCCGGTGTGACCGGACTCGTCGGAGCCAACGGAGCCGGCAAGTCCACACTGATCAAGATCCTGCTGGGTCTGTCCCCCGCCACCGAGGGCCGCGCCGCGGTGCTCGGACTCGATGTCGCCACCAAGGGCGGCGACATCCGGGAGCGCGTCGGATACATGCCCGAGCACGACTGCCTGCCGCCCGACGTCTCGGCCACCGAGTTCGTCGTCCACATGGCGCGCATGTCCGGCCTGCCCCCGGCGGCGGCCCGCGAGCGCACCGCGGACACGCTGCGCCACGTCGGCCTCTACGAGGAGCGATATCGCCCCATCGGCGGCTACTCGACGGGCATGAAGCAGCGCGTGAAACTCGCGCAGGCGCTGGTCCACGACCCGCAGCTGGTCTTCCTCGACGAGCCGACGAACGGCCTCGACCCGGTCGGCCGCGACGAGATGCTCGGCCTCATCCGCCGCATCCACACCGACTTCGGCATCTCCGTCCTGGTCACCTCGCACCTCCTGGGCGAGCTGGAGCGCACCTGCGACCACGTCGTCGTCATCGACGGCGGCAAGCTCCTGCGGTCCAGCTCCACCACGGACTTCACACAGCGCACGGCGATCCTCGCGGTCGAGGTCACCGACACGGACGAGCACCCGGACGGCACCGGCGCACTGCGCGAGGTCCTTCACGAGCGCGGGATCGAGACCCACGACGGCAGCGGACTGCCGGGCGCGGGCCACATCCTCCTGCTCACCGCGCAGGGCGAGGAGACGTACGACCTCGTACGGGACGTCGTCGCCGACCTGGGCCTCGGTCTGGTGCGCATGGAGCAGCGCAGGCACCACATCGCGGAGGTCTTCAAGGACAGCGACGAGCAGGCAGCCAGGGACGCCGAAGCGCGGTCGGCCCTGAAGGACGGCGACGAACAGCGGAAGGAGGCGGTCGGCCATGGCGGTTGAGCAGCCCCAGGCACAGGTCCCGGCTCCGGCTCGCCCGGGCGAGCAGACCCGGATCCACAACATCGGCTACCGCAACTACGACGGCCAGCGCCTGGGACGCGCGTACGCCCGCCGCTCGCTCTACTCGATGTCCCTGCGCGGCTCGTACGGCCTCGGCCGCTCGGTGAAGTCCAAAGTGCTGCCGATGCTGCTCTTCGTAGTGATGTGCGTCCCCGCACTGATCATGGTCGCGGTCGCCGTCGCCACCAAGGCGAAGGACCTGCCCGTCGACTACACGCGGTACGCGGTCATCATGCAGGCCGTCATCGGTCTGTACGTCGCCTCCCAGGGACCGCAGTCCGTCTCCCGCGACCTGCGCTTCAAGACCGTCCCGCTGTACTTCTCGCGTCCCATCGAGACCGCCGACTACGTACGCGCCAAGTACGCGGCGCTGGCCTCGGCGCTGTTCCTGCTCACGGCCGCACCGCTGCTCGTGCTGTACGTGGGGGCGCTGCTCGCCAAACTCGACTTCTGGGACCAGACCAAGGGCTTCGGACAGGGGCTCGTCTCCGTGGCACTGCTTTCCCTGCTCTTCGCCGGCATCGGCCTGGTCATCTCGGCGATCACCCCGCGCCGCGGCTTCGGTATCGCCGCCGTCATCGCCGTGCTGACCATCTCCTACGGAGCGGTGTCCACCGTCCAGGCCATCGCCTACGAGCAGTCCAGCACCGACGCGATCGCCTGGCTCGGCCTCTTCTCGCCCATCACGCTGATCGACGGGGTGCAGACCGCCTTCCTGGGTGCCACGGCCGCGTTCCCCGGCGGCGAGGGTCCTTCGAGCGGCCAGGGCGTCGTGTATCTGCTCGCCGTCCTGGGACTCGTCGCGGGCTGCTACGGCCTCCTGATGCGCCGCTACCGAAAGGTCGGACTGTGACCGCCCGCCCGTCGTCCGCCACCACCCTTCCAAGGAACGGGCCGCGCCCATGAGCACCCTCACCATCGACCACGTCTCACGCTGGTTCGGCAACGTGGTGGCCGTCAACGACATCACCATGACCATCGGCCCCGGCGTGACCGGCCTGCTCGGCCCGAACGGCGCCGGAAAGTCCACCCTCATCAACATGATGGGCGGCTTCCTGGCCCCCTCCACCGGCTCGGTCACCCTCGACGGCCGGCCGACCTGGCGCAACGAGCAGATCTATAAGCAGATCGGCATCGTCCCGGAGCGCGAGGCGATGTACGACTTCCTCACGGGCCGCGAATTCGTCGTCGCCAACGCCGAGTTGCACGGTCTCGGCGACAAGGCGGCGCACCGGGCCCTCGCCACGGTCGAGATGGAGTACGCGCAGGACCGGAAGATCTCGACGTACTCCAAGGGCATGCGCCAGCGCGTGAAGATGGCCTCCGCGCTCGTCCACAACCCCTCGCTGCTGCTGCTCGACGAGCCCTTCAACGGCATGGACCCGCGCCAGCGCATGCAACTGATGGAGCTGCTGCGGCGCATGGGCGACGAGGGCCGCACGGTCCTCTTCTCGTCGCACATCCTGGAGGAGGTCGAGCAGCTCGCCTCGCACATCGAGGTGATCGTCGCCGGACGGCACGCGGCCAGCGGTGACTTCCGCCGGATCCGCCGCCTGATGACCGACCGCCCGCACCGCTATCTGGTCCGCTCCAGCGACGACCGCGCGCTCGCGGCGGCGCTCATCGCCGACCCGTCGACGTCCGGCATCGAGGTCGACCTCCAGGAGGGCGCCCTGCGCATCCAGGCCGTCGACTTCCCGCGCTTCACGGCACTGCTGCCGCGAGTGGCCCGCGACCACGGCATCCGACTGCTCACGGTCTCGCCGTCCGACGAGTCCCTTGAGTCCGTCTTCTCGTATCTCGTCGCGGCGTAGGAGGCCGAAAGATGTACGACCCCACAGTCGCCCGGCTCACCTACCGCGGCCTCCTCGGCCGCCGCCGGGCCCTCATCCTGGGCGCCCTGCCCGTCCTGCTGATCGTCATCTCCGCGGCCGTACGCGGCTTCACGGGCGCCGACGACCAGGTGGCCGCGGACGTCCTCGGCGGCTTCGCGCTCGCCACGATGGTGCCCATCATCGGCGTCATCGCGGGCACCGGCGCGATCGGCCCCGAGATCGACGACGGCTCGGTCGTCTACCTGCTCGCCAAGCCGATCAAGCGCCCCACGATCATCTTCACCAAGCTGATCGTCGCCGTCGCCGTCACCATGGTGTTCTCGGCGGTCCCGACGTTCCTCGCCGGGCTGATCCTCAACGGCAACGGCCAGCAGGTCGCCGTCGCCTACACCGTGGCCGCACTGGTCGCCTCGATCGCGTACGCGGCGCTCTTCCTGCTGCTCGGCACCATCACGCGGCACGCGGTGGTCTTCGGGCTCGTCTACGCCCTCGTGTGGGAGGCCCTCTTCGGGACGCTGGTCTCCGGGGCGAGGACGCTCAGTGTCCAGCAGTGGTCGCTCGCGGTGGCCCACAAGGTGTCCGGCGGGGATCTCGTCACCTCGGACGTGGGTCTCACCACCGGCACGGTGCTGCTGGTCGTGGTGACCGTCGCCGCCACCTGGTTCGCGGGACAGAAGCTGCGGACGCTGACGCTGGCCGGCGAGGAGTAGCCGTACCGGGGCCCCGGAAGGCGGGGCTTCGGGTGGTCGATGCGGCTCCACGCGTGCGTGGAGCCGCATCTGGTTTGATCCAGCCGTGGATTCTCGATCTTGAAGTGGGTTTTACGCCGGTGACGGCACACTTGTCCGAGGGGATGCGACGAGGAGGAACGGGGATGGCAGCGCAGGAACCACGCGGTGACGGACAGGGCCACGGCGAAGGCCAGGGGGAGGCCGCCGGGGAGGTCTGGGACGAACTCGTCCTGGACGAGGACTTCATACGGTCCGCCGATACGGCTGAGCCGTCCGCGCGCGCCCGTATGCTCGCGGCCCGCTGGCGCGAGGGCGGCCCCGATCCGCAGCCCTGGCGCTCCGACGAGCCGCCCGCGGGATGGTTCTTCAGCAAGGCGCGGCGGCGCAGGTGGCGGCGCCGCTGATCCTCCCGCCCGCGGTGCGCCGGACGCGCCCTTTTATTCGGTGGCGTCCGACTCGTCCCACGGGCACAGTGGTCATGTCCCAGGCCGCCGGATTCATCCGGCGCCGCAGTCCGGGTGAGGAGCACGACGATGCCCGTCAGTGGCAGTTCGTCGGTCTCCCGAGAGGGCAGCGTGCGGGCTCCGGAGTAGTCAGCTCCGTCGAGTCCGCCCCGTACGGGAGCTGCCCGGGGCGGCCGCTTCGAGCGCGTACCTCCGCGCGGGCCGCCCTCCCCGGGCGGGGCCCCGAGATGCCGCAGAGCGGCTGGGGCCGCGACAGGCAAACGTTGCCTGCCGCGGTACTAGCCCAGCAGCCTCTCCAGCACCACCGCGATGCCGTCCTCGTCGTTCGACAGGGTCATCTCGTCGGCCACGGCCTTGAGTTCGGTGTGGGCGTTGGCCATCGCCACTCCGTGCGCCGACCACGCGAACATCGGTATGTCGTTCGGCATGTCGCCGAAGGCGATCGTGTCGGCGGCCTTCACGCCCAGGCGGCGGGCCGCCAGGGAGAGCCCTGTGGCCTTGGACAGGCCCAGGGGCAGGATCTCCACGATGCCCTCGCCCGCCATCACGATGTTCACCAGGGAGCCCGCCGCCGCCCGTGCCGCGGACGTCAGCTCGTCGTCGGTGAGACGGGGATGCTGGATGTACATCTTGGTCAGGGGTGCGGCCCACAGCTCGGCCACGTCGGTGAACGGGACGGACTGCAGCAGGCCCTGCACCCGGTAGCCGGGGCCGACCAGGACGTCACCGTCGAGACCGTCGCGGCTCGCGGCGAGGGCCAGCGGGCCGACCTCCGCCTCGATCTTGGCGAGCGCGAGCCCCGCCAGCTGCCGGTCGAGGGTCACCGACGTGAGCAGTCTGTGCGCCCCGGCGTCGTACAGCTGCGCCCCCTGGCCGCACACCGCGAGGCCCTCGTACCCGAGGTCGTCGAGGATGTGCCGGGTCCAGGGCACCGCCCGGCCGGTGACGACGAGGTGCGCGGCACCCGCCACGGTGGCCGCGGCGAGTGCCTCGCGTGTGCGCTCCGAGACCGTGTCGTCGGAGCGCAGCAACGTTCCGTCGAGATCGGTCGCGACAAGCTTGTACGGGAACGCCCCGGACGCCCCGGATACTTCGGCGGCCCCGGTGGACTCGGTGGACTCGGTGGTGCCGGTCACTTGGAGATCGGCTCCAGCAGCTCACGGCCGCCCAGATACGGACGCAGCACCTCGGGCACCCGTACGGAGCCGTCGGCGAGCTGGTGGTTCTCCAGGATCGCCACGATCGTGCGCGGTACGGCGCACAGCGTGCCGTTCAGTGTCGCGAGCGGCTGCACCTTCTTGCCGTCCCGCATACGCACCGACAGCCGGCGGGCCTGGAAGCCGTCGCAGTTCGAGGCCGAGGTCAGTTCGCGGTACTTGCCCTGGGTCGGGATCCACGCCTCGCAGTCGAACTTGCGCGAGGCGGACGAACCCAGGTCGCCCGAGGCCACGTCGATGACCTGGAAGGGCAGCCCGAGGCCGGTCAGCCACTGCTTCTCCCAGTCGAGGAGCCGCTGGTGCTCGTTCTCCGCGTCCGCGGGATCGACGTACGAGAACATCTCGACCTTGTCGAACTGGTGCACGCGGAAGATGCCCCGGGTGTCCTTGCCGTACGTGCCGGCCTCGCGGCGGAAGCACGGCGAGAAGCCCGCGTAGCGCAGCGGCAGCTTGTCCGCGTCGAGGATCTCGTCCATGTGGTACGCCGCGAGCGGGACCTCGGAGGTGCCGACCAGGTAGAAGTCGTCCTTCTCCAGGTGGTACACGTTCTCCGCGGCCTGGCCGAGGAAGCCGGTGCCCTCCATGGCGCGCGGGCGGACCAGCGCCGGGGTCAGCATCGGGATGAAGCCGGCCTCCGTGGCCTGCGTGATCGCCGCGTTGACGAGGGCGAGCTCCAGGAGCGCGCCGACACCCGTCAGGTAGTAGAAGCGCGAGCCGGACACCTTGGCGCCGCGCTCGACGTCGATGGCGCCCAGCGCCTCGCCGAGCTCCAGGTGGTCCTTGGGCTCGAAGCCCTCGGCGCCGAAGTCGCGGATCGTGCCGTGCGTCTCCAGGACGACGAAGTCCTCCTCGCCGCCGACCGGGACGTCGGGGTGTACGAGGTTGCCGAGCTGCTTGAGGAGGCGCTTGGTCTCCTCGTCGGCCTCGTGCTGCGTGGCGTCGGCGGCCTTGACGTCTGCCGCGAGCTTGCCGGCCTTCCGGAGCAGCTCGGCCTTCTCGTCGCCCGAGGCCTTGGGGATGAGCTTGCCGAGCGCCCTCTGCTCGGAGCGCAGCTCGTCGAAGCGGACGCCGGACGACCTGCGCCGCTCGTCGGCGGAGAGGAGGGAGTCGACGAGCGCGACGTCCTCTCCACGGGCACGCTGGGAGGCGCGCACACGGTCGGGGTCCTCACGAAGCAGGCGAAGGTCAATCACCCCACAAGGTTACCGGTGCGGGGTTCCGGGACACGACCCGGTATTCCGATCTGTCGCTTCTGTCATGCTTTGCAATAATTGACGATTCGTTTGGATTGTGCCGATCCGCGTCAATCGAAAAGGGCCCGACTCCCTGGAACGGGGCAGACGGGATGCGGTGGGTTGACTCGATTCCCTTGCGGGACAAGGGACTTGGCAGGGGGTTGTCCACAGGGATCCGCATTCCCGAAAAGTTATCCACAGGCTGTGCGAAAGATCTGTGGACATCGGAAGTGATCGTTCCGAAAGCCGCATCCGGGACGGGGAATTCGCGAGCCAAACCCTCTCTACACCCACGTTCGGGTGGAAATGGTTCCCTCTAAGGGATTGGTCAGGGAAAACAGGTGGACGAAGGGTGACCTGTGAGGCTGTGGACGCAGTGGTGGGTTGTAGGACGATTTGTCGACTGTGTCGCACTTCGTTGTCGACTTGTCCCCAGGTCGAGAAGCAAGCCTGTGGATAACTTTGTGGATGAAGAAAATCTGCAGGTAGGACCGACTCAGAAACGGCCGTCCTGGCAGCGCGCCAGCCAGTCCGAGGCCGCCGCGAACTCGCCGTCCGACGTTCCGGCCCGCGGTGCGCGCATGTCCTTCGGATCGACGTCGGCCTGCGGATAGGACCCGAGGAACCGCACCTTCGGGCAGACCCTCTTGAGCCCCATCAGCGCCTCCGCCACCCGCCGGTCCGCGATGTGCCCCTCCGCGTCGATGGCGAAGCAGTAGTTGCCGATGCCCTCGCCGGTCGGCCGTGACTGCAGGAGCATCAGGTTGACCCCGCGGACCGCGAACTCCTGGAGCAGTTCGAGCAGGGCACCCGGATGGTCGTCGCGCTGCCAGATCACCACGGACGTCTTGTCCGCACCGGTCGGCGCCGCGGGCCGGGCGGGCCGGCCCACCAGGACGAACCGGGTCTGCGCGTTCTCGGCGTCGTGGATCTCGGTCTCCAGGGCCACCAGGCCGTACCGCGCCGCCGCGAACTCGCCCGCGAAGGCCGCGTCGTAACGCCCCTCCTGCACCAGGCGGGCGCCGTCCGCGTTGGAGGCCGCCGACTCCCAGACGACGTCCGGGAGGTGGTCCCTCATCCAGTTGCGCACCTGCGGCTGGGCGGCCGGGTGCGCGCTGACCGTCTTGATGTCGGACAGCTTCGTGCCGGGGCGGACCAGCAGCGCGAAGGTGATCGAGAGAAGCACCTCGCGGTAGATCATCAGCGGCTCGCCGACGGCCAGCTGGTCGATCGTCGTGGTGATGCCGCCCTCCACCGAGTTCTCGATCGGCACGAACGCGGCCTCGACCTCACCGGCCCGGACGGCGTCGAGCGCCGCCGGAACGGACACCATCGGGACGAGCTGCCGGGTGGCCGACTCCGGAAGAGTCCGCAGGGCCACTTCGGTGAAGGTGCCCTCGGGGCCGAGATACGCGTAGCTGGCTGGCATGGCCTCACCCTAATGGGCCTTGCGGAACCGGGCTCACGCTTCCGGAAACGGGCTCACGCTTCCGGAACCACGCCCCAATGAGCGGATCTCAGCCCTCCAGCAACTTCTGCCCCACGTACTCCCCCTCCGCCGCGCCGCCCGGCACCGCGAACAGCCCGCTCGACTCGTGCCGGATGAAGGTGGACAGCGCGTCCCCGCGGTCGAGCTTGCGCTGCACCGGTACGAAGCCGCGCAACGGGTCGGCCTGCCAGCAGACGAAGAGCAGCCCCGCGTCCGGCACCCCGTCCGCGTCGATGCCGTCGTGGAAGGAGAAGGGCCGGCGGAGCATCGCCGCGCCGCCGTTCTCGTCGGGCCGGGTGATCCGGGCGTGCGCGTTGACGGGGACCACCAGCTTGCCGTCGCCGCCGGTCTTCTCCAGATCCATCGCGGTCGTCTCGGTACCGCCGGACAGCGGCGCCCCGTCGGACTTCCGGCGCCCGATCACGTCCTCCTGGTCCGAGACCGAAAGCTTCTCCCAGTCGTCGAGGAGCATGCGGATACGGCGTACGACGGCGTACGAGCCGCCCGCCATCCACGCCGGGTCGCTCGCGTCGGGCACGAAGATCCGCCGGTCGAAGTCGGACTCCGAGGGCTTGGGATTACGGGTGCCGTCGATCTGCCCCATCAGATTGCGGGCCGTCAACGGGCGCGTGGTGGCGCCGGGTGAGCGGTTGAAGCCGTTCATCTGCCAGCGCACCTTGGCCGCCCGGCCCGCGTCCTGCTGGATCGCGCGCAGGGCGTGGAAGGCGACGAGGGAGTCGTTCGCGCCGATCTGCACCCACAGATCGCCGTTGCTGCGGGCCCTGTCGAGATGGTCCGACGAGAAGTCGGGCAGCGGGTCGAGGGCGATCGGGCGCTGCTTCTCCAGTCCCGTACGGGCGAAGAAGCTGTGGCCGAAGCCGAAGGTGACCGTGAGGGAGGAGGGGCCGGCGTCACGCGCCACGTCCGTGTCGTCGTTCGCGGACGCCTCGCCCGCCATCAGCCGCTCGGCGGTCGCCGACCAGCGCCGCAGCAGGGCGGCCGCCTCCTTGCGGCCCGCGCCCGCCGCCAGGTCGAAGGCGACGAGATGGCCCTTGGCCTGCAGGGCGGTCGTGATGCCCGGCTGATGTTTCCCGTGAAACATCACCTCGTCCGCGCCCACCGAGTTGAGGAGCGCGGTCCGGTCGGCGGCGGGCGCGGCGGCGTAACCGGCGGCTCCGCCCGCCGCGCCGAGCGCGAGCCCCGTGGCACCGGCGGTGCCGAGCAGGCGCCGCCGGGAGACGACGCTCTTGGAGGAGCCCTTCGGAACAGGGGGCTTCGGAGTGGACTGTTCAGCCATGGTGTCGTTCAGCCGATCTGCGCGTTCTTGTCCACGGTCACCTGGTCGATGTCGGACGTCCGCACGGTCACCTCGATCTGCCAGCTGCCCGCCATGGGGATCTGCACCCCGCTCGCCGTCCAGTGTCCGGTGGCGATGCGGTCGGGGACCACGGGCAGCGGTCCGATGTCCTTCGCCTTGAGGGTGAAGGCGATCTTGACCTCGGGAATGTCGAAGGCCTTGCCGTTCGGCCGCTCCACGTAGACGTGCATGTCGTTGCCGCCGACGCGGGCCGGGTCCAGTTCGACGCGGGCTATCCCCTTGCCGTCCTGGCCGCCCGTGTCGAACGGGATGTCCAGCGACAGCGCCTCACCGGTCTGCTCCGCGGACGCGGCGGCGGTGGCGGCCTTCGCCTCCTCCTCCGTACGTCCGGGCTCGGTGGACGTGAGCACGGTGGTGACGGCCAGCAGGACGACCGCGACGCCCGCCTCGGCGAGCACCGAGCGGCGCAGGCCCGAGCGGAGCGGGTCGGCGTCGCGCAGGCGCTTGTCGCGCGCGATGGACACCGCGGCCCGCTGCCGGGCCAGCTGGGCTGCCCGCTTGCCGCCACCGCTGCCGCCTGCGCTGCCCGCGGGGACCGTTTCCTTCCCGTCCGGGCCTTCCTCGGATCCGGCGGATGCCGCGGACCCGGCGGACACCTTGGACACCTTGGAGGCCTTGGACGCCTTCGATCCCTCAGAGCTCTTCGGCCCCTTGGACCCCTTGGACCCCTTAGCCCCCTTGGCTCCGGACGATCCGGCCGATCCGTTCGACTTCTTCGATGCCGCGGCCCCGACCGAGGCCTTCACCGGCTCCTTGGCCGGCGTCTGCGCCAGCCGGGCGGTCCAGCGGCGCGAGACATACGCGATGCCGACGAGGACGACCACCAGGCCGACCTTGATCAGCAGCAGCTGCCCGTACCAGGTCCCGGTGAGCGCGGACCACGTGCCGACCTGCCGCCACGACTGGTAGATCCCGGTCACGACCAGCACGGTCACGCTGCCGAACGCGACCTTGGAGAAGCGCTGTACGGCGGACCGTTCGATCGACGGTGCCCGGTAGAGCACCACCAGCAACGTCGACAGCCCGCCGAGCCAGACCGCGACGGCGAGCAGATGCAGCACGTCGGCAGGCATCGCGATCCCCGCCTGGAGACCGGTCGAGGCGTGCTCGGCCATCGCCCACGTCGCGGCGAGACCGGCCGCCACGACGAACCCGCCGATGGCGAGCCCGAAGGTCAGATCGCCCTTCTCCTCCTCGTCCTCGCGCTTCTCGTACGCCCCGAAGAGCACGGCGATGAACAGCGCGGCCGCGGCGAGTAGCAGCAGCCTCGACACCAGGGCGGCGCCCGTCTTGGTCTGCAGCACCTCGCTGAGCAGGTTCAGGTCGAAGACGTCCCCGAACTTCCCCGAGCCGGTGTACGACCCGCGCAGCATCAGCATGGCGAGCGTGGCCCCGGTCAGGGCGAGCCACCCGGAGACCACGAGCCGCTGCACCGCCCGCACACCGGTGCCGCGCTGCCAGCAGGCCAGCACGAAGGCCGAGCCGCCGACGAGCAGGATGAATCCTGCGTACGACACATAGCGCGCGAAGCCGTAGAGGCCGCCCACGAGCCCGCCGCCGGCCTCCTGGTCGGACACGGCGACCGTGGTCGTGGAGGGCGCCCCGATGGAGAAGGTGAAGGCACCGGAGACGGGATGGCTGTCCGCCGACACCACCTGGTAGGTCACGGTGAACGTGCCGTCGGGCAGGCCGGAGTGCAGCTTCACGGCGTACGTGTTGCCGCCCTGCCCGGACGTCTTGCCGGTGTCGACGCGCTTGCCCTTGGGGTCGAGCACGCGCACCGAGCTGTCGGACATCGCGACCTGCTCGGAGAAGGTGAGCGACACCTGGGCGGGGGCCTCGGCGACCACCGCTCCCTGCTGGGGGTCGCTCCCGGTCAGGGCGGCGTGCGCGGAGACGGGCACGGCCCCGGCGAGGAGCGCGCCGGTGACGGCGAGGATCAGCAGCAACAGCGTCCGCACACGGGGAGCGATGGTCTGACTCAACGGTGGTCCCTCCCTCAGTGGTGCGATGTCATGGACAGAGCGGACAGGGCGGGCAGAGCGGGCAGGTGTGAGGCGGACAGGTGCGAGGCGGACGGGCGTGCAACCGAGCGCGCGGACGAATGTGCAGACGAACGTGCAGTCGACTGCGAGGACGATGACGATCTCGTCGCCGCCGACGGCTGGTAGGTGGCGGACTTCACCGGCATCTCGACCTTGATCGGGTCGGACTCGGTGAAGCGCAGTTCCAGGGACACCGTGTCGCCCTCCTTCGGCTTGCGCTTCAGCTTCTCGAACATGAGGTGGTCGCCACCGCTTTCGAGGACGAGCTTGCCGTGGGCGGGGATGCCGAGGTCCTTCACCTGCTCCATCGACTGCCCGACCGTCGTGTGGATGGTGACCTCGCCGGCCACGTCACTGGTGACGGAGGACAGCCGGTCGGCCGCGCCGCCGTCGTTGGCGATGACCAGGAAACCGGCCGCCATGGAGTCCGACACGGGCTGCGGCATGTAGGCGGAGCCCACCGAAAGTCCGCTCCCGTTGCCGCCCGAGCCGCCGGAGTCCGAGTCCCCGCAGCCCGTCAGGATCAGTGCGGCGGTAGCCACGAGGGCCGCCGCGGACGCCGTACGACGGGTCACGGCTTCGCGCCCTTGATCAGCGCGGGGAGGTCCTTGGTGTAGTCGTCGACGGTGGCGTCCTCGCCGTACAGCACGTAGCCGGCGTCGGTCTTCGGGGAGAAGGCGATGACCTGCGTGCCGTGCATGGAGGTGACCTTGCCGTCCTTGCCCTTCGTCGGCGCCTCGATGGAGATGCCCAGCGTCCGGGCGCCCGCCTGAATCGTGTCGAAGGAGCCGGTCAGGCCGACGACGTCCGAGTCGATGCCCTTGAGCCACTTGCCGAGCGCGGCGGGGGTGTCGCGTTCCGGATCGGTGGTGACGAACACGACGCGGAGCGAGTCCTTCTCGGCCTGGGACAGCTTCTTGTCCTGGGCGAGCTGCTTCTTGGCGACGGCGATGTTGTTCATGGTCAGCGGGCAGACGTCGGGGCAGTTGGTGTAGCCGAAGTAGATCAGCGTCGGCTTGCCCGCGGTCGCCTCGCGGAGGTCGTACTTCTTGCCCTGCGTGTCGGTGAGGACGAGGTCCGGCTTCTCGAACGGCTTGTCGAGGACCGTGGCGGCCTTGTCCGAGCCGGTCTCGGTGGACACCTCGGCGACGGCGTTGTCACCGCTCTCGCCACTGCCGCAGGCGGAAAGGGTCAGAGCGGCCGCGGCGAACAGAGCGGCCACGGCGTACGTCTTCTTGCGCATAGTGCATTCTCCTGGGGACTCCGCACCCACGATTTCCTGTGTACGGGCCCCGGCCCCGGCCGGAAACGGACCGGTCGGGGATCGCGGTGAGCGTCCGACGTCGGATCGGTCGGACCGGACCTGCGCGGAGGCCGTACCGGGCCGGCGCGGGCCGGTCCGGACCTGCGCGCAGGTCGTACTGGACTTATGCGTTGGTACGCCGACGGCTGGCGAGAACGCCGAACGCCACGCCCGCCACACCGACGACGATGCCCACGACGCCCAGCACACGGGCGGTGGTGTCGCTGCTGTCGTCGGAGGCGGCCTCGGTGGTCGAGGCGGCGGCCTTGGCGTCGTCGCCCTCCTCCTCGGCGTCGTCGTCGGAGGCGGCGGACCCGTGGTGGTCGTCGGTCGCGGCGGACAGCGCGAGCACCGGAGCGGGCGTCTCGGGCTCCTCCTCGCCCTTCTCCTGCGTCTCGATCCAGCGCACGACCTCGTCGTTGGAGTACGTCTGGATCGCCTTGAACACCAGTTCGTCGGCGTCCTCGGGCAGCGCGCCGATGGAGAGCGGGAACTTCTGGAAGAAGCCGGGCTGGATGCCCTTGCCGTCCGCGGTCCAGGTGACCTTGGTGACGGCCTCGCTGATCTTCTCGCCGTGCAGTTCGAGCGGCTTGTCGAGCTTGGAGGTGGTGACCTTGACGTTCCAGCCGTCGACGGGCTGCGGCATGACCGAGGCGAGCGGGTGGTCGGCCGGGAAGTTGATCTCCAGCTTGGTGGTCGAGGCCTTGTCGCGCTCGTTCGGCACCTTGAAGTTGACCGTCGCGTAACCGCCCTTGGCGGCCGTGCCCTCGGGCTGCACGCTGACGTGCGCGAACGCGGGGCCGGACAGGACGAGGACGGCGGAGGCGGCGACGACACCGGTCGCGGCGATACGAGAAGCCTTCATGGCAGGAAACACTTCGCTTTCAGCACTGGTTCGGTGAAGAACCGTTCGGTGAGGAACTGGGGATTGCGCCCGTGCGGGAGCGGGCACGCGCGCGTGCCGCACGACGGCACCCCCGGAGTGATACGTCCGAAGTGCTGCGTCGTGTCAGGCGGCGAGGGTGAGTGCCTCGCCGGCCGGCGGACCGCGCCGGCTGACCGAGTGCTGAAGAGCGGTCGTACGCGCGACCGGTGGCTCGTAGGCCCAGCTGCGCGGTGCGCCGGGCATCGCCGGGATCACGCCGGGCAGGCCCGACAGCAGGGCCCGTACGAGTGCCAGGGCTCCGCGCAGGGAGACCAGCGGCCCTTCCGCCACTCCGTGCGCCGAGAGCCGCAGGAGGCGCCGCAGGGCGATGTCCCCGCGGCGCAGCAGCCACCCGGCGGCGACCGCGGCGAGAACGTGACCGAGGAGCATCGGCAGTGACGGCAGCACCGACGACGGCGATCCGACGGCGGCCGACATGGCGCCCGCCTGCTCGTGCAGGGCGTGCGAGGTGTCCGCGCCCGCGCCAGCGCCCGTACCGGTGCCGAGTTGGGCGTCGGCGAGGATCCGCTGGGCCTGGGCGGGGCTGAGTGTCGCGACGGACGCGCCGCAGACCAGCCGCGCGGCCCGGGCCACGAGTGAGGCGTCCACACCGGTGGACGCGGTGGAAGCGGTGGAAGCGGTGACCGCCGTGCCGTGCTGTCCGAGTCCGAAGAGCGTGTGCAGCACCGTCTGGCCGGTCGCGAGGAGCACGGTGATGCCCGGCAGTGAGCGCTCGCGCCCGGCGAGCGGCGCCGCGACGGCGAAGACGGCGAGGAAGCCCACCCCGAGCGACCACAGCGGAACCGTCGCGCAGGAGGCGATGGAGTGGCCGGCCGCGGCCAGCACGACACAGACCGCGGTGAACACCGCGGCCCTCAGGACCCGGAGATCACCTCCGGTGCGCGCGCGCTGGTAGGAGGCAGTCATGGCGGGCTCATCATCGCACTGGCCTTACCCGCCCCATACGGCAGGTCCACAAGGTGACGTGCGGACCGGAAGATGGGGTTCTGGTGCCATTCGCCCGCACATGCGTCGGCTGTGTGTCGTCTGCGTGTCGTATACACATCGGCCATACACGGGCAGATGGCCTCGGTACATCCCCCGTATGGGCGTTGTCACGTCGACCGCACGCTTAGTTCCGGGTTCTCCCGGCAATACGTAACGGTATGTCGAGCCGCGGCCAGGAGGCTGGAGCATGAGCATCTGGTGGTCCCTCCATCTCCGGCGTGAGGCGGCGAGTGTTCCGCTCGCCCGGCGCCTGCTGATCGGCACGATGGAGTCCGCGGGGGTGGATCCTGACATCTCCTACGACATCTCCGTCGCGCTGAGCGAGGCCTGCGCCAACGCCGTCGAACACGGGGGCGATACGGACCGGGGCAAGCACACCGAGGCCTACCGGGTCACGGCCTATCTGGACGGCGAGAAGTGCCGTATCGAAGTGACCGACTCCGGCCCGGGGTTCCCGTCGGGACGTGGTCGTGCGCCCCTGCGGCCCTCCCACAGCGACGCGGAGCACGGCCGGGGTCTGTGTCTGATCCAGGAGCTCGCCGACCACGTCCACATCGGCAGTTCCGTCAGGGGCGGGGCCGTGGTCAGCTTCGACAAGATCCTCAAGTGGCGCGAGGGCACGCCGCTGCTGGCGACCTGACGACACGTCCCGGCGTCCCACACGGCGTCCCACACGGCGACTGACCCGGCGACTCACCCAAGCGATTCACTCTGGAGGGCCCTCCCAAGGGCTCTCCCTCCAGGCCCTAAAGAGGGGTGTTTTCCCGCCGATTTCAGCTTCCCCGGCATTCTCAGGGCGCTCACAGCTTTCACCCATGTCCCTGACGGGTGGCCTCCCTAGCTTTTCTGTCATGACGGGAACAAACAAAGGGACGAGCCTCACGCGGCGCCGGGCCCTCGCGGTCACCGGCGGTACGGCCGCGGCCGGTGGTCTCGCGATCGCCGGATACCAGTCCGCCTTCGCCGACGGGACGCCCGCCACGGCCGCGGAGACTGCCACGGAGACGGCCAGCGCGTCGGCCTCGTCGGGCAGCGGCACCTGCGTCCTCATGTCCAGCGTCACCGAAGGCCCGTACTACCTGGACGGCGCCCTCGTGAGGAAGGACATCACCGAGGGCAAGAGCGGTGTCCCGCTGACACTGCGGATCACCGTGCGGGACACCACGGAGTCCTGCGCCCCGGTCGCCGGCGCGGCCGTGGAGATCTGGCACTGCGACGCCTGGGGTTACTACTCCGGCTACACGACGGCCAACCCCGGCGGCTCCGCGCCCGCCGAGAGCGAGGACGGCTCGACCGCCGACGACAAGACCTATCTGCGGAGCTACCAGATCGCGGGCGCCAACGGGGTCGTCAAGTTCCGGACCATCGTCCCCGGCTGGTACACACCGCGGACCTGCCACATCCACGTGAAGGTGCACACCGGCGGCGAGAAGGAGGACGGCACCTACGAGGGCGGCAAGGTCAACTACACCGGCCAGCTCTTCTTCGACGACGACATCGCCGAGCAGATCTTCGAACTGGAGCCCTACTCCGAGCACTCGGGCACCTGGACCAAGCTCGACGACGACATGGTCTACGACGGCGGGGGCGCCTCCAGCGGCCTGCTCACCCTCGAACCCGTGCACAAGAAGGACCCCTCCAAGGGCTACAAGGGGTCCATCACGCTCGGGGTCGACCCGGACGCCGAGAACACCGGCGCGGGCGGCGGCGGCACGCCCCCGAGCGGCGCTCCTGGCGGAGCTTCCAGCGACGCCCCCAGCGACGCCCCGAGCGCGTCGGCCTCCTCCTCCGCCTCCTCCTCGTAAGGGGGCCGCGGGTGATGAGCAGCCGTGCGGACGAGACGCTCGCGCGGGCCGCGGTGACCGCACTCACCGGGCAGCTGGCGCTGGCACCCAAGCCAGGACTGCCCGACCCGCGTGATCTCGGCGTCCGGGTGACCGGTGAGGACCACTGTTCGCTGCGCTGGTCGGCCAAGGCGCTGGAGCCGGGCCTCGCGGCGATGGCCGCCGCCGCCCGCCGTACCGGTTCGGCGACCCCCGGACTGCGGGCGGAGCTCGGTGCGATCGGGCGCTGCACCGAGCACTCGGTGGCCCTGGCGGGCGGCGGGCACCGCGGAGCGCTGTGGGTGCTCGGCCTGCTGGTCGCCGCCGCGGCCCTGGAACCCCGGGCCGGCGGACAGGACCTGACCGCCGCCGCCAAGCGGATCGCGGCCCACTCCGACCGGCGGGCGCCGCGACGGCCCTCCCGCGGTTCGTCGGTCTCCGCGAAGTACGGCGCGGCCGGCGCCCGGGGCGAGGCGAGAGCCGGCTTCCCCCATGTGCGCCGGGCGTTGGACACGCTGGCCGCGGCCCGCACCGCGGGCGTCCCCGAGCCGTACGCGCGGCTCGACGCCCTGCTGACCGTCATGTCGACGCTCCAGGACACCGAGTTGCTGTACACGGCCGGCCCGCACGGGCTGCGGCACGTGCAGGCGGGTGCGCGCGGGGTCGCCGAGGCGGGCGGTACGTCCACCGGGGCGGGCCGCGCGGCCCTGGCGGCCTTCGACGAGGACCTCCACGCGCGCGCGTGGAGCCCCCGCGGAAGCAGCGGGCTGCTCGCGGGGGCCCTGTTCGCGGACTCGCTTCCGGTGGAGGTCGGTTCACCGGCACTGGCCGCTTGAGCGTCGGTTCGGCACCAGGGCTGCTGGGTGGCGCGGCGGCCGGGCTGTCCGTCGGTACGGGGGCCAGGACGCCCGTCGGTGCGGCGACCGGGCCGCTACAGGGCGCGGTAGTCCGGCCGCTCGTCGGCGCCCCGGCCCGGCTCTCCGTCGCCCACCGCACCGCGGGACCCATCGCGTACGAGGCCGTCGGCGTCAGAGCGCCGAGGTGCAGCCAGCCGGGCGTCCCCCCGGCCCACGAGCAGCGCCGTCAGCACCAGCGGGCCCGGCATACGCGCCACCGTCACATCCGTACCGAAGAAGCCCTGGTACTCGCCCACCCGGTCGGGCGGCGCGAGGTCGAAGGAGAGCTGCCAGGCCCCCGCGACTGCTGCATCTCGGCGCCGACCTGGAGCACCGCGCCGACCGCCAGCACCCCGACCGCCGTCCACGGCGAGACCCCGGCCGACAGGGCGAACACCGCGCACGAGACCGCCAGCACGAGCCCCGAACGCCGTATCGCGCGCGTGGCCGCCGCCGGGCCCGTCACACCGCGGAGACAACCCACGTCGAAGCCGCGGTCCGCTCGACGATCCACAGCGGGATGCCCGCCGGGGGCGCGCTTCCGGGGGCGCGGGGAACTGCGCGACCAGCCACGGATCACCCGCGGACGACGAAAATGGCCGGGCACCCCCTCGGTACCCGGCCATTCATGTCACTTGGTGCCACTACACGTGACTGCATGATGTGACTGCATGCCATTGCTTGTCAGCCGACCACAGGTCAGGCCGTGATCGCGGCCATCCACGCCTCGACCTCGTCGGACCTGCGGGGCAGCCCCGCGGACAGGTTCCGGTTGCCGCCCTCCGTGACGAGGATGTCGTCCTCGATCCGGACGCCGATGCCCCGGTACTCCTCCGGCACGGTCAGGTCGTCCGCCTGGAAGTACAGCCCCGGTTCGACGGTGAGGCACATCCCCGGCTCCAGCGTCGCGTCCACGTACGACTCCGTCCGCGCGGCCGCGCAGTCGTGGACGTCCATGCCGAGCATGTGACCGGTACCGTGCAGCGTCCAGCGGCGCTGCAGCCCCAGCTCCAGTACCCGCTCGACCGGGCCCTCGACGAGCCCCCACTCGACCAGCTTCTCGGCCAGCACACGCTGGGCGGCGTCGTGGAAGTCCCGGTACTTGGCACCCGGCTGCACGGCCGCGATGCCGGCCTCCTGGGCCTCGTACACGGCGTCGTAGATCTTCTTCTGGATCTCCGAGTACGTGCCGTTGACCGGCAGGGTGCGTGTGACGTCGGCCGTGTAGAGGGTGTGCGTCTCCACGCCCGCGTCCAGCAGGAGCAGGTCCCCGGAGCGCACCGGGCCGTCGTTGCGCACCCAGTGCAGGGTGCACGCGTGCGGTCCGGCCGCGCAGATCGAGCCGTAGCCGATGTCGTTGCCCTCGACCCGCGCGCGCAGGAAGAACGTGCCCTCGATGTACCGCTCGCTGGTCGCCTCGGCGCGGTCCAGGACCCGTACGACGTCCTCGAAGCCGCGCACGGTCGAGTCGACCGCCTTCTGCAGCTCGCCGGCCTCGAACTCGTCCTTGACCAGCCGGGCCTCGGAGAGGAAGACCCGCAGTTCGGCGTCGCGCTCGGCGGTGACCTTGTCGGTGAGTGCCGCCTCGATCCCGGCGTCGTAACCGCGCACGACCCGGACGGGCCCGGTCGCCTCGCGCAGCCTGTCGGGGAGTTCGCGGACGTCCGAGGCGGGGATGCCGTACAGCTGTTCGGCCTCGGTCAGGGAGTGGCGGCGGCCGACCCACAGCTCGCCCTGGCCGGAGAGCCAGAACTCGCCGTTCTCGCGGTCGGAGCGCGGCAGCAGGTAGATCGTGGCCTTGTGGCCGTCCGCGGCCGGCTCCAGCACGAGGACGCCGTCCTCGGTGAGACTGCCGGTCAGGTACGCGTACTCGACCGAGGCACGGAAGGGGTACTCCGTGTCGTTCGAGCGGGTCTTCAGGTTCCCCGCGGGGACGACCAGGCGCTCGCCCGGGAAGCGCGCGGAGAGCGCGGCACGGCGGGCCGCCGTGTGCGCGGCCTGGGCGATCGGCTGCAGTCCGTGCAGCTCCGTGTCGGCCCACCCGGACTTCATGCTCTCGGCCAGCTCGTCGGACACGCCCGGATACAGGCCGTTCTTGCGCTGCTTGATGGGCTCTTCTTCATCCGCCTGGTCGGCGGCATCTTCAAGCACGGCTTCCGGGGTCTCCGGAATGAGCGCCTCCGACACGATCTGCCTCCTCGATACGACTCTGGACGCTGTCCATCGTACGGTCGTACGGAAGAGCGCCCAGGGCCGGAAGACCCGATGACGCGCGGCTCACACACGGGGCGCGTCGGCCCCCGGAGCGGGCCCGCGCTTCACCGGGACCGGCCCGCGCGGCCGACGCGAAGCCGGATGTGCGGCCCGCGCGGAACCGGACGCGCGGCTTACTCGGAGCGGCCCGCGCCGGACCTGCGGCTCACTCGAAGCGGGCCGCCAGAAGTACCACGTCCTCGTCGCTGTCGGCGTCGTCGAGGCCGTCCGGCAGCATGGTCCGCAGGACGTGGTCGGCGACGGCGCCCGGCTCCGCCCGCAGCGCCCTGGGCACGCTCGCGGCGGCCGCGTGCAGCCGCGAGAAGGCCCGGTCCATGGGATCGCCGGTCCGGTGCAGCAGCCCGTCCGTGTAGAGCAGAACCGTCTCTCCCGCCTCGGCCCGGAACTCCACACCGGGCGCCTCCCAGCAGGCGAGCATCCCCAGGGGCGCCGAGAGCGACGTCTCCACGTACTCGGTGCGCCGCTCGCCGATCACCAGCGGCGGGCTGTGTCCGGCCCCGGCCAGTGTGATCTTGCGCAGAGCCGGCTCGCAGTACGCGAACAGGGCGGTGGCGGAGCGGGCCGGCTCGGTGAGCCGCAGCAGCAGTTCGAGGTCGGACAGGACGGCGACCGGGTCCTCGCCCTCCATCACCGCGTACGCCCGCAGGGAGGCCCGCAACCGGCCCATCGCGGCGACGGCACTGGGGCCGGACCCCGTGACGGACCCGACCGCGAGGCCGAGCGCGGCGTCGGGCAGCGGCAGCGCGTCGTACCAGTCGCCGCCGCCGCGCGGTCCCGTGCCGTGCCGGGCGGCCAGCTTGACCCCGGAGACCCGGGGCAGCCGGGAGGGGAGCAGCTCCTCCGAGATGGTCGTGATGCACGCGCGCGTGCGCTCCAGTTCCACCAGGCGGTCCAGGTGCTCGGCCGCGTACGCCGTGTAGAGGCCGGCCAGGTGGCGCTGCCGCTCGACCGGCTCGGCCGGCTCGTCGTAGAGCCACACGGCGGCGCCCAGCCGGCCTGCCGCGTCCGTGGACAGCGGCAGCGCGTAGCTCGCGGCATAGCCGAGCCGGGCGGCCACCTCGCGGTGCCGTGGGTCGAGCCCGTCCTCGGAGAGCAGGTCGGGCTGGGCGATCTCGCCCTCGCCCCCGGGAAGCCCGTCGAGGATCCTTCCGTACGACATGGAGCTGCGCGGGACGGTCTCGATGTGCCCGAGATCCGCCCGGGCGAGGCCCAGGCCGATCGTGGTGTCCGGGCCGAGGCCGTCGCCCGGTTCCAGCACCACGAGACCGCGCCGGGCGCCCACGAGGGCGGCTCCGGCGCGCAGCAGTTCCTGGAGGGCGTCCGCCAGTGAGGCGGTCCGTGCCAGTCGCTCGGTCAGCTCGTGCAGAGTGGTGAGATCGGACACCCAGCCTGCGAGTCTGTCCTGGAGGACGGCGCCCGGGGCGTGTGGGGAAGTGACCGGTGGGGAACCCGTGGTGGCACGTGTCGGCGCGACAGTGTGTGTGGGTGAGGGAACCGTTGAATCGATTCCGGCCACTTTCGGGAGGTGAGGGGCGTTCATGGTGTCCGGCTTTCCGACCGGTGCGTATTGCTCAATAGCATCGCAAACCCCCATGTCATTCTGCGCCGCTGGCAGTGTCTCCACATGTACACGCACTCGTAAGGGGATGTCCAGCATTGTCCTGCTGGGATTCCTGGTGTCCGTGGGACCGCTACAGAAAGGTAAAGTTGGCTTAAAACTGACTCCAGTCACGGTGTACTGCGGTCGACTGGCCTAGCTCGACAGAGCGTCACAGCGGTCGTGATGGGTACGTACTCGGTGAAAGCCAGGTGTGGTGGGGATCCTCACGGAACCCTTCCGGAACCTGGCGACGGACCCGGGCGTCTTAACCACCGACGACCGTGCCCCATCCTCCCGTGGCGGAGGCGGCGAGATATACGCGGGACAGCAAACGCCAGGCGCCGCCACCCCACGCCATGCCCGTGCTTTAGCCAGACGCAGTATGGACGCGGACGCAACCAACGCTCGGCCCATAGGGGTTCCCCTTGTCTCTGACGAGGGTGTGATGCGCCAGTAGGTACGCACAGTGAAGTGATCGACACATGGTGTGATGTGGTTCCTCGGCGTTCAACGGAAAGGAACGAGCGCACATGCGCGAGATCCTCGGAAGGCGACGCAGGCTCCTGTCCAGGCGAAACGGCGGGAGGCCTGAGATGCTCAGCGCGGCCCTGACGTTCGCGACCCAATGGCAGTGGCCCGTACTCCCGGGTGTGGCCCCGGACCCGCAGGGGCGGGCCCGATGCGGGTGTCCGGACCCGGAGTGCACGGTGCCAGGTGCCCACCCCTTCGACCCCGGCCTCCTCGCGGCCACCACCGACGAGCGCATGGCGCGCTGGTGGTGGACGAACCGGCCGACGGCCCCGATCATCCTCGCCACCGGAGGAAAGGCCCCGTGCGCGGTGAGCCTGCCGGCTCCGGCCGCGGCCCGGGCGCTGGCCGCCCTCGACCTCAAGGAAATGCGCCTCGGCCCCGTGATCGCGTCCCCGACGCGCTGGGCGCTGCTCGTGAAGCCGTACTCCCTGGAGCAGCTGGGTGAGCTGCTCTACGCCAAGGACTTCGTGCCGGGCTCGCTGCGTTTCCACGGCGAGGGCGGTTACGTGGCCCTGCCGCCGTCCGAGACCGGGCAGGGCGGGATCCGCTGGGAGCGGGCTCCGCTGCCGGGGTCGGCCGCCCCCTGGGTGCCCGATGTCGAGGCCGTGGTGGACGCGGTGGTGGAGGCTCTCACTCGTACGGGTGTGAGCGCCCCCGAGTTGTAGGGGACTCGGGCGCGCGGCGAACCGCGCGCCCGTCCTCGCTCGTTATCGTCCCCTTCATGCTGCGTCACTCCGGGGGACGACCCCTGGACTCCCTGTACTCACCGCATTCATCGCACCCATCGCACGCACCGGACCCCGACCGGCCGGATCCCCGAAGAGTCCGCTTGGTGATGCCGGCGGTCATCGTCGTCCTCACGGTCGCGCTGCCGCTGGCGGTGGCCTCCGCGGGGCCGGTGGGTCGCGAGGCTTCCGCGTCTTCCCCCGCATCCTCACTGTCGTCCGCACGCGCGTCCGCGCAGTCGTCGGCGTCGGACGGCGACGGCCGTGACGCCGGTGAGCGTGAGATCGGTGAGCGTGCGGGCGGCGGTCGCGGCGCCGACGGCCGTGAAGCCGAGGGTTCCGGCTCTGCTTCTGCCGGTTCCGGTTCCGGTTCCGGTTCCGGCGGTCCCGGTTCCGACGGGGCGCCCGGCTCAGGTCGTGCCGACGGTGGGGCGGCCGACCGGCACCCCTCGGCTTCCGGGCGCTCCCTGACGCTCGGTGCGGGGCTCGCCACCGCCGCCCGCTGCGGACCCGAACTCGCCTCCCCCGACGGCATCGAGGCGCAGACGTGCGTGCTGACGCAGGGGCGGGAGACCTGGGCGCGTACCTACTACCGCAACGCGACCGGTGACTCCCTCACGTCCGTACTGACTCTTCTGGCGCCCGGAGGCCGCACCCTGCGGATGTACTGCGCGGTGGGCGCGGACGACGAGCCGGGGGCGTGCGAGACACCGCGGGAGCGGACGGCCGGTGACGCTTCGGAGTACTCGGCGATCGCTGAGTTCGCCGGGTCCGACGAGGGCGCCGACGGGCCGCTGCTTCTGCGCTCGGGAAGCAACTCGCCTGTGCTGAAAGCCCGTTGAGGACTTCGCCGACGGCGGTCCCGTGTCCGGACATGAAAAGACCCGGTTGCTGGCGACGGGGGATGCACCAGCAACCGGGCTATTGGAACGGTAACAAGAGATCGGCGGTTCGCAAATTCGATCTCGGCTATTCAGACACGGATTCGCTTGTCACGACCGGGAGTTGTGACAGGAGTCACCCGCTTCGCACACCTGTCGCCCCGCCGGCCGGCCGGGGCCGGGTGTACGCCGGGCGTCAGCTGAGGGTGACCTGGCGGTTGGTGAGACCGCCGCGTGCCCGGCGCTCGTCCGCGGTGAGCGGTGCGTCCGTGGCCAGCGCGGTGGCGAGCCGCTCGGCGAACTCGGACGCGGGCTTCTCGATGTCCTCGGCCGTGACGCCGGTCGGCAGGTCCCAGACCGGGACGGTGAGGCCGTGGGCTCGGAAGGAACCGACCAGCCTGGTGCCCTCACCGAGGCTCGACCGGCCCTCCGCGTGCAGCCGCGCGAGCGCGTCCAGAAGCTGCTCCTCGGGATGCGGCATGACCCAGCGCAGGTGGTTCTTGTCGGGGGTCTCGCACCAGTACGCGGCGTCGACGCCGGCGAGCTTCACCGTCGGGATGGCGGCGGCGTTGGCGCGCTCCAGGGAGGCCGCGACCTCCGTGGCGGCGTTCTGTGCGTCCGGAACCCAGAATTCGAAGCCCGTGTGCACAACTGGCTCGAACGCGCCTTCGGGGTCGAGGAGATCCTGCAGGCGCACTCCGTCGCTCGGGGCGCGGCGGCCCTGCACCGGAGTGCCTGGTTCCGCCGTGAGCGCGCGCTGGAGCGTGTCGGCCAGGTCGCGGCTGATGTCACCGGACGCCGTGTCGTTCTGCAGGCCGATGAGGACCGACCCGTCCTCGCGTCGCAGGGCCGGCCAGGCCATCGGCAGCACCGTCGCGAGGGTGACCGACGGCACGCCCTCCGGAAGGGCCTCTTTCAGGTGCAGCTCGACGGTCGCCGCGGGCACCAGTTCGCGCAGCGCGATCCAGTCGCCCTCGCTCGGCAGGCCCTCGAACGGCCGGTGGACCAGCTCGGTCACGGCGTGTGCGGCGGCGCGTCCGTGACACGCCTTGTAGCGGCGGCCGCTGCCGCACGGGCAGGGCTCGCGTGCTCCGACAACCGGGACGTGTCCGTCTGCGCCGGCGGCGCGGGCCCCATCCTGCCGCTGCGGCTGCTTGGCCTTCGTCTGGGGTCGCTTCTTGGCCATCGTGGATGTCTCCCGGTTACGGCTCGACTCGTACTGGCGCGAGCCTAGCCGTTCGTACGAGGGCCGACGGGACCCTGTGGACAACGTGCCGGGTCGTACCCGGAGCGGCGCTTCGGTTCGTCCCGGAACCAGCACTTCCGTCTGCTTCGGCCCTGTCGGCCCCGTCGGCGCCGTTGGCTGAACCTGCCGGGTGGGTCCCGTCGATCGGTCAGTCCAGACCGTCGAAGGCGTCCCCGAAGTCCAGGTCGGATATCGCGGGCACCGTGGACGCGGCGGACACCGCCGGGGCCGTGACCCGCGTGGTGAAGTCGTTGCGCCGGCGTACGGCGCAGGCGCCTTTGTGTACGACCACCCACACCGTGACCTCACCGCGGGCGTCGTCCCTGACACCCCAGTCGTCGGCCAGCGCCGTGATGATGTTCAGCCCACGGCCGCCGTGCGCGGTGATCGAGGGCGTGGCCGGAACCGGACGGGTCGGACCACCGCCGTCCGTCACCTCGACGGTGAGTCTGCCGGTCGGTTCGACACGCCACGCGGCCCGGACGTCGCCGTCCCCGGCCAGGGCTTCACCCAGTGGCCTGCCGTGACGGCAGGCGTTGCTCAGTAGTTCGGAAAGGATCAGTACGGCATCGTCGATGACCGTTTCCGCGACACCCCTGGTGCGGAGTTGATCCCGCATCCGGTGTCTTGCTTCTCCCACGCCCGCAGGGCCATGGGGTACGGCCATGCTCGACGACGTGGGCACCTCTTGTGCCACCATCAACGCCACCCCCGAGACCTCCTTTGCCCCACGCCACGGTGTGGATGCCCTTCTGGGATGAACCGGAAACCGGCCAATGCGCGTGCGGTGACGCACTCGTAACGATCGAACACGGAGCGAGTGCGCCGGAGCACTCCCTGTAATCGAGTGACCTGAATTCGACTTTATGGCCGATATGCGGCACCACGTGGGTGGAACGTGTGGGACCTGCGAGAGCTGTGAGGGGAGCGGTTTCAGCGCCCCAGCTGGCGCAGCACCGCGCGCGGACGGTTGGTGATGATGGCGTCGACACCGAGTCCGAGGCAGAGGTCGACGTCCTCGGAGTCGTTCACCGTCCACACGTGGACCTGGTGCCCGGCCCGCTTCAGGCGCTCGATGTACGCAGGATGACTGCGCACGATCCGCATGGAGGGGCCGGCGATCCGGACTCCCGGGGGCAGCCGTCCGTCGCGCAGCCGGGGTGAGACGAACTGCAGCAGATAGACCGTCGGCATCGTCGGGGAAGCGGCACGGACGCGCTGCAGGGAGCGCGCCGAGAAGCTCATGACGCGTACCGGCGATTCGGCGGGCGAGGACGGCGCGTCCAGACCGAAGCGCTTCAGGAGGACCAGCAGGCGCTCCTCGACCTGGCCGGCCCAGCGCGTGGGGTGCTTCGTCTCGATGGCCAGCCGTACGGGACGGCCGGCGTCCGCCACGAGTTCGAGCAGGCGCTCCAGCGTGAGGACGGACTGCTGTTCCCAGGAGGGGGGCCGCTGCTGCTCCCAGTCGGGTGCCTCGTCGCGGTTCTTCCAGGAGCCGAAGTCCAGGGCGGCGAGATCCGCGAGCTCCAGGGCGGAGACGGCACCGCGACCGTTGGAGGTGCGGTTGACGCGGCGGTCGTGCACGCAGACGAGATGCCCGTCCGCGGTCAGCCGTACATCGCACTCAAGGGCGTCGGCCCCGTCCTCGATGGCTTTCTCGTACGCGGCCAGGGTGTGCTCGGGGGCCTCTTCGGAGGCCCCGCGATGGGCGACGACCTGGGTCGGGTGCTGTCGTGCGTGGGTCACCGCGTCATGGTGCCATCGCGAGTGGGTACGCGTGGGACCGGCGGCGGGATCGGTGGCGGGATCTATGGCGGGAGCCGCGGCGGGAGCTGTGGTGCGGGCCGTGCAGTGGTTTTGTCAGACCTGTCCTATATAAATGAAGATCTCGGAGTCACAGGTGCCGCTTATGGCGCCCTGACGTCCTGTGGGAAAAGCTGACGGCATACAAAAGCACATGCACAGCTGAATCGTGCCGGTTCCCGAACACGCGTGGTGGAGTCCTGAACACACGCGACCGAACGTGACCGGATGCGCACTTACTGAACAGCCGTGGATCGAGAGGAAGAGCTGTGAGCACCGAGAACGAGGGCACTGCAGTACCCCCGGCCCCGTCTGCACCTCCCGTGCCGGTGGATACTCCCGCTGCTTCCGTGCCCCCGGAGCAGGCGGTATCGCCGGGAGCGGATCCCGAGGGTCCCCAAGAGGGCCGGCACCGGCCCCAGGAGCCGGGCCCCTTCCAGGGAGACACGCCGACGGCCACGTTGCCCCCGACCCCTCCCGGGGCTCCCCAGGGCGCCGCTCCGGCTCCGGAGGCGGGCGCGTGGCCGCCTCCTCCGCCGGCCACGCCCGCGTACGCGAACGAGGCGGGCTCCGGCCCGTACGCGGCAGGGGGCGAAGGCGGCTCCGGCCCGTACGGAGGCGGGGGCGCGGGCGGCTCGGGTCCCTACGGAGGCGGCGGCGACGGCGGTTCCGGTCCCTACGGAGGAGGCGAAAGCAGCTCCGGGGACGTCTGGGGTTCCTCGTACCAGCAGCCCGCCCCCAAGCCGAAGTCCGGCGGGCGGGGCGGTCTGGTCGCCGCGGTCCTGGTGGCCGCGCTGATCGCGGGCGGCGTGGGCGGCGGCATCGGCTACTGGGCGGCCGACCGCAACGACGACTCCTCGGGCTCGACGACGGTCTCCTCGTCCGAGAGCGGCGGCGACCTCAAGCGCGACGCGGGCACGGTCGCGAACGTGGCCGCCACGGCGCTGCCGAGCACGGTCACCATCGAGGCCGAGGGCAGCAACGGCGAGGGAGGCACGGGCACCGGCTTCGTCTTCGACAAGCAGGGCCACATCCTCACCAACAACCATGTGGTCGCCGAGGCGGTCGAGAGCGGCAAGCTGTCGGCCACCTTCTCGAACGGCAAGAAGTACGACGCCGAGGTGGTCGGTCACGCCCAGGGCTACGACGTCGCGGTCATCAAGCTCAAGAAGGCGCCGGACAACCTCCAGCCGCTGCCGCTCGGCAACTCGGACAAGATCGCGGTCGGCGACTCGACCATCGCGATCGGCGCCCCGTTCGGGCTTTCGAACACGGTGACCACGGGCATCATCAGCGCGAAGAACCGCCCGGTGGCCTCCAGCGACGGCAGTTCCAGCAGCAAGGCCTCGTACATGAGCGCCCTGCAGACCGACGCCTCGATCAACCCGGGCAACTCCGGTGGCCCGCTCCTGGACGCCAAGGGCGCGGTGATCGGCATCAACTCCGCGATCCAGTCCACCAGCGGCGGCCTGGGCGGCACGAGCCAGTCCGGTTCCATCGGCCTCGGCTTCGCGATCCCGATCAACCAGGCGAAGAACGTCGCCCAGCAGCTCATCAAGACCGGCAAGCCCGTCTACCCGGTCATCGGTGCCTCCGTCTCCCTGGAGGAGGGCACGGGCGCGAAGATCACCGAACAGGGCGCCGCCAACTCCGACGCGGTCACGCCGAACGGCCCCGCCGCGAAGGCAGGCCTCAAGCCCGGCGACGTCATCACCAAGCTCGACGACCGGGTGATCGACAGCGGCCCCACCCTCATCGGCGAGATCTGGACCCACCAGCCCGGCGACACCGTCAAGCTCACCTACACCCGCGACGGCAAGCAGCGGACGGCCGAAGTAACCCTGGGCCAGCGCGAGGGCGACAGCTGACCGGTTAGTCTTGTCCCCGCGCCGATCTCTCAGCGGCGCGGGGTGGGTTGCCCGAGCGGCCTAAGGGAACGGTCTTGAAAACCGTCGTCGCAGCGATGTGACCGTGGGTTCAAATCCCACACCCACCGCAGGTGAACGGCCCCTGACCAGGTAAATCGGTCAGGGGCCGTTCCTGTGTGCGTTGCCGTCGGGTTGCAGGGAATCCGGTGGGGGCCGGACTTCTTTGGGCTCTCGGTGGGCCGGGTCTCCCGCGCCGGCTCCAGGGGCGCGGGCTACGGGCGGTGGCTCGTCATGCGGGACGCCGACGTGATGGTCGAGCGGGCCTCGCGTTCGGTGAGGCCCGTGCGGACGGCGGCGTCGACCAGGGCCTCGGTCAGTTGCGGGCCGAAGCCGTTCTCGTAGGCGCGGCAGGCCGCCCAGAACAGGCGGGTGTTGCGCTGGCCCTCGTGCGCGGCGAGGACGAACTGCACGAGTCCCAGGCCCTGCTGGGTCGGCGCGGCGGCCGTCGGGGCGTGGGAGCGGGGCGGGGGCGTCAGGAGGCGCAGCAGCGACGTCGGGCAGGGGGCGGGCGGCAGCTGGGCGGTGCCCGGAGCCGTGCTGTAGACGCCGTGTTCGGTACGGGAGCCGGGGCCGACGAGGTAGCCGCCGGCACCGCGGATGTCGATGCCCGGGGCCAGTCGGCTCGCGGAGTTGGGGACGACGACGTCGGGCGGGCCGCTCAGCCAGAGGTGCCGGCCGCCGCTGGGGGTCAGCACGACGACCGTCTCGGGGATCGTGAACAGATGGCGCAGCGCCAGTTCGCGAAGAGCCGCGGACGAGTCCGTACCCGACTTGGTGTCCAGGTCGATGCCGATCAGGTGGTGGGGGTCCAGGCCGCAGGCGATGCCGTAGCCGGTGGCCCAGGGGGCGGCGGCGAAGAGCACGCGGATGCGGCGGGGGTCGGTGGAGGCGTCGTACACACCGTGTCCGAAGCGGTCGCACTCGCCGTGGCAGGGCGGTGCCGCCGGGTCGTCGCGGTGGGGCGAGCGCAGCGCGGGGAGCTTGGTCCGGGACAGCGGGATGACGGCCAGTCCGCGTTCGGCGGCTGACAGGGCGTGTGCGAGGGCCAGCGTCGTGGCCTGCCGGTCGATGGTGGCCATGCATCCATGTTCGTACGAGTGTTCGAAAAAGGGAAGGGGTGGAGGTGTGGGGAGGCTCTGTGCGGGGCGGGAAACCCGTTCAAGTGGATTGGCTGAAAAGGCGACGAAACGCTTCATCCCTTGCGGTGTATGGGATTGAGTGCCCGCACCATCCTGAACTGTGGTTTTAGAGGCGTGAAGGGGGTTTATCGACATGTACTCACGCTTGCGAGCGAATAGCGGCTTCCAGGGTGGTTCGCTGGGGATTCGGTGGGCAATCCTGATCTCGCGACGTCGTGAACGATCACCGAGGCGGTCGGCCAACTGCCCCGGAACCAGCCGTACTCAGCCGGTCCTGACCGGTAACCGGTCCCGACCGGTACGTACTTCTCGCTTCTGGAGGAACTGACATGGCAAGCATCCGTACCGCCCGCGTTCTCGCCGCCGCGGCAGCCCTGCCGCTCGCCGCCGCCCTCTTCTCGGGAGTGGCAACGGCCGACAACGGCTCTTTCGCGGACAACGGATCGAACGCCGCGGTGGCGACTGTCGGGGGCAGCGGAGTCGGGGACGACAACTACGGCACCTCGTCCACGACGCAGCAGCAGGCCGTCGGTTCGGGCGCCTCGAACCAGAGCAACACGGCGCAGGTGAACGGTTCCGCGTTCACGGCCATCGACCAGTCGAACGACGACATCGCCGTCAACTTCACCCGCCTCTGGTGAGTCGGCGGCCGCCGGGGACTGGAGACCCCCGCCGGCCGTACGCCTCCTTGGTGGGGTGCTTTGTGGGGTCGTAACACGTCTGCGCGGCGGTGCTTCGGCATCGACGCGCAGACGTTTTTGCGTGCGGGAATCCAGGCATCCGGGCATCCAGGCATGCCTCTGCGACCGCGCCTCGCGCCTGGTGCGTCGAGCGACCTCGAACCTTGACAGTGGGATGTATCTGACGGACAGTCAGAAACCCTTGTTCGTACGAGGTCCGGGAGGGCCGTCGTCGTGCATCTCGCCCCCACCGAACGCCAGCGACGACTGCGCGCCGAACTCCGTGAGTACTTCCGTGACCTGATGCCCGAGGGACCTGCTCCCACCGGCGCCGCCGCCGGTGCCGACACCGATTCCGGCACCGGTACCGGTTCCGCGGGGCAACGGGCGCTGCTGCGGCGGATCGGCGCCGACGGATGGCTCGGTATCGGCTGGCCGGAGGCCTATGGGGGCCAAGGGCGGGGCGCCGACGAACAGTTCGTCTTCTTCGACGAGGCCTGCCGCGCGGGTGCCCCGGTCTCCATGGTCACGCTGAACACGGTCGGGCCGACGCTCATGAAGTACGGGACCGAGGAGCAGAAGGACTTCTTCCTGCCGCGGATCCTGCGCGGAGAGCTCGTGTTCGCGATCGGTTACAGCGAGCCGTCGGCGGGTACGGATCTGGCCTCGCTGCGGACACGGGCCGTGCGGGTCGGCGGCCGAGACGCAGGCAGTGGTGGCGACAGCGACAGCGACAGCGGCAGCGACAGCGCTGGTGGGGACGGTGCCCGTAGGGGGCGTGAGGGGCGTGAGGGGCGCGCGGAGCAAGAGGGGCGCGCGGGGCTCGACGAAGGGACCGGCGGCGGGTGGATCGTCGACGGGCAGAAGGTGTTCACCTCCAACGCCCAGCGCGCCGACTGGATCTGGCTCGCCTGCCGTACGGACCCCGACGCGCCGAAGCACAAGGGCATCTCGATCCTGCTGGTCCCCACGGACGCGCCCGGGTTCTCGTGGACACCGATCGAGACGGTGGGCGGGCTGACCACGACGGCCACGTACTACGACGGGATCCGGGTCCCGGCCTCCCGCCTGGTCGGTGAGGAGAACGGCGGCTGGGGGCTCATCACCAACCAGCTGAACCACGAACGGGTCGCGCTCGCCGCCATCGGTATGCAGGCCGAGGACTTCTATCTGGCCGCGCTGGCCGCCGCCCGCGTCCCCGATCGGGTGACTGGGCGGCGCAGGGTTGACGAGCCGTGGGTGCGTTCGAGGCTGGCCGAGGTGCATGCCCGGCTGGCGGCGACGCGCCTGCTCAACTGGCGTCTGGTGGGTGATGTGGGGGCCGGCAGGCTGGCACCCGGCGATGCCAGCGGCGTGAAAGTCGTGGGAACCGAATCGGCCGTCGCGGTGTATCGGATGTGTCAGGAGATCGTCGGTTCGGACGCGCTGATCCGGTCCGGTTCGCCGGGGGTGTTCGAGGACGGTGAGCTGGAGCGGATGAACAGGGCGGCGCAGATCAACACGTTCGGGGGCGGGGTGAGCGAGGTGCAGCGGGAGATCGTGGCGACGATGCGGCTCGGGATGACGAGGGGGCGGCGGTGACCGAGGGGCGGTACGAGGACATCCATGCGCGGTTGAAGACGTACGAGGGGCTGACGGCCGTCGGAGGTGTGGGCAAGGACCTGGTCAACGAACCGATGATCCGGCACTGGTGCGAGGCGATGGGAGACACCAGTCCGGCGTACGCGGGAGCGGACGCCGTCGCGCCGGCCACCATGCTCCAGGCCTGGACGATGGGAGGGCTCTCCGGACATGGGGGGCGCTCGGAGGCGTACGTCGAGATGCTCGGGCTGCTCGACGCCGCCGGGTACACCTCGGTGGTCGCCACCGACTGCGAGCAGGAGTATCTGCGGCCCCTTCGCCCGGGGGACCGGATCACCTTCGGCTCGGTGATCGAGTCGGTCTCCGAGCGCAAGACGACCAAGCTGGGCACGGGATATTTCGTCACGACGCGGACGGATGTACGGGCAGGGGGCGAGCCTGCGGGGACACATCGGTTCCGGATCCTCAAGTACGTACCTGCGGGGCGGCGCCGGAGGGGCGGCGCGACGGGCGGGGCGGCGACGGCGGTCGAGCAAGCCGTGGAGGCCATGGCGCCCACCGGGGAAGCCGCGCCGGCCTTCCGCCCCGAGCGGCCCCGCCCCGTCGTCAATCGGGACAACGCCGGCTTCTGGGAGGGCGTGTCCCGGCACCGGCTGCTCATCCAGCGCTGCGAGAAGTGCGAGACCCTGCGTTTCCCCTGGTTACCGGGGTGCAACTCGTGCGGCTGCCTGGAGTGGGACACGGTCGAGGCGGCCGGCGAGGGGACCGTCTACTCGTACGTGGTGATGCATCACCCGCCCTTCCCGGCCTTCGACCCTCCGTACGCCGTGGGACTGGTCGAACTCGTCGAGGGTGTCCGGATGATCAGCAATGTGGTGGGGGTGCCGCACGACCGCGTGCGCATCGGGATGCCGGTGCGGCTGGAGTTCGAGCGGGTGGACGAGGAGCTGGAGCTGCCGGTCTTCCGCGCCGTAGGGGGGAGCGGGGGCTGATGGACTTCACGCCGACGGAGGAGCAGACGGCGGCCCGCGATCTGGCCGCGCGGATCTTCGGCGACCTGTCCACGCACGAGCGGCTGACCGCCGCGGCGACGGGCAGCGACGGGGAGTTGTGGAAGGCGCTGTGCGAGGCGGGGCTGCCGGCCGCCGTCCTGGACATCGGGCTCCTCGGTCTTGTGCTCCTCCTGGAGGAGCAGGGGCGGACGACGGCCCAGGTGCCGTTCGCCGCGAGCTGTGTCTACGGGCTGCTGGCGGTGTCGGCGCACGGCTCGGCGAAACAGCGGGAGCGACTGCTGCCGGGGATCGCGGACGGGTCGGTCGTGCTGACGGGCGCCCTGCCCGACACCGTGGTACGAGCGGGTGGGCCGGGAGAGTTGAGCGGGGTGGTCCCCGTGGTGCCGTGGCTCCGCGACGCCACGCATGTGCTGATCGCCGACGACGAGCACCGGCTATGGCTCGTACGGACCGCCGACGCCCGGTGCGAGCCCGTGGAGTCGACGGCTCCGTGGTCGGCCGGACGCCTGAGCCTGGACGCCGCACCGGCCGAACGACTCGGTGGCGTCGGCGCGTACGACGACGTGCTGGCCACCGCGCGCACGGCTTTCGCGGGGCTGCAGGCGGGGGTGTGCGCCGGCTCGGTCGCCAGGGCCGTGGCGTACACCAACACCCGCGAGCAGTTCGGGCAGCCGCTCGCGGTCAGGCAGGGTGTCCAACTCCGCGCGGCGGACGCGCACATGGACACCGAGGCGATACGGGTCACGGCGTACGAGGCGGCCTGGCGGAGGGACGAGGGGCTGGACTACGCCGTGCACGCGCTGACCGCCGCCTGGTGGGCGTCGGAGGCGGGGCAGCGTGTCGTGCACGCGGGACAGCATCTGCACGGCGGTACGGGGGCCGACCTGGAGCACCCCGTGCACCGGCACTTCCTGTGGGGACGGCAGCTGGACGCGTACCTGGGATGCGGGAGCGAGCTGCTCCAGGAACTGGGGGAGTCGATCGCGCACGGTGAGGGAGAGGGCGAGGGGGACGCATGACCACCGAGGTCGGGCCGGCGCGGGTCGGTGACGCGCTGCCACCGCTGGAGATCGAGATCACCCGCACGCTGGTCGTCGCCGGGGCGATCGCGTCCCGCGACTACCAGGACGTGCACCACGACGCAGAGTCGGCACGGCAGAAGGGTTCGCCGGACATCTTCATGAACATCCTGACGACCAACGGGCTGGTCGGGCGCTACATCACCGACTACTTCGGGCCCCGGGCCGTGCTGCGCAGGGTGGCGATCAGACTGGGCGCCCCCAACCATCCGGGCGACACCATGGTCCTGACCGGGGTGGTGGAGGACGTCCGGGGCGACACGGCGACGGTGCGGGTCGTCGGCGCCAACAGTCTCGGCAAACACGTCACGGGCACGGTGACGGTCACCGTGCCGGTGCCGGTGCCGGTGCCGGTGCCGCGGGCGGCGACGGACAGTGCTCCGCAGGCGACCGCGGCCACCCCGGAGGCGACCGCGGCCACCCCGCAGACGACCGCGGCCACCCCGGAGAGCCGGTCATGAGCGTGCGGACGAGGGACAGCCTCGGCGGGCGGGCGGCCGTCGTCGGGATAGGGGCCACCGAGTTCTCCAAGGACTCGGGGCGCAGCGAGCTGCGGCTCGCGGTGGAGGCGGTGCGGGCCGCGCTGGACGACGCGGGGCTCACACCGGGCGATGTGGACGGCCTGGTGACGTTCACGATGGACACGAGCCCCGAGATCACCGTCGCCCAGGCGGCCGGGATGGGCGAGCTGTCGTTCTTCTCCCGGATCCACTACGGCGGCGGGGCGGCCTGCGCGACCGTCCAGCAGGCGGCGCTGGCGGTGGCCTCGGGGGTGGCCGACGTGGTGGTCTGCTACCGGGCGTTCAACGAGCGGTCGGGGCGCAGATTCGGCTCCGGGGTCCAGCGCCGGGTGCCGTCCGCCGAGGGTGCGGCCCTCGGCTGGGCGCTGCCCTTCGGACTGCTCACGCCCGCGTCCTGGGTGGCGATGGCGGCCCAGCGCTATCTGCACACGTACGGGCTGACCTCCGAGGCGTTCGGGCAGGTCGCGGTGGTCGACCGGAAGTACGCGGCGACCAATCCGGCGGCGTACTTCCACGGCAGACCGATCTCGCTCGCGGATCACGCGGCGTCCCGCTGGATCGTCGAGCCGTTGCGGCTGCTCGACTGCTGCCAGGAGACCGACGGCGGGCAGGCCCTGGTCGTCACCTCGGTGGAGCGGGCGCGCGACCTTCCGCGTCCGCCGGCCGTGATCGTCGCGGCGGCCCAGGGCGCGGGGCGCGCCCAGGAGCAGATGACCAGCTTCTACCGGGACGATCTGACGGGGCTGCCGGAGATGAGCGTGGTGGCGCGGCAGCTGTGGCGTACGTCGGGGCTCACGCCGGCCGGGATCGACGTCGGGATCCTGTACGACCACTTCACGCCGTTCGTGCTGACGCAGCTGGAGGAGTTCGGGTTCTGCAAGCCGGGTGAGGCCGCGGACTTCGTGGCGGCGGAGCGGCTGCCGCTGAACACGCACGGAGGACAGCTCGGGGAGGCGTATCTGCACGGGATGAACGGAGTGGCGGAAGGGGTCCGGCAACTGCGCGGTTCGTCCGTGAACCAGATACCCGGAGCCCGTCGGGTGCTCGTGACCGCGGGGACGGGCGTTCCGACCTCGGGACTGATCCTGGGTTCGGACGATCGGGCCTGATCCTGGTTCGGACGACCGGGCCTGATTCAGGGGTCCGCCCGGTCCCCGGTTCGGACGATCGGGGCTGATTGCGGGGCGGACGGATGAACGTGGCGCGTGTCCGGACCCGACAGCGCGTGCGGGGCCGTTGACTCGGCCTATGCGTTGGCTGCGATGTCACAAGATGATCGTCGGATTCGGGTTCGTGCTGCTCCTGCTGGGGCTCACGGCGGCACCACCGGCACAGGCGGGGCCCTGGTCGCCGGGTGCTGCCGCTCCGGTGGACTCCCCTGTCCGGGAGTCCGGCGCGAGACCCGGAACGCTCACGTTCAAGGGCCGTGCGTTCGACACCTGCCGGGCGCCGTCCGCGGACACGATGCGACGGTGGCGGGCGTCCCCGTACCGGGCGGTGGGTGTCTACTTCGGCGGTCGCGGACGGGCCTGCCGGTCACAGCCCCACCTGAGCCACCGCTGGATGCGGACGGTGCGGGACCAGGGCTGGCGGGTGCTGCCGCTGTACGTGGGCTCGCAGTCGACCTGTGTGTTCGCGCGGCACAAGAAGAACGTACGGATCGGGCGGCACCCCTGGAAGCAGGGGACGGCGGAGGCCCGCGATGCGGTGAAGAGGGCGGCGGCCCTCGGTATGAGGCCCGGCAGCCCGCTCTTCCTGGACATGGAGGCTTACGCGTACTGGAACAAGAGGTGTGCCCGCACCACGCTCCTGTTCGTGCGGGGGTGGAACCGTGAGGTGTCGCGCCGGGGGTATCTGCCGGGGTTCTACAGCAGCGCCGAGTCGGGAGTCCGCCACATGGAGCGCTCGCGGCGCGCCGGTGTGCGGGATCTGCCGTCGGTGGTGTGGTTCGCGCGATGGGGCGTACGGAACGGGCTGCACCGTGAGCCCGTACTGCGGAAGACCGCGTGGGCGCCCGCGCGGCGCATCCACCAGTACGCGGGGAACGTACGGGAACGGCACGGTGGCCGGACGCTGCTGATCGACCGCAATCTGATGCACGCGCCGGTCGCGCGCATCGGCTGACCTGTCGGGGGGGCCGTGCGGAGCGGCCTGCGTACGCGGTCGTACTACTCCGGCACCACGCCGGAGGCCGGGCTACTGCGGTGGGAGTGCGCCGGGGGCCCGCCTCTCAGGGGCGAACCCTCAGGGGTCCTGGGCCCCGTGTCCACCTTCAGGAGGTGGGGCCTGCCCCCCTCCTACAACCTGAGGCGGACAAAGCTTCGGGACCTGCGGCCGATCCGCTGGAGCAGGGGGCGATCCTAGCGTGGAGCCATGACCACACCCGTCTGCACCAGCGCTTCGAACGTGGCGACGCGGACCCATGCGTACCCGTCGTTCTCCTCGTACGTAAGGGCTCGCCAACCTGTGTTGCTGCGTACCGCGCGCTCGCTGACCGCGAACCCGTGCGACGCGGAGGATCTGCTGCAGACCGCCCTCACCAAGACGTATGTCGCCTGGGAGCGGATCGAGGACCACCGGGCGCTCGACGGATATGTGCGGCGGGCGCTGCTGAACACGCGGACGTCGCAGTGGCGGAAGCGGAAGGTCGACGAGTTCGCGTGCGACGAGATGCCGGAGCCGCAGGCTCCGCCGGCCGGGGATCCGGCGGAGCAGCAGGCGCTGCACGACGCGATGTGGCGCGCGATCATGAAGCTGCCCGCGCGGCAGCGGGCGATGGTCGTCCTGCGGTACTACGAGGACCTGAGCGAGGCGCAGACGGCGGAGGTGCTGGGCGTGTCGATCGGTACGGTCAAGTCGGCCGTGTCGCGCGCGCTGGGCAAACTCCGTGAGGACCCTGAGCTGGGCCCCGTGCGCTGACCGGCGCGGTGGAGGCACAGAGCGCGGGACCGGGCAAGCAATCCTTGCCGTGACGTGATCGATCACCCCGTAGTAGTGACATACCGCGCGGTATGTGAGCAGAATCAGCCCAACCCTTACTACCGCGTAGGCAATGTCGCCCCCGGGAGGACGCCGTGCTGAGCACGATGCAGGACGTACCGCTGCTGATCTCTAGGATCCTGGCCCACGGGTCGACGATCCACGGGTCGTCTCAGGTGATCACCTGGACCGGGGAGGCCGAGCCGCACCGGCGTTCGTTCGCCGAGATCGGGGCACGGACGGCACGGCTGGCGCACGCCCTGCGCGACGACCTCGGAGTCCGGGACGACGACCGGGTCGCGACGCTGATGTGGAACAACGCCGAGCATGTCGAGGCGTACTACGCGATCCCGGCCATGGGCGCGATCCTCCACACGCTGAACCTCCGGCTGCCCCCCGAGCAGCTCGTCTGGATCGTCAACCACGCCGCCGACCGGGTCATCGTGGCCAACGGTTCGCTGCTCCCGCTGCTCGCTCCGCTGCTCCCGCACTTCAAGTCGGTCGAGCACGTGGTCGTCTCCGGTCCCGGTGACCGCTCGCTGCTCGACGGGGCGACCGTCCAGGTGCACGAGTACGAGGAGCTGATCGCGGACAAGCCGGACAGCTACGACTGGCCCGCGCTGGACGAACGCCAGGCCGCCGCCATGTGCTACACCTCCGGCACGACCGGCGACCCCAAGGGCGTCATCTACTCGCACCGCTCCATCTACCTGCACTCGATGCAGGTCAACATGACGCAGTCCATGGGGCTCACCGACGGGGACACGTCCCTCGTCGTGGTCCCGCAGTTTCATGTGAACGCCTGGGGACTGCCGCACGCGATGTTCATGACCGGTGTGAACGTGCTGATGCCGGACCGTTTCCTGCAGGCCGCACCGCTCGCCGAGATGATCGAGAAAGAGCGTCCCACGCACGCCGCCGCCGTCCCCACCATCTGGCAGGGCCTGCTCGCGGAGCTCAAGGGCAAGCCGCGTGACGTGAGTTCGCTGACCCAGGTCACCATCGGCGGCTCCGCCTGTCCGCCCGCCCTCATGAAGGCGTTCGACGAGCTGGGTATGCGCGTCTGCCACGCCTGGGGCATGACGGAGACCTCACCGCTCGGCACGATCGCGCGGCCACCGGCCCAGGTGGAGACCGGCTCGGACGAGGAGTTCGCGTACCGGCTCACCCAGGGTCGTTTCCCCGCCGGCGTCGAGCCGCGGCTGACCGGCCCGGGTGGCGAGCGGCTGCCCTGGGACGGCGAGTCCGCGGGCGAGCTGGAGGTGCGGGGCCCCTGGATCGCGGGCGCGTACTACGGCGGCCAGGGCGTCGAAGCCCTGCGCCCCGACGACAAGTTCAGCGAGGACGGCTGGCTCAAGACCGGTGACGTCGGCACGATCAGCGCCGACGGCTTCCTGACCCTCACCGACCGCGCCAAGGACGTCATCAAGTCCGGCGGCGAGTGGATCTCCTCGGTCGACCTGGAGAACGCCCTCATGGCCCACCCCGATGTCGCCGAGGCGGCGGTCGTCGCCGTCCCAGACGACAAGTGGGGCGAACGCCCGCTCGCCACCGTCGTGCTGAAGGAAGGCGCCGGCGCCGACTTCGACACCCTGCGGTCCTTCCTCGCCGACGAGGGCAAGATCGCCAAGTGGCAGCTCCCCGAGCGCTGGACGATCATCGCGTCGGTGCCGAAGACGAGCGTCGGCAAGTTCGACAAGAAGGTGCTGCGCAGGCAGTACGCGGCGGGCGAGCTGGACGTCACCCAGCTCTGACGGTCACAGCAGGCGAGCTACGCGGGTTGGGGCGTTGTTTCACGTGAAACAACGCCCCAACCTCTTTGCGTAGGCCTTCGGTTGTGCGGACGTTCGTTTGTGTGGGTCCTCGGTTGTGCGGGCGTCCGGTTGCGCGGGCGCCCGGTTGAGCCGAAGCTCAGTTCGTACCGATGCGAGCCAGCAGATCCACGATGCGGTCCTGCACCTCGGCGCTCGTCGATCGCTCGGCCAGGAACAGCACCGTCTCCCCCGCGGCCAGCCGCGGCAGCTCGGACTGGTCGACGGCCGCGGTGTAGACGACCAGCGGAGTGCGGTTGAGCTGGCCGTTCGCGCGCAGCCAGTCGACGATCCCGGCCCGTCGGCGGCGTACCTGCATCAGGTCCATCACCACCAGGTTCGGCCGCATCTGCCCTGCCAGGGTGACGGCGTCCTCGTCGGACGAGGCCCGCGCGACCTGCATACCGCGCCGCTCCAGCGTCGAGGTCAGCGCGAGCGCGATCTCCGCGTGCTCCTCGATGAGGAGAACGCGCGGCGGGTGCTGCTCGCTGTCGCGCGGCGACAACGCCTTGAGGAGTACGGCGGGGTCGGCGCCGTACGCCGCCTCGCGGGTCGCCTGACCGAGGCCGGCGGTCACCAGGACCGGCACCTCCGCGGCGACGGCGGCCTGGCGCAGCGACTGGAGCGCCGTGCGGGTGATCGGGCCGGTGAGCGGGTCGACGAACAGGGCCGCCGGGAAGGCGGCGATCTGGGCGTCGACCTCTTCGCGTGAGTGCACGATGACGGGCCGGTAGCCGCGGTCGCTCAGGGCCTGCTGGGTGGTGATGTCCGGCGCGGGCCAGACCAGCAGCCGACGCGGGTTGTCCAGGGGCTCCGGGGGCAGTTCGTCGTCCATCGGCCGGGGGTGGGGCTGGTTCGCGACCTCCACCGCGCCGCCGGGGCCGTCGAGCGGCTCGGGGCCTTCGTCGGCGTTCTGGTCCGGTGCTCCTATGGCGTACGAACGGCCGGTGCCCTCGGTGGTGTGGGCGAGCCGGGACTGTTGTCCACCGGCACCCGGGTGCGAGCGCGCCCCCGTGTCCGTCTGCTCGGCCACGGGATCGGGCCGCGTGCCGAGCTTGCGGCGCCGCCCGGAGCCGTTGGTCGCGTGCGGGGGAGGGGTGGGTGCCTGGGGCTGCGGCGCGGCTGCCCCCTGCGCCACGGGCTGTGCCTGTGCCTGTGCCTGTCCCTGTGCCTGTCCCTGTCCCTGCGCCTGTGCGCGGCCCTGAGGAGCGGGAGACGCCGTCCGGCCGGGCTGCTTGGGCTGCTTCGGCTGTTGGGCGTCGATCATGCGACGGCCGAACGGGACACCCTGCCCGAGCGTACGGACGCTGATCGCCCGGCCCTGCGTCGAGTTGGGGTCGACGGGAGGCGCCGCCGCCTCCGCGGGGAGGGGCTGCGCGAGGCGCGGCTGTTCCGGGGCCGCCGCGGGCTCAGGAGCGGCCGACGTATCGGCCGTGCCGGGCCACGGCTGCGGCGCCGCCGCGGCTTCCGGCTGTACGGGTACGCCGGCGCCGGAGGTGTCGGTCGCGCCGGGCCACGGCTGAGGGGGCGCGGTCGTGTCCGCGTCCGGAATCCCGGCCGCGGGCGTTTGCGCCTGCGGTTGCGGTTGGGCGGGGGCCGCCGCGGGGGTGCCTTGGGCAGGTCCGGCGAGACCGGCCGGGGCGACCTGTCCGGGAGCGGCCTGCGGCGGCAGGGCCTGACCGGTGAGAGACCCTGCCTGCGGCGGGAGGGCCTGCCCGGGGGCGGACGGCTGGGGGACGCCCTGCGGAGGAACGGGCTGCGGGGGAACGGCCTGCGGGGGAACGGCCTGTCCCATGGCAGGGACGGCTGAAAGGGCGCCGTGCACCGGGTTTCCCTGACCAGATACGGATACGGGCGCGGGTGCGGGCTGTCCAGGGACGGCCTGTCCGGGGACGGGCTGAGCGGGCGCGCCCTCCGCGGGAGGGGCTTGCGCGGGAGGCAGATGGCCAGGCATCGGCTGCTGCCCGGGAATCCCGGTCGCCCCGTCCGGCGTCACATCGCCCATGCCTACGCCGGTTGCCTCGCCCACGCGGGCTGCCTCGCCCGCGGCCTGCCGAGCCCGTCGGCGTCCGCCGGGCGCCTGCACCGGATGCGGCTGGGGCGGAGTGTGATCGTCGGCGGGATCGCGCAAGGCGACGTCATGGCGTCCGCCGGCGGCCGGTGCCTGACCGTGGCCGTGGCCCTCGGTGAACTGCGTGGCGTAGTCGGGAGAGCGGTCGGCCTCGGCGGGCGGCAGTGCGAACACCGCGCGAGGCCCCGCCTCCTGAGCCGCCGCACGTTCCGCAGCGGCGGCCAGCGCACGCCGACGCCGCCCGGTCGGCTGAGAGCCGCCACCCTCGGCGTTCTCACCCGTTGCTGAGGCCGCGTCTGCATCCGGCCCCGGCCCCGGCCCCGGCCCCGGCCTGGAGGGTGTGGCCGCGGGCAGTGCGGCCGGGAGAGCCTGTCGGGCGCCGTCCTGCAGGGCACGCCGTCCGTCGGCGGGCGCGGGCACGCCCTGCGGGGGCACGGTCGCCCCCAGCCCCGTGGCCGCGGTACCGGCCGCATGCTCGGCGGCGGTCACCACAGCGCCCTCGGAGACACCACCCTCGACGGAACTCGGCCGCCCACGCCGCCGTCCGGTCCCGCCGTTGCCCTCGGAAGCGCTGTCGTCCTCGGAGACCTGAGCCGGCAGCGCCGGCTGCCGCCCGTCCTCCGCGGCACGCCTGCGCCGACCGGTGGGCACGGTCGTCTCCGTCGAGGGCCCGACCTCGCTCTCCAGGAAGGCGTCGACGGACGCGCGCCGGGCCCGCCGCCGCCCGCCCCCCTGGGAGGACGCCTGCTCGGGCAGCGCGAGAGCGGAACCGACCGCACCGGAGCCCGCTGCCACTGCCGCGGCCTGAGGGCCGTCCGAAGTCCCGTCCGGGCCTGCCCCCGCACCGGAAACGGCGCCCGCGTCCGGAACGACGGCCGGGACCGATCCCGCCCCGCCCCCGATGGGCACTTCGAGAACGAACGCGCTGCCGCTCATCCCGGGGACCTCGTGCGTCTGCAGCACTCCCCCGTGCGCGCGCACGATCCCGCGCACGATCGGCTCGTGCACCGGGTCGCCCCCGGCGTACGGCCCGCGTACCTCGATCCGTACGCCTTCACCGCGCTGTGCCGCCGCCACGACGACCGTGTTGTCCATGTAGCCGCCGGCCGAGGCCGGCGAGTTGCCCGTCGAGTCGACGCCCGCGACATCCGCGATGAGGTGCGCGAGCGCGGTGGCGAGCCGCTGCGGGTCGACCTCGGCCTCGATGGGCGGCGCGTGCACGGCGAACTGCACCCGCCCCGGCCCGATCAGCTCGACGGCCCCGTCCACCCCGGCGGCGACGACCGCGTCCAGCATCACTTTCGTACGGGTGACGCCCTCGGTCCCGGAGTCCAGGCGCTGGTACGCGAGCACGTTGTCGACGAGCGTGGTGATGCGCGAGTAGCCGGCCGAGAGGTGGTGCAGGACCTGGTTGGCCTCGGGCCACAGCTGTCCGGCGTCGTCCGCCGCGAGGGTGGCGAGTTCGCCGCGCAACTGGTCCAGGGGCCCGCGCAGGGAGCGTCCCAGCACGGCCAGAAGCTGTTCGTGCCGCGCGGACAGTGCCTCGTAACGGTCCTTCTCGCGCTCGCCGAGGGCCGCGTACCGGTCGTCACCCGCGGCCAGTTCCTCCTCGTGCTGCTCGCGCAGCTCGGCGAGCACCCCGGCGTGTTCCTCACGGAGGGCGGCCAGCTCCTCGGCGTGCCTCTCGGAGGCCTGCGCGAGCTCCTGCTGGTGCCGTTCGGCCTCGGCGTCTTTCTCCTCGGCGAGCGCGTCGTACGGCCGCCGGTCCGTGAAGGTCATCACGGCCCCGACGAGCTGGTCGCCGTCCCGTACCGGCGCGGTGGTCAGGTCGACCGGCACCCGGTCGCCGCTCTTGGACCACAGCACCTGGCCGCGCACCCGGTGCTTGCGCCCGGAACGCAGGGTGTCGGCGAGCGGCGACTCCTCGTACGGGAAGGGCTCGCCGTCCGCGCGCGAGTGCAGCATCAGCGGGTGCAGTTCCTGCCCGCCGAGGTCGCTGGCCCGGAATCCGAGGATCTGGGCGGCGGCGGGATTGACGAGGACGACCCGTCCCTCGGTGTCCGTGCCCACCACGCCCTCGGCGGCGGCACGCAGGATCATCTCCGTCTGCCGCTGCGAGCGCGCGAGCTCCGCCTCCGTGTCGACGGTGCCGGAGAGGTCCCGTACGACGATCATCAGCAGCTCGTCGCCGGTGTAGCCGTAACCGTCGTACGCCTGCTGCCCGTTCTCCAGGTTCGCGCTGGTGACCTCGACGGGGAACTCGCTGCCGTCGGTGCGGCGGGCGATCATCCGGGTCGGCCGGGTGCGCCCGTTCTCGTCGACCGTCTCGGCCCGCCGCATGGTGCCCGGGATGAGCCGGGAGTCGAACTGCGGCAGCAGATCGAGCAGCCCGCGCCCCACGAGCGCGGTGCCCGGGGCCTCGAAGGCCTCCAGGGCGATGGTGTTGGCGTTGACGACCGTTCCGTTGGCGTTGACCAGCACCAACGCGTCGGGAAGTGCGTCGAGTATGGCTGCGAGGCGAGCAGCGCCTCGGGATGGCCTGCTGCTCACGAGACGCTTCCTCCCTGTTACCGCTCCTTGCCGACCGCGGTAGCCATCTTGCCAACGGGTCCGCGACGTGTCACGCGAGGGAGTCTACGGGCAGTGGTTGCGCTCGCGGCGCCGGATGAGAGGGAGGTCGCACGTAGAGGGGACGCAGAACGCACGCAGAAGACCTGGAGAACCTGTGACCGCGCGATTCGCCGCCCCGCCCGCCTCCTGATCCCACGCATTCACCGAACCCCACCCACATGCCCTGCCCGCACGCCTCGCCCGTACGCCCTGTCTGCTCCGTCTGCCATGCCCTGCTATGCGCGTCTGCGCGTCTACGCGCCGAGATCGGGGAGTACGGGCACGAGGGCGTCCCAGCGCGCGATCTCGCACCCGTCACCGCGCTGGTACGTCGCGTCGACGGGCCGGCCGGCCCAGGTGCCCGTGACGTGTGCGGTGGCCGGACCGCCGTACTGCATCGTGCACATCCCGCGCTCCTGCGCGGGCGCGAAGGGGCTCTTGCCCCACGAGGTGTTCCGGTCCAGGTAGTCACAGGCGGCCTGCGCCTGGGGATGGTTGCCGCCGACCGGATGGCAGTCGAGTTCGAACCTCCCGTCGCGGCCGTCACCCGCCCCCTGCACCGTCACGGTGAGGTGGTCGGCCCGGTCCGCGCCGCTCACCGGCGGCGGCACGAGGGGAAACGAATCGGCGTACGCGACCGCCGGCGCACCGGACAGGGCGGCGAAGGAGGCGGCGGCGGAGGTGGCGACGGTGAGGGCGATGCGGCGCAGCATGGTGGCTCCTCTGACGGCGGTTCTGATCGGACTGCTCTGACGTCTGCTCCGACGACAGCTTTGACGCCTGCTCTAACGCCGTTCGGGCCCTGACGTTGCGCTGCGGACAAGGGCTTTGCCCTCGGGCCTTTCCGCCTAGTACCGTGGGGGGCGATTGGTGACAGCCCGCTCGGCTGTGTCATCATCTGCACGCACCATTTCGCGCTTGCGAGGATGGTTGTGCTGGAGGCGTCGCCTAGTCCGGTCTATGGCGCCGCACTGCTAATGCGGTTTGGGACGCAAATCCCATCGAGGGTTCAAATCCCTCCGCCTCCGCAGCAGATCACGAAGCCCCGGTCGTTCGCGACCGGGGCTTCGTCGTTTCTTGATCGTTCCCGGCGCTCCACGGGACCGCGTCAGGGGTCGCCTCGGAACCGTCTTGGGGTCGTTTTCGCAGGTCAGGCAGGGTCTGGCAAACGGATTTCGCCTCACGCCGCCAGTCATGTAATGTTGTTCCCGCAACGCCAACCGGGCAGAAAAGTCCGGAAGGAAGAGCAAACACAACAGAACACACAAGCACTCGTAGCTTAACGGATAGAGCATCTGACTACGGATCAGAAGGTTGCAGGTTCGAATCCTGCCGAGTGCACAGCAGCTCAAAGGCCCCGGAGTGATCCGGGGCCTTTGGCGTTTCAGGGGCGTACAGCAGCGAAGTACAGCAACCGCGTCAACCGGTACCGCCCATCGCGTCGGACAACTGGCCGATCGCGGCACGCACCTGCTCTTCGCTCGCTTCGGCGTAGACCTCCATCGTCATGGCGATCTGCGAGTGCCGGAGGATGCGCTGAGCCACCTTCGGGTGCACCTTCAGCGCCACCAGGAGCGAGCTGCACGTGTGCCGGGCGTTCCGCAGCGGGATGACCCGGAGCCCGGCACGACGAGCACGCAGCGCGAACATGCGGGTCATGTTGCCCGGCTCGATCGGCGTCCCGTACTTCGTGGTGAAGATCAGCCCGTGCCTGTCCTGCCAGACCTCACCAGCGGCTTTCCGGTCGCCGATCTGCTGAGCACGGCGCATCTGCAACGCCTTGAGGCACAGCGCCGGCAGCGGCAAGAAGTCGTCGGAGTCCTCGGTCTTGGTCTCACGGTGAAGGATCTGCCGCCCCGCACGCTGAATCTGGTGATCGACGTACAGCTCCCCCCTCTCGAAGTCGACGGACTTCCACGTCAGGCCCAGGACCTCACCACGGCGGAGCCCGAGACACAGCGCGAGAACCCAGGCCGCGAAGAGGCGATCGTCCCGAGCAGCGGCATCAGCGAGGAACCGGCCGGCCTCAGCGACGGACCACGGCTTGACCCGGCGACGACGAGGCTTGGGCACCTTCACGAACGACGCCACGTTTTTGCTGATCTCCTCTTCGGTGACCGCATGGGTGAGCGCAGCCCGCAGAGCGTCACGGGAGCCCTGGACCACGCGCCGGGATGGGTACGACTCGCAGCAGTCCCCGACCGCGCAGCACTTTCGCCGGGGGACTTCCCGCTTGGCGTCCTTCCCCTGGGCGCAGCACTGGCAGACGGTCGCCAGCTTGGTCAGCCACTCGCGCACGTCCCGGACCGTCAGCTTGTCCAGCCGCTTCGTGCCCAGGTACGGGGCGATGTAGAGACGCACGTAGCCCTCGTAGGAGACGTACGACAGGGGAGCCAAGTTCGGCTTGACGATCGAGTCGAGCCAGTACGCGAGGAACGCGGACAACGTCCGGTGACGAGTGGCGACCGGACCCTTCTTCGCCTCCGCATGGAGCGCGAGCCACTTCTCATGGACCTCTTCGCGGGTCTTGCCGTACGCGTACTTGCGGGCCCGCTTGCCGTCCGGCTTGGTCACCCAGACGTAGGCCGCATACCCGTTCCTGTACGGGTAGATCGAACCTTCGCCGTTGCCCCGCTTGCCGCTCATGCCGACCACTCCGCTTCGGCTTCCTGGGCACGGCGCTCAACGTATTCGTCCACGTACCGGGGCAGGATGCGGCGGTTACGGCCGTCCTTAATGGAGCGGATCTCGCCGGTCAGGACCAACATCTTGGTCTTGGAAAGGCCGTAGCCGAGCATCTCAGCGACCTCCCGTGTGGTGTGCCACTTCCGTTCGATCACAGCCGTGGTCATGCTGCGGATTCCTCCCATTCGAGTTGGTCTTGCAGGGCTTCGCGTGCGGTCTCGCGGTTGAGCTGGATGTCGCGGTGGATGTTGGCTGCGAGCCAGGATTCGCCGGGGGTGTAGCCGTGGCCGGCGTAGGTCCAGTGGGCGAGCACCAGGGTGGTCGCCTCGGGATGGTCGTCGGGGTCGGGCAGTCCGAGGGAGGCGCGTTGCTGGGCTGCGCGGTAGTCGGCGCGGACCTGGCGGAGGGCGCCGAGGGTGGTGGAGTAGCGGCGGGACTTCGTCGAGAAGTGGCCGCGGAAGCCGAGCATGTGAGCCCAGTCGCGGAGCTTGCGTTCCGGGTAGAGCCGGTGGAGGTCGAGGCACGCCTCAATCAGCCGGCGGGGGTGGTCGGGCACCCCGAGCAGGATCAGCGCCTCTTTGTTGCCAACGCGGCGATCCACGGTGCCTGTCGTCTCAGCCGCCTTCGTGGCGTACTTGGCCACGTACGCGGCGACCGCCTGCTCTGTGAGGTCTTCGCCGTTGCCGAACGCGCCGATCGGCTGGACGTCGAGTTGTGTGCCCCACCGCAGGGTGCGTGCAGGCTCATCCCCGGCGGGCGGGACGTCGACCGCGACGCGAGCGGCAGCGGCATGGATGGAGTCGGTGAGGAGGTCGAGGGTGGCCCAGTGCGGGGGCGGGGAGTCGGGCCCGTCCGGTCCGTCGAAGCGGATCACCGCATGGAAGTGGACGGCTCCGCGCTTCTGGTACTCGGCGACCTTGCCGAACGACAGCCGGGATTGTTCACGGGCGTCTTTCTGGGTGAGTCCGGCCCGCTTGGCGATCTCGCGGCGGAGGTAGATCGTGAAGTAGCGCCACAGGTCGGAGGCGTGGTTGTTCCACAGCACTGCGCCCGCGTAGTCGTACGTCGCCGCATCGAGCGCCGTGCCGAGTTCCGGGGCATCCTCCGCGTGTCGGGCACCGCAGCGGCACGGCCGGTTGCCGGGTCGGTTGTGGACCGGGCCGAACGAGGGTGCGGTGAGGGTGGCGAAGACCCGCGGGTGGTCGCGCACGTTGTGCGGGGTGCCCTTGGCCGGATCACCAACGAGCCCGGCGCGGATGAGGTGGTAGGTATCGCCGGCGTAGGTCCAGGCGCAGGCCGGGCAGCGCGAGGCACGGCGGTTGCCGCATGCGATGCGGAGCATGCCGCCCGGTTCATCCTCGGTCGAGTACGCGTGCAGGACGGTCTTGGTCGTCGGGTCGATCGTCTTCGTGGCGCCGGTCAGGCGGATCGGGTCGGAGCAGCCGCCCGTGCGCTTGATCTGTTCGTGCCAGCGGTCGAAGTCATCGGCGCCGGCCACCCTCAGCACGTCGCTGAGTGTGGCCGGGTCGAGACCCGCCAGGGTGGCGGTGTCGGTCATACGGCCACCTCCGGGTGGAGGTAGTCGACGGGCTTGCCCAGCGCACGGGCGTAGTGGATCTCGGCACGGGTGGAGGCGCCGATGCGGATGCCCACCACGATGACCCGATCGGCGAGGCGGATCTTTGCGCGGTGAAGGCGGTCGAGTTTCGGCTTCAACGCCGCAGCGTCAGCCGGGTCCGCCCACAGCGGGTGCGGCTGCTTGAGGTTGCAGCCGACCGACAGGACGATCCGGCCCATCGCGGTCTGCCGCAGGTTGATCTCTGCGAATTCGTCCATGAACTCGGTCGAGCCGCACAGGACGACGATCAGCGGCATGCCGTCGAGAGCAGAGGTCTCGGTCATCGCGCACCGTCCTTACCGCTCTTGCGCGGCGGGTCGGAGTGGTAGCGGGCGGTGCCGAGGTCGCGGCCCTCGTGCTGGAAGCGCGGCGCGGTGGGGGTGCGGTCGTTCCAGTCCTCCGCGCAGACCTTGTGGACGGGCTCACCGTCATGGGAGCGCAGCGGGGTGGGCTTGCCGCACTGGGTGCACGGGCAGTCGCCGCCGTGGTCGAAGTGCTCGCTGGAGTTCCAGTTCAGGAGTCCCATGGCGCTCACCTGCGGGTGGAGAGCACGACGGCGGGGGCGGGGTGGCCGGTGCCGTTGCAGGCCCGGCAGACGACGCGCAGGAGGACGCGGGAGCCGTCGCGGTGACGGGCGCCGGTCGTGATCGAGACGACGGGGAAGCCGCCGCAGTCGCGGCAGACGGGCGGGTTCGAGGTGGAGGCAGGCATGATGGACGGAGCCCTTTCGGATCGGAAGATCGGGAAGAGGTGCGGCCGTCCGGGGCGGCGGATCTTTGGCGAGAGAGGCCGCCCCGGTCGGTCAGTACTTGCGGTAGTGGCTCCGGGACCGGGCGGGCCGGGAGCGGACCGGGGACTTGCGTGGCGAGCGGGAACGCCGGCGGGTGCCCGCGCGGGATAACTCCCGGTTCTTGGAGCCGCGGCTGAGGGTGTAGCCGATGCCGCAGCTCGCGGACAGCACTGCGACGATGGACGCGGCGATGATCTGGACCACGAAGGCGATCACGATCAGGACCAGGACCGTGCCCAGGGTGATCGCGAGGGTGAGCAGGATCGGACCCTTGTAGGAGCGGGGGGCTTCCTGGACGATCACGACCTTGCGCATGTCGGTGCCGGGCGGGATCTGGTGGTAGAGGTCCGCGGGGATGTGACCGGCGCGGAACTGTTCGTCAGGCAGTTGCATGGGACAGCCCTCCTCAGGCCGGGCAGCGGTGGGTGCGGGCAGCGAGTTCGGCAGCCGACCGGTTGTCGTGCTCGGTCGAGAAGCCACAGCCGGGCGCGGTGCACGCCGCGGTGTGCTTGGTCTGGCCACGGCCGTTGTTGAACGAGCCGACCTTGACCGGTCCGATACGGATCACGTTGTAGAAGCGATTCGGGCGCACGGACTGAATCTCCTTGTCTGTCAGGCGAGTTGGGCGGCGATCGCGCCGGCGAGGTCTTCCGGGATGCTGAGCCGGGCGCGGAGCGTGGCGGTGTCGATGTCCGTCCCGGTACGGGCGTGATGATCGGCAGCGACCTTGCGTGCGTGGTCGACCAGCGCCGGAGGAACGCTCACGGCCGGAACGGCTTGAGGCAGGGCCGCAACGGGCTCCGGAGTGGTGCTCTGCGGTTCGAGGTCGGGCACCGTGGGACGGTCGACCGCGACCACGGTCGGCGAAGGCTCGGGGGCCGGTTGCGGGTCCGGTGCGGGGGTGGGCTGGTGGGCGAGGAGGGTGCCGCCGAGGAAGGCGAGGCCGGGCCAGCCCGCGACGAGGATGCGCAGCCAGGCCGGGACGTGCTCCAGGTCGAGGACCCCGGCGGTGGCGATGTTGGCGCCGAGCGAGGCGACCAGGGCAATGAGGAACCAGAACCAGGCGGACACTGACTGATCCAGGCGCAGTCGGCGCAGCACGGCGACCAGCAGCAGATCGACGGATACGGGGTAGGCCCAGGCTTTCCAGCCGGTCTGTCCGGCTGCTTCGGCAAGGTCGTGCAGGTGAGCGAAGGACAGTGATCCGGCGATCAGTGCCAGGACGATCAGGACGACGTCCACACGCGTGCGGGTCACGGGTCTTCACCTCCTTTCGCAGGGATTTGGGCCGGGACCGGGCGGCGAACGTGTCCAGCCGCCCGGTCCCGAGCGGTGTCAGTCGTTGGTCGCGGGGATCTCACCGGAGCCCAGGCAGTTCAGGCACAGGCCGGCCTGCTGACCCACGACCCGCTGCTTGCGGCCGACACGGACGGTCCGGGAAACCTCTCCGGTGCCACCGCAGGGCGAGCACGACTCGGCGGAGGGCTTCGCGGAGGGCTTGACGCTCTTGCGGGCCACGAGTGATCTCCTCTCGGCTTTGGGCATGGCGGGGGTAGGGACTTGGCGCACGGGCAGTGGGGTGGGGCGAGGATCAGGGGGTCCGCTGCGGGATCACCCGCGGCGGTGCGGCCGGCATCGGCGGCACGGCCCGGCTGACCGGGCGGAACGGCGCCAGAAACGGCGGGTTCGGGGTGAGGTGGGCGAAGTCGCGGCACACGGCTGCTACTTCGTCCGGGGACGTCTCGGGGGTGCGGATACGGGACCAGCCGCCGGAGGTGTCACCGGCCACCGCGACCCCGGGGCGATCCGGAGCGATCGCGGTCACCGCGACCACCGCGTCGGGGGCGATGTCGCCCAATCCCATGTCAGCGGTCTGTTTGTCGTTGACGCGGTGCACCACACGGCCGGTGAGCTGAGCGCGCAGCGCGGTGGCGCCCCTGCCGAGGTCGGAGCCGAAGCGCTGTCCGCACACCTCCAGGTAGATGCCGATCGCACGGGCCATCTGACCCAGCCGCACGAGCTGCATGACCGTGCGGTCGCGGGCCGCCTCATCCTTCTTCGAGGTGACCAGGAACAGCTCTGCCACCTCATCGATCAGCACGACCAGCGGCACCGGCCGCACATGCTCCGGCAGCTCCCACAAGTCCGAGACCCCATACAGGGCCAGCAGGTCAAAGCGCTCTTCCATCTCCGTGACCAGCGCCTCGATCAACTGCCCGGCACTGTCCGCAGTGGTCGCCAACGCCGACAGCCGGGACGCGTAGCGGCCGTGCTCGACACCGCGCTTGCAGTCGATCCCGATCACACCGACCGGGAGCTGAGCCAGCCCCTTGATCAGGTTGCGCTGATACATCGACTTGCCGGACTGGTTCGCGCCGAGCGTCAGCGCCATGGGGACCTTGCGGTAGTCCCGCTCGAAGACCGTGCCGTCCTCCCGCAGCGCCACCGGAATCACCAGGTCACGAGGCTTGGCCTTGCGCGGCATCGTGACACGCGCCAGCACGTCGTAACCGGTCATCCGAAGTTCGACAAAGCCAGGCTTGGTCTCCGCCACGATCACCGAGCGGACTCCCCAGGCATGGCGCAGGCGCTCGGAGGACGCGGCGATGTCGGCAGGCTCCAGGCCGGCGGGCAGACGCAGGGTCACGCGCAGACCGGTTGAAGTGCCCCGGACCCGGCGGACCTTCGGCGCCGACGGCCGCACCTCACGGCGAGCCACGTTGCGGGTCATGAAGGCCCGCATGCCGGACGGCTGCACCGTCAGCCCGCACACCTCCATCGTGGACCGATACGTCCAGGTGAACCGACCCCACGTGACCGGCATCCCGACCAGCGACCAGTACACGCGCGGAGCACGGACCTTCGCGTAGCCGAGACCACCGGCACCAGCGGCAGCGCCGCCCACCTCGAACCAGGTCGCGATGTCTGCCATCGTCAGGCACCGACCGGGGTGATCGCGACCGCGCGGAACGAGATGCCGTGACGCTTCTGTCCGTTGAACTCGTTCTCCCAGTCACGCGCCTTGAGACCGACCACCTGCACGATCGAGCCCGGCTGGAGACCGTCGGGGTAACCGGTCTCCGGAACGGTGACCTTGTAGAGGTTGCCCTCACCCTCGTCGGAGATCACCAGGCCCACCGTGGACAGACCAGCACCGGAATCCCGGTCCACGGCCCGCTCACCCGTGCGCTTGTCGACCAGCTTCGCTTCCGGGGCGGTCGCCACGATCACGACCGCAGTCGAAAGATCAATCTTGAAGGACGGCATGCAGTACTCCCTGAGTCGATATGCCAGGACAGCCCCTAAGGGCCACACACACTCGCTGTCCTGGGACTGCGAGCGGCTTAGGGAGACTGTGACACGCAGTCCCGAGACTGTCAACAGTCCTGGGACTGTGTTTGACTGTTCTCGACGAGAGGAGCCACGGAATGACGCCCAAGTGGCGAGAGCTGGCGGACAAGCTGGCCGAGGCGATCGCGAGCGGCAAGTACGCGCCAGGCGAGCAGCTTCCGCAGATCAGGGAGCTAGTCGCAAAAGGCGAGGGTTCGAAGTCCACCGTGCATGCGGCTTACAAGGCCCTGGAGGCGGAAGGGCTTGTGACCTCATCTCGGGGGCACGGCACCGTCGTACGGCAGCGGGTGCCGCTTAAGCGGCTCGGCATCGCCCGGTATGACAAGGCAAAGTGGCGGGATGGTGACGAGGTCGCATTCATCGCAGACCGCGTGGCTTCCGGGCGTAGCTACCGCCGGAATGAGCAGACCCAGACAGTCAGTCTCGTTGAAGCCCCGCCCGCAGTGGCGGCGGCACATGGCCTTTCCGAAGGGGCGCAGGTATATGCCCGAGCGCGTCTCGTGAAGGAAGGCAACCAGCCGACCCACACGTTGACCAGCTACTACCGCCCTGAGCACGTCGAGGGCACACGAATCGTGGACCCGACTCCCGGACCGGCCGGCCGTGGCGGCGGATTCCGGGTTCTGTACGACGCGGGGTACGAGATCGACCACATGAAGGAAGCGATCTTTGCCCGGGCGGCGACGTCGGACGAGGTGAAGTTGTTGCAGCTCCCCGCGGGCGAACCTGTCGTTGAGCTTCACCGGACGACCTACACGGCTTCTGGCACAGTGGTCGAATTCGCCATCGGTGTGCACGCGGCTTCGCGCTTCGCCTGGGAGTACGACTTCAAGGTTCCGGACTCGGCGAAGGGTGAGAAGGGGCAGTAATGATCTCGACGCAGGCATGGGCCGACGCGCGACGCCTGTGGGACTACCACCAGATGGGCCACGCCCTCCGGCCGTGCTCGGTCGCGGTGGGCTTGGGCAGCCACGACTTGGGCGTGGCCGACACGGCGGTAGACCTCTACGAGCGTGGCATGGCTCCGCTGCTTGTGTTCACGGGAGCCACCAGCCGCACGACGCGGGATCGCATGCCGCGGGGCGAAGCGGTCCACTACCGCGAACGGGCCCTCGAACGTGGCGTGCCCGCCTCAGCGGTGCTCGTAGAGCCTCACGCCCGCAATACCGGCGAGAACATCCGCTTCTCCAAGGCCGTGCTTGAGGAGGCGGGAGTGGACGTGTCCTCCGTGCTTCTGATCAGCAAGCCGTACGAGGAGCGGAGGGCGTACGCCACCGCGCGCAAGCTGTGGCCCGGAGTGGAGATCGTCAGCGCTTCTACTCCGATGGCGTTCGACGAGTACGTCGATTCCATCGGGGACGCGCGACTGGTCATCGACATGCTTGTCGGTGCACTTCAGCGCCTGCTGATCTACCCGGAGCAGGGGTTCATGATCAGTCAGTCCGTACCGGATCACGTGCTTCAGGCGTATGAACGGCTCTGCCGCGAAGGTTTCACCAGTCGGCTCCTCCACACCGACACGGCTTCCACCTGATCAACTCAGCCCGGGTCAGCTCACGCCGCGAGGGGCCGCCCATCTGACCGGCCGGAGCGAGTTGTTACAGGTTTCTCTACCTCATCAAGTCCGGCTGCGCTCCGCTCCGCCGGGCGCGCTCCCGGCTCCGCCGCCCTCCGCGCTCCTGCCTCCGGCCCGCGCTGCGGGCGCTGCGCCGACGCGCGCCCACGGGTAGACGGGCCGGTCTGATGAGTAGCGATCACCGCACGAACGCAGCCACGGTCAAGGACATGCCTCCGGCGGGGGCGCTCCGACTCCGGGATGGAGGGGGCGCCGTTCGCGGGTGCCGGCCGAGTGTGGCGTGCGCGGGGAGCTCTCATCCCGTCCACCGCCGACCCAGGCAGAGCCGAGCAGTCGCGGCCCAGGGCGTCAAGGTCGTTCGTACAGTGGCGCGCTCCACCTTGACGCCCTGAACCACGCCCGCTCCACGGTGTGTGGGTCGACGGCGGACGGGATGAGAGCTGGGGTGAGTGGTGGGTTGAGGAGGTAACAGCCCGCTCAGCCAGCGTCAGCAAGGCGAAACGGTCGCGCAAGGGCCGCCGACCACAGAAGCGGAACCGGATCCCTTATTTGTCAGTGTCGTGCCGTAGGACTAAAGAGGTCGGGAGGGCGTGCATCGAAAACCTCTCAGCATAAGGCGCGCCACCGACAACGCCGCGTGATCCACAATTCCCGAATAGGCCGCGTTCAAGAAAACTTCCAGTATAAGGGTCGCCACTGACAATTCAAGGTGTTCAACAAACGGCAGGCGAAGCGCCCATTAGAATGTGATGTCTGTCACCAGATCAAATATGGAAAACTGCACGTCAGCGCATTCCCGCATGATCGGCTCGGATGCCGATGTGTTCATTTACTCCGGAAGTTCGCCGGAGAAAGTTGCGAGGCTGTGGATAGTGGTGGAGCGACGTTGGTGGCGGTCGGCCAGCGCCGAGGCAACTCCCGCTCGGCACTCGGTCGTTGGCGCTTGTTGTCAGTGCCATGCGCTAGCGTTGCTGCCACCCAAAAACGACTGGGGCGCCCGCCTCCCGCGAAGAAGTGAGGGCGCCCCGTCGATGAACCGAAACCGAAGGAGAACTATGGCGTCACCCCTGGCTCGGAATGCGCTCCGCCAAAGCGGAGGCATGGTGTCTCGTACTCTCGCACACGGCACTGACAGTCGCAACCGCTATTTGATCTTGCTTGGCGCAATTCTGAGCTGCGTGATCAACGGTGACACGATGTCCGCGATATTGCGCCAGGCAACGTGGCTGGTGGTAGCCGTGATCGTCCTCCTCGCTATTCAGATCCTGGATAGCTGGCTGTGGAGTCGATCCCTTGATGGGCATCGGACGCGACTGCTGTACAGCAACGCGGTACAGCAACCGGGGTGACCTCTGCCAGCCCACAGCGACCTCTGGGGACCTTCATGCGCCCGCTGTGGCCGTAGTTGACCGATCTACATAGAGCTACGGATCAGAAGGTTGCAGGTTCGAATCCTGCCGAGTGCACACAGGTGAGAAGCCCCGGACCATGGTCCGGGGCTTCTTTTGTTGTGGCGTCCCGTTGTCAGTGCCGACCTCTACGCTCGTGAGTGATGGCACAGGTGTGGAAATGCAGGGGGCTTCGGTGGGCCGGGTGGGAGCCCGTGCTGGTCTGGGACGGGGGGCGTCGCAGTGTGTTGCCGTGGGGGAAGCAGGTCGCGTTCGCCGTCGTGGACGGGGATGGGCGGCGGTGTGTGGGGGCGCGCGGGCACGGCTGTTTCGCGGGGGCCGCGGTGTCCGGGCGCAGTGTCGGGGCCCGGTGCGAGGAGTGCGCACGGCTGGACCGGGCCCATTCCGTCGCGGCGGACACCATCGCCGACGACCCCCGGCCCTACTCGGTCTATCTGGCCTGGTTCGGACCCGGGATGGTCAAGGTGGGGATCACCGCCGTCGAGCGCGGGTCGGCCCGGCTGCTGGAGCAGGGCGCTGTCGTCTTCACCTGGCTGGGGCGGGGGCCGCTGATGTCCGCCCGGCGCAGCGAGGAGTTGCTGCGTACGGCGTTGGGAGTGCCGGACCGGATCGCCTACGACGCCAAGCGGGCCGTACGGAGTGCGCTGCCGGAGGCGGAGGCGCGGGCGGCGGAGGTCAGGGAACTGCACGCGCGGGCCGTGGGGCTGGGCGGGTGGCCGGACGCCTTGGAGCGGATGCCGTTCGAGGCCGTCGATCACACGGATGCGTTCGGGCTCGACGGGCTGCCGCCGGCGGTGGCCGTCGTCGGCGAGCTGGTGCCGGGGGGTGTCGTGCGGGGTGAGCTGGTCGCCGCCGCCGGGCCCGATCTGCATCTGCTGACCGGGCGGGGGGTCGTCGTGCTCGATACGCGGCTCATGACCGGGTGGGAACTGACCGGGGCGGCCGGGCCGGGGGAGCAGGGGGAGCGGGGGGACATCACCGTGCCCGTGCGGGAGTTCGGGGGAGTTCAGGACGGGCTTTTCTGAAAGACAGAGGCAAGGACAGGGACAAGGGCAGGGGCCCGAGGGAGTGTGGACATGACTGACGGCACGCAGGGGACGGATGCGGAGGGCGAGGCCGTCGGCGTACGGCGGTTCTGGGAGGGGCTCGGTCTTCCCGGGCTCGTCGACGTCCACACCCACTTCATGCCCGAGTCCGTCCTGAAGAAGGTCTGGGCGTACTTCGACGGGCTCGGGCCGCTCACCGGCGGTGTCGAGTGGCCCATCACCTACCGGGCCGAGGAGGACGTACGGGTCGGGACGCTGCGGGAGTTCGGCGTGCGTGCCTTCACCGCCATGCTCTACCCGCACAAGCCGGGCATGGCCGAGTGGCTGAACCGGTGGGCGGTCGACTTCGCCCGCCGGACCCCCGACTGCCTCCACACGGCGACGCTGTTCCCGGAGTCGGGCGTGGCGGAGTATGTGCGCCGGGCGCTGGACGACGGGGCGCGGGTCTTCAAGGCGCACGTGCAGGTGGGGGCGTACGACCCCGCCGACGCACTTCTCGATCCGGCCTGGGGGTTGCTCGCCGAGGCCGGGACCCCTGTCGTGATCCACTGCGGTTCCGGGCCCTCGCCCGGCAAGCACACGGGGCCCGGGCCGGTCGGGCGGGTGCTTGCGCGGCATCCGCGGCTGCGGCTGGTGATCGCGCACATGGGGATGCCCGAGTACGAGGACTTCCTGGACCTCGCCGAGCGGTTCGGGGAGGTGCGGCTGGACACGACGATGGCGTTCACGGACTTCAGCGAGGAGCTCACCCCGTTCCCCCGGCGTGCGCTCCCCCGCCTCGCCGGTCTCGGCGACCGGATTCTGCTCGGGACCGACTTTCCCAACATCCCCTACCCGTACGAGCATCAGCTGCGGGCACTGGAGCGGCTCGGGCTCGGGGAGGACTGGCTGCGGGCCGTCTGTCATGACAACGGGGCGCGGCTGTTCGGGCTGTGAGGGCCAGGCCCGCCCACCGCCGGGCCCGTCCACCCGCCGAACCCGCGCACCCGCCGGACCCGCGCACCCGCCGGACCCGCATGTGTGTGGAGCCGCGAGCCGTAGCGAGCCGCTCCCGAGTGCTGCCCGAGTGCCGCCCGAGTGTTGCCTGAGAGGCGGCTGTGTGTTTCTCAGGGTATTCACAGGTTCCCGAAAGGGTGCTCTCAGGGCGGGCCACCAATGTGTTGGCTATGACCACGACCTCGCCCCAGGGGCGCACCGAACTGCTGAGGCCGGACGGGAGCCCCGTCCGCGTGCTTGTCGTGGACGACGAGCTGTCGATCACCGAGCTGCTGTCCATGGCCCTTCGCTACGAAGGGTGGCAGATCCGCAGCGCGGCCGACGGGACCGGTGCGGTGCAGACCGCCCGTGAGTTCCGGCCCGACGCCGTCGTTCTCGACATGATGCTGCCCGACATGGACGGTCTCGCCGTCCTCGGCCGGCTCCGCCGTGAGCTGCCCGAAGTGCCCGTTCTCTTCCTGACCGCGAAGGACGCGGTCGAGGACCGGATCGCGGGGCTGACGGCCGGCGGCGACGACTACGTCACCAAGCCCTTCAGCCTGGAGGAGGTGGTGGCCCGGCTGCGCGGCCTCATCCGCCGCTCCGGCGCCGCCGACCGTCGCTCCGACTCGGTGCTCGTCGTCGGTGACCTCGCCCTGGACGAGGACAGCCACGAGGTGTCGCGCGCCGGTGACGGCATCCACCTCACCGCCACCGAGTTCGAGCTGCTGCGGTTCCTGATGCGCAATCCGCGCCGGGTGCTCAGCAAGGCGCAGATACTCGACCGCGTGTGGTCGTACGACTTCGGCGGGCAGGCCAACGTCGTCGAGCTCTACATCTCGTACCTGCGCCGCAAGATCGACGCCGGCCGTGAGCCGATGATCCACACCCGGCGCGGCGCCGGTTACCTGATCAAGCCCGCGACGTCGTGAGCGGCCGACGACGGCCGCGTACGCAGCGGCGCCGACTGTCCGGAGCCCCGCGCGCGCTGCGGCGCCGGCAGCCTCGGACCCTGCGGACGCGGCTCGTCGTCTCGGCGGTCGCGCTGATCGCGGTGGTGTGCGCGGTGATCGGTACGGTGACGACGATCGCGCTCCGCTCCCACCTGTACGAGCAGCTCGACGACACGCTGAGGGACGCCACCATGAGGGCGGCCGGCCCTCTGAGGATCGATGGCGGCCAGCCCGATCCCAGTGGCAAGGACAAGCCGAAGAAGCCGCTGTCGGAGTTCGTCAAGCAAGGCCCGCAGCCCAGCGGCACGGTCGCCGCGGAGGTCACGGGCGGCAGCATCACCGAAGCCCAGGTCGGCAAGAAGACCAAGAGCGACGACGGGGTGCCGGACCTCGACGCCGAGTCACTCACCACGGCACAGGAGGCCGTCCTCGCGAGCGTGCCGCAGGACGGGCGGCCGCACACGGTCACCCTGCCGGGCCTCGGCGAGTACCACGTCCAGTTCCAGACCGGTGACAACGGCTCGTTCTACGTGGGCGTGCCCACCGAGAACGTCACCAACACGCTCAACACCCTCATCCTCGTCGAGGTCAGCGTCACGCTCGCCGGGCTCATCGCCGCCTCCTTCGCCGGCGCGACCATCGTGACCGTAGCCCTCCGTCCCCTCCGCAAGGTCGCCTCCACCGCCACCCGCGTCTCCGAACTGCCCCTCCACACCGGCGAGGTGACCCTCAACGAGCGGGTCGCCGAGTCCGAGACCGACCCGCACACCGAGGTCGGGCAGGTCGGGGCCGCGCTCAACCGCATGCTCGACCACGTCCACGGCGCCCTGCACGCGCGCCAGGAGAGCGAGACCCGCGTACGGCAGTTCGTGGCGGACGCCAGCCATGAGCTGCGTACCCCTCTCGCGTCCATCCGCGGATACGCCGAGCTGACCAGACGCGGCAGGGAGGAGACCGGGCCCGACACCCGGCACGCGCTGGGCCGGATCGAGTCCGAGGCCGGGCGGATGACGGGCCTCGTCGAGGACCTGCTGCTGCTCGCGCGCCTCGACGCCGGACGGCCGCTCAGTTACGAGCACACCGACCTCTCCCCGCTGGTCGTGGACGCCGTGAGCGACGCCCGCGCGGCCGGACGCGAGCACAACTGGCGGCTGGAGCTGCCCGACGAACCCGCACTCGTGCTGGCCGACGCGGCCCGCGTCCAGCAGGTCATGGTGAACCTGTTCGCGAACGCGCGCACCCACACACCGCCGGGCACGACGGTGACCGCGCGCGTGCGCCGCCAGGGGTCCTGGGTGTGCGTGGACGTCCAGGACGACGGACAGGGCATCCCGCCCGACCTCCTGCCGCACGTGTTCGAACGGTTCGCGCGAGGCGACTCGTCACGCTCGCGCGCCTCCGGGTCCACCGGGCTCGGGCTCGCCATCGTGCAGGCCGTCGCGGCCGCGCACGGCGGTGTGGTGACCGTCGACAGCGTGCCCGGACACACGGTGTTTACCGTGCACCTGCCCGCGCTGACCCCTCAAGCGTCCCATTCTCATGAGGCGTTCATTTCTCAAACGGATTCACAACCGTACTCACAGGCACACCACAGCGCGACCACATGGGTGCAACAGGGCGCTTGACGACAGTCGTTGTCATGCAAACCGAACCTTCTCCCGGCAACCTGCCGGCGCGGGAGCACCTCCCGGCCGGAAATGCCGGTACGCCTGTCCTGGACGTAGTGATCCCCGTCTACAACGAGGAGAAGGACCTCCAGCCGTGTGTGCTCAGACTCCACGAGCACCTCTCCCGCACCTTCCCGTACGCGTTCCGCATCACCGTCGCGGACAACGCGTCCACGGACACCACTCCCCTGGTGGCGGCGCGGCTGGCGGCGGAGCTCCCCGAGGTCAGATCGTTCCGGCTGGAGCAGAAGGGCCGCGGCCGGGCGCTGCGGACCGTCTGGTCCGCCTCGGACGCCCCGGTCCTCGCCTATATGGACGTCGACCTCTCCACCGACCTGAACGCGCTGCTCCCGCTGGTCGCCCCGCTGATCTCCGGTCACTCCGACCTGGCGATCGGCTCGCGGCTCGCCCGTAGCTCGCGGGTGGTGCGGGGCGCCAAGCGGGAGTTCATCTCCCGTACGTACAACCTGATCCTGCGGGGGTCGCTGCAGGCCCGGTTCTCCGACGCGCAGTGCGGCTTCAAGGCGATCCGGCGCGATGTCGCGCAGGTGCTGCTGCCGCTCGTCGAGGACACCGGATGGTTCTTCGACACCGAGATGCTGGTCCTTGCCGAGCGGGCGGGGCTGCGCATCCACGAGGTGCCGGTCGACTGGGTCGACGACCCGGACTCGACCGTGCACATCGTGAAGACCGCGACCGACGACCTCAAGGGCGTGTGGCGCGTGGGACGCGCCCTCGCCACCGGCTCGCTGGCGCTCGACCGCCTCGCCCGGCCGTTCGGCGACGACCCGCGCGACCGCGAGATCAGCGGCGTACCGAAGGGCCTGGCCCGCCAGCTCGTCGGATTCTGTGTCGTGGGCGCCCTGTCCACGCTGTTCTACCTGGTGCTCTACAGCGGCTTCCGTACGTTCTCGGGTTCGCAGATCGCCAACGCGCTCGCCCTGCTCGTCTCGGCGGTCGCCAACACAGCCGCCAACCGCCGCCTGACCTTCGGCGTACGGGGCAAGGGCGGCGCGGTACGCCACCAGGCGCAGGGCCTGGTCGTCTTCGGTATCGGACTCGCCCTCACCAGCGGCTCGCTCGCCGCCCTGAACGCGGCGACGACCGAGCCGGCGCACGCCACCGAACTCGCGGTGCTGATCGTCGCCAACCTCGCGGCGACCGTGCTGCGGTTCCTGCTCTTCCGGGCCTGGGTGTTCCCGGACCGGCACGACACGTCACCGTCGACCGTCGTCGCCTCGCACACACCCGCCATGCCGACCGCGCCGCCGACCGTGCCGACCGGACCCGCGTCACCCGTCTACGCGACGGCGCCGCGGTCCCCGTACGGCTCGCAGTCCGCGTACGGCCCGCAGTCCCGGTACGGCACGGCGAACACATCCGGTTCGTACGGCACGGCCGACGTTCCGCACGACCACCAGACCTGGGGGGACTCGACCATGCAGATGCAGCCGGTGCGCCCGAACGACCACGGTCACGATCCGAGGAACGGGAACGGGAACGGGAACGCGCGATGACGACGACTCATGACCATCCGGGCACGGGGCCCGCCGGCCCCGACAACCCCGGCAGTCCCGCCAGTCCCGGCAGTCCCGACTGGCAGCCACCCGCCCCGACCGCCGTACGGGAACCGGCCGATCCGGTCACTCCGGCGGGGCCGACCGCCCCCGAGGACGGCAGCCCCAAGCAGCCCTTCGCGCGCCGCCTGTGGCGCGGGCGGCCCGAGGACAACCGCTGGGTGCGCCCCGCGTTCCTCGGCGCGCTGCTGCTGATCGGCGCGCTCTACACCTGGAACCTCACGGCCTCCGGGTACGCCAACTCCTTCTACTCGGCGGCGGCCCAGGCCGGCAGCCAGTCCTGGAAAGCCTTCTTCTTCGGCTCGCTCGACTCGGCCAACGCCATCACCGTCGACAAGCCCCCGGCCTCCCTGTGGCCGATGGCCCTGTCGGTACGGCTGTTCGGCCTGAACTCCTTCGCGATCCTGTTCCCGCAGGTCCTCATGGCCGTCGCCACGGCCGGAGTGCTGTACGGGGCCGTACGCCGCAGGTTCACCCCCGCGGCCGGCTTCATCACCATGGCGGTCTTCGCGCTCACGCCCGTGGCCGCGCTGATGTTCCGCTTCAACAACCCGGACGCGGCCCTCGCCCTCCTGATGGCCGTCACGGTCTACTGCGTCCTGCGCGCCATGGAGAAGGCCGGGACGAAGTGGCTGGTGTGGGCGGGTGCGGCCGTCGGTCTCGCCTTCCTGGTCAAGACCCTCCAGGCCTTCCTGATCCTGCCGCCCCTGGCGATCGTCTACGCGGTCTTCGCGCCCACGACCCTGCGCAGGCGCATCGGGCAGGTGCTCCTCTCCGGCCTGTCGATGATCGTCGCGGGCGGCTGGTGGGTGGCCCTGGTCGAACTGTGGCCCGCGTCCTCCCGCCCGTACATCGGCGGCTCGCAGAACAACTCCTTCCTCGAACTGACCTTCGGCTACAACGGACTCGGCCGGATCAACGGCGAGGAGACCGGCAGTGTCGGGGGCGGCGGCGGAGGCGGCGGCTGGGGCGAGACCGGCTGGGACCGGATGTTCAGCTCGTCCATCGGCGGTCAGATCTCCTGGCTGATCCCGGCCGCGCTGATCGTGCTCGCCGCGGGCATCGCCCTGACCTGGAAGGCGCGGCGGACCGACACGGCCCGTGCCGCGTTCCTCGCCTGGGGCGGCTCGCTGCTGATCACCATGGTGGTCTTCAGCTTCATGCAGGGCATCTTCCACGAGTACTACACCGTGGCCCTCGCCCCGTACGTCGCCGCCGTGGTCGGCATGGGCGCGAGCGTGCTGTGGGAAGAGCGCGGCCGGATGTGGATCTCGCTCACCATGGCGGCCGTCAGCACGGCCACCGCGGTCTGGGGGTACGTGCTCCTGAACCGTTCCTCCGACTACCTGCCCTGGCTCAAGTGGCTGGTCCTGGTCGGCGGACTGGTCGCGGCACTCGGACTCGTCTTCATCTCGCGGCTGGGGCGCAGGCTGTCCCTCGCGGTCGTCGGGCTCAGCTTCGTCGCGGCTCTCGCGGGCCCGACGGCGTACACGCTGAGCACGCTGAACGAAGGCCACAGCGGCTCGATCGTCACGGCGGGGCCCTCGGTCTCGGGCGGTCGCGGCGGCCCCGGCGGTGGCGGTACGGGCGGCGGCCCCGGTGGCGGTGGCGGTATGCCGGGCGGCAACCGGCAGGGCGGCACCGGTCAGAACCAGCAGGGCGGCGGCATGGGCCAGCCCCCGACCGGCGGCTTCCCCGGCGGCGGCCAGAATCAGCAGAACGGCAACGGCCAGACGGGTCAGAACGGCCAGAACGGCCAGACCCAGCCGGGTGGCGGTACCGCCGGCGGTACCGGTGACGGCGGCGGTACGGGCGGCGGAGGCGGTGGCGGCATGGGCGGTCTGCTCAACGGCGCGACCGTCAGCTCCGAGGCCAAGGCGCTCCTGGAGAAGAATTCGGGTGACTACACCTGGGCCGCGGCGGCCATCGGCGCCCAGAACGCCGCGAGCTACCAGCTCTCCACCGGCGACCCGGTGATGGCGATCGGCGGCTTCAACGGCAGCGACCCGTCGCCGACGCTGGCCCAGTTCAAGAAGTACGTGGCGGACGGGGAGATCCACTACTTCATCTCCTCCGGCTCCATGGGCGGCGGTGGCGGCGGCGACAGCTCCGGCACCGGGACCAAGATCAGCGAGTGGGTGCGGAAGAACTTCAAGGAGGTGACGGTGGGTTCGTCCACCTTCTACGACCTGACGCAGGCCGCCAGCAGCTGACGGTTCGCCCTTGTGGGGCGGTGACCGGGGTGGTGACCGGGCGGTGCCCGGGGTGAGAGTGCCCTGGTCACCGCCCTCTGCCGTGCGCCACGTAACTTCGTTGTACGCCGTACAGGAACTGTTCTACGGTGTATGGCATGCCAACCTCCCAGGGCCATCCGCCGGGCCGTCCGCCGGGCCGTCCCCAGGGCCACCCCCAGCGGTGGCTGATCCTCGGTGTCATCTGCCTCGCCCAGCTCACCGTGCTGCTCGACAACACCGTGCTGAACGTCGCGATCCCCACCCTCACCGAGGAACTGGGCGCCGGCACCTCCGACATCCAGTGGATGATCAACGCGTACTCGCTGGTGCAGTCGGGGCTGCTGCTCAGCGCGGGCAGCGCGGCCGACCGCTACGGACGCAAGAGGATGCTGGTCGCCGGACTCGGCCTCTTCGGCATCGGCTCCCTGGTCGCCGGACTCGCCGACACCACCGGGCAGTTGATCGCCGCCCGCGCGGGCATGGGTGTCGGGGGCGCGCTCCTGCTCACCACCACACTCGCCGTCGCGATGCAGATCTTCGCGCCCGACGAGCAGCCGAAGGCCATCGGCATCTGGAGCGCCGTCAACGCCCTCGGCTTCGCGACCGGCCCCCTGCTCGGCGGGTTCATGCTCGACCACTACCGGTGGGGCGCGATCTTCCTCATCAACCTGCCCGTGGTGGCCCTGGCCCTCACCGCGGTGATCATTCTCGTACCGGAGTCCAAAAACCCGCGCGGCGACCGCCCCGACCTCCTCGGCGCACTGCTCTCCACGATCGGCATGACCGCCCTCGTGTACGCGATCATCTCCGGCCCGGAGCACGGCTGGACCTCCGGCCGCGTCCTCACCACGGCCGCCCTGGCGCTCCTCGTACTGGCCCTCTTCGCCCACTGGGAGAGCCGGATCCCGTATCCCATGCTGGACCTGCACTTCTTCCGGGACCGGCGCTTCACGGGGGCCGTCGCCGGTGCCGTACTGATCACCTTCGGCATGGGCGGCGCGCTCTTCGTGCTGACCCAGCACCTTCAGTTCGTCCTCGGATACGGGCCCCTGGAGGCGGGTCTGCGCACGGCGCCGCTCGCCCTGACCGTGGTGGCCCTCAACTTCACCGGCCTGTCGGCGAGGTTCACGGCGAAGCTCGGCACGCCGGTGTCCATCGCCCTCGGCATGGTGTTGATGTCGGGCGGCCTTGTGTCGATCGCGACCCTCGCGTCGAGCGGTTACGCCGGCACACTGCTCGGCCTGCTGCTCATCGGCGCGGGCTGCGCGGTCGCCAACCCCGCCATGGCGCACGCCATCATGAGCGCGATCCCGCCGGAGAAGGCGGGCGTGGGCGCGGGGATCAACGGCACGCTGGCCGAGTTCGGCAACGGTCTCGGCGTCGCCGTCCTCGGCGCGGTCCTCAACGCCCGCTTCGCCGCGCTGATCCCGTTCGCCGCGGCCTCGCTCCCGGCGACGCTCGCCACGGCGGACTCGGCGGACGAGCGCGCGCGGATCACCGACGGGTTCGCGTCGGGCCTGGAGACCAGCCAGCTGGTGGGCGCGGTGGCCGTTCTCCTCGGCGGACTGCTGGCCGCCGCGTTGCTTCGGCGGGCCGAGAGGGCAGACTCCGCGGTGGCGGCGGTGCCGATGTGAGGACCGCCCGGTAGGTGTCGGAGCTGGGGCGGACCCCGATGGTCCGAGGCGTCCCGGCGTGGGAGTGTCGAGGAAGGTGCGCCATGGTGAGGGCAGTCGACCGGGCCGAGCGCCCGGCACGGACCAGCGTGTGGTTGGAGGGCAAGGCCCCGCGAGGCGGTGGCACCCGGGGCGGCCAGCCGGCGGCGCTCGACCGGGACCGGATCACCGGGGCGACGGTACGGCTGCTCGACGCGGACGGTCTGGCCAGGTTCTCCATGCGCCGGCTGGCCGCCGAGCTGAAGGTGACCGCGATGTCCGTCTACTGGTACGTGGACACGAAGGACGACCTTCTTGAGCTCGCGCTCGACGCGGTCTACGGCGAACTGGAGCTGCCCGATCCGGAGGCGGACGAGGACTGGCGGGATCAGCTCCGCGCGATCGCCTCCGGGTACCGGGCCCTTCTCGTACGGCATCCGTGGGCCTCGCCGCTCGCCGGGACGTTCCTCAACATCGGACCCAGGTCGGTCGCGTTCTCGCGGACCGTGCAGCGGGTGATCCGCAGGACCGGGCTGCCCACGCACCGGCTGGCGGGGGCCATCTCGGCCGTCTTCCAGTTCGTGTACGGGTTCGGCACGATCGAGGGGCACTTCACTGCGCGGTCGGCGGAGGCGGGGATGAGTCCTGATGCGTACTTCCAGCAGGCGCTGAGCACGTTGCGGTCGGCTCCTGAACTCGATGATGTCCTGGAGGAGTCCGACGAGCTGATGCGGGCGCGTGGGGGGAGCACGGTGGAGGAGATGTATGAGCGGGACTTCGGGTTCGCGTTGGATCTGGTGATCGCGGGGATCGAGACGGTGGTGCTGCGCGGCGGGGAGGGGTAGGGGTGCGGGTTTGTTGCCCGCGACCCCTCAAGACGAAAAGATTGCGCCGTTCCCCGCGGCCCCTGGCGGGGCTGAAGTCGGCCTATGCCAGCTATGCCAGGTGGGCCGGGAAGCCGCCCGTGGCTACCGGGCCCCATTTCTCCGGGGTGATGCGGATGATCGACTTGCCCTGCTTGAGCATGGCCGCCCGGTACTCGTCCCAGTCCGGGTGTTCGCCCGAGATGTTGCGGAAGTACTCGACCAGGGGTTCCACGGAGTCGGGGGAGTCGATCACCTCGGCCGTGCCGTCGATCTGGACCCAGGGGCCGTTCCACTCGTCGCTCAGGACGATCAGGCTGACCCGCTCGTCGCGCTTGGCGTTGCGGGTCTTGGCGCGCTCCGGGTAGGTGGAGACGACGATGCGGCCCGAGTCGTCGACCCCGCAGGTCAGGGGCGAAACCCTGCGGGCTCCCGTCGGCCCTGCGGGTCAGCAGGATGGCGCGATGACGGGGGCGTACGAAGTCGAGCAGTTCGGCCGACGATACGGAGGTGTTCGTAGCGATGTTCGGTGCCATGGGGGCAGCCTAGGGGCACAACGGTCCGCCCAGGCTGACCCTGCCGTGCCTACGCCCATGTCTATGCCTGCGGGAGTGACTCGCCCTGTACGGCCTGGATGTCCAGCTCCACCTTCAGCGTCGTACCGATCGCCGCGATGCCCGCCTGCACGACCTGGTTGTAGTTCATAGCGAAGTCCTCGCGGCGCAGTTCCGTGGTGGCGCGGAAGGCCGCACGGGTGCCGCCCCAGGGGTCGGCGCCGGTGCCGAGGTAGGCGAGGTCCAGGTCGACCGGCCGTACGACCCCGTGCAGGGTCAGGTCGCCGTGGACCGTCCAGCGGTCGCTTCCGGTGGCCGGGGTCAGGCCCGTCGAGACGAACGTGATCTCCGGGTGGCGCTCCACGTCCAGGAAGTCCGGCGACTTCAGATGCCCGTCGCGCATCGCGTTGCCCGTGTCGATCGAGTCGGCCCGGATCACCGCCTCCACCCGGGACTTGGCGACCTCGTCCGGGGCGATCTCGATCGCGCCGGCGAACTGCGTGAACCGGCCGTGCACGCTGGAGATCCCCAGGTGCTGGGCGACGGCGCCCACGGAGGAGTGGGCGGGGTCGACCGTCCACGGGCCGGGCGGCGGCAGCTCGGTGCCGCCCTGACGGGCGAGGGTCACGGTGCCGATCTCGGCCCGGCCGCTCGCCGTGACGATGGCGCTCGACGCGACGGGCGCGTACCCGACGGCCGTCACGATCACCGTGTACGCGCCGGGCACGAGCGCGACCGCGTCCCGCACGGCGCCCTCCTCGTCGGCCTCGGCGCGCACCACCTGGGCACCCGTCATGTCGGTCACGGTGACGACCGCGTGCGACACGGCCCAGCCGTCCCGCGTACGGATCCGCGCGGTCAGTCCCATTGCACACAACCTCATCTCGTAAATCCGGCCCGCGGAGCGCGCCTCCGCTCGGGACGCGCCCCACGGGCCGGGGTCTGCGACTACTCGTTCTTCAGGTACTCGTTCTTCAGATCGGCCGGTGACTACTCGCCCGGGTGGGCGAGCCGGATGTCGTGGCCGTCCACGCCGCCGCCGCTCACGGTCAGGGCCGTGGCCACCGGCGGGTAGCCGGTCGCGATGACGGTGTACTCGCCGCTGTCCAGGTCGGCGAAGGCGTACGCCCCGTCCGTCCCGGTGGTGGCGGTGCCGACCACGTTGCCCGCCGCGTCGACGAGCGTGACCCGGGCGTCGCCCAGGGGGCCGGCGGGTGCGTGCACCACGCCCTGGAGCTGCGCTCCGGCGGTCAGCTCGACCTCGACCCGGGTGACCCCGGTGCCGCCGACCTCGACGGGCAGGGCACGGGGGCGGTGTCCGGCGGCGTTCACCGCGACGGTCACGGCACCGGGCACCAACTCGGCGAAGGTGAACTCGCCCTGCTCACCGGTGGTCCCGGTGGCCAGCACGTCACCGCGCACATCGGTCACGATGACCATCGCGCCCACGACCGGCTGCCCGGTCCCGGCGGCCTTCACCGCACCGGCGAGCCCGCTCGTGCCGCTCAGCAGGATGTCGTACGCGAGCGGCTCACCGTTCACGACGACCGTCGAGGCCTGCGGCTGGAACCCGTCCGCGGAGGCGATCAGCACGTACGAACCCGTGCCGGGCGCGTCCACCGCGTAGGCGCCGTCGGCCTGGGCGACCGAGCGGCCCAGCTGACGGCCCGCGAGGGAGATCAGCGTGACGGCGGCCCGGGGGACGGGCGCGCTCTCGGCGCCGCGTACGAACCCGTGGACCGGCACCCCGCCGGAACCGGAACCGGAGCCGGCACTCGCGGCGGCGTCGGTACCGGCCGCCAGGGTGGCGACGGCCGAGAGCCGCTGGGTGCCCGCGGGCCCCTGCTCAAGGCCCGCACCGGCGCCGGTGTCCGCGACGGCCCAACTCGGTACGCGCTCGTCGGCCCCGTTCGGGAAGACGTCGGCCGAGCCGGCCGCTGCGGGGGAGTCCGCCGCGGGGGAGTCCGCGGCCGGGGCGACCTCGGCGACGGCGGCCGTGCCCTGGGCCTGGGCCTGGGCGGCCTCGGCGGCCTGCGCCAGCCCGCCCGAGGTACGCAGCGGGACCTCCTTGATGAACAGAGTGACGAGGAAGGCGAGCAGGGCCAGGGCGGACGCGATCAGGAAGACGTCCGCGATGCCGTGCCCGTACGCGCTCTCCATGACCGTGCGCAGCGGCGCGGGCAGGGAGTCCATGTCCGGGATGCTGCCGGTCGAATGGCTCGCCGCGGCGGCGTACTTGGGGTCGATGCCGGTGAGGCCGTCCTTGACGTAGTCGGTGATGCGGTTGGCCATCACCGCGCCGAGCGCCGAGACGCCCATCGCGCCACCGAGGGAACGGAAGAAGGTCACCGTGGAGCTGGCCGCGCCGAGGTCCTGGGGCGCCACCTGGTTCTGCGTGGAGAGCACCAGGTTCTGCATCATCATGCCGATGCCGAGACCCAGCAGCGCCATGAAGACGCCGGTCTTCCAGTAGTCCGTGTCGTAGCGGATGGTGCCCAGCAGACCGAGGCCCGCCGTGATGAGCACGCCGCCGCCGACCAGCCACGCCTTCCACTTTCCGGTCTTGGTGATGATCTGGCCGGAGACGGTGGAGGAGACGAACAGACCGCCGATCATCGGGATCGTCAGCACACCGGACATGGTGGGCGACTCGTCCCGGGCGAGCTGGAAGTACTGGCTGAAGAAGACGGTGCCGGAGAACATCGCGACACCGACGAACAGCGAGGCGACGGAGGAGAGCGCGATGGTCCGGTTGCGGAAGAGCCGCAGCGGGATGATCGGTTCCTTGGCCTTGGACTCGATGAACACGAACAACAGCCCGAGCGCGATCGAGCCGCCGACCATCGCGTACGTCTGCCACGACACCCACTCGTACTTGTCGCCCGCGAAGGTGACCCACAGGAGCAGCAGCGAGACCGCGGCGGAGATGAAGAACGCGCCGGCCCAGTCGACCTTCACGTCCCGCTTCACGACGGGCAGGTGCAGGGTCTTCTGGAGGACGATCAGCGCGATGATCGCGAAGGGGACACCGACGTAGAAGCACCAGCGCCAGCCGAGCCAGCTGGTGTCGGTGATGACACCGCCGAGCAGCGGGCCGCCGACGGTCGCGACGGCGAACGTGGCTCCGAGGTAGCCGGAGTACCGGCCGCGCTCACGCGGGGAGATCATCGCGGCCATGACGATCTGCGCGAGGGCGGACAGACCGCCCACGCCGATGCCCTGGACCACGCGGCAGGCGATCAGCATGCCCGCGTTCTGCGACAGGCCGGCGGCGGCCGATCCCAGGACGTAGACGACGAGGGCTATCTGGACGAGCGCCTTCTTGCTGTACAGGTCCGCGAGCTTGCCCCACAGGGGCGTGGTCGCGGTCATCGACAGCAGGGCGGCGGTGACGACCCAGGTGTAGGCGGACTGGCCGCCGCCCAGGTCGCCGATGATCTCGGGCAGTGCGTTGGAGACGATCGTCGACGACAGGATCGCGACGAACATGCCGAGCAGCAGCCCGGACAGGGCTTCCATGATCTGCCGGTGCGTCATCGGAGCGCCGTCGGGGGCGCCTCCGTGCTTGGCGTGTGAGCCCCGCACACCGGCTGGTGTGGTCGTTGCCATGGGCTTCCTTTTCTTGTGTTGCGTCATACAGGTGTACGGGTGGTCCGCTCGGAGGTCGCCGCGGCGGGCACGGCGGATGCGGTCGGCACGGTCGGCACGGCCGGTCCGGCTTGTACGGCCGGTACGGGCCGGCAGTCGCCGAAGCTGGCGCGCAGTCGTCCGAGCAGGGTGTTGAGCTGGTCGACCTCGTCGTCGGACCAGTCCGCCAGGTAGTGGGCGAGCGCGTTCATATAGCGCTCGGAGAGGTCGGCGAGCATGTCCCGTCCGGCGGGGGTGAGCCGCAGGATGCGGGAGCGCTTGTCGGCCGGGTCCGGGGACCGGTCGATCCAGCCGTGCTCGGCGACGTGCGCCACATGCCGGCTGGTCACCGACATGTCGATGGCCATCAGCTCGGCGAGACGGCTCATCCGCATCTCGCCGTGCCGGTCGAGCAGCGTGAGCACCGCGGCGGAGCCCGCCGGGCACTCGTGCGGGAGGATCCGGCCCAGCCCCCGCTTCACGGCGCCGATGGCGCTCAGCTGCTGGGCCAGCTCCTCGTACTGCCGTCGAGCGGCCATCGCACCTCCCTCATGTTCTTTTGTTGCTTCAGGCAACCATAAATACTGTTGGTTGCTGCAGGCAAACGAAATGGGGCCCTGCGGGCTAAAACCTTGGCAAAGGCAAGTATTGGCGAACGTAAACTCGCAGGTCAGGCGGTTCTCTGTGCCCGCCTGGCCGCCTGGCCGCCTGGCCGCCTGCCCGCCTGCCCGCCTGCCCGCCTGCCCGCCTGGCCGACACCCGGCTGCCGCTCGGCCTGTTTGGTTCGCTCGGTCGGTTCGGCGTCAGTGGTGGCCGTCCCCACCCAGCCCGTCCGGCGTCTGAGGACGAGGCCGCAAGGCCGACAAGGGGGTCCGGGGGCGAAGCCCTCGGGAACAGCGCGCACCAAGTAGACGGCCCCAAAACTTGGGGCCACAGATCGCACCCGATAGGGTCACGCGCATGGCAAACACCCAGGGCCCCGAGGGCAACTACGACCCCGCGGGTAGCACCCAGATGTTCCGAGCGTTCGTCGACGACCCGCAGAGCCGCCAGCAGCAGCAGGCCGCCACCACCAGGGGTCCCCGTGTCGGCCTGATCGTCGGTGTGGTCGTGGCCGTCGCGATCGTCGCCGTGGTCGCCTGGCTCGCACTCAAGTAACTGCGCGGGGGCGCCGCCGGGCGCCCTGCTCCCACCGGACGGACACGTCCCGCGTCTCCACGTGCATGCCGAGCGGCACACTCCCCCATGCTCGGCTGCGCTCGCGCGGGGGCCCCATGGCGTCGACACTTACCGTCCAGGTCTCCTCCGTCCGGCTGCCCGGAGCGATCGGCACGGGCAGTCGTGCGGCCGACTCGACGGTCGCCCAGTCGATCCCGAGTGCGCCGATGACGTGCGTCCCGAAGGTCGCCGTGCCCGAACGCACCGCGGTGCCCCCGGTGTTATGGGACCCGACGGTGACCGTCTCGCACCATCGCTTGTCGGCGGGCGCCCGCTCGGGCTCGCCGACGACCAGCACGGCGGGACCCGCGGGCACGCCCGCGCCGCCCGTAGCGCCCGTACCGCCGCCTCCGGCCGAGGGCGGGCTCGTACGACCGCTGTCGTGCGCAGCCGCCCCGGACGAACCGGACGCCGACGAACCGGCGTCACCCCCCCCGTACCACCGGGCGCCGCATCCGCCGAACTCGGGTCGTCCACCGCTCCCTTGGCCGCGGACGGACTCTCCAGGGGCACCAACTCCGCGCCCTCCGTGGGCGCGACGGCCCCCGCGGACGACGAGGGACCCTGCACGGCGACGTATCCGTCACCCGCGTCTCCGCCACCACTGATGCCGATACCGATACCGATACCGATGCTGATACCGATCCACTGCCGCAGGCGGCCGGCGTCACCGCTCCTAGACAGACCACAGCCGCCGAGACGCCCGCAAGGGCCCCTCGGCGACCACGTACCGACCGCTGTCCCACCCGTCGACGCATCGCACCAATGTGGCTGATGACCCGTCAACTATGAATCCCTCGCGGGGGCCTGGGCGATGACTCAGTCGGAGATAAGGCCTTCCCGCAGCTGGGAAAGCGTCCGCGTGAGCAGCCGGGAGACGTGCATCTGCGAGATGCCGACCTCGTCGCCGATCTGCGACTGCGTCATGTTGGCGAAGAAGCGGAGCATGATGATCCGCCTCTCGCGGGGTGGGAGTTTGGCCAGCAGGGGCTTCAGGGACTCGCGGTACTCGACGCCCTCCAGCGCCGTGTCCTCGTAGCCGAGGCGGTCCGCCAGGGAGCCCTCGCCGCCGTCGTCCTCGGGAGCCGGGGAGTCGAGGGACGACGCCGTGTAGGCGTTGCCCACCGCCAGGCCGTCGACCACGTCCTCCTCGGACACCCCGAGCACGACGGCGAGTTCGGCGACGGTCGGCGAGCGGTCCAGTTTCTGGGAGAGCTCGTCACTGGCCTTGGTGAGCGCGAGCCGCAGCTCCTGGAGCCGGCGCGGGACGCGCACCGACCACGAGGTGTCCCGGAAGAAGCGCTTGATCTCACCCACGACCGTCGGCATCGCGAACGTCGGGAACTCCACGCCCCGTTCGCAGTCGAAGCGGTCGATCGCCTTGATCAGGCCGATCGTGCCGACCTGGACGATGTCCTCCATCGGTTCGTTGCGGGACCGGAATCGAGCGGCCGCGTAACGCACCAGCGGGAGGTTGAGTTCGATGAGGGTGTCCCGCACATAGCCGCGCTCGGGACTGTTCTCGTCGAGTGCGGCGAGCCGCAGGAACAGGGAGCGGGACAGAGTGCGGGTGTCGATCACTTCCGGGGTCGGGGGGAAGGCCGGGGCTTCCGCGGCCGGGATGGCCGGAACCTCGACAACGACACTGTGAAGCACGTCTGGCGCGGATTCGCTCTTCGTGAGCGTGAGCACCTTCGAGCTGCCCTGGTCTGCGGACATGCCACCCCCTTTGGGTCGCGGACGGTCGCGGCGGACGCTCCCGTCGAAGGAACGCAGCCTCCACCTGAATACCGGAGGCGGGGCTGCGGCAAACGCGTCACCGGAAGAATGTCACATGTCGGCAACACGCTGTAGTGACATGTCGACACAAGAGGGGTGAATAGGCCCTGGAAAAGGGGGGTCTGACGGTTTTTCGCCGCAGAGATGACGAGAAAAGGCCTTGGAAGCGATTCGCTCCCCGGAGCTACGCCTCGATCCTGTTTGCGGATCGAAGCCGAGCGAAACTGCGGGCGAGGAGCCTTGACACATGCATCTGCGAAACACCCAGTTCCGCGCTGATCTGGGACTGCGTCAGATTGCTGTAGTAACGCAGCAGAAGGATGCGCTGCTCCCGCTCGGGAAGCTGGACGAGCAGGTGCCGTACGAGGTCCCGGTGCTCCACGCCGTCCAGCGCGGGGTCCTCGAAGCCGAGCCGGTCGAGAAGTCCCGGCAGCCCGTCGCCCTCCTGGGCGGCCTCTAGGGAGGTCGCGTGGTACGAGCGCCCGGCCTCGATGCAGGCCAGCACCTCGTCCTCGGTGATGCGCAGCCGTTCGGCGATCTCGGCGGTCGTGGGCGTGCGCCCGAAGGCCGTCGTGAGGTCCTCGGTGGCGCTGTTCACCTGCACCCACAGCTCGTGCAGCCGGCGCGGTACGTGGACCGTGCGGACGTTGTCGCGGAAGTACCGCTTGATCTCGCCGATGACGGTGGGCATCGCGAAGGTGGGGAACTGCACGCCCCGGTCGGGGTCGAAGCGGTCGATCGCGTTGATCAGCCCGATGGTCCCGACCTGGACGACGTCCTCCATGGGCTCGTTGCGGGACCGGAAGCGGGCGGCGGCGTACCGCACGAGCGGGAGGTTCGCCTCGATCAGGGCGGTCCGCACCCGGCCGTGCTCGGGGGTGCCGGGCTCCAGGTTCTTGAGCTCGCCGAAGAGGACCTGGGTGAGGGCCCGGGTGTCGGCCCCGCGGCGCCGCTGCGGGCTCTGGTCCGGGGAATCGCCCGGCTCGTCGAGCCGTTCGAGGGCCTGCGGCTTCTGCTGGGGAGGTGCAGGTGCTTGAGGGGCGGTACTGGCCGGCACGGTCAACTCCACCTCTGGGTCCGTCAACCCGTGAAAACACAAGTCCGAACGACGTCCGTCAGACACATGCGTCAACTCATCGGTCAAAAGCGGTCATAGCATCACAAGACATGTGCACTGTGTGCAAGCACCTCATCACTCCGTGTTGAGCGCGCTCGATCTCCGCCCGGTCTCCGCCAGGTCCCCGCCAGGTCCCCGCTCGGGTCCGCTCGGGGCCCGCTCCGGGTCCGCGGCATGAAAGAACCCCCCGCCGTTCGGGCGAGGGGCTGGTGTTCCGCGCGGGGCGCGCTGTGCGGCGGCTCAGAACTCGTAGTCGGCGATCACCCACGTGGCGAACTCCCGCCACAGTGCGACGCCCGCCTGGTGGGCGGGGTGCTCGATGTACCGCTTGAGCGCTTCGGTGTCCTCGACCGCGGAGTTGATCGCGAAGTCGTAGGCGATGGGGCGGTCGGTGATGTTCCACTCGCACTCCCAGAACTGCAGTTCGGGAATCGACCCGCCGAGCGCACGGAAGGCGGCGACGCCCTCGGCGACGCGGGGCTCGTCCCGCTCGACACCTTCGTTGAGCTTGAAGAGGACCAGGTGGCGGATCACGTGCACTCCCAGGACGAGCGGGGATACGGGGACAACGGGGACAACGGGGATACGGGGATAACAGGGATGTGGGGTAGGGGGGCGGCGGTGGTACGGCCGCTAGTCCTTGGCCCCGTCGGCGATCCAGGTCATGAAGTCACCGACCGACTGAGCGGCGTTCGAGATGCCCTCGAAGCCTATCTGGACGTAGTCCGCCGCCTTTTCGGGGTCGGTGATGATCACGTACAGCGCGAAGACCACGACTACGTAGACGGCGATCTTCTTCGCATTCACCGCCATCGCGGCCTCCCCCGTGTGCCTGCTGTCTGTGCCCGCTACCCACTGCCTGTGCCTGTCGGGGCCCCTGGTGTCGGCGGCGAGTGTAACCCCGGGCAGTTGATCTGACGATCTTTCAATGAGGTGGAACGGGGCAGCGCGAAGGGCCCGGTCCAGTGGACCGGGCCCTTCATCTACCTGCGGTAGCGGAGGGATTTGAACCCTCGGTGACTTGCGCCACACTCGCTTTCGAGGCGAGCTCCTTCGGCCGCTCGGACACGCTACCGAGAGAGATCCTAGCCCAAGAGTGGCCGTGCTCGGAAATCGGTTCAGCGGCCCCTGAAGAACTCCGTGAGCAGCCGGGCGCACTCCTCGTCGAGCACTCCGGCGATCACTTCGGGCCGGTGGTTGAGCCGGCGGTCGCGTACGACGTCCCAGAGGGAGCCGGCCGCGCCCGCCTTCTCGTCCCGGGCGCCGTAGACGACCCGGTCCACGCGGGACTGGACGAGCGCGCCGGCGCACATCGTGCAGGGTTCGAGGGTGACGACGAGCGTGCAGCCGGCGAGCCGCCACTCCCCGGTCCTTGCGGCGGCCCGGCGGATCGCCAGCACCTCGGCGTGGGCGGTCGGGTCACCGGCCGCCTCACGCTCGTTGTGCCCGGTGGCGAGCACCGTCGTGCCGTCCGGGGCCAGCACCACGGCGCCGACGGGTACGTCCTTGCCGCGGCCCGCGAGTCCGGCCTGCTCCAGGGCGAGCCGCATCGCGGGCCGCCAGCGGTCGCGTACGGGGTCGTCGTGTACGGGATCGTGCGCGGGACCGTCGGCGGGGTCCTGTTCCTCCTGCGCGTTCGACGGAGTCAGCGGACGGTCTCCAGGACCTCTGCCACCCCGAGGACCTCGGCGATCTCGCCGAGCGCGTCGGTGCTGTCCAGGGTCAGCAACTCCTTCTCGTTCACACCGAGATCGGTGAGGACCTCGCGGTCCCCGATGGGTCCGGACGGCACGGTCTCACCCTTGGAGGTGGTACCGACGTCGTCCTCTTCGTCGTCGTCGGCCTCGTCCTCGGGTTCACCGTCCTCCGTGCCGTCGAGATCGAGGGAGTCCAGGTCGGCGACATCGTCGTCGCCGGGCTCCCGTCCGAGCAGTTCGTCCGTGAGCAGGATCTCGCCGTACGAACTGCGGGCCGCGGCCGCGCCGTCCGAGACGTAGATGCGAGGGTCCTCCTCGCCGTCCACGCGGACGACTCCGAACCACGCGTCCTCCTGCTCGATGTAGACGAGCACCGTGTCGTCGTCGACCGAGGCTTCACGGGCCAGGTCGGCTAGATCCGACAGGGTCTCCACATCGTCGAGCTCTGTGTCGCTCGCTTCCCACCCGTCTTCGGTGCGCGCGAGCAGTGCGGCGAAGTACACCGTGACTCTCCCACTGGTCCTAGGCGTGCCGGTTGGGGGTCCCCCCGGCGGAGGTTGTGGGCGGGGGATACGTGCTCCGAGCCCCGCCCACTCGGAATCGTGGCAGAAACAGAGCGTTCAGGAGAGGTCTTCGGCTCGCTGTGTCCCGGTCGCGTTCCCACGCCCGGTCGCGTGGCGCGTGCGTCACGCCGCCGCATGGCCTCACCTGGGCGCCCGGCGCCCACCGACAGCGGGATCGTACGCCGCCGGGACCCGGCTTCGTACGCGCCTGTCCGAGGGCTGCCCGGCGGGTCGCGCCGCGATGCCCCTACGGGCGTGCCGCCGGGTGGGCCGGGGGCTGGCCGGGGACCTGTCGGTCGCACCCCGCCACGCGGCCAAGGCCCGGGGACACGGCCCCTGCCACGCGGCCAAGGCCCGGGGACACGGCCCCTGCGGCTGCCCGGCGGGGCACTCGCCCGAGGCTGCGTGCGGTGGGGCACTCGCTCAGGGTTGCGTGTGGCGAGGCGCCCGGCCAGGTCCGCGTGGGGTGGGGCGCGCCCGCCCACGACCGCGTGGGGTGCGGCGCGCCCGGTCACGGCCGCTGAAGACGGGGCACCTGTCCCGCGGCTACCCGCCGTGCGGGCGCCTGGTCCTTGGTTGCCCGGCGACGAGCGCCCGGCTCACGGTTGGCGGCCATGTCGGTATCGGTGCCGGTGTCCGTGTCTGTGTCGGGATCGGTATCCGGTCCTCGGCTGCCCGGCAGTGGGTACCCGGCCCGCGGCTACCCGCTCCCGCCGTGCGGGCGCCTGGCCCCGCGGTTGCCCGGCGGTGGGGCGTTCGGCTCGCCGCCAGGCGGTTGCGCCGGCGTTCGCTCCGGCGGCTGCCCGCGAGGGGGCGCGGCCCGCTGCTGTCGGCGGCGGGGGCCGTCCGGGCGTGGCTACCAGCGGAACGTGCGCATGCGCATGGCGTGGCGCAGGCGGGCCGTCTTCGCGCGGCGGGGCTGCACCCTGTCGCGCAGCTCGCGGGCTTCCGTGAGCTCCCGCAGGAACTGGGCCCTGCGCCTGCGGCGCTGGGCGTCGCTCTCCAGGTCTTCCCGGTTCTGTCGCTCCGGGTCCGGCATCGGCAACACCCCCAGTCGGTCACTCCCACTTTCCCCCCGACGGGCGGTTTGATGCCAGCGGAGGTTTGCGCGGTGTTACCGGCGAAGCGTTCTCGAACCAGGTGGCGACGGGCGACGGGCGCCCTGGACGGGCCCGGATACCCTGGTGGACATGCGTCTCCACGTCGTCGACCACCCCTTGGTCGCTCATAAGCTCACCACGCTGCGCGACCGCCGCACCGACTCCCCGACCTTCCGCCGGCTCGCCGACGAACTGGTCACCCTGCTGGCCTACGAGGCCACGCGGGACGTGCGCACCGAACAGGTCGACATCGTGACCCCGGTGTCGGGCACCACGGGTGTCAAGCTGTCCCACCCGCGGCCCCTCGTCGTCCCGATCCTGCGGGCCGGCCTCGGCATGCTCGACGGCATGGTGCGCCTGCTGCCGACCGCCGAGGTGGGTTTCCTCGGCATGATCCGCGACGAGGAGACGCTGCAGGCGTCCACGTACGCGACCCGTATGCCGGAGGACCTCTCGGGGCGACAGGTGTACGTCCTGGATCCGATGCTGGCCACCGGCGGCACCCTCGTCGCGGCGATCCAGGAGCTGATCAAGCGCGGTGCCGACGACGTGACGGCCGTGGTCCTGCTCGCCGCCCCCGAGGGCGTCGAGGTCATGGAGCGCGACCTCGCGGGCGCCCCGGTCACGGTCGTGACGGCGTCGGTCGACGAGCGCCTGAACGAACACGGCTACATCGTCCCGGGCCTGGGCGACGCGGGAGACCGTATGTACGGAGCGGCCGAATAGCCGGACCACCCTCTCAGCGGTCCTTCTTCATCCAGTCGCACTTCATCCAGTCTTACTTCTTCAGCAGTCCTTCTTCGTCGAGGGCGCCGGTTGGGGCCTGGCCAGCGTGGTCAGTGCCTTGTCGGCGTCCTCTTCCGTCGTCAGGGTCTTGTAGCCCTTGCCGAGGATGAGATCGACCTCCGCGGGCCTGGCCCGGGTGTCGGTCTTCAGCTCGGCACCGGCGAGCTGGGTCGCGAGAACGGGGAGGGCGGCGTCGGCGGCGGCCTTCGCACCGAGCACGATGCCGGGCCCGTCGACCTTCTTGTCGTACGCCTTGGTCGCGTTGCCCACCTCGCCGATCTTGAAGCCGCGCTTCTTCAGCGCGTCCGCGGTGTCCTTGGCGAGGCCTTTGCGGGCCGTGGCGTTGAGGACGTTCACGGTGATCCGGCTGGGCTCGGGCGGGGCCTTGACCGGGGTCGCGGAGGGCGAGGGGGACGTCCTGCAGCCCGGGGCCGAACCCACCGCGGACGCCTTGTCGCCGCCGCCCGTGAAGACGTCGATGAGCTGCAGGGTCCCCCAGCCGGCCAGTCCGAGTGCGGTGACGGAGGCGGCGACCGCGAGCACGATCCTGCGGCGCCCCCGGTTTCTGCGCATCCGTGGGTACTTGTCCCCCGTGATCCGGTACTGGCCGCCCATGCCAGGGGGAGTGAGCATGCTCATGTGCGCAGCGTAGTGCGCCGGAGCGGCGATGCCTACTAGATGATCATTGACCGGGGTTCAGTCCAACCCAAAAGGGCCAACCCGGGCAGGGGGTGACCAGGCATGGGACGGCACCGGGCCGGGTCGGGTCGGTACGCGCGGGCCGAGAGGGCTCCCCGGGCAGACGTCGGCCGCCCAGGGGTGAACCGGGCCGGGCGAAGGGGGAACTCAGTCCAGTTCGAGGACGCGGGCGTGCAGCACCTGGCGCTGCTGGAGCGCGGCGCGGACGGCGCGGTGCAGGCCGTCCTCCAGGTACAGGTCGCCCTGCCACTTCACGACGTGTGCGAAGAGGTCGCCGTAGAACGTGGAGTCCTCGGCGAGCAGCGTTTCCAGGTCGAGCTGGCCCTTGGTCGTCACCAGCTGATCGAGGCGGACCGGGCGCGGCGCGACATCCGCCCACTGCCGGGTGCTTTCCCGGCCGTGGTCGGGGTACGGCCGTCCGTTTCCGATGCGCTTGAAGATCACACGGAAAGCCTACCGGTCAAGAGCTTCCGGGCGCAGCCATGGCGCCGGAGTGCGACGCTGGAAATGACGTCGTAAATATGGGCAAACCGGTAATTCTCCCGGATCACCCGTTCATGATCCGTTCGGAAATGGGTCAGGGCGGGTTCGGGGAACCGGGAACAGGGGCCTGAAATGACTGACAGTGATCCGCCGCAGGCTCTGGAGATCGCCTCCGGGTACACCTTCCCGGGGGCCGCGCTAGATCTGGGTGCTCTGCTGTGGGACGGGCGGTGTCTGCCGGACGCGCAGATCCGGATCCCGCTGGGGATGCTCAACCGGCACGGGCTGGTGGCCGGAGCCACCGGCACCGGCAAGACCAAGACCCTGCAGCTCGTCGCCGAGCAGTTGTCGGCGCAGGGCGTGCCGGTGTTCCTCGCCGATGTGAAGGGTGACGTCTCCGGGATCTCGGCGCCTGGCCAGGAGAACGACAAGGTGCGGGCGCGGGCCTCGGAGGTCCGCCAGGAGTGGACGCCGGCCGGTTATCCGTGCGAGTTCTACGCCCTCGGAGGCATGGGCCACGGCATCCCCGTACGCGCGACCGTCACGAGTTTCGGCCCGGTCCTGCTGTCCAAGGTGCTGCGGCTGAACCAGACGCAGGAGCAGTCGCTCGGCCTGATCTTCCACTACGCCGACCGGAAGGGCCTGGAGCTGGTCGACCTGAAGGACCTGCGGGCCGTGGTCACCTTCCTCACCTCCGACGAGGGGAAGTCCGAGCTGAAGGGCGTCGGCGGGCTCTCCACGGCCACGGCCGGGGTGATCCTGCGCTCGCTGACCGCGTTCGAGGCCCAGGGGATGAGCCCGTTCTTCGGGGAGCCGGAGTTCGACACGAACGAGCTGCTGAGGGTGGCGGCGGACGGCCGGGGCACGGTCTCCGTCCTGGAACTGCCCGCGGTGCAGGACAAGCCGCAGCTCTTCTCGACGTTCCTGATGTGGCTCCTCGCCGATCTCTTCCACGACCTCCCCGAAGTCGGTGACGTCGACAAGCCGAAGCTCGTCTTCTTCTTCGACGAGGCGCATCTGCTCTTCAGCGACGCTTCCAGGGCCTTCCTGGACTCCATCACGCAGACCGTCCGGCTGATTCGCTCGAAGGGGGTCGGCATCTTCTTCGTCACACAGACCCCCAAGGACGTACCCGGAGACGTCCTCGCCCAGCTCGGCAACCGCGTCCAGCACGCGCTGCGCGCCTTCACCCCCGACGACCAGAAGGCGCTCAGGGCCACGGTGAAGACCTTCCCCGACTCCCCGTACGACCTGGAAGAGGTCCTCACCGCCCTCGGCACCGGGGAGGCCGTCGTCACCGTCCTCAGCGAGAAGGGCGCGCCGACGCCGGTCGCGGCGACGCGGCTGCGGGCGCCGGAGTCCCTGATGGGCCCGGTGGACCCGGCGGTTCTCGACCGGGCGGTCGAACAGTCGCCGCTGCACGCGCGCTACGCGCTCGCGGTCGACCGGGAATCGGCCTACGAGAAGCTGCGGGCCGCGGAAGCGGGAGCGTCCGAGCAGGCGGCTGAGCCGGTGGACGCGGAGGCGGATGTGGATGCCGATGCGGCTCGGGAGAAGGGTGGGGGCGGGGGTCGTGCCCGGAAGGCCGAGGAGGACCCCTCCGTCGTCCAGCAGGTCGTCGGCAGCGGCGTCTTCAAGTCGCTGGCCCGCAGCCTGGGTACGCAGATCGGGCGCGAGATCACCCGGTCGGTCTTCGGCACGGCCCGGCGCAGGCGATAGCCAGAGCGGTAGCCGGAGCCCGTAACCAGACCCCGTAGCCGGAACCGCTTCCCCGGCGGCGAGGGCGGGGGCGAGGGCGGAGGCGGACCGGCCGTGGTCCACCCCCGCGGTTGGTTCAGCCGAGCCCCTCGATTCAGTCGCGCTCGTGATTCCGAGCCGGGATCTGCTGCTCCGAAGCCGAAGCCGAAGCCGAAGCCGAAGCCGAAGCCGAAGCCGAAGGCGAACCAGGTGACGGTGTCGGCGTCGCTTTCGGGCTCGGGCTCGGGCTGGGGCTCGGGTTCGGTGCGGCCCGGGTTTCGGGGGGCGGCTTCGGGGCGTTGCGCAGGGATTCGGCGCGTACCAGGGCGCGCAGGATCGCGTACGGGTCCATCGGCATGGAAAGGGTCCTCTCGTGCTGCTGGGGAGGGGGAGCGGTCCGGTCGGAGCCGGGCTCCTCAGCAGCGGAGGACCATGCAGCGCAGGGCGCGCGGGGCGGGGGCGTGAGAGAGGGCGCGGTCCCGCGAGTGAGGGCGATGGGTGGCGGCGGGGCGGTGCGCGGACCGCCCCGCAGGGCGCTGGGGCACCAGAGGACGGTGGCTCTGGCGGGCGGCCGACCGGAAAGCGGTGTCCAGGGCATCGTGCGGGTGTTCGAGCCCGGGTTCGGTGGAGACGGCGGCGGGCGGAGCCGTACGGATGCCGCCGTGCCCGCCCGCTGAACCGGCCGCGCTCACTGCGCACAGCGCGCACAGCAGCGAGGCGAGCAGCACGAGGAACCGCTGCCGGGCAGGCCGGCGCGGAGTACGCGGGACGAACCGGTGGGGACTCCTGTCGGGACTCCGGCGGTCGAGGCTCCGGTCGGGGCTCATGAGAGGTCATGTCCCCGGCCGGAGGGCCCGTTGCATCGGCCGTAGCACCAGAACCGCTCGCTTGGCGTAGGGCGAGGGGCGACGGGCCGGGGCCGGAGCCGGGGTGGCCCGGCCGCGTACGCCGTCACGCCTCTCAGAGCGCGCGCGGTACGGCGCGGGCCCGCTTGCGCAGCTGGAACGCCGTGATGATCTCCGTGATGCCGAGGGCCAGCAGCCAGGCGCCGCCGACGACGGTGAGGACGGCCACCGACTCGAAGGGAGAGACGATCAGGACGACACCGGCGAGGAAGCTGAGGATCCCGAGGAGGATCTGCCAGCCCCGGGCGGGTACGGAAGGGTCGGACGCGGCGGCCAGGGTGTGCGTGACACCGCGGAACAGCCAGCCGATGCCGATCCACAGCGCGAGCAGCAGGATCGACTGCATGGCACCGCGGAAGCAGAACAGGCCCAGCAGGATCGACAGCGCTCCGCTGATGAAGGCCATCACCCGTAGGGAGGTCGCCGTGTGCGTCCCGAAGGCGGAGGCGAGCTGGAGTACGCCGCTGAAGAGCAGATAGAGCCCGAAGAGCACGCCCGCCGCGAGCAGCGTCGTCTTCGGCCACACCAGCATCATGATGCCGAGGGCCAGTGCGGCGATGCCGGCGACCAGCAGGGCCTGCCAGGCGGTGCGGGAGAGCAGGAACAGGGGACCTTCGAGTCGGTCCGGCTCGTGGAGATCGCCGGTCCGGCGCGGGTCGCGGGCCGCGTGGGCCCGCCGGTCGTCGTATTCAGGCCCCCAGGGGCCGCCACTCGGTACCTCGGCCATGCCTCATGCTCGGCCGGAACCGATGCCCCGGCCACTCGTGACACCCGAACGACCGAACGACTGAACGACTGAACGGCTGAACGCGACGAGCCCCGCGGAGCCTCACTCGCCGGAGACCTTCGCCCTCTTCGATGTCTTCGCCGTCCCCGTCGTCCTGGCCGCCTTCGCAGTCGTCTCGGCCGCCGCTTTCGCCGCCGCCTTCATCTCCTGCTTGTGGGCCCGCACCTTCGTGAGCGACTCCGGCCCCGTGATGTCCGCGACCGAGCGGAAGGACCTGGCCTCGCCGTAGGGGCCCGCGGCCTCGCGCCAGCCCCTCGGGCGTACGCCCAGCTGCTTGCCCAGCAGGGCGAGGAAGATCTGCGCCTTCTGGGTGCCGAAGCCGGGCAGCTCCTTGAGCCGCCGCAACAGCTCCGCCCCCGTCACCGCACCGGCCCCCGAGCCCGTACCCGTACTACCCGTACCCGAGTCCGTACCCGTACCGGCGTCCGTGTCCGTGTCCGTCCCGGCGTCCTCCCACACCTTCGCCGCGTCCCCGTCGTAGTGCTCCACCAGGTACTGGCACAGCTGCTGGATCCGCTTGGCCATCGAGCCCGGGTAGCGGTGGACGGCCGGTTTCGTGGACAGCAGGGCCGCGAAGGCCTCCGGCTCGTACGCCGCGATCTCGTGCGCGTCGAGGTCGTCCCCGCCGAGCCGCCGCGCGATCGTGTACGGGCCCGCGAACGCCCATTCCATCGGGACCTGCTGGTCGAGCAGCATGCCGACCAGTGCGGCGAGCGGGCTGCGCCCGAGGAGTTCGTCGGCCTCGGGCCGCTGGGCGAGATGAAGGGTGACGTCCATGCCCCGATCATCGCGCGTACGGGTTCAGGCCGCTCGCCAGTACCCCAGCGCGTTCACCCGCTGCTTCGGCAGGGCCAGTTCCTTGCGGAAGTACGCGGCCAGTGAGCGGGTCGTCGCCGTGTCGCAGGCGATCCAGACATAGGGGTCGGCGGTCCCCTTGAGAAGCTCGGGCACGGCCGCCCGCACCTGCGCCACCAGGTGGGCGCCCCGGTCGAGCCGGGGAACGGTACGCAGGTCGTGGCGGGCCGGGTCCACCCGCAGGGGCAGACCGTCCGTGCCCCGGGCATCCCCGCCCGCGCTGCTCCCGGCGGTCTCGAACCAGATCGTCGCGGGCGCCGTACCCACCGCGCCCAGCAGGGAGTTGAGGGCGGGGAGCGAGGCGGTGTCGGCGATCGCCAGCACACGGGACGGGGCCGGGTCCGGGTCGGTGAAGCCGGTGCCCTGGACCGTGGCCTCGACGGTGTCCCCGGGCTTCGCGGACCTCGCCCAGTCGCTCGCGCACCCCTCGTGCAGCGCGAACTCCAGGCTGAAGGTGCCCGCGGCCGGATCGGGGTCCACGAGTGTGTACGCCCGCTGGTGCGGCTTGCCCGCGTTGTCGAACCAGAGCCGTACCCACATCGTCGGATGCACCCCGGTCGCCGCGAGCATGCCGCCGTCGGAGAGGTGCAGCCGGCGGTAGTGGTCGGTGACGTCCTCCGCGCCCAGGACCGTGAACGTGAAGTCCTTGCCCCGGAACAGTTTGAGGACCGCGCCCTCCCAGCCGTGCCTCTGCCCCTGCCCCATGACGTTTTCACCCTTCACGTACGATTCCTACACGCCTTACTTAGGTGAGCCTAACCTAAATATGATGGGAGACGCAGGGTGACTGTCGAGATCTACCGTGACGCGTGGGGCGTCCCGCACCTGCGCGCGGGTGACGCGCTCGAACTGGCCCGCGCCCAGGGCCTCGCCACGGCACACGACCGCGCCTGGCAGATCGAGGTCGAGCGGCACAGGGCACGCGGCACCTCGGCCGCGTTCCTCGGCGCGGACGCGCTCGCCTGGGACCGGTTCGCGAGACAGGCCCTGCTCGACGACACGGCCAGACGTTGTTACACGGCCCTGGAGAGACGGGACCCCGAGACGGCCGCCTGGGTCCGGGCGTACGTCGACGGGGTGAACCAGGGCCTGCCCGAAGGGGCCCGCCGCACACCCGAGTTCGGGGCCGTCGGGCTCGTACCGGGCCGGTGGGAGCCGTGGACCCCGCTGGGCGTCTGGCTCGCCACGCACATCCTGTTCGCCGGGTTCCCGGCGAAGCTGTGGCGGGAGGAGGTCGTACGCCATCTGGGTCCGGACGCCGTCGGTCTGTTCGCCACCGATGGACCCGGCACCTCCGGCAGCAACGGCTGGCTCGTCACCGGCGAGCGCACCGCCACCGGTCGGCCGGTCATCGCGGGCGACCCTCACCGGTACATCGAGGCGCCGGGTGTCTACCAGCAAGTGCGCCTCTCCTGCCCGGAGTTCGACGTCGTGGGCCTGGCCGTACCGGGCGTCCCCGGCATCGCCCACTTCGGCCACACCGGCACGGTGGCCTGGGCGATCACCAACGCGATGGCCGACTACCAGGACCTGTACCGGGAACGGCTCCGGCGCTCCGGTGCCGGAGCGGAGCGGGTGGTCGAGGCCCTCGGCCCGGACGGGAAGTGGCACCTCGCCTCCCGCCACGTCGAGACGGTCGAAGTGGCCGGCGCCGACCCCGTGGAGGTCGAGGTGATCGAGACCGACCGCGGCCCGGTCATCATCAACGGTCACGCCGATGGCGCTGACGCCCTCAGCGCTGACGCCGTCAACGGTGACGCCGATGGCGAGGGTGCGACCGGCCCCATCAGCCTCCGTCACCCGCCCCGCGTCTGCGAAGACCTCGGCTTCGGCTCCCTCCTCCCCCTCCTCCGCGCCCGCCGGGTCGCCGACGTGGACCGCGCCCTCGACGACTGGGCCGAGCCCGTCAACGTCGTCCAGGCGGCCGACACCGAGGGCGGCCTGCTGCACCGCGTCGCGGGCCGGGTGCCGGTACGCGATCCGCTGAACGGCACGCGCATCGTCGCGGCCTGGGAACCCGGCCACGAGTGGCACGGCTGGTACGCCCCCATGCCGCGCGGCACGGTCGACGACGGCATCGCGGTCATGGCCAACCAGCGCGGCCCCGCCACCCCCCTCGGTGTCGAGTTCGCGCCGCCGCACCGGGCCGCCCGCCTGCGCGCCCTTCTCGACGCGCGGAAGGACTGGAGGGCGGCCGACATGGCCGCCCTCCACATGGACACCCATCTCGCCTCCGCGGCCCCGCTGCTGGACCGCCTCACCGCCCTGGACGGACTCACCCCCGAGGCCGTCGCCCTGCGCGGACAACTCCTGCGCTGGGACCGTCACATGGCCGCCGACAGCACGGAGGCGACCCTGTACGCGGCGGTCCGCAGCGCCGTCGTACGCCGCCTCGCCGCCCACCCCGCCCTGGCCCCGCTCACCGAACCCCCGCCGTATCCCGAGGTGTTACGCCCCTGGCTCGCGCTCCTCCCCCGGGTCGCCTTCGCCCTCGAAAACCTCCTCACGGCGAAGACGCTGTACGGGATCGACCGCGCCGAGATCGTCAGGGCGGCCGTGGAGGAGGTGGCCGGGGCCCCGCCGAAGGGTGTCTGGGGCGACACCCACCGCCTCGCTCCGTGGCGGGCGCTGCCGGACCCCGCGTACGACGCGAGCGAGCCGGGGCTCTCCGGTGATCACGACTGTGTGCTGTGCACCTCGGCCGTGCCGGGTCTCACCGACCGGGCGGCGCGCGGCCCCGCCGCCCGCTACGTGTGGGACGTGGCACGGCGTGAGGACAGCCTCTGGGTGGTGCCGTTCGGCACGTCGGGCGTCCCGGGTGCACCGCACCACCGCGACCAGCTCCCCCTGTGGCTCGGCGGAGAACTGGCCCCCGTGACCACCGACTGGAACCTGCTCCGCCCGGACCGGCTGAGCAACGAGAACGAGGACAACGAGGACAACGCATGACGTCGTACACGACCACGACCCCGGCCCTGACCACGACGACGACCACGACCTTGACCACGGCCACGACTGCGACCTTTCAGGACCGCGCGGCCGTCCACGAGGAGGCCGTCGAGGGTCTGGGCACCGTCCGTATCGTGCCCGTGGACGCGGAGGCCGACCTGGACGTGCTGCATCCCTGGGTGACGGCCGAACGGGCCCGTTTCTGGGGCATGGGCGGTTTCACCAGGGAGCAGGTGCTGGAGACCTACCGGCATCTCGGCTCGCTCGACACGCACCACGCGTTCCTCGCCGTCCTGGACGGCGAACCGGCCGCGCTCTTCCAGACGTACGAACCGGAGGCCGACCGGGTCAGCGAGTGCTACGAGGTGGCACCCGGCGACATCGGCGTCCACCTGCTGATCGGCCCGGCACCCGGGGGCGTCGGCCGCCCCGGCCACAGCACCGCCCTGCTGGGGGCCTTCACCACGTACGTCCTGCGGGTTCTCGACCGGCCGCGGGTCGTGGTCGAGCCTGACCTCCGCAACGAGAAGGCGATCGCCCGTCTGATCCGCCAGGGCTTCGTGCTCGGGCCGCCGGTCGTGCTGCCGGAGATCGACCTCCCGGAGGTGTATCTGCCGGAGAAGAAGGCCCGGCTGGCATTCCTCGTGAGGGACGGCGCGTCGGCGGCCTCCGGTGGGGCATGGTCGGGGGGTGGCCAATGACATCACTCCGGAAGCCCTCGCCGCGCACTACCGCCTGGAGCCCATCCCCAAGGAGGGCGGCCTCTTCCGCCGTACCTGGGCCGGCCCCGAACGCCCCGACGGACGGCCCGAGGGCTCCGCGATAGTGGCCCTCCTGACCTCGCGGCCCGGCGACTTCTCCGCCCTGCACCGCCTCCCGGCCGACGAGACCTGGCACTTCTATCTGGGGGACCCGCTGGAACTGCTGCTCCTCGCCCCCGACGGCACGTCCCGTTCGGTCCTGCTCGGCCCGGACGTCCTCGGGGGCCAGCACGTCCAGTTCACCGTGCCCGCACACACCTGGATGGGCGCGCGGGTCCACGCGGACGGCGCCTGGTCGTTCTTCGGCTGCACGATGGCACCCGGCTTCACCTACGAGGGGTACGAGCACGGTGACGGGGCCGAACTCACCGCCCGCCACCCGGCGGAGGCGGCGCGGATCACCGCGCTGAGCCGCCCGTGACGGGCGCGAGCAGTGCGAGGGATGAGAGCGGTGCGAGCGGTGCGAGCGGTGAGAGGGGTGCGCGCGGCGGGCTGCTCGACGGCCAGGTGGCGCTGATCACCGGCGCCTCGGGCGGCCTCGGGCGGGGGATCGCGCTCCGGTTCGCGGCGGCGGGCGCGGCCGTGGCCGTCCACTTCCGTACGAACGCGGAGGCGGCGGGCGAAGTCGTCGCCCGCATCGCGGACTCGGGCGGTCGCGCGGTGGCCCTGCGGGCCGACCTGACCGCGGAGTCCGAGTGCCACCGGGTGGTGCGTGAGGCCGCGGACTGGGGAGGCGGTGTACTGACGGCACTGGTCAACAACGCGGGCGTACAACCGGTCCAGGAGCTGCCCCGTATGACGCTGGCGGACTGGCGGGCGGTGGCCGACGCCAATGTGTCGAGCGTGTTCGCGTGCACGCAGGCCGCGGCAGAGCTGATGCGGGACGCGAGTGAGGGCGTGGGGGGTGAGGGGAGCGACGAACCCGGTGGGCGTGTGCGCAGCATCACCCACATCGCGTCCGTCGAGGCCACGCACCCCGCCCCGCACCACGCGCACTACTCCGCGTCGAAGGCGGCCGTCGTCATGCACGCGCGGTCGGCTGCCCTGGAGTACGGTCCCTACGGAATCCGCGTGAACACCGTCTCCCCGGGGCTGATCGACCGCGAAGGCCTCGCGCGGGCATGGCCGGAGGGCGTACGCCGCTGGCAACAGGCGGTGCCCACCGGGAGGCTGGGGCGTCCGGAGGACGTGGGTGACGCCTGCGTGTTCCTCGCCTCGCCGATGGCCTCCTGGATCACCGGGCACGACCTGGTCGTGGACGGGGGGATCTCGGCGCGGCCGACGTGGTGAACGGGTTGAACAACATGCCGGGTACATCCGTACTCCCCCAGAGGCCGCGGACGCACGCGCGTCGGGCACGAGAAGCAGGGAGAGCCGACGTGGGCCGAGTGCGCCGTACACACCGGGCCGCGGCCCTCGTCACGCTGCTGGGGACGCTGCTCCCGCTCGTGCTCCTGCTCCTGCTCGGCGGCGCGACCTCCGCGTCCGCCCACTCGGCCGTGCGGGACACCGACCCCCGTGAGGGGTCCGTCCTGCGGACCGCGCCGCGCGAGGTCACCATGACCTTCACCGAGTCGGTCGGCATCACCGACGACTCGTTGCGCGTGCTCAGCCCCGCGAACCGCCGGGTCAACGCCGGCGACACGGAACACGTCTCCGGCAGCTCCGACAAGGTCCGCGTGCGGCTCCGCGACGATCTCCCCGACGGTACGTTCACGGTCGCGTGGCGGGTGGTCTCGGCGGACAGCCACCCCATCTCCGGCGCCTTCACCTTCTCCATCGGCGAACCCTCCGCGACGACCGCCTCCCTCTCCGCCGAGCCGGCCGTGAACCCTGCCTCGGGCGCCCTCTACGACATCGCCCGCTATGCCGCGTACGCCGCCGTCGCCCTGCTCATCGGCGTGGCCGTCTTCGTCCTGGCCTGCCGCCCGCCGAGCACACAGCCGCTCCGCGGGCTCGTGCGCGGCGGCTGGTGGACCCTCCTCGGCACCACGGTCGTCCTGGTCTTCCTGCGCGGCCCGTACGAACGCGGCACCGGCCCGTCGACCCTCCTCGACCCGGCCCTCATCGAGAACACCCTGACGAGCAGGCCCGGCTGGGCGCTGCTCGCCCGGCTCCTGCTGCTGGCGGGAGTGGCGGTCTTCCTCGTACGGACGGAGGCGGCACTGCGGCGGTCCGGGTCCGCGCGACCGGGGCAGGGACCAGCGCAGGGGCCGGGGCAGGGACCGGCGCCGGCGCCGGCCGTTCTCGCGGTCGGTGGGTTCCTGGCGCTGGCCCTGGCGGGCACGTGGGCCGTCGCCGAGCACGCGTCCGCGGGCATCCAGGTGCCCCTGGCGATGACTTCCACCGTGCTGCATCTGCTGGCGATGGCGGTCTGGCTCGGCGGTCTCGGCGCCCTGCTCACCGCGCTCCACCGTTCCGGGACACCGCTCCCGGCCGCGTCCGTGCACCGCTTCTCGCGTCTGGCGTTCACCTCGGTCACGGTCCTGGTGCTGACCGGCGTCTACCAGTCCTGGCGCGGACTCGGCTCCTTGGACGCGGTGTTCGGTACCTCGTACGGCCGGATCCTGGTAGCGAAGGTGTGCGCGGTGGTCCTGCTGCTGGCCGCGGCGGGCTTCTCGCGCCGCTGGACGGCCAGGCTGACGGAGGTGCCCCGACCGTCGAAGGCCCGGGTGCCGGAGATGGCCGTAACCGTGTCCGGCCCGGCGTCGGACACGACACCGGATTCGGCCTCGGACCCGACACCGGACTCGGCGTCGGACCCGACATCGGGTGCGACGGCCGACGGCCCCTCGTCCTCGTCCTCGCCCTCGCCCTCGTCCGGCGGGGCAGGCGGTGCCGGTCACCGCTCCCTGCGCCGCTCGGTTCTCGCCGAGGTCGTCGTGGGGGTGGCGGTGCTGGTCATCACGACGGTACTGACCGGTACCCAGCCCGGCCGCGCCGAACTGGAGACGGCCGCGGCGGCCGAGTCCACCGCGGACGCCGCCGGGGGTGGCCCGACCGCGTCCACGACCCTGATCCCCTTCGATGTCGGCACCCCGGGTGGCCACGGAAAGGTCCAGATCGTCCTGGAGCCGGGCCGCGTCGGCGAGAACACGGTCGAGGCGGTCGTCATCGGCCCGGACGGAGGCATCGCCACCGTCCCCGAGATCAAGCTCTCCTTCACCCTCGGGTCCCAGAAGATCGGCCCCATCGACGCCCGGCTCACCGACCAGGGCGGTTACTGGGGGACCCGGTCCCTCAACCTGCCCCTCGCCGGCACCTGGACGATGAAGGTCACCGTCCGTACGTCGGACATCGACCAGGTGTCGGAGACACGGCGAGTGAAGATCGCCCGCTGACCTGCGGAAACGACTTCCGGGCCGGCCCGTGGTGTCACCAGGTCGGCATGATCGCCTCGGGGTACCGGGACCCGGCGGCCCCCCTGGGCAGGATCTCCTGGACCCGGGCCAGGTCGTGCGGGGTGAGCGTGACGTCCGCGGCGGCCACGTTCTCGGCGAGGCGCTGCGGGCTGCGGGTGCCCGGGATCGGGACGACGTCGTCGCCCTGGGCCAGCAGCCAGGCCAGGGCCAGCTGCGTGACGGAGATCCCCTTGGCCGTCGCGAGGTCGGTCAGTTCGCGGACGGCGGTCAGGTTCCGCTCGTAGTTGCCGGGCTGCCAGCGGTCGTCCCAGCTGCGCATGTCGTCGGCGGGATACTCGGCGGCGGGCTGCACGGTGCCGGTCAGGAACCCCCGGCCGAGCGGCGAATACGGTACGAATCCGATACCGAGCTCGCGCACCACGGGCAGCACGTCGGCCTCCACGGCCCGCTCGAACACGGAGTACTCGGTCTGCAGCACGGACACCGGATGGACGGCGTGCGCGCGCCGGAGCACGTCGGGCCCGGCCTCACTGAGTCCGAGGTACCGCACCTTGCCTTCGGCGATCAGTTCGCCGATCGTGCCCGCCACGTCCTCGATGGGGACATCCGGGTCGACCCGGTGCTGGTACAGCACGTCGATGTGGTCGGTACCGAGATGGCGGAGGCTGTTCTCCGTGACCTCGCGGATGTGCTCGGGGCGGCTGTTGAGGGCGTACCCCCCGGCGTTCTGCGGCGCGTCCATGTCGAAGCCGAACTTGGTGGCGATCACGACGTCGTCGCGGATGCCGCGCAGGGCACGGCCGAGCAGCTGCTCGTTGCTCCCGGTGCCCATGCCGTACAGCTCGGCGGTGTCGAAGAGGGTGACGCCGAGCTCGTACGCCCGGCGCACGGTCGCGATGCCGCCGGGTTCGTCGCCGGCGCCGTACGCCATGGTCATGCCCATGGTGCCGAGACCGATCGCGCCGACGGTCAGCCCCTGCCCGCCGAGAGCGCGAACGGACAGCCCACCGCTCTTGCCCCGCTGGTCGTTGTTCTGCTGGTCCTGGTTCTGCCGGTTCTGCTGGTTCTGCCGTTCATCGGCGCCTTGCTGTGTCATGCCGTCAACGCTAGGAGCGCGCACGCCGCAGGTCATGGGCCGTCGGCCGCATAGGATTGCCTGATCCTCTCAGAGCCACTCGGCCCCTGGAGACGGACACGGACACGGACCCGGCCACGGCCACGGACAGGGACAGGGAGCGCGCATGCTGGACGAACTCGCCGCGGCCATCGCCCGGCACGGCAGCGACATGTGGTCCGACACCGCGGTCCCGCGCCAGCGACTGGTGACACTCGACGAGGCGAAGGCGCCGCTCGACCTGCTCTACGAGCCGATGATCTGCTTCGTCGTCCAGGGCTCCAAGAGCAGTGTCGCGGGCGACCGGAGCTGGACGGCCGGCCGCGGGCAGGTGTTCCTCAACTCGCTGGTCCTGCCGGTCACGGCCACGTTCGAGGAGGTGCCGTACCGTTCGGCGGTGCTGCGCCTGGACGGTGGCAGACTCGCCGAACTCCTGCTGGAACTGGAACTGGAACCGGACGGCACGGATCACCCCGTTCCCTCCGGGCCGGGCCCCGCCGGCCAGGTCACGGCGCCGATGACTCCCGAGATCACCGACGCGGTCACCCGCTGGGTACGGCTGCTCGACACCCCGCAGGACATCCGCGCCCTGGCGGGCCGTTTCGAGACGGAGATCCTCTACCGGCTGCTCGGCACCGCTCTCGGGCCGACCCTGCGGCACTACACCCTGGCCGACTCGCCCGCGGCCAGGGTCCGCACGGCGGCCCGTTGGATCTGCGCACGTTTCGCCGAGCCGCTCGCCGTCGCCGAGATCGCGGCGACGGCGCACATGAGCACCGCGAGTCTGCACCGCAACTTCAAGGCGGCCACGGGTATGAGCCCTCTGCGCTTCCAGAAGCACCTCCGCCTGCAGGAGGCCCGTCGGCTCCTCCTCGCCGGTGACACCACGGCGGCGCTGGTCGCGGAGAGGGTCGGCTATGTGAGCGCGACCCAGTTCAACCGCGAGTACCGGCGGACGTACGGCCTGCCGCCGGGCCAGGACACGGCACGCCTGCGCGACCGGCTGGCGGACGCGGGCGGCCGGGCGGGGTGAGCCGTTCCCGGTCTCCCCTTTCTTCCGGCCCCTTCCGGCCCCTTCCGGCCCCTTCCGGCCCCTTCCGGCCCCTTCCGGTCTCTTCCGGTTCCTTCCGGTTCCTTCTGGTCCCTGCCGGCTTCACTCGGGATCCCGTTGGGCGAGCGGTGCCGGGGCGGCGGCGGTCGGCGCGCAACCTTGGTCGCCGAGAGGGCGCGCGGCTCACCGTTGAAGCGGTCGATCTCCGGCTGGGCGGCGCGCGGAGCGGCGTCGCCCTCGGCGGTGGGTTCCGGCGTGACGGCCCGGTGCTCGTGCGGACGGACCCGTGACCCGCAGGGCGACGAACCCGGCCGCGGTGAGCCGCGCGACGAGGGCGGTGACGGCGGTGACGGTGGTGACGGCGGACTCGCGCGGCCCCGGTGCGTGGGCGAGCTGCCGCCGGATCCCGCCCGGCCGGCCCCCCGGCGAACAGCGCACCGAGCTGGGCGGTGGTGACCCCGGCGGCGGCCACACAGCGCCGATCGGCGGTCGTACGCGGCGTCGAAGACGCGTTCTTCGTCGCGCGGGCCGGCCCCTGGTGGAGGCGGTGAGGAGATCGCCACGCGTACTGCGGACACGTACTGCGGACACGTACTGCGGACACGTACTGCGGACACGTGCTGCGGACACGTGCTGCGGACGCGTACAGGTGCCGAAGCGGGTCAGGACCGGGGGGCGGCTTCGCCGTTCGGAGTTTTCAGCAGGAGGTCGGTCCCCCGAGGGTCGGTGAGGACCTGCTCGGCGAGAGCGGACAACAGTTGCCGGCGATGGCGGGCCATGTCGCGCAGGAGCCGGAAGGCTTCCTCGGGGCCGATGGAGAGGCGGGCGGTGATGAAACCTTTCGCCTGCTGGATCCGGTGGTGACTTTCCAGAGCCCGGTGGAGCTGGCCGTTGAGGGTCACGCCCTCCGCGATGGCCCGCTGCTGGAGCAGGCTGATGCCCGCCATGTTCGCGAGACTCTGCGCCAGATACACATCACGGGCGGAGACCGGATGGTCATGGAAGAGGCTCAGCCCACCGATCGTCTCCTCGCGCAACCGCATGGGCAGCGTGGTGATGCGCGGATGCCCCAGCGTCCGAAGGTCCGCTGCCGCAGCGGGCCAGCGGCGCTCGATGTCGTCCCAGCCGGCTGCCAGAACCGGCTGCTCGGCAGAGAAGCAGTCCAGCCAGGGTCCCTGCGCGTGGTGGTAGCGCAGCAGGTCGAGCAGTTCGGTGCTGTCGCCGGAGGCAGCCACCGGTAGAGGCGCGGACTCCTTGCTCTTCAGTACGATCCCGACCTTCGGCACCCCCAGCAGCACAGCCGTCCGGTCCGCCAGGCTCATCAGGAATTCGACGGGGTCGAAGTCGTCGACGAGGGTGTCCGCCGCTTCGAGAAACAGGCGCAGCAGACTACGTTCACGGTCTTCAGGCACAACTACTCACTTCCGGGCGGGCACCAGGACACGAGACGGATGGAACCCACCGACGCTCACACTCCCGGCCCTCAGCCGCTTCGAACTCCACCCTCCCACCCGTCCCGCTCCTGCGGACCGGCGCGCCCGGAATTGGTACGCGAGTAGCAGATTCCGAATGGCAGACACACGGTTGCGTCATGGACCTGCGGCACAACACCGCGGCGTGGAAACGCGTCGTCGAGATCGCGAGTGCCGCCCGGGTTATGTCCGGTCAGGTTTTTCGGTGGGCGCGATGGCACCCTCGAAGGTGTTCTCGATGATCTGCCTGGCGAGTTCCGTGAGGAGCAGGTGGCGGGGGCGGGCGTAGGCGCGCATGGCGTCGAAGGTCTCGTCGAGGCTGAGGCCCTGGCGTTCGGAGAGGATGCCTTTCGCCTGTTCGATGACGACACGGCTGGACAGGGCGGTCTGGAGCTGTGCCTTCTCGGTGTGGCTCTGTTCGATGGTGCGCTGCTGGAGGATGGCGATGGTGGCGAGGTCGGCGAGGGCCTGGCCGACCCGGACATCGGATTCGCTGAGCCGGCTGAGCCCGGTGCTGAAGAGGTTGACGGCGCCGACGACATGGTGGCGCAGCTTCATCGGCAGGGCGTGGGTGGTCATGAAACCGGCTGCCCGGGCGTGGGCGGCGAAGGGGCCGAAGCCCGCGGTGGCGACACTGGAGGTGAGGTTGATGTTCAGTTGGGCCTGACCGCTGTGGTAGCAGCGGACGCAGGGCCCCTGGGCGTGCTGGAGGGCGAAGAGTTCCAGGAGGTGGGTCTTCTCGTCGGAGGCAGCGATGAGCTGCAGTTCGTCATGTTGATCGACGATCATCAGGCCCACGGCGTCGACATCGAGCAGTTCGACGCATCGGGTGGACAGGCGGTGCAGGAACTCGATGAGGTCGAATTCGGCGGTGAGCGTGTCCACGGTCTCCACGAAGATGTCCAGCACGCGTTGCTGACTTGTCATCGTCCTCAGTCCTTGTTCCCGGGCGGGGTGGCCGTCCCGTCTCGATTGTCTCGGAAGTGCAGTCGCCGCGACACCACCTCTTCGGCCGCTGTGAGGAGAGGCTTCTCGGTGCGGTAGGCGTGGGCGCGCAGGAGAGCCATGGCCTCGGCGAGGGAGACGCCGGCCTGGACGCTGATCATGCCGGTGGCCTGGTGAACGGCGGCACGGTGCAGCGAGGTGTGGGGTTCGGCCTGGGCGAAGGACGCCCGCTGTCCGCTGTCGTGGATCAGCGCCGCGGTGATGGCGGCGGCCAGGATGAGCGCGTCGTTGGTCCGGGCGGGGTCCAGGACGGCGGGGTCGGCACACTGCGCGGTGAGGACTCCGAGGGAGACGGCCCCGAGGTGCAGGGGGAAGCAGAAGAGTGCGCGTACGCCGAGCTTTCCGGCTTCGGGCAGGAAGGCGGGCCACCGCTGTGGAGCCACCTGCCGCAGATCCGGGACGGCGATCAGGGTGCGGTGGCGGTAGGCGTCGAAGCCCGGTCCTTCACCGAGGGTGCACTGCAGATCCTCCAGTGTGGCGCTGGGGCCGGGGGTGGACCACACCAGCTCGGTCAGCGCCCCGTCGGTTCCCAGTGACACCGCGATCCCGTCCACGCCCAGCAGTCGCGCGCACCGGGCCGGGTCGCCGCCCAGAAGAGCGGACCCGCTCTCGTCGGGAAGATCACGCAGGATACGGGCCAGGGTCGCGTTCATGTCCATCAGACCGTCGCTTCCAGACCGGGGCGCCACCCGATGTGAGCAATCGCCTCATCCATATTATCCGGCACACGCGGGCGTCCTTCCGATCCGCGGTTGTCCTCACCGGGCGCCGGTGAGGACGCCTGCCGCACCCCGGCGCGGCACCGGGAAGGGGGTCGGCCGAAGCCGTCGTGGTGGTGATACGGCTCCGGCCTGCTCTCGATCGGCCATGACATGACCCGGGGGCTGAGGGTCGGGGAGATGCCACAGCCAGTAGCCCGGCCGTGACAGCTTGTGCCTCCCAGAGTAGGCCACCTGTCCTCGGGACGGGCCGTGCGTTCCGGGCCTTTACCGACCGGGATGTTCGACCCGGTCCGTCCTCGACGGAGTCCCCGGCGACGTCCTCGACAGCGTCCTCAACAACTACCGGAAACGGCGTACGGCCGTACGCGTCCGTCACGCCACCGTCATCGCGGGGGCCCGCCATATGCACGACCGGGGCGGGATGTTCATTCACGACCAGGGCGGATGTTCAATCACGACCAGGGCGGGATGTTCGCCGCATCGCCCAGCTCCCTCACCTCATGTTGCGCCTCAAGAACCACTCATTCGAGTGGAGCATCGAGTGCGTGAACGTTTTTGCGTCCCCTCGTTTTCGTACGGTTGTCGGGCGTTGCCCGGGCCCCCGGTGACGGTCCACCGTCTGCGAACTCCCGGCTTCCGCGGGGGTCTTCGAGCCAGGAACCGCCATGGACATCCAGGACGCAACGACGGCCTCGACGCAGCGCACTACGGCGCCGTACGAGATACCGACTCCGAGCCCGCACGCGCGCAGCCACCTCGAAAACGGGATCACCGTGACCGAGATCCACGGCGTCACCGACCTCAGCACCGTTCCCGAGATCCGGGTCCATATCGACGCCGTCACCGCTCCGCACGGGGCTCAGGTGATCGTGGACCTGCGACACGTGGAATTCTTCGACTGCGCCCTCCTCGGCCTTCTGTGCCGGGCACGACGCAGGACTCTGGAGCGAGGCGGCCGGCTGGCGGTGGTCTGCGTCCGGCCCTGGCACCTGCGCATCATCAGGGCCGCCGGACTCGGCGAGGTCTTCCAGCCCTTCGCCACGGTTCAGGACGTGACCCACGGGCAGCGGCAGGACACCCCGGCGGGGGCGGCACCACCGGTCCCGGCGCAGCCGCCGCACTGACCCGGCGGGGCTCGCGGCCCTCTCCCACGACGACCGGGAGCCCCGCCATCACCGACCGACCTGTACCACCGGGCCGTACCACCGACCCGTACCGCCGACCCGTACCACCGGGCCGAGCGGCTGGCGCGAACCGCGCTCAAGCCTCAGAACCAGCGAGTCGGACTCCCGTGAGCCTGAGCCCCGAAGGAGCTGTACCTGTAGCGCCACTTCACCGAAGGAGCGGCGCCCGTCCGAAGAGGCCCCGCGACCCACCGGAAGGCGGTTCTTGCCCAGGCGGCCGTGCGCTCGCGTGTACGGGCCTTCGCGCCGACTTCCGGCCAGGGCAGGGCCTCCCTCGGGCGCCCGGGAGTATGGTGGTGCGGCGAGGACTCTTCGTATACCGGTACGCAAGCCGGTCTCGGCCTCGCGGATCCATGACATCGGGCGCATCGCGCTTGAGGCAGGTTCCGCCCTATGACCGCCGAAGCCTTTCCAGTGCCGCACCGCCTGAGGGACTGGCAAGAGGGCGACAACTCGTCCATCACCTCTTCCGCCACCTCTTCCGCCCGAAGTCCGCAGCGGAGCACCGGTGTTCGCCCCTGCCGACTGATGGTGGATCCCTAGCCGTCCTCGGGAGCGTTCCCTCCTCCGCGGAGACCGGCCTCCGCGGAGACCGGCCGACAGCCGTGTACGCGTCCGCCGAGACCACCTGACCGTTCACAGGCAGCACACCGCCTGTCCGTACCGAGCAGCCCGTGACCCCGGCCGCACCCCCTCGCACCGAGGTCAAGGAGCTGCACATGTCCGCCGGTTCACCCACGATCACCCCCGGTTCCCCGCCCGCGGCACCGCCGTCGAACACTGTCCCGCCCTGTCGGGAGTACGACGGAACAGGACCGTTCCCGGCGGAGGAACCGTCCGCTCCGCGCGACCACGGCGAGCGGCTGTACGTGACCGTCACCGCGCTGATCGTCGTCGCCCCCTTCCTGGCACTGGGCCTGGCCTGCTGGCTGTTGTGGGGCCGACTCGTCCACCCCGCCGACATCGTCCTCGGCCTCGTCCTCTACACGGTCACGGGCCTGGGCGTCACGGTCGGCTTCCACCGCGGTCTCACCCACGGCGGATACCGTGCCGTCCGGCCCCTGCGCGTCGCGCTCGCGGTAGCCGGCTCGATGAGCTTCCAGGGCGATGTCATCGGCTGGGTCGCCACCCACCGACGCCATCACGCGTTCACGGACCGCCCCGGCGACCCGCACTCCCCGTACCGCTACGGCACCCACCTGCGCGGCCAGTTGCGGGGACTGCTGCACGCCCATATCGGCTGGCTGTTCCGCAGCAACCACACACCGCCCGCACGGTACGCCCCTGACCTGCTCGCCGACCGTGACATCCGCGCCGTGTCCCGCGCCTTCCCCGCGCTGTGCCTCCTCACGCTCGCACTGCCCTTCGGCCTGGGCTGGGCCATCGGCGGAACCTGGACGCACGCGCTGACCGCCCTGCTGTGGGCGGGACTTGTACGCATCGCACTGCTCCACCACGTGACCTGGAGCGTGAACTCCCTGTGCCACGTGATCGGTCACCGGCCCTTCCGCACCCGGCGCCACGACCGTGCCACCAACCTGTGGCCGCTGGCCCTGCTGTCCTTCGGCGAGAGCTGGCACAACCTCCACCACGCCGACCCCACCAGTGCCCGCCACGGCGTCGACCGCGGCCAGCTCGACCCGTCGGCCGCCGTCATCCGCGCCTTCGAACTCATCGGCTGGGTGAGCGACGTGCGCTGGCCGACACCCGAGCGCGTGACCGCCCGCCGCCTGTGAAGGCGGCCCACCCGTTCACCCCTCGACACCACAGCCAGGGTGCCGCGAAGACCGGACAACCACTCCTGCTACCGGACAGCCACTCCTGCTCAGGCACGGACGACAAGACCACAACCGCCCCCCGATCCACCTACGTACGGAGACCTCGTGACCACGGCACTGCAGCCCCCGATCCCCCCGCACCCGCTTCTCCGCCTACGCCTCGCCCCCCGCAACAACGCGCCGTACCGCATCGACGGGGCGTGGTGGCCCCGCTCGTACGATCTGCTCGCGGAACTTCCGCGGCTGCTCACCGGTCTGCCGCACGCCTGGGGCCACATCAGCAGCGTCACGGTCAACGACGCCACCTGGGCCGCGACACCCGGCCGGATGCTCGTCCTCAACCAGGTCGTACGACTGCACAGGACCGCAGCCGCGTCCGCACCCCACACGATCTGCCTGCTGGCCCCCGGCCGCGGACGCTGGGACCTCCTGGTCGTACCGCCCGACACCTCGCCCGACGACGCCGGACAGCTCATGGCCGTCGGCGCGGCCCCGCGCGCCTGATCGGGCAGCCGCCGGGCCGGCGGGTCCGGCAGGTCCGGCAGGTCCGGCGGGGTGACGTCCCCGCGGTCACGTGGTCAGGCGCTCACGCGGTCTGGCGGGACCGCGTGAAGTGATCGCTGCCGCCTGCCGGCCGCTTCTCCCCGCCGTCCTGCCGGCGATCGGTCGCAGAGCCGCCGTGGAACGCCTGTTCCGCGGCCATGAGCGAACTCGCGGTCGTCGCGCGACCGGTGCTCTCACTCGCGGCGGCCATCAGGCGGGCGGCTGCCGGGGCGCTGGTCTCCGGCGGAATCACCAGCAGGTCCCAGCGGCCGGCGGTGTAGGACGACAGCAGAATCTTGTGAGGATCCAGTTCCGTGAGCCGACCGACCCTCACCACGTGCCCGTTGACCGCCACCGTTCGCGGGATGGGAGGCCAGTGAAGAGGGTTGACCGCGATCCGGGTGATCCGCCCCCACAAGGGATCCAGCATGTCGGCCAGAGCGGAGAGTTCCCGCGTCAGATCCCGGGAGCAGGGCCACCAGGCGCCGTCCAGAAGCCCCCGGAGGTTGCTCACGGGCTTCAGCGCGAGGCGGGCGGTCGGAGCCATGAACGGAACTGTTCGCACAGGGGCCGGGTCAGCGATCGCGAACATCGCGCGAACCTGTCTCCCGACCGTCCCTGATGGGCCACGGCCCGGCGTCATCACTCACCGAGAACGACTCCGACGAAAAGGCCGGGGTGCGAAAAACCCTCGATACCCAGAAGGCTACTCCCCGGAGGGGTACAACGGACCACGCCGAAGCACCGACTCCCCGTACCTCCTGCCTGTCTGCGACAAGCGCTCCTCCGCTACCCCGCCCGACCGGCCAACGGCGGGCCCACGCTCTCCGACCGTCGGGGCCTCTCTCCGGCCCCCCGGGGTGAACCGGCTTGAGGAGTACCCTGCTGGGCGGTCGTCCCGAACCCCGACGTCTCGTCGTCGCTCGACACAGATGACTGCGCGGAGCGGGTCCTCCATCCGTCACCGCGCAGTCCTGGAGTGGGCTCGGTGGGTCCTTCGCCCTGGTGCACAGGCCGTCGGACCAGTCGCTGCTCCGCCGCCGAACACAAGCCCTTGCCGGGAGCGCGCCCGGAGACCGGGAAGTCCGGCCTCCCCGCGCGCTCTGTCCGGTGGCCCTGGGAACCGAGGCGTCATGCCCCAACCACAGCTCACCGTCCACCGCCACGACCGCGGACACCAGACACCGGGCACTGATCACTCTGGCCGGTGAGATCGACCTGCAATCAGCGCCGCTGGTGAGCGCGGCACTTGCACAGTGCCGGAGCGACGGCATCCGCGTCATCGATGTCGACCTCACGCCCGTCACCTTCTGCGACTGCAGCGGCCTCAACTCGTTCCTCGACGCCGCACTGCGGACCACGGAGACCGGCGGAACCCTACGACTGCACCACCCACCGCCGACACTGGGCCGACTCCTCGACCTCACAGACTCCGGACCCGTGCTTCTCGGCCTCCCACCCGGCCAGCCGCCCCAGCCTCCGGTGGCCGCACCGGCCGCACCACAGCGCGGCGACTACATCGGGCGCCGGGTCCCGACCTCCTCGACCACCGCGGAGTCCCGTCACAGCACTGAACGGCAGCACTGAACGGCAGCACTGACCGACAGCGGTGAACCACATCACCGCGCACCGAGCTCCCCTCACGAAGAAGGGCCCCACTGCAAGCAGTGGGGCCCTTCGACATCGTGCCCGGTGAGGCACTGGCGGAGGATACGAGATTCGAACTCGTGAGGGGTTGCTTTCCAAATGTTCGTCTGGGGGTGCAGGGGTGGGCGGGAGCGTTCTGACTTGCGGTGCGGCTGTGGTGAGCGGGGCTCCTGAACGGTGCTGTACGGAGGTGAACGCAACCAGAACCGCAACCATCACCCGCCTATCTGCCGCTCTCCGGGCCGTACCACTGGAGCGCCTGGCCGGTCACTGCTGCGATGCAGGCGAAGTCGTGGTCGCGGTGCAGGAGGGTGAGCCCCTGCAGTTCGGCTGTCGCGGCGACGACGAGATCCACCGCACCCGCGCTGCGATGCTTTCCCTGTTTGGTGAGAGCTTCCTGGACCTGCCAGGCGCGGTCGTAGGCTCGGTCGTCGACGGGAACCCAACCGAAGATCAGTCGCACGTCCTCGATGCCGCGCGCCCTGTCGGCGGCCGACCGAGCGCTGTAGAAGAACTCAAGCTCGGTGATCGGGCAGGTGGCGATGAGCCCGGCGGCTGCCGCCTGGTCCCAGCCGTACTGCTCTGCGTCCTCGCGCATGAACCGCGCGAGCGCACTGGTGTCGATCAGGAACTGGGCCGCGTTCACCGGCGGTAGTTCGTCTTGTCCTCGAACAGCTCCAGATCGAACGCGCCGTTGCCGGCCGAGGCCCGCAGCCGGGCGACAGCCAGGGCGCGACGCCGGTTCTCCAGCACCTCGCGAAGAGCGGTGTTGACGGTCTCCTTCTTGGTGTTCGTCCCGAGGGCCTTCGCCACGTCCGCGACCAGGTCGTCGTCCAGATCAATGACCGTCCGACTCATGTGCACCTCCCTGATATCAAATGTGGAGTCAAGTATATCTCGCAAGGTGCCCTGTGGGATGGCATCGGGCACCCTGCCCCAGACTGCCGGGTCAGACAAGCGCACCGGCGAGCTCCTCGGTCTCCTCGTCGCGTGCTCGGGTGAGGTGAACAGCGGTTTCCGCCGCGTCCGTAGCGGTACGGCGAACTGTTCTGCGGCTACCTGCTCGGCCCAGGTGTCGCACTCCTCGGTGGGAAGTACGCGATCGCCGTTGCGGATCGGCAACTGGTCGGCGTACCTGGTCTCCAGATTGATATGTACGAGGGCGTCGTCCGCCTGGCTGGCCCTACCGATTCGGGCTGGTTCTCGTGCTCCGATTCCGCCCGACTTCGGCGGGGCCGCTGGGGGTCGGCAGATGGGCGGGCTCGTAGCGGCGACAGTCGGCTCCGGCGGATCTGTCCAGGACCTGACCGACTGATTGAAATCAACAACCCTGAAGGGCTCCATCACAAACGAGATGGGGCCCTTCGATATCATGCCCGATGGAGGATACGAGATTCGAACCCGTGAGGGGTTTCCCGCAACACGCTTTCCAACTTTTCGTCGATTACCCAGGGAAGTTTCCAGGTGTCCCGAGCTGCGAAAAATAGTTCAACTCGGTGCGAGGCTAAGATAACCTTCCCAGGTATCCACCTGGCCGTAATGCTGAAGCAGGCGCGTACGGAGAATTTCACTGCAGCGAAAGGCTTAGGGTAGTTGGCCGAGAGTGGATCATCGGGACGGGGGGTCTGTAACCGTCAGGTGCTGGGTGAAAAAGTGGAGTAGACTATTGATCCCCAATTTGGGAAGCTCCATTCTCCACATCGTCTGGATGTAATATAGGGTCCGGTATGTCAAGTATTTCCATGAGCGACTTGACCGCAGCAGCTCTGCTATTGCCAATCCAGAGCACGCGAAAAGGAAGTGATCCCTTCCCGCTCCTCCTTGATGCTTGCGATTCCGAGAGGTCGAAGATATTGGCTGCTTGCTTGAATCCTATATGTCGTGGCAGGAGGTCGGAAAATCGGTAGTAAAGATTTTTTCCGTCAATCCAGGATCGCCCCACCTGCTGAGGGCTGATGGCAGGAGCATCCGCCTCATCGCGGCCGCCGTCACGGATCTGGTCATGTAAACGCTTCGCATCGTCTATGGCCCCCGTGCGTTGCAGAAGGGCCCCTATGCACTCACCGCGAATTCTCTCATCTGTGTCCGGATCTCTTACTGTTCCAGCATCGATAATTGACGACGCGCGCAGGGTGGGATCGCCCCCATGGGGGCGATTCAAAATCCAAAACTCGACACTGTCCGTGCAAGTTTCTGAGGATCCGATGCTCACCAGGTTGCGAGCACGGGCGAAGGCGCGAGCCATCATGGCATCTCGCAGCTTCTTGCAAGATGTGTCATCTCCTGTAGACGACCACGCCTCAAGGAGCCCTTCCACTATCGCAGACCTGATGTCGGAAATTTCATAGTGCCACGTTCGTGCCAGTTCTTTTGACCAGCCCTCGAAGTGTGGGGTCAGTATATCCAACGCGATCATCAGCCATTTCTCTTTCCTTCTTTGGTCACCTTCTCTTGCCAAGGTGACTACCGACTCCCAGAGGCGCAGGCTTGCTGAAGGTTTCGATCGATTTAGGCGAACTTGCCGGCGAAACATCTGATACGTCGGATGCTTCTTGATTGCGCAAAAGCGAACGTCACCCACGTGTGTACAAACAGGCTCCTCGCCGCAGTTGCGCAAGATTTGTTCGGTAATGACAGCGAAAATGTTGGACATGATCTCCCTTTTATGTAATTCGATTTACACTAAGGGGGATTATCAAGGGGGTCCGCTGTTCTTTTGCTAATTACAATAGAACCGTGACCCAATCGAGTGAACATTCCGCTGATCGGCAAGGTTTGGGGATTGGTATGAGGTAGTAGCACTCAACAGGTGATTCCGTCCGAGCTGGGGCGGGAGCTTGGGGGCGGCCAATCTGTCGGGACGCTTCGCTCAGACACGTTGCCCTTGGAAATCTGATCGCCGGGAGCTCCGCCGGTACCGCCCACCACGTGCACTGGCCGACATGACAGCGCTCGTTGGGTCATCGCCCCGGCGCTCGGTCTCCGCCAGGGGGAAGCGCGCTCGGGCTGCCCTGGGAAGACGTCGATCTGCACGCCGGGTACGCCCGCATCCGAAAGAACCGGCTGCGGCCCGAGCGCGCCCACAACCTCGCGCGCGAGCGGATCGCGGCCGATGCCGAGGAGGCAAGAGGTACGTGTTTGCCCCGCCGAGCGGCGGACCACCGAGCCTGAAAGCCGGCTTCCACACCTGGGAGCGACTTCTCCGGGACGCGGGAGTATGGCCATCTCCACGTCGCGCTCCACAACGCCGCGTCCGTGCTCCTGATCGTCGGCGTCCTGGTGTCGTGATCGACTCGATTATGGGTTGGGAGCCCGAGGGAGCGGCCTGGATGCGCGCTCGCTACATGCACGTGACCCGGACCATGCCGACGGAGAGTCCAACTGAGACGGACGACGCGAAGGGCCCCACCGCAAGCGGTGGGGCCCTTCGACGTTAGTGCCCGGTGAGGCACTGGCGGAGGATACGAGATTCGAACTCGTGAGGGGTTGCCCCCAACACGCTTTCCAAGCGTGCGCCCTAGGCCACTAGGCGAATCCTCCGCGGCAAACAATACAAGACGTTGAGGAGTGCTCGCGAACTCGTTCCCCCCGCTCGGATCGGGTACTGTGTGCGCAGCCCCTCACGTGGCGCTATCTGACTGAACTCCCCCAGGGCCGGAAGGCAGCAAGGGTAGGTTGGCTCTGGCGGGTGCGTGGGGGGCGCTTGCGTTTGCGGGGCGGGATCGGGGCTGATGCGGACGGGTCGGCCCGAAGGCGCGGGCCGGTGTCGGTGGGGCCGGGGCGGCGGGAGTCGGCGGGCGTTCCCCGTTGTCAGTGGGCGCCTATAACCTCGTACGTGTGTCGTCCCTCGCGCTGTACCGCCGTTATCGCCCGGAGTCGTTCGCCGAGGTCATCGGGCAGGAGCATGTCACCGACCCGTTGCAGCAGGCGCTGCGGAACAACCGGGTCAATCACGCGTACCTGTTCAGCGGGCCGCGCGGCTGCGGGAAGACGACCAGTGCGCGGATCCTCGCGCGCTGTCTGAACTGCGAGCAGGGGCCCACCCCCACACCCTGCGGCGAGTGCCAGTCCTGCCGGGATCTCGCGCGGAACGGGCCCGGGTCCATCGACGTCATCGAGATCGACGCGGCCTCCCACGGTGGTGTGGACGACGCCCGTGACCTGCGCGAGAAGGCCTTCTTCGGGCCCGCGAGCAGTCGTTACAAGATCTACATCATCGACGAGGCCCACATGGTCACGTCGGCCGGTTTCAACGCGCTCCTCAAGGTCGTCGAGGAGCCCCCGGAGCATCTCAAGTTCATCTTCGCCACCACCGAGCCCGAGAAGGTCATCGGGACGATCCGGTCGCGTACGCATCACTATCCGTTCCGGCTGGTTCCCCCCGGGACCCTGCGGGAGTACCTCGGCGAGGTCTGCGGACGCGAGGGCATGCCCGTCGAGGACGGGGTGCTTCCGCTCGTCGTGCGGGCCGGCGCCGGATCCGTGCGTGACTCCATGTCCGTCATGGACCAGCTCCTCGCGGGGGCCCGCGACAACGGTGTGACGTACGCCATGGCCACCTCCCTCCTCGGTTATACGGACGGCTCGCTGCTCGACTCCGTGGTCGAGGCCTTCGCCGCGGGCGACGGCGCCGCGGCCTTCGAGGTCGTCGACCGGGTCATCGAGGGCGGCAACGACCCCCGGCGGTTCGTCGCCGACCTGCTGGAGCGGCTGCGGGACCTCGTGATCCTGGCGGCCGTGCCCGACGCCGGTGAGAAGGGGCTCATCGACGCCCCCGTGGACGTGGTGGAGCGGATGACGGCCCAGGCCGGGGTCTTCGGCGCCGCCGAGCTGAGCCGTGCCGCCGACCTCGTCAACACCGGTCTTACGGAGATGCGGGGGGCCACCTCGCCCCGCCTCCAGCTCGAACTCATCTGCGCGCGCGTGCTGTTGCCCACGGCCTACGGCGACGAGCGTTCCGTCATGGCCCGGCTCGACCGGATCGAGCGCGGCGTGAACTTCAGCGGGGGAGGAGTGGGGGCAGCAGGGGCCGGGGGCGGGGCCGGGGTCGGCGGGCCTGCTGTCGGTTACGTGCCCGGGCCCGACGCCCACCCGGGGGCCGCCGGGGGACAGCCGGGGCACGCGGGGATGCAGGGCGGTGGGCCCGTCGACGGCCCGGCCCCCTTCGTTCCGCCGGGCGGTGGGGCCGCCGCCGCCCGCGCCGCCGTGCGGGGTGGAGGAGTGGGGCAGGGGGCCGGAGCTTCCGGTCCCGGTCCCGGCCCCGACCTCGGCCCCGGTGGTGAGGCGGGGACCGGGCCTGCCCAGGTGCCGGCAGCGCCCGCAGCGCCCGCAGCGCCCGCAGCCGCGTACACGCCGCCGCCCGCTCCAGCCGAGCCTGCTCCCAGCCCCAGCCCCAGCCCGAGTCCCAGCCCTAATACGGTCGGGCCTGCTGCGGAGCAGCCGTCCGCCCCGGCCGCCGGTGGTGCGCCCGGAGCCTGGCCCACTGCGACGGCCGTGGGCAGCGGGCGGCGGCCGGGAGGCTGGCCGACCACGGCAGCCGCGGGCGGGGGACAGCCTCCGGCTGGAGAGTCCGCCGCGTCCGGCTCCCGCCCGGCATCGGCGTCCGCGCCCTCCCAAGCCCCTGCCTTCGCCTCCCCTTCGCAGGGGACTGCGGGACCCTCCGCGTTTTCCGCTCCCGCGAGCGGTGGGCCTGACCCCCGCACTCTCTGGCCGAACATCCTGGAGGCGGTGAAGAACCGGCGCCGCTTCACCTGGATCCTGCTCAGCCAGAACGCCCAGGTGACCGGCTTCGACGGCACCACCCTCCAGATCGGCTTCGTCAACGTCGGAGCGCGGGACAACTTCGCGAGCAGCGGCAGTGAGGAGGTGCTGCGGCAAGCGCTGTCCGAGCTGTTCAACGTGACCTGGAAGATCGAGGCGGTCATCGACCCGTCCGGAGGCTCGGCACCGCCGCCCTCACCCGGCGGCGGCTTCGGTGGCGGTGGCTACGGCGGCAGCACCGGCACCGGCGGCGGAGGCTACCCGTCGGGTGGCGGCGCCGCTCAGAGCACGGGCACGGGCATGGGCACGGGCGCGCCCCGCCCCGCCCCGCAGCAGCCTGCGGCCCCGGCTCCGGCGTCCGGACCGTCCTCCCCGGCGTCCCAGAACCGCCCGGCGTCCGCCTCCGGCGCGGCGTCCTCGTCCGCGCCGGCTCACCAGCCCCCGTCCCGTCCCTCCGCCCAGGAGCCGCCTCCCATCTCGCCGGAGGACGACACCCCGGAGGACGACGATCCCGACCTCGACGAGTCGGCACTCTCCGGCCACGAACTGATCGTCCGCGAGCTGGGAGCGACGGTGCTGGACGAGTTCTCGAACGAGTAGCCGCCTCCCCGGCCACCCTCTCCGTCCTCGCAGAGAGGGGCGCGGAGAACCGCGCGCCCAGCCCTCACCGCCCCGCACCCGCCCAGGCCACGGACGGTCGTCCCCGGGTGGGCCGCCCCGCCGGGCGCGCAGTCGTTCCGGGCCGACGGCCCCCGCAGGAGCGCGGGGAACTGCGCGCCCAGCCCTCACCGCCCCGCACCCGCCCAGGCCACGGACGGTCGCCCCCGGGTGGGCCGCCCCGCCGGGTAAGCAGTCGTCCCGCGCCGACGGCCCCCGCAGGGACGCGAGGAACCGCGCGCCCAGCCCCCACCCACCCGCACCCGGGCACCCACAACCCCGTCATCCCCCCCCGGGGCACCCACCCCCCCCCGGCACCTATGCCCCCGTCATCGCCCCCCCGGCCGGCCAGGCCCCCGTCACCAACCCCCCCGCCCGCCAGGCGCCCGCTAGGCTGACCCCCGTGAAGGTCCTAGTAATCGGCGGCGGTGCCCGCGAACACGCCCTGTGTCGTTCTCTCTCCCTCGACCCCGACGTCACCGCGTTGTACTGCGCCCCGGGCAACGCCGGTATCGCCGACGTGGCCGAGTTGCACGAGGTCGACGCCCTCGACGGCAAGGCCGTGGCCACGCTGGCCACGGATCTCGGCGCCGAGCTGGTGATCGTCGGCCCCGAAGCGCCCCTCGTGGCCGGGGTCGCCGACGCCGTGCGCGAGGCGGGCATCCCGGTGTTCGGCCCCTCGCGGGAGGCCGCCCGGCTGGAGGGCTCCAAGGCCTTCGCCAAGGACGTCATGGCGGGCGCGGGCGTCCCCACCGCCCGCTCGTACGTCTGCACGACCCCCGCCGAGGTGGACGAGGCACTGGACGCCTTCGGCGCCCCGTACGTCGTCAAGGACGACGGTCTCGCCGCCGGCAAGGGCGTCGTCGTGACCGACGACCTCGAAGCCGCCGCGGCCCACGCGGGCGCCTGCGACCGCGTGGTCATCGAGGAGTTCCTCGACGGCCCCGAGGTCTCCCTCTTCGCGATCACCGACGGTGTGACGGTCGTCCCGCTGCAGCCGGCCCAGGACTTCAAGCGGGCCCTCGACGGCGACCAAGGCCCCAACACCGGCGGCATGGGCGCGTACTCGCCCCTCCCGTGGGCCGACCCGAAGCTGGTCGAGGAGGTCATGCAGACCGTTCTGCAGCCGACCGTCGACGAGCTGCGCCGCCGCGGCACCCCGTTCTCCGGGCTGCTCTACGCCGGGCTCGCGATCACCTCGCGCGGCGTGCGGGTCATCGAGTTCAACGCCCGCTTCGGCGACCCCGAGACCCAGGTCGTCCTCGCCCGTCTGAAGACCCCGCTCTCCGGGATCCTCCTCGCGGCCGCGAACGGCACCCTCGCCGACCTCGAACCGCTGCGCTGGAGCGACGACGCGGCCGTCACCGTGGTCATCGCCTCGCACAACTACCCCGGCACCCCGCGCACCGGCGACCCCGTCGAGGGCCTCGCCGAGGTGGCCGCCGAGGACGCCCCGCACGCGTACGTCTTGCACGCCGGTACGAAGCGTGAAGGCGACGCGGTCGTCAGCGCGGGCGGCCGGGTGCTCTCGGTCACAGCGAGCGGTAGGGATCTCACGCAGGCCCGCACCCGTGCGTACAGGGCGGTCGACCGGATCCGCCTCGACGGCTCCCAACACCGTACGGACATCGCGGCGAAGGTGGCGGAAGCCGCCGCGGAGTAGGTCCAGTAACCGTCGGTTACGGGCTTTCACATGCACCGTCCCCGACCGCGCGGTACCCCGAGCAGCACGCGCCCAGCACGCGCGCAGTACCCGTACAGCCCCTTCGGGCCCCGGATCCAGCAACGGATCCGGGGCCCTTTCGTCAGCCACCTTTAGCCAAAGCCATTCCATCGAGTGACCGATCCCCCATCCGGCTGACGACGGCCGGGGCCCCAACTAGGGTGCGGCGCAAGCGTTCCGGCACTTGGCCCACCGGCATTGCGATGTCAGTCGTGGGTGCCACAGTGGGGGAGTGAGTAACGCCATGGACGTCCGCCGGCGGTGGCTTGGTATGCACACGCCGGGCGGGCAGTAGGGGGTGAGATCGGTCGTGTCCGGTATGGGAGTGGAGTTGGGCGCGCACACCGCGCGCTCACGGGCTCTCGCCGTGCTGCGCATCCGCAGCAGGGCGCTGGCCGTCGCCCTGCTGCCCGCGGCCGTCGCCGTCGTCCTGCTCGTCGGCGGGTCGACCGGGCACATCGACGGCCCCGGCTGGGGCGTGGTGCGCGCGGTCGTGACGGGGATCGCCGTGTTCGTGCTGCTGGGCGCGGTGGGTGTAGCGCTGCTCGTCGCCCGTTCGCGGCCCGCCATGAGCCCCACGGTCCCGGTCGCCGAGGAGTCGGCGCCGGACCTGTACCGCATGGTGCGGGATCTGGCCGACCGCCTCGAAGTGCCCGCGCCCTCCGCGATAGCGCTCACCCCGGACTGCGACAGCTGGCTGGAGGACCGGACCCACTCGGCCCACGCCCCGCCCCGCCCGGAGTCAGGGGACGAGATGGAGGGCGGCCGGGGCCTGGGACCTGCGCACCGGCGTACGCCCGCCGCGCCCGTCCTCGTCATCGGCTCCCCCTTCCTGTGGTGGATGCGGGTCGGCGAGCTGCGGGCCGTCCTCGCCCCGGTCGTCGCGGGTACGGGACCGTCGGCGCACCCCGACATAGCCGCGGCCCGGCGTTTCGTACGAGGTCTCGACGCTGCCGTGGCGGTGGCCTCGGCGCCCACCCGCGGCCCGCTGACCCGCCCGGTGCTCGGCGCGGCCGGCTGGGTGGCGAGGATCATGCTGCGCGGCTGCCGCGTGCACGCGGCGGAGATGGAACGGGGCGTGGCGACCGCGGCGGCGGAGCGTGCGCAGACCGTGGACTACGGGCTGCGGATCGTCGCGCAGGAACAGGTGGGCCTGGCGTACGCGGGCTGGGACCGGCTGCTGACGAGGGTCGCGCTGCCCGCCTGGCGCATGGGGCGCTGGCCGTCCCGGCTCGACGCGGGTGTCGTCGCGGCGCTCACCGAACTCTCACGGCGTGACCGGCTCGCCGAGGGCTTCACCTCCCGGCTCGGCGAACGCCCCGCCTGCGATCTCCTGGAGGAGCCGGGCGCGATCGACGAGGCGACGTCCCTGCTGGCCGCGCGCCTCTTCCACGGCGGACCCGCCGAGACCGGACCCGACTGGGCCCCGGTCGACTGGGCCGAGTACCCGGACGAGGTCGTCGACCGCAAGTGGCGTACGGACGCGGCACGGCTCCATCGCGTACTGGACGGACTGGGCGTGAGCCGCACCGCGGTGCCGGGAGCGTCGGAGCCGGAGGGTCCGACCCTGGACCGCGTGATGGCCCATCTGACGTCCTCCCCGCCCCCGCCCCCGCCCCCGCCCTCGCCCCCGGAGGACGAGCAGCTCGCCAACACGGGCACAGACAGCGGCGCGACACCGTACGAGGCCGACAGCGACGCGACGGCGTACGAGGCCGACAGCGGCCCGGAGAGCGACGAGGACGGCGGCCCGGAGACCGAGCGGAGCGCGGAGCTCGCGGCGGTGCTGAGCGCCGAGCTGGCGCGCGAGGAGGCCGCGACGGCCGCCGGGCCGACGGCGTCCTCTGCCTCCTCGACGGCCGCCGCGGGACAGGGCGGCCCCGACCTGGCGCTCTGGGACGACGGGGCGCTGCCGCTCTTCCCCCTGCAACCGCCGCGGACAGGGCGGGAGTTGCTCGGCGACCATGTGACGGCGATGGTCTGCTGCGCGGCGATGGACACGGCCGGGGCGCTGCCGGGGCTCGACTGGCTGGACGGCCCGTCGCTCCTCGTCGACGGCGAGCGCTCCGCCGACCTCGGCCCCCGTGTCCTCAGCCTCATCGAGGAGGGCGACCCCGCCCCCCTGCGCGCCTGGCTCCTGGACCTGGGAGTGCGCGCGGAGAAGCCGGTCAGACTGGTCTGAGCCCGGGGGCTCACCAGGGGCGCGAGGAACGGCGCACTCAGCCCCCACGACCCGCACGTCACGAACAACCCCCGGCCAGCCCCCGGCCAACTCCCAACCAGCCCCCGACCAGCTCCCGACCCGTCATCTCCCCACCCACCGCAGGCAATTAGCGACGAACGGTGACGGCACGCATGCGTAATGTGATGTGCTGGGCCCACCGGTGCCCACCCGCGTGCGGGGGCACACATGGGCCGCGCGGGGGCACACATGGGCAAGGACGTACGAGGGAGGGAACGTCACATGGGGACCGAGCAGATCCGCCGATGGGAGTCGGGAGCGCTGGCGCACGCCGTCACGGACCCATTCGGACAGGGCCCCGTCCCCTGGCTGCGCGGCAGTGAGAACTACTTCGACGACACGGGCCACGTCGTCCCCTGGTACGTCGACCACGCCCCACCCCCCGGTGCGACCACCGCGCACGACCGCTACCGAAGCCCCGGCCCGCGAGTCCCCACCCCGCGCGCGACCGCCGGGGACCCCCGCTCGGCCGACGACGTCCACCGGCAGATCAAGGGGTTCGCCTCCACCGGCGCGGTCGCCCCCGGCGAGGCCGTCGACTTCCACATCACGGTGGATCCGCCCCAGCAGTTCGGCGTGGACATCTACCGCATCGGCCACTACGGCGGCGACGGCGCCAGCAAGATCACCACCAGCCCGCGCCTCTCCGGGATCGTCCAGCCGCCCCCGCTCACCGCGGACCGCACGGTCTCCTGCCACCACTGGTGGCTCTCCTGGCGGCTGCAGATCCCGTCGTACTGGAGCATCGGCGCGTACGTCGCCGTCCTCACCACCGACGACGGGCACCGCTCCCACATCCCGTTCACGGTCCGCGACGACCACCCCGCCGACCTGCTGCTCGTCCTGCCGGACATCACCTGGCAGGCGTACAACCTCTACCCGGAGGACGGGCGTACGGGCGCGAGTCTCTACCACGCGTGGGACGACGACGGCCGGCTGCTCGGCGAGGCCGACGCCGCGACGACGGTCTCCTTCGACCGTCCGTACGCGGGCGCGGGCCTGCCCCTGCACGTGGGCCACGCCTACGACTTCATCCGCTGGGCCGAGCGCTACGGCTACGACCTCGCGTACGCCGACGCCCGCGACCTGCACGCCGGCCGTATCGACCCCACGCGCTACCGCGGCCTGGTCTTCCCGGGGCACGACGAGTACTGGTCGACGACCATGCGCCGTACCGTGGACGTCGCCCGCGAGCAGGGCACCTCGCTCGTCTTCCTCTCCGCCAACACCATGTACTGGCAGGTGGATCTGGCGCCCTCCGCGTCCGGTACCCCCGACCGCCTGCTCACCTGCTTGAAACGCCGGGGACCCGGCAGACCCGCGCTGTGGCGGGAGATCGACCGCCCGGAGCAGGAAGTACTCGGAATCCAGTACGCGGGGCGGGTCCCCGAGGCCCACCCACTCGTCGTCCGCAACGCCGACCACTGGCTGTGGGAGGCGACCGGAGCCCACGAGGGCGACGAGCTGGAGGGCATGGTCGCGGGGGAGGCCGACCGCTACTTCCCCCGTGTCGCGCTCCCCGAACACCAGGGCCGCATCCTCCTCTCGCACTCCCCCTACCGGGACACGGAGGGGACGATCCGCCACCAGGAGACATCGCTGTACCGCGCGCACTCGGGTGCCCTCGTCTTCGCGGCGGGCACCTTCGCCTGGTCCCCGGCCCTGGACCGGCCGGGCCACACCGACGCCCGTGTCCAGCGGGCCACGGCCAACCTCCTGGACCGCATCTGCAAACGTGACTGAGGCCACCGGCCCACGTCCGCACAGCCCCCTGGCCGAGGCCGGGCCTCCCGTACGGGAGAATCGAGCCATACAGTCAGAACCCCGCGGAGGAACCGTGTCCGGATTCGTCGAAAAGCCCGAGCCTCTTGAGGTTCCGGGTCTGGTGCACCTGCACACCGGCAAGGTGCGCGACCTGTACCAGAACGAGGCGGGCGACCTCGTGATGGTCGCCAGCGACCGCATGTCCGCGTTCGACTGGGTGCTGCCCACGGAGATCCCCGACAAGGGCCGCGTCCTGACGCGGCTCTCGCTCTGGTGGTTCGACCAGCTCGCCGACCTGCTGCCGAACCACGTCCTGGGCACCGAACCGCCGCCCGGCGCCCCCGCCGAGTGGCAGGGCCGCACCCTGGTCTGCAAGTCGCTGCGGATGGTCCCGGTCGAGTGCGTCGCCCGCGGCTATCTCACCGGCTCCGGTCTCGCCGAGTACAACGAGACCCGTACCGTCTGCGGCCTCGCGCTCCCGCACGGGCTGACCGACGGCTCGGAGCTGCCCGCCCCGATCTTCACCCCGGCGACCAAGGCCGCGGTCGGCGAGCACGACGAGAACGTCTCGTACGAGGAGGTCGCCCGGCAGGTCGGCGCGGAGACCGCGGCCCAGCTGCGGCAGGCGACGCTCGCCGTCTACGGCCGCGGCCGTGACATCGCGCGCGAGCGCGGCATTCTCCTCGCGGACACGAAGTTCGAGTTCGGCTTCGACGGCGAGACGCTGGTCCTCGCCGACGAGGTGCTGACCCCGGACTCGTCCCGCTTCTGGCCCGCCGACCAGTGGGAGCCGGGCCGCGCACAGCCCTCGTTCGACAAGCAGTACGTACGCGACTGGCTGACCTCCGCCGACTCCGGCTGGGACCGGAAGAGCGAGCAGCCGCCGCCGGCCCTGCCCCAGCAGGTCGTGGACGCGACCCGCGCCAAGTACGTGGAGGCGTACGAGCGTCTGACGGGCACGCCCTGGGCCTGAGCGACCCCGTGGCCCCCGCGGCCAACGCAAGAACCCCCGGCCGACGACCGGGGGTTCTTGCGTTCTTCCTGCGCTGAGCGGACGACCAGGTTCGAACTGGCGACCTCAACCTTGGCAAGGTTGCGCTCTACCAACTGAGCTACGTCCGCGCCGCGCCGTGGCTTTCACCGTGGCGCGAGAGCAACTATACCCAACCTCGCTCGCGCGCGAGACGCACCGCCGAGTGACGGTTCTCCGCTCCGAGCTTGGACACGGCCGACGACAGATAGTTGCGTACGGTCCCCTGCGACAGCGCGGCCCGCTCCGCGATCTCGGCGACGGGCGCTCCGTCGGAGGCCAGCTCCAGCACCTCGGCCTCGCGCGCGGTGAGCGGCGAATCCCCGGCGGAGATCGCGTCGGCGGCCAACTCGGGGTCGACATAACGGTTTCCCGCGTGGACGGTACGGATGATCTCCGCGAGCCGTTGCGCGCTCACGGTCTTCGGGACGAAACCGCGCACACCCGCCGTCAGCGCCCGCTTGAGATGTCCGGGGCGCCCATGGCTCGTCACGATGAGCACGCGGCAGGCGGGCAGCTCGGTCCGCAGCGATGTGGCCACCCTCACACCGTCGGCCCCGGGCATCTGCAGATCCAGGACGGCCACATCGGGTTCGTGCGCCCGCGCCATCGCCAGCGCCTCGGGACCGCCGGCCGCCTCCGCCACCACGAGCAGATCGTCCTCAAGACCCAGCAGCGCGGCGAGCGCCCCCCGGATGAGGTGCTCGTCGTCGGCGAGCAGCAGCCGGATGGGTCGTACGGATGTCATGGCGTGACCTCTTCACTCACTGAGCGCGCGACGGTGTCCGACGAGGAACCGGACGAGGAACCGGACGAGGAACCCGCCGGGGAAGCCGACGAGGAGGCGGGCGGCAGGGGCACCTCGGCCACGACCCGGAAGAGGCCGCCGTCGACGGGTCCCGCCTGCAGCGTCCCGGCCACCGCGGCCAGCCGCTCCCGCAGCCCGGCGAGACCGGATCCCCCGCCGGACCTTCCGCCGGGCGTACCCGGCCCGCCGGTCGCTCCCTGTCCGGCGGCCCGCTCCACCCCGTCGTTCTCGACCGTGAGGACCACGTGGTTCCCCGCCGGTGACAGCGTCACGCGGCACCGCCGGGCGTCGCCGTGCCGCAGTACGTTCGTGGTGGCCTCCCGTACGACCCAGCCGAGTGCCGACTGGACGGCCGGCGGCAGCCCGGTCGCGGAGCCGGTCACCGAGCAGTCGACCCCGGCCGCGGCCAACACGCCCTGCGCGCCGGAGAGTTCGGCGCCGAGGTCGGCCTCGCGGTAGCCCCGTACGACCTCGCGGACCTCGCGCTGCGACTCGCGGGCGATCCGCTGCACCTCGATCATCTGGTCCACGGCCTCGGGGCGCTCGCGACGGGAGAGCTGGACGGCGAGTTCGCTCTTCAGGGCGATCACCGCGAGGTTGCGGCCCATCACGTCGTGCAGATCGCGTCCGAAGCGGAGCCGCTCCTCGGCGACCGCGAGGCGGGTCCGGGTCTCGCGGGCCGCGTCCAGCTCGTACACGGCGTCGAGCAGCCAGACGGAGAAGACGGAGGTGAAGGTGAGGCCACCGCCGCCGAGCAGTACCGCGAACGCCGTGCCCAGCGCGGCACGTCCGTCGAGGCCCAGCGCGAACGCCATGACTCCGGCGTACACGGCGGAGCCGGCCACGATGCCCAGGACGCGCTGCCGGCCGCGGACGCCGAGCGCGATGGTGCCGGTGCCGAAGACCAGCACGCCCACGCAGAGCGGGACCGCCGCCGACGCCATGTCCTCGCCGCCCGGCCCGTGCTTCACGAGGCCGATCGCGGCGGTCCCCAGCAGCGCGGAGACCGCGCCGAGTACGACGAGCAGGCGTACGGGCTGTTCACGGGTGCCCCGCGTCCAGTCGAGCGACTTGGACGCGGTCACCGCGCACAGCACGGCGTGGGCGCACAGCGGCAGGACCAGCCAGACGGCGAGCCCGGCCCCCACCTGCCCGAAGACCGGAAGCCCGATGGCGGTGAACTCCACCAGCGGAAAGAAGTGGAAGGACCAGCGGGTGTACGTCTCGACCTTCGCCGGCGTGCTCTTCCCGCGCCACCAGAGACCCGGCCTGCGCATTCCCGAACTCCCGATTCCCATGACCGACCGTCCCCGTCCCTGTCTGCGTCTCCTTCGCCGCTCCCGCTCTTGTGCACTGCGCGGGCCGGGGTCAGCGCCTCGGTTCCCAGCGGAACCACTTGTGTACAGCAAACACCGCGAGCACGGTCCAGGCCAGCGCCGTAGCGAGCGCGCCCAGGGCCTCGTACGTGGAGAGGTTCCCCGCCCAGCCGCCGCGGATGAGGGTGATCACCGGGGACAGCGGCAGCAGTTCGCAGAAGGTGGCGAGCCGGTCCGGCATGACCTCGAAGGGCACGACGGTGCCGGAGCCCATCATCGACACGAGCAGCAGCGGCATCGCCGCGACCTGGGCGCCCTCCACGCTCCTGCTGAAACTCGCGGTCACCGCCGCGAGCGCCGGCCACATCATGAGCCCCAGCAGCAGTCCCACGACTGAGAGGAGGGGCGCCTCGGGCGTTCCCACGTCCATGAGCGCCGCGCACGCGGCCGTCAGCACCAGGCTCTGCACCAGGCCGATGAGGACCGACGGGACGGCGGCACCCGCGAGGATCTCGGCGTCCCGCAGCTCCCCGGTACGCAGCCGCTTGAGGACGAGTTCCTCGCGGCGGGCGGCGTAGACGCTCACCAGCGAGCTGTAGACGGCGAAGAGCAGGGAGAAGCCGACGGCGGCGGGCAGGATGACCGAGCCGACCGAGAGACCGGACCCCTTCAGGTCCATGTCCTCGACCGTCGAGCGAAGGCTGAGCGGCAGGACCAGCGGCACGAAGACGGCCGCGAAGAAGGTGGCCCTGCTGCGCGCCAGGAGGGTGAGTTCGGCGCGGGCGAGGGAGGTCATGCGGCCGACCGCGGTCACGGTCGACGCCGGGGGTGCGGTCCTGGTCACGGTGTCCGCGCTCATGCCACATGCTCCTTCTCGGAGTGCTGAGACTGCCCTGCCTGCCCTGCCTGCCCTGCCTGCCCTGCCTGCCCTGCCTGTTCCGCCTGTTCCGCCTGGGCCTCCTGTTCCGAGACGTGCCGCGCGATGCGCAGGAACGCCTCCTCCAGGGACCCCGACCGGATGTCGAGCCCCCGCAGCTCGACACCGGCCCGCTCGGCCCACATCAGCAGCCCGGTGGCGGCCCGCTGCAGCTCGTTCGTACGCAGCCGGAGTACGCGTCCGACGACCTCGTGCCCGGTGACGCCGAGGGAGTCGAGCGGCGGCAGATCGCCGGGGAAGTAGCCGCCGGGCAGTTCGAAGGAGATCCGCGACGGCTGGGAGGCGGTCACCTCGGCCGGGGTGCCGGAGACCGCTATCCGCCCGGCGTGCAGGATCGCGAGCCGGTCCGCGAGCCCTTCCGCCTCCTCCAGGTAGTGGGTGGTGAGCAGCACGGTGGTGCCCTGCGCGCGCAGTTCGCGCACCAACTCCCAGGTCTCCTGGCGTCCTTCGGCGTCGAGACCGGTCGTCGGCTCGTCCAGGAAGAGCACCTCGGGCCGTCCGAGGAGCGCGAGTGCCAGGTCCAGGCGCCGCTTCTCCCCACCGGACAGCTGCTTCACGCGTACGCCGGCCCGGCGGGTGAGGCCGACCAGGGACAGCGCCTCGCTCTCGGGGCGGGCTCCGCTCGTGCAGCCGGCCCACATCCGTACGGTCTCCGAGACGGTCAGTTCGGAGGGGAAGCCGCCCTCCTGGAGCATGAGACCGATGCGCGGGCGGACGGCGGAACGTTCGGTGTACGGGTCGTGGCCGAGGACGCGCACCTGGCCGCCGGCCGGGCGGGCGAGGCCCTCGATGAGTTCGACGGTGGAGGTCTTGCCCGCGCCGTTGGTGCCGAGCAGTGCGAAGAGTTCGCCCCGGGCGACTTCGAAGGAGACCCCTCGGACCGCCTCGAACCCTCCCCCGTAGACGCGTCGGAGATCAGTGACCTCGATCACGGGCTCATTCGTATTCATGACTCAAGCGTCTCGGGCGACGCCGGGGCTCGGCAGTGCACGCTGTCACCGCTGCACATGACAAATGTCAGACGGCGGGGAACGGTGTGACGGATGCGGGGTGACGGACGCGCGCACGAGAAAGACCCCGGTCATATGACCAGGGCCTTTACTCACTGCTTCTTACGCTGAGCGGACGACCAGGTTCGAACTGGCGACCTCAACCTTGGCAAGGTTGCGCTCTACCAACTGAGCTACGTCCGCATTGCCTCCGACCGGCTTTCACCGATCGGCGCGAGCATCAGCCTACCCGATCGAAAGACGATCAGACCGGCGATGCAGAGCGGGTGACAGGAATTGCACACTGCGCCTTCCCCCTGGAAGGGGGATGTTCTGCTACTGAACTACACCCGCGTGACTCCGGTGAGCCGGGCCTTTCGGCCTTGCCCCTCGGCGTGCTCCAGACTCTAGCCGATCGCCAGGGGTACAACGCAAGTCGACTACCCCCAGGCCCGAATGAACCCCGAACCACGCCCCCCGCACACACCCCCTACAGGGGCCGCCCCGCCCCCCCCCAAGGGGCGCGGCGAACGGCACACTCAGCCCCCGCCCCCCAAGGGGCGCGGGGAACTGCGCGCCAAGCCCCCACGCACCTGCACCCGACGAACCAAGGGGCGAGGCCGAACGGCGCACTCAGCCCCCGCCCCTCCAGGGGCGCGGGGAACTGCGCGACAAGCCCCCACGCACCCGCACCCGACGAACCAAGGGGCGCGGGGAACGGCGCGACAAGCCCCCACCCCGCCGCACCCGACGCACAACCCCCGACCCCGCCCCCCAGCAGCCCCCGCAGGGGCCGACGCAGGGCCCGGCGCAAGGCCCGGCCCAGGAGCCCGACCCCCGAGCGGCCGAGCTCCCCGCACCACCCCACCACCCACCACCGCCCAAGAACCCGAAGCCGCCCGCCGGGCACCGGTCACTACTGCGCAGCGGTGAACGCCTCATACACCCGCTTGGGAATCCGCCCCCGCGCAGGCACCTCCAGCTTGTTGGACTGCGCCCACGCGCGAACGGCCGCCGGATCGGGCGCCACGGCGGTCTGCCGGTACGCCTTCCCGGAGCGCGACCGCTTGCGCCCGGCCTCCACGTACGGCTCCAGCGCCGTGCGCAACTGCTCTGCATTGGCCGGATTCAGGTCGATCTCGTACGACTTGCCGTCCAGACCGAAGGCGATCGTTTCCGCCGCTTCCGAGCCGTCGATGTCGTCGGAGAGAGTGACTACGACACGCTGCGCCACGAATATCGGTCCCTTCGTGCGGCACCTATCCGACGACGTGCGATGACGTGCCGAGATGCCGACTGTCCGACTGCTTTTATGGGTGATTGGGCAAAGTATCGGCTATTGCCAATTCATTTGTACAGTGCCCGGCAATCCAATGTGAAGCTCGACTAAATCTCTTGGCGTGTCCCCAGGCAATAGGGGGCCCGGTCTCGATCCGGATCTTTCCCAGGATTTTTCGTGAAGGCAGCCCGGCGATAGGTTCTCGATGCGCAATCGTGATGACGGTCACGTAGATTCCTACGAATCTACCCGCGTAGAAATTTTGTACGGGTAGTCTGAAGGAACCTGCTCAGCACCACACACCGGGAGTGCCAGTGGCACGCGTCGTAGTCGACGTCATGCTCAAGCCGGAGATCCTCGACCCCCAGGGCCAGGCGGTGCAGCGTGCACTGCCGCGCCTCGGTTTCGAAGGCATCTCCGACGTCCGTCAGGGAAAGCGATTCGAACTGGAAGTGGACGGACCGGTGGACGACACCGCGCTCGCCCGCATCCACGAACTCGCCGAATCCTTCCTCGCCAACACCGTGATCGAGGACTTCACCGTCAAGGTCGAGGAAGTCGCGGAGGCCGGAAAGTGACCGCTCGTATTGGCGTCGTCACTTTCCCGGGAAGCCTCGACGACCGGGACACGCAGCGTGCGATCAGGCTCGCCGGCGCCGAACCCGTCGCCCTCTGGCACAAGGACAAGGACCTCAAGCAGGTCGACGCCGTTGTCCTGCCGGGTGGTTTCTCGTACGGCGACTATCTGCGCGCCGGTGCGATCTCGCGCTTCTCGCCGGTCATGGCGACGGTGATTGAGCAGGCGAAGTCGGGAATGCCGGTGCTCGGCATCTGCAACGGCTTCCAGATCCTCACCGAGGCCCATCTCCTTCCCGGCGGGATGCTCGGCAACGACCACCTCCACTTCATCTGCCGTGACCAGAAGTTGAAGGTGGAGAACGCGGAAACCGCCTGGACCGCGGACTACGAGTCCGGCCAGGAGATCCACATCCCGCTGAAGAACATGGACGGGCGGTACGTCGCCGACGAGCGCACCCTCGACATGCTGGAGGCGGAGGGCCGCGTCGTCTTCCGTTACGTGGTCGGCGGCGAGTTCGCCGACGGTTTCGGCAATCCCAACGGCTCGCTGCGGGACATCGCCGGCATCTCGAACGAGGCGGGCAACGTCGTCGGTCTGATGCCGCACCCGGAGCACGCTGTCGAGCCCCTCGTCGGGTCCGGCCGCACCGACGGCCTCCCCTTCTTCACCTCGATCCTCAAGAAGCTGGTCAACGCATGAGCCGGACGCCCTCCCGTCTCCCACCGCCGCCCTCGACCGAGGCCCTTCGGGCCGCCCCCAGGATTCTGGACACGGTCGAGCACGCGGCCGGAACCCCCGACGTCGAGCTGCCCTGGGCCGAACTCGGCCTGAAGAAGGACGAGTACGAGCGGGTCGTGGAGATCCTCGGCCGCCGCCCGACCGGTGCCGAGCTCGCCATGTACTCGGTCATGTGGTCCGAGCACTGCAGCTACAAGTCCTCGAAGGTGCACCTGCGCCAGTTCGGCGAGAAGGCGCCCCGGTCCGACGCGCTGCTCGTCGGCATCGGCGAGAACGCGGGCGTCGTCGACGTCGGCCAGGGCTACGCGGTCACCTTCAAGGTCGAGTCGCACAACCACCCCTCGTACGTCGAGCCCTACCAGGGCGCGGCCACCGGCGTCGGCGGCATCGTGCGCGACATCATCGCGATGGGCGCGCGGCCGGTGGCGGTGGTTGACCCGCTGCGCTTCGGCGCCGCGGACCACCCGGACACCAAGCGCGTACTGCCCGGTGTCGTCGCCGGCATCGGCGGCTACGGCAACTGTCTGGGCCTGCCCAACATCGGCGGCGAGGTCGTCTTCGACGCCTGCTACCAGGGCAACCCGCTGGTCAACGCCGGTGCCATCGGCGTCATGCGGCACGAGGACATCCACCTCGCGAAGGCGTCGGGCACGGGCAACAAGGTCATCCTGTACGGGGCCCGCACGGGCGGCGACGGCATCGGCGGCGCCTCCATCCTGGCGAGTGAGACCTTCGACGACGCGAAGCCGTCCAAGCGTCCCGCGGTCCAGGTCGGCGACCCCTTCCAGGAGAAGCTCCTCATCGAGTGCACCCTGGAGGCCTTCGCCGAGAAGCTGGTCGTCGGCATCCAGGACCTGGGAGCGGCCGGACTGTCGTGCGCCACCAGCGAGTTGGCGTCCAACGGCTCCGGCGGCATGCGCGTGACGCTGGACGACGTACCCCTGCGCGACTCGACTCTGTCTCCCGAGGAAATCCTCATGAGCGAGTCGCAGGAACGCATGTGCGCGGTCGTCGAGCCGTCGAAGGTCGACCGCTTCCTGGAGATCTGCGACAAGTGGGACGTCATCGCCACGGTGATCGGTGAGGTCACCGACGGCGACCGCCTGGAGATCTTCTGGCACGGCGGCAAGATCGTCGACGTCGACCCGCGTACGGTCGCGCACGACGGCCCGGTCTACGAGCGCCCGTACGCCCGCCCGCACTGGCAGGACGCGCTGCAGGCGGACGACGCCAACAAGCTGCCCAGGCCCGCCACTTCGGAGGAACTGAAGCAGCAGGTCCTCCAGCTGGTCGCCTCGCCGAACCAGGCCTCCAAGTCCTGGATCACCTCCCAGTACGACCACTTCGTGCAGGGCAACACGGTGCTGGCGCAGCCCGAGGACTCGGGCATGATCCGCATCGACGAGGAGTCCGGGCTCGGGGTGGCCATCGCCACGGACGGCAACGGCCGGTTCGCGAAGCTGGACCCGTACACGGGTGCGCAGCTCGCCCTGGCCGAGGCGTACCGGAACGTCGCAACGACCGGTGCCAGGCCGCTCGCCGTCTCCGACTGCCTGAACTTCGGTTCGCCCGAGGACCCGGCCGTCATGTGGCAGTTCGCGGAGGCCATCCGTGGACTGGCCGACGGTTGCCTGCAGTTGGGCACGCCGGTGACCGGGGGCAACGTCTCGCTCTACAACCAGACGGGCGAGGCGGCGATCCACCCGACTCCGGTGGTCGCGGTCCTGGGCGTCATCGACGACGTGGCCCGGCGTACGCCGGTCGCCTACCGGGAAGAGGGCCAGCTCCTCTACCTGCTCGGCGACACCCGTGAGGAGTTCGGGGGTTCGGCCTGGTCGCAGGTCGTCCACGACCACCTGGGCGGGCTGCCTCCGGCCGTGGACCTGGAGCGGGAACGCCTTCTCGGCGAGATCCTGATCTCCGCCTCCCGCGACGGCATGATCGACTCCGCGCACGACCTGTCCGACGGCGGTCTGATCCAGGCCGTGGTCGAGTCGGCGCTGCTCGGTGACAAGGGGGCGCGGCTCGTCGTACCCGACGGGCTCGACGCGTTCACGTTCCTGTTCTCCGAGTCCGCGGGTCGCGCGGTCGTCGCGATCCCGCGTTCCGAGGAACTGCGCTTCACCGACATGTGCGGTGCGCGGGGGCTGCCGGCCGCGCGTATCGGTGTCGTCGACGGTGACGCGGTGGAGGTCCAGGGCGAGTTCACGCTGCCGCTGTCCGACCTGCGCACGGCCCACACGGAGACGATCCCGAAGCTGTTCGCGTAACCCGTCCCCCCGACCCGGCCCCGCCCGAAAACCGGCGGGGCCGGCTCTCGTCTCCCCCCCGCCCCCACCGGCGGGGTGGTGTTCTGTCTGCCGCACGGTGGGGGCTGATCGCGCAGTTCCCCGCGCCCCAAAAAAGCGGAAGCCCCGCCGCTGCCGGCGGGGTGATTTCCGTCTGCCGCCCAGTAGGGGCTGGCCGCGCAGTTCCCCGCCCCCCCAAGGGGCGCCGCCGAGCGCGAGGCTGTGAACTCGATCGAGCCCGGCTCGCCTCCAGGGGCGCGGGGAACTGCGCGATCAGCCCCCGCCGGCCCGCAGACGAAGTACGTCCGCTCGCTGCCGGTTCCGCCGAGCCAGTTGAGCTGGGCCCCGTCCGCCCAAGGGGCGCGGGGAACTGCGCGATCAACCCCCGCCGGCCCGCAGACGAAGTACGTCCGCTCACCGCCGGCTCCGCCGAGCCAGTTGAGCTGGGCCCCGTCCGCCGAAGGGGCGCGGGGAACTGCGCGGCCCGCCCCCACCGGCCCGCAGACGAAAATCCACCCCCCTAAACTCCCCCCATGCCCCCGGCCAAGAAGCGCCCCCGTACCTACGACCCGGCAAAGACCCGCGCCGCGGTCCTCGCGCAGTTCGGGAACGTCCGGGCGGCCGTCCGCACCCTCACCCCCGGCCAACTCGCCTCACCCGCCGGCCTCGGCGACTGGACCGTGCGGGAGCTGGCCGCGCACCTGGCCATGGCACTGGAAGCCGTGAACCGGGGCCTGGACGGACCGGAGCCCCCCGCCCCCACGCTCGCCCTGCTCGACTGGCCGTCCGCCACGGCCCCCCGGGCGGCCGAGGTCGACGAGGACGTACACGCGCTCGCCGCCACCGAACCGGACCTCGACGCGCTGTACGAGCGCACGGAAGCCCGCTTCACCGAGCGCCTCCCACAAGCCCCGGGCGGACGCCTGCTGGGCACCCGCGTGGGAGCGATGACTCTGGCCGACCACCTCGTCACCCGCACGGTGGAGCTGGTCGTCCACACCGACGACCTCAACGCGGCAGTCCCCGGGCTCGACGTCCCGTACGACCGCCAGGCCCTCGCCACCTGCACCCGTCTGCTCGCCGACGCCCTCGCCGCGAAGGCGCCCGGCGCCTCCACCGAGGTGCGCGTACCCCCGTACGCCGTCGTGCAGTGCGTGGAGGGCCCGCGCCACACCCGCGGCACCCCGCCCAACGTCGTGGAGACGGACCCGCTCACCTGGATCCGCCTCGCGACGGGGCGGATGGGGTGGAAGACAGCCCTCGACGAGGCGCGGGTCCGCGCGAGCGGAGAACGGGCCGACCTGGGCGCACTGCTCCCCCTCATGAGCTGAGCCCGACGGCCGAACCGAGCGCGCCCGTATGCGCGGCCGTTGCCCCGTGAGGGAACCAATCACCCCACCCGCCCCGTCAAAGCGGCATGCACACGCAGCGACGCAACCTCAGCGCACTCAGCCCGCGGGTCGGCCTCAGCGCCCTGGCGGTCACCGGACTCCTCGCCACGGCCGCCTGCGGCACGGAGAGCGGCGACAGCGGCAGCGGCGGCAAGGAGTCCGGTGCCAGTTCCGTCGGGACCCGGCAGGACACCGGACTCACCGGCAAGCAGTGGAACGTCGAAAGCGTGACGGCCGACGGGAAGACGCAGAACGCCCCGGCCGGCGCGCACGTCGAGTTCGGCAAGGACGGCAAGGTGGGCGGCAACTACGGCTGCAACCACTTCGGGGCCACCGCCGAGATCGAGGGCGACACGATCACGATCGGCGACGACACCTTCAAGACCGAGATGGCCTGCACGGCCGACGGGACGATGGGCTTCGAGTCGAAACTCGGCGAGGTCATGTCCGACAGCACGATCAAGGCCGAGGTCAACGGCGACAAACTGACGCTCACCACCGAGGACGGGTACACCGTGAAGCTGACCGCCGAGAAGCAGGCCGATCTCCACGGCACGAAGTGGAACGTCACCGGCACGGTGAAGGTCGACGCGAAGGGCGACGCCCAGGGCGGCTCCGCCGTCGCCCTGGCCTCCGAGGCCAAGGACAAGGTCCATCTCACCTTCGACGAGAAGGGCACGGTCGCCGGACAGCTCGGGTGCAACAAGGTGACCGCGAAGGCCACGGTCGGCGACGGCACTATCACTCTGGGCGCGCCGGGCACCACCCGGAAGATGTGCTCCGCCTCACTCATGGACACCGAACGCTCCCTCCTGAAGCTCTTCGGCGGCACGGTGAAGTACCAGCTGAAGGGCAGCAAACTCACGCTGACCAGCGAAAACGGCGCGGGCCTGGAAGCCGTCGCCGCGAAGTGACCCCCGGCGGGCGGCGTCTCACCGCGCCGCTCGGGCGCTTCCCCAATTCGGACCAGTGGTCGATCTCGCCTACACTCGGTGGCGTGCCACGTGGTGACGGTCGACTCAGTCATGATCTGCTCCCCGGCGAGAAAGGACCCCAGGACGCTTGCGGCGTCTTCGGAGTCTGGGCTCCCGGTGAAGAGGTCGCCAAGCTCACTTACTTCGGGCTCTACGCCCTCCAGCATCGAGGCCAGGAATCCGCGGGAATCGCGGTCAGCAACGGCTCTCAGATCCTCGTCTTCAAGGACATGGGGCTCGTGTCCCAGGTCTTCGACGAGGCCTCCCTCGGCTCCCTGCTCGGTCATATCGCGGTCGGTCACGCCCGCTACTCGACCACCGGTGCCTCCACCTGGGAGAACGCCCAGCCGACCTTCCGTGCCACCGGGCACGGCTCGATCGCGCTCGGCCACAACGGCAACCTCGTCAACACGGCCGAGCTGGCCGGAATGGTCGCCGACCTCCCCAAGCAGGAGGGCCGCACCCCGCGTGTGGCGGCGACCAACGACACCGACCTGCTGACGGCCCTGCTGGCCGCCCAGGTCGACGACGACGGCAAGCCGCTGACCGTCGAAGAGGCCTCCGCGAAGATCCTCCCGCAGGTCAAGGGCGCCTTCTCGCTCGTCTTCATGGACGAGCACACCCTCTACGCCGCCCGTGACCCGCAGGGCATCCGCCCGCTGGTCCTCGGCCGTCTGGAGCGCGGCTGGGTCGTCGCCTCCGAGTCCGCCGCCCTCGACATCTGCGGCGCGGCCTACGTCCGCGAGATCGAGCCGGGCGAGTTCGTCGCCATCGACGAGAACGGACTGCGAACCTCCCGATTCGCGGAAGCGAAGCCCAAGGGCTGTGTCTTCGAGTACGTGTACCTGGCCCGCCCGGACACCGACATCGCCGGCCGGAACGTGTACCTCTCCCGTGTCGAGATGGGCCGCCGCCTCGCCAAGGAAGCTCCGGCGGAAGCCGATCTGGTCATAGCGACTCCGGAGTCCGGCACGCCCGCCGCGATCGGTTACGCGGAGGCCTCCGGCATCCCGTTCGGTGCCGGTCTGGTGAAGAACGCGTACGTCGGCCGGACCTTCATCCAGCCTTCACAGACCATCCGCCAACTGGGCATCAGGCTGAAGCTGAATCCCCTCAAGGAAGTCATCAAGGGCAAGCGCCTGGTCGTCGTCGACGACTCGATCGTGCGCGGCAACACCCAGCGCGCCCTGGTCCGGATGCTCCGCGAGGCGGGCGCGGCCGAGATCCACATCCGGATCTCCTCGCCCCCCGTGAAGTGGCCCTGCTTCTTCGGCATCGACTTCGCGACCCGCGCGGAGCTGATCGCCAACGGCATGTCCATCGAGGAGATCGGCACGTCCCTGGGCGCCGACTCCCTCTCGTACATCTCCATCGACGGCATGATCGAGGCCACCACCATCGACAAGCCGAACCTCTGCCGTGCCTGCTTCGACGGCGAGTACCCGATGGACCTCCCGGACCCCGAGCTGCTCGGCAAGCAGCTCCTGGAGACCGAGCTGGCCGCGGGCCCCGCGTCGGCCGCGGCCGACGCCATCCGTCGCCCGTAAGACCTCGCAGCAACATCGCAGCGACAGCGCTGTACGACACCGCTGTACGACACGAAAGTTCTCACCGTCATGTCTGAGACAACTGGTGCCAGCTACGCAGCCGCGGGCGTCGACATCGAAGCGGGCGACCGCGCCGTCGAACTGATGAAGGAGTGGGTGAAGAAGACGCAGCGCCCCGAGGTCCTCGGTGGCCTCGGCGGCTTCGCCGGCCTCTTCGACGCCTCCGCCCTCAAGCGGTACGAGCGCCCGCTGCTCGCCTCCGCCACGGACGGCGTCGGCACGAAGGTCGACCTCGCCCGGCAACTCGGCGTGTACGACACCATCGGCCACGACCTGGTCGCGATGGTCATGGACGACATCGTGGTGTGCGGCGCCGAGCCGCTCTTCATGACCGACTACATCTGTGTCGGCAAGGTCCACCCGGAGCGCGTGGCGGCCATCGTGAAGGGCATCGCCGAGGGCTGTGTCCTCGCGGGCTGCGCCCTGGTGGGCGGCGAGACGGCCGAACACCCCGGTCTGCTCGGCCCGGACGACTTCGACGTCGCCGGCGCCGGTACGGGTGTCGTGGAGGCCGACCGGCTGCTGGGCGCGGATCGTATCCGTACGGGTGACGCGGTGATCGCCATGGCGTCCTCCGGCCTTCACTCGAACGGGTACTCACTTGTCCGGCATGTCCTGTTCGACCGCGGGAATCTGAAGCTCGACCAGCACGTCGAGGAGTTCGGCCGCACCCTCGGCGAGGAACTGCTGGAGCCCACCAAGATCTACTCGCTGGACTGTCTGGCGCTGACCCGCACGACCGACGTGCACGCGTACTCGCACATCACGGGCGGCGGCCTCGCGGCCAACCTGGCCCGGGTGATCCCGGACGGCCTGCACGCGACGGTCGACCGCGCCACCTGGTCCCCGGCCCCGGTCTTCGACCTCGTCGGCACCACCGGCCAGGTCGAGCGCCTGGAACTCGAAAAGACGCTGAACATGGGCGTGGGCATGATCGCGATCGTCCCCCAGGACTCCGCGGACGCGGCCCTCACCACCCTGGCGGACCGAGGAGTCGAAGCCTGGGTGGCAGGCGAGATCACGGACAGAGGCACCCACAAGACGGGCGCGGAACTGACCGGCGACTACGCGGCCAGGTAGCCCCGTACGGGGCGCCCACAGGGGCGCCCTTCAGGGCAGCCCCGCAAGGGGCGCGGGGAACTGCGCGACCAGCCACGACGAACCTGCAGCCGACCAGCCCACAGCAAGTACTCCCAGCCAACCCGCGGAGCGACATGCACAAAACCCGGTCCGGCAACCAACCCCGGACCGGGTGAAGCGCAGCTAGAACGACGAGCGCAGCTGGTACGTCAAGCCCCGCGGCGTTGCGACGCAGGACCGGACTCATCGTCCTCGTCCTCGTCGTCGTTGTAGAGATCCGCGTACTGGGAGTACGGGTCGTCTTCCTCGTCGTCGTCCTCGAACGGCTCGCCATTCGGCGGCTGTTGCGAAGTCGAAGCGCCCAGCTCATTGGCCAGACGCGACAGATCAGTCCCGCCGCTGCTGTACTTCAGCTGGCGGGCGACCTTCGTCTGCTTGGCCTTTGCCCGGCCGCGCCCCATGGCTCGACCCCCTCGGATACGGGGCTCGACGGCCCCAGAGTCTTGACACGCGTTCATGATCTGGAACGGGCTCTCCGTGGAGAGACCGGTCCGTAGGGCTTCCACGGTACCTGAGCCCACGCCCATACGGTACGTCGCCCGCAGGAAGCTCGTGTGCACAGGACCCGCGAGGTGCCCCGTCCTCGCTGGTCAACCGCGATTTTAACCTCTTCTTGGCGAGCGACCCGCCGACGAACGTGAGAGTTCTCTCCCGCACCCGCCGACGGGACCCCGCGGAGCCGTGCGCACAGCCTTCCGAACGGCGGCCGAACGGCTGCCGAACATCAGGGGCGACGGGCCTCCGCCATGCGGTGCTCGGCGATCCGGTCGGCCGCGGCGGCCGGCGGAATACCGTCTTCCTTCGCACGAGCGAATATGGCCAGCGTGGTGTCGAAGATCTTCGCGGCCTTCGTCCGGCACCGCTCGAAGTCGAAGCCGTGGAGCTCGTCGGCGACCTGGATGACACCGCCCGCGTTCACCACGTAGTCCGGCGCGTAGAGGATCCCGCGGTCGGAGAGGTCCTTCTCCACACCCGGGTGCTCCAGCTGGTTGTTGGCCGCGCCGCAGACGATCTTCGCGGTGAGCGCCGGCACGGAGTCGTCGTTCAGGGCGCCGCCGAGCGCGCACGGGGCGTAGATGTCGAGCCCCTCGGTCCGGATCAGCCGCTCGGTGTCCGCGGCGACCTCCACGGAGGGGTGCTTGTCGGCGATGCGGCCCACGGAGTCCTGGCGCACGTCCGCGATCACGACCCGGGCGCCGTCCTCCAGCAGGTGCTCCACCAGGTGGCGGCCGACCTTGCCGACGCCCGCGACGCCGACCGTGCGGTCGCGCAGCGACGGATCGCCCCACAGGTGCTGCGCGGAGGCCCGCATGCCCTGGAAGACCCCGAAGGCCGTCAGGACGGACGAGTCGCCCGCGCCGCCGTTCTCGGGGGAGCGCCCGGTGGTCCAGCGGCACTCGCGCGCCACGACGTCCATGTCGGCCACGTAGGTGCCGACGTCGCAGGCGGTCACGTACCGCCCGCCGAGCGAGGCCACGAAACGGCCGTACGCGAGGAGCAGGTCCTCGGTCTTGATCTGCTCGGGGTCACCGATGATCACGGCCTTGCCGCCGCCGTGGTCGAGCCCGGCCATGGCGTTCTTGTACGACATCCCGCGGGCGAGGTTCAGCGCGTCGGCGACGGCGGCGGCCTCGTTCTCGTACGGGTAGAAGCGGGTGCCGCCGAGGGCCGGGCCCAGGGCGGTGGAGTGGATGGCGATGACGGCCTTGAGGCCGGTGGCGCGGTCCTGACAGAGCACGACCTGCTCATGGCCGCCCTGATCCGACCGGAACAGGGTGTGCAGTACGTCGTCAGGGCTGCCGGTTACGTCGGTCACGGTGGTGACTCCCAGGTAAAGAGCGGCGGGTCGGGGCGGCCCTCGTACGGGTGGCGGGGGTCCGTGTGGCACGAGATTAGAGCCTGCGCGGGACCACCATCGGCCCAGTGGTCAGGATCACCCCCGCCCGGAGTACGGTCACGGGCGGGCGTGGGACGATTTGCAGGGGTTTCCCGCGTGCCCGCGCACAGGCCGCGCGGTTTTCCACCGGGTCGGCTGGGGAGGGAGCAAGCGTGCCCAAGGTGTCCTCGTTGATCGTCCCGTACGCGTCCTATCTCCGGGTGTACGAACCGCTCGCGGCCTTCCCGGAACCGGAGCGCGGCCACTGGTCCCGCTACGCGCGCCGGCCCGAGCGTCCCTCGTACCAGGACGAACTGCGCCGTTCGCTGGCCGACCTGCTGCCCGTGCCGCCGGTCGCGGTGCCGGTGCAGGAGAGCGGTGACGCGTTCGTCGCGGAGGTGGACGGCGTGCTGTGCGTGTGCCCCTGGCGGACCCGGCTGCGCGGCTGGGAGGCGCTGGGGGACCTGGCGGAGGAGTTGCCGGCCGCCGTCCTGGACGCGGCGCTGCCCGAGCTCGTACGCCGTCAGGCGGCCCAGGACTACGAGCGCTGGCTGACCCGCAACCCCGACGCCCGGCCCTGGATCCGCACCTCGACCTGGCAGGTCCCGCTGCACTGGTTCGTGCTCGTCTCGGACGAGGAGCGCGAGTACGACAAGGGGGCCGGGTCCGGGGGCGGTTCGCGGGCCGAACAGGACGCGCCCGTGCTCCGCTACCGCACGCCGATGGTGCAGGCGCGGCGGCGGGTGGCGCGGGCCCTGCGGACGCTGCGGGACACCCTCGACGAGGGGCCGCTCATCGACGGCCTGGTGGACGTGGGGCGTTGGCTGGAGGAATTCCATCCGCGCTCCCTGGTGGAGCTGGACTACGGCGGCCTCGTCCACGTCCTGCCCGCGGGGGAGCTCGACGGCGACCACTCCGCCGCCGATGTCGCCGAGGGCATCGAGGCGTTGCGCACGGGCGACGGGCCCGGCGCGGGGGAGGCATACGGTCGGCTCGTGGAACGGTGGCGTTCGGTCCGGGACCGGCGCTCGGCGAACTGAGGGGCGCACGGAGGCTCTTCGGGCCCCCGGTTCCTGTGCGTCACGGAGCCTGACAGGACGTAAGTCCCGATCCGGGTCGTACGGGGTAAGCGTGACGGACAGCACTAACACGGACCTTGCGCCCAACGGCCTTCCTCATGCCAAAATAGGACAAGGAGTCCGGGGAGGGCTCTTTCTGCCCACGTTTGGGTGGAATCTCGGCATTGCGCTGCAGGGGGGTCCCGTGGCTCCTGATCGTCCTGTGACTGATCGTCACAGTGTCGTGACTGTCCGCTATGGCATGGTCCATCGGCTTCCGTCGCTGATGAACACCTGGGAGGGCAATTCCATCGGTTTGGCCGACGCGGCTGGACGGATGGTGTAGTTGTAGTGCCGAGGACAAGCCGTTCGTCCTATAACCGACTCGACCCGCATCCGCCATTTCGGGCAACGCGGGTCAAGGTGCAGAATTTAGAGGAAAGAACCGAGAACGATCGGTTCTCCCGAGGAGGCCGCTCATGACCGCTCGCACCCCTGATGCCGAGCCGCTGCTGACCCCGGCTGAGGTCGCCACGATGTTCCGCGTGGACCCGAAGACGGTCACGCGGTGGGCGAAGGCCGGCAAGCTCACGTCGATCCGTACGCTCGGCGGGCATCGCCGTTACCGCGAAGCAGAGGTACGTGCACTGCTCGCGGGCATCCCGCAGCAGCGCAGCGAAGCCTGAACAACAACTGCATAGCCACATAGCAGGGTATTTCGGCAGGTCCCCCAACTTGTCGGTAGGGCCCTGACGCAAGTACCGCTTCAGCGTCACCCAAGCACCACTCAAGCACCACCCAAGTACCAAGCGACGCGGATCCCGCCCCAACGGGGTCCTCGCCCGAGCAAGAACCACAAGAACTGTGGGTGCGTCGTAGATCGCGCTGGACTCCGCCGGGTCCAGCGCGATCTTTTTTGTGCGCTGGTCATGGGGTGTGCGCGCTTACAAGGTCGGTCTGTGAGTGGCCTTGTCGCAGTCTGGGTGAGGCTGTCGGATCGGCTGTGAGTCCCTTTCGGGCTCAGTGCAATTGCACATATTAAATTGACAAGTTGTAGGTGGGGGGTAAGATCCGCAGGTTTGAAAACTTATGCGGTGACACCCGTCACATGTCGGAGTCCTTGTTGCGCGTGGCATACCTGCGCTAATGGGGGACTCGTTCATCTGGGGCCGCGTGAGGGGTAGTTGATGCGCGGCCCTCGTTCATGCGGTGGCTCACGCGGTCGCTCACGCCGGGGAGGGGTCGTCGTCCTCCGGGGTGCCGTCCAGGTCCTCGGGGCCGGCCTCCGAGGCCAGTCGCAGGAGGCGGTGGCAGATCGGGCAGTGCCCCGTCCGGTGCCGGTGGCCGGAGGCGGCCGACAGGTGGGCACGGAGCAGGGCTCCCGTCTCATGCCGAGCGGTCGCCGCCATGGTCACCTCCGGTGGGGTCTGTGGCTCTGGTTTCTAGGTACTTGGGGAATGTGACGGCGTCAAGGGCGGGTGGTTGCCGGGAGGGCCTGATGGGGCCTGTGGGGGTGGTGTCGGGATCTGTGGCGATGATCGGGGCGCTGTGGGGTGTCGGCTGGCGGCCGGTGGGGGTGGGGGTGTTGCGCAGTTCCCCGCGCCCCTGGGGGGTGGGGGGTGCCGTGGAGTGTCGGCTGCGGGCCGGTGGGGGCTTGTCGTGTCGTTCCCCGCGCCCCTAGAGGGGAGGCCGGTGGGGGCTTGTCGTGTTGTTCCCCGTGCCCCTTGTAAGGGTGGGCGCAGTAAGAAGGCCCCGCTTCCGTTGCCGGATGCGGGGCCTTCTTTTTCTTCTTCTGCGGTCCTGACGGGATTTGAACCCGCGGCCTCCACCTTGACAGGGTGGCGAGCACTCCAAACTGCTCCACAGGACCTTGTTTCGCAGTGCGATCTTGCGTTGCGCTGCGAAACAAGACTGTACAGGAGGGGTGGCCCCCCGAGCGAACTCACGCGGTGTGCGGACGCCGTTACGGCGCGGCCGCGTCGATCGCCTTCACGATGCGCTTGTCGGAGACCGGATACGCCGTGCCCAGCGCGTGCGCGAAGTAACTGACGCGCAGCTCCTCGATCATCCACCGGATGTCCCGGACGGAGGAGGGGACGGGCCGGCCCTGCGGCAACTGCTCCAGCAGCCAGGCGTACTCGTCCTGCATCTCGTGGACCTTCTCCATCCGGCTGGTGTCCCGCTGCGCGTTCGTCGGCATCTGCTGCAGCCGGCGGTCCGCGGCGACCAGATAGCGCATCAGGTCCGGCAGCCGCCGCAGACCCGTCGCCGTGACGAATCCGGGCCGCACGAGGGCGTCCAGCTGCGTCCGTACGTCCGTCAGGTTGGCGAGGAGCACAGGGCTGCGTACGCCCTTCAGACGGCGTTCACAGGCCTGCCAGGCGGCCAGCACCTGTTCGACCTGGCCGACCGTGCGGACCGTCGTGTCGACGATCTCCGCGCGCACCTTCTCGTACAGCTTCCGGTACGACTCCTCGTCCCACGCCGGGCCTCCGAAGTCGCCGATCAGCTTGTCGGCGGCGGCCGTCGCGCAGTCGTCGAACAGGGCCTGGACCGAGCCGTGCGGGTTCGCGGACAGGGCGATCTTCTGCGCGTTCGTGAGTTTGTCCGACGCGAACTTCGCCGGATTCACCGGGATGTTGCGCAGGATGAGCCGGCGCGTGCCCTTCCACATCGCCTGCTGCTGCTCGGCCTCGGTGTCGAAGAGGCGTACGGAGACGGTGTTCGCCGCCGGCCCGTCGTCGACCAGCGCCGGGTACGCCTTCACCGGCTGGCCCGCGCGGCGCGTCTCGAAGAGGCGGGTGAGGGAGCCGATGGTCCAGTCCGTCAGCCCCGTGCGTTCCAGGGACTCCCCGCCCTGTCGCTCGGCCGTCGCCGCCGCGGCCTGTGAGATCGCCTGGCGCGCCTTCGGCCTCAGACGGATCTTCAGGGCCTCCAGGTCCTTGTCCTCGGCCAGCTTGCGGCGCCGCTCGTCGACGATCCGGAAGGTGATCTTCAGGTGGTCGTCGAGCCGGGACCAGTCGAAGTCGTCGGCGGTGAGGGGCACTCCGACCATGCGCTTCAGTTCGCGCGCCATCGTCACGGTCAGGGGCTCCTGCAGGGGCACCGCCCGCTCCAGGAACCGCTGCGCGAAGTTGGGCGCGGGCACGTAGTTGCGGCGGATCGGCTTCGGGAGGGAACGGATCAGCTCGGTGACGACCTGCTCGCGCAGTCCCGGGATCTGCCACTCGAAGCCCTCGTCCGTGACCTGGTTCAGCACCTGCAGCGGCACGTGGACCGTCACACCGTCCGCGTCGGCGCCCGGCTCGAACTGGTACGTGACGGGGAACTTCAGCCGCCCCTGTCGCCACGAGTCCGGATAGTCGTCCTTGGTGACCGCCCCGGCCGTCTCCCGGATGAGCATCGACCGCTCGAAGTCGAGGAGTTCGGGCTCCTCGTGGCGCTTGTGCTTCCACCAGGAGTCGAAGTGCGCGCCCGACACGACGTGTGCGGGCACCCGTTCCTCGTAGAAGTCGAAGAGCGTGTCGTCGTCGACCAGGATGTCCCGGCGCCGAGCCCGGTGCTCCAGCTCCTCGACCTCGGTGAGGAGCCGCCGGTTGTCGGAGAAGAACTTGTGGTGCGTACGCCAGTCGCCCTCGACGAGCGCGTTGCGGATGAAGAGCTCGCGGCTGACCTCGGGGTCGATGCGCCCGTAGTTGACCTTCCGCTGGGCGACGATCGGCACCCCGTACAGCGTGACCTTCTCGTACGCCATCACCGCCGCCTGGTCCTTCTCCCAGTGCGGTTCGCTGTAGGTGCGCTTCAGCAGGTGCTCCGCGAGCGGTTCGATCCACTCGGGCTCGATCCTCGCGTTGACGCGGGCCCACAGCCGGGACGTCTCGACGAGTTCGGCGGACATCACGAAGCGCGGGGGCTTCTTGAAGAGGGCCGAGCCGGGGAAGATCGCGAACTTGGCGTTGCGGGCACCCACGTAGTCGTTCTTCGCGCTGCTCCTGCCGTCCTTCCCGCCGTCCTTTCCGCCCTCCTTCCCGGTCTCCTTCACGTCCTTCATGCCGATGTGGGAGAGCAGGCCGGCCAGGAGGGAGAGGTGGACCTGCCGCTCGGGCACGTCGGCACCCGCCGCGGGCTCCTCCACCTGGAGGCCCATCTGCTTGGCGACGGTCCGCAGCTGCGAGTAGATGTCCTGCCACTCGCGGATCCGCAGGAAGTTCAGGTACTCCTGCTTGCACATGCGACGGAAGGAGGAGGAGCCGCGCTCCTTCTGCTGCTCGCGCACGTACCGCCAGAGGTTGAGGTACGCGAGGAAGTCGGAGGTCTCGTCCTTGAAGCGGGCGTGCTGCTGGTCGGCCTGCGTCTGCTTCTCGGCCGGCCGCTCGCGCGGGTCCTGGATGGAGAGCGCGGCGGCGATCACCATGACCTCGCGGACGCAGCCGTTCCTGTCGGCCTCCAGGACCATCCGGGCCAGGCGGGGGTCGACGGGCAGCTGGGCGAGCTTGCGGCCGGTGTCCGTGAGCCGCTTGCGCGGGTCCTTCTCCGTCGGGTCGAGCGCGTTGAGCTCTTGAAGGAGCTGGACGCCGTCGCGGATGTTGCGGTGGTCCGGCGGGTCGATGAAGGGGAACTTCTCGATCTCGCCGAGCCCGGCCGCGGTCATCTGGAGGATGACGGACGCCAGGTTCGTACGGAGGATCTCGGCGTCGGTGAACTCCGGGCGGGCGAGGAAGTCGTCCTCGGAGTACAGCCGGATGCAGATGCCGTCGCTGGTACGGCCGCAGCGGCCCTTGCGCTGGTTGGCGCTGGCCTGCGAGATCGCCTCGATGGGCAGGCGCTGGACCTTCGTGCGGTGGCTGTATCGGGAGATGCGGGCGTTGCCCGGGTCGATCACGTACTTGATGCCCGGGACGGTGAGGGAGGTCTCGGCGACGTTGGTCGCCAGAACGATCCTGCGCCCGGTGTGTTGCTGGAAGACGCGGTGCTGCTCGGCGTGCGAGAGGCGCGCGTAGAGAGGGAGTACCTCGGTGAATCTGTACTTCTTCTTCTCCAGCGCGTCCGCCGTGTCCCGGATCTCCCGCTCCCCGGAGAGGAAGACGAGGATGTCGCCCTTCCCCTCGCCCTGCAGCTCCTCGACGGCGTCGCAGATCGCGGTGATCTGGTCGCGGTCGGCGTCGTCGCCGTCCTCTTCGAGGAGCGGGCGGTAGCGCACCTCGACGGGGTACGTGCGTCCGCTGACCTCGACGATCGGCGCGTCCCCGAAGTGTCTGGAGAAGCGCTCGGGGTCGATGGTCGCGGAGGTGATGACGACCTTCAGGTCCGGCCGCTTCGGGAGCAGCTGGGCCAGATAGCCGAGCAGGAAGTCGATGTTCAGGGACCGCTCGTGGGCCTCGTCGATGATGATCGTGTCGTACGCGCGCAGCTCGCGGTCCGTCTGGACCTCGGCGAGCAGGATGCCGTCCGTCATCAGCTTGACGAAGGTGGCCTCCGGGCTGACCTGGTCGGTGAAGCGGACCTTCCAGCCGACGGCCTCGCCCAGCGGGGTGTCCAGCTCGTCGGCGACCCTCTCGGCGACGGTACGGGCGGCGATGCGGCGGGGCTGGGTGTGCCCGATCATGCCGCGGACGCCACGGCCCAGCTCAAGACAGATCTTGGGGATCTGGGTCGTCTTGCCGGAGCCGGTCTCGCCCGCGACGATGACGACCTGGTGATCACGGATGGCGTCCGCGATCACGTCCTTCTTCTGGCTGACGGGCAGCTGCTCGGGGTACGAGACGGCGGGCACGCGGCCACGCCGCTCAGCCATACGGACCTCGGCCTTCGCCACCTCCGTCTCGATCTCGGCGGTGACGGCGGCGCGGGCCTCGGGCTTGCGGATCCGGCGCGCGCCTTCGAGCCTGCGCCCGAGCCGGTGCGCGTCGCGCAGTGACAGCTCGGTCAGACGGGAGGCGAGATCGCCGAGGGCGGGGGCAGGATGCGTAGACATACGCGGTCCAGGATCTCACCTCGGGGAAACGTGGGGCGAACGCTTTTGCGTCGGGGGGTCCTCACCGGGTGACCGTCGCGGAGAAATATCCCGTACGCCCCTTTAACGTGAGCGTATGTCCGAGATGCCGCACGGTGCCCATGGCAGACCGCCCACGCGGCGCGAACGCTGGGCCTCCTTCAAGGAGTCCCCTTTCCTTCCCGCGTCGGTGCTGGTGCTGATCCTCGCCGCGGCGGCGGGCCTCTTCGCGGGCTCGTACACGTACTCCATGGCGAACCCGACCCCGCGCCATGTGCCGACCGCGACGGTGGGCTCGTACGAGGAGGGGCGGGGCAGGGCGTTCCTCGCCGGGATGGAGAAGGAGCTCGACGCCTCCTTGAAGATCCACGCGTACGACAGCCGGGCGGCGGCCGTGGAGGCGGTGAACGACCAGAAGGTCTTCGCGATCCTCGACGCGCGGGACGACGGCAGGGCGGTGGTCCTCGACGTCTCCGGGGCGTCCGGGGCGTCCGTCGCGGAACTGCTGGAGCAGGCGGCGCCGGCCGTCGGCAAGGCCACCGGGGTGGCGGTCACCGTCCGGGACATCAAGCCCCTCCAGGAGGGCGACCCGCGCGGCCTCGCCATCTTCTACATCTCCCTGGCGGCCGTGATCATCGGCTTCATCGGGGCGATCCAGCTCAGCGTGCACGCGCGGGGGCTGAACCCGATGGAACGCATCGCGTTCACCGCCGCGTACGCCCTGCTCGGCGGGTTCGTGATCGTGGTGGCGGTCGACTGGATCCTCGGAGCCCTGAATCTGCCGTTCGTGGAGTCCTGGCTGATCCTCGCGCTGACCATGTTCACGTCCGGCATGGTCTTCACGATGTTCAACACCCTGTTCGGGCGCTGGGCGATGCTGCCCACCTGGGGGCTGATGGTCATGCTCGGCAACCCCTCCTCGGGCGGCGCGGTCTCCTGGCCCCTGCTGCCGTCCCCGCTCGGCGTCATCGGCCGCTGGCTCCCGCCCGGCGGCTCGGTCAACGCCCAGCACACGGCGGTGTACTTCGCCGGCCACCAGCACGTCTTCCCGTTCCTGGTCCTGACCGGCTGGGCCCTGCTCTCCTGCGCCGTCTTCTGGACCTGGCGCCACCGCCACCCGGGCGGCCGGCAACCCCACCCGTCCCACGCGGCGGGGGCAACGCCCTGATCGCCACACCGGCGGCGCCCTTCAGGGGCGCGGGGAACCGCGCGCCCAGCCACGACGCACCCGCAGCAGAACGTTCCACCGCAGCCCGCAGCCCGCAGCCCGCAGCCCGCCGGGCACCAGGCACACGGCAAAGGCCCCGTCCAACTGGACGAGGCCTTCGACTTGTGGCTGGGGCCGGGATCGAACCGGCGACCTATCGCTTTTCAGGCGATCGCTCGTACCAACTGAGCTACCCAGCCACGCGATCCGATGAAGAATCGCAGCGGTCCTGACGGGATTTGAACCCGCGGCCTCCACCTTGACAGGGTGGCGAGCACTCCAAACTGCTCCACAGGACCCAGCTTTGTGCGCGAGCGAACTCAGTCTCGCACACGGTGTTGCGTGCCCCCAACGGGATTCGAACCCGTGCTACCGCCTTGAAAGGGCGGCGTCCTAGGCCGCTAGACGATGAGGGCTATCGGCCCACCTGGGCGCTTCGCAGCGCGTCGGGGACGTGAGAAGCATATGGGATGTCGGGAGGGATCGCCAAAACGGTTTACGGGGTGGGGGCGGAAGGGGTGGTGGAGGCGGGCGCGCCGGGTCGGTTCTCCTTGGGGAGGTGCCGGCTGACCTCGGCCGTTGTCAGCCCCAGGCCGCCCAGTTTGATCTCGTCCCAGGCCTGGAGCCGGCGGGTGTCGCGGTCCAGATAGAGGATGGACGTCTCGATCGGCGCGGGATCCTCCCCCTCCAGCGCGCGCAGGCCGCCTCCGCCCGTCGAGCCCTCGACGCGCAGCCGCGTGCCGTACTTCATGACCTCCATCTCCTGGTGGTGGACATGTCCCGCCAGCACCAGCGGCACGTCACCGTCCGTCTCGCGCGCGGCCGTCGGGTTGTGCGCCACCGCGATGTCGACCGGGGTCCCGGCCGCCTTCTGGTCACGGAGGGAGGAGGCGAGGCGGGCACCCGCCAGCACCTCCGACCGGCCGGCGCCGCCCACCCCGGCCGAGCGGTCCGGGGTGAACTGCGGGTCGCCGATCCCCGCGAAGCGCAGGCCCGCGACCGAGACCGCCCGGCCGTCGTCGAGCACATGCACGTTCTTCATGCGCCGCAGATAGTCCTGGGTGACCCGGCCGTCGTGGTTGCCGCGCACCCAGACGTACGGGGCGCCGAGGTCGGCCGCGGGGTCCAGGAAGCCGTTCTCCGCCGCCGTCCCGTGGTCCATCGTGTCGCCGGAGTCGACGACGACATCGATCCTGTACTGCTTCACCAGCGACGCGATGATCTTCCAGCTCGCCGGGTTGAGATGGATGTCGGAGACGTGCAGGACCCGGATCGTGGAGGGGTCCGGCGCGTACGCGGGCAGCGTGGACGTGACGTCGTACAGCTTCGTCACGTTCGTCACCAGGCGGGCCAGTTCCTTCTGGTAGACGTCGAACTCGCTGACGATGCTGCGGGCGTTGCCGACGACCGAGGGCGCCGAGGAGAGCAGGCCCGAGAACTTCGGCTCCAGGACCGACTTGGGGTTCCAGGTGGCGAAGGCCGTCGCCCCGCAGGCGGCCAGCAGCGTCAGCGCGAGGCCGCCCGCCGCGAGGGCGCGGCGCGGGCGGCGGTAGACCGCGAGGCCCACCCCCGTCGCACCGGCGACCACGGCGACACAGGACCGTACGGCCAGGTCGAGCGTGCCGGCGCCGACGTCCTCGGCGACCTCGTCCTGGAGGCCGGAGAGCCGTTCCGGATGGTCGACGAGGGCCTGCGAGCGGACCGGGTCGAGCTGGTCGACGTCCACGTCGAGCCGCAGGGGCGCGGTGTGGCTGCGCAGTTCGAGGGCGCCGAGCGGGGAGACGTTGATCTTCGTGCCGCCCGTGAGGGAGGGGCGCAGGGTCATCGTCGTGTCCATGGGGCCGACCTGCGCCCGGACGTTCCCGACGACCAGCAGGCCGAGCCACGCGCCGAGCAGCACGACGGCGACGAGCCCGAGCGCACGGGTATAGGGGTGCGGCTGGTGGACGAGTTCGACGACGGGGTGGGAACGGCGTGAGCGGTAGTGGCGTACGAGGACGCGGGGAACCTTCCGTACGCGGAGCAGTGCGGCGGCAGCGGGGACGCGGGCCATTGGGCCCGTATGCCCAAGTGGTGGGGCCGGTATGCGGCGCGTCGGCCGCCGTCCGTCACGGGTCCCGTACGCGGCAGCCCTACCGTCCGGGCGTCCGTACCGGACAATGGTCCTGTGCTGGAGATGACGCGCGAGGAGTTCGAGGAACTGGTCGCCGAGGCCCTGGACCGGATTCCGCCGGAGCTGACGCGGTTGATGGACAACGTGGCGGTGTTCGTCGAGGACGAACCGCCCGCCGACGATCCCGAGCTGCTCGGGCTCTACGAGGGGACTCCGCTGACCGATCGCGGTGAGTGGTACGCCGGGGTGCTGCCGGACCGGATCACGATCTACCGGGGGCCCACGCTGCGGATGTGCGGGGCGCGCGAGGAGGTCGTGGCCGAGACCGAGGTGACGGTGGTGCACGAGATCGCCCACCACTTCGGCATCGACGACGCACGCCTGCACGCCCTCGGATACGGCTGACACCCGGCCGCCAGATACGGCTGACGTCCGGCCGGCGGGTACGGCTGATGTCCGGCCGTCGGGCACGGTTGACGTCCGGCCGTCGGGCACGGCTCGGGTCCGGCGGACGCGGCTGACAGCCGGCGCCGAGCGCGCGGGGCGCGTACGGCCGCGTGTCCTCTTGCGGGCGGCGGGAGTTGGGCAGGGGGACTCCTCATACCCATCCCCGTGCTCCCGGCTCCGCCCGGACAGGAGGGGACCCCATCCGGAGGTAGCTGCCCGTGCGCGCCATGTACGTACCCGTCCGTCTGGCCGTCGCGGCCCTGGCAGTCGCCGCCTCCGCGGGCTGCATGAGCGTCGGCGACGACGAGGGGAGCAGCCGGGCCAGGCCCTCCCACTCGGCGGGGGAGCAGGGTGGCGACGAACCCGACGGGGGGTCCGCGGTGAGCCGCGGGGGCTCCGGCCCGCACGGGGCGAGTGACGGAAAACACGCCAGGGCGAAGCCGGGTGGGTCCGCGGCCGGGTCGGCGTCGCCGTCGGCGGGGAAGAGCGGCTCGGCCGCGTCGAAGAAGCCGGTCAAGGGCGACACCGGCGGGAAGAAGCCCAGGCCGGGGATGCCTTCGCCGACGAAGGAGCAGCCCACGCCGACGCGACCGGACCCGGAGCCGACGCCCCCCAAGGAGACCCCGCCGCCGTCCCCGGACCCGACCACCGCCGAGCCGTCGTCCTCGGCGCACCCGGAGCCCGAACCGCAGCTCGTCGAGCGTCGGGAGCCGGCGCCGCAGGCCGGGATCGAGGCCTGAGCGGGGTCCGGCCGAACCCGGCGGCAGGGTCCGGCCGCCCACTGCGTGAGGGTGTCCTGCGCGCCTCTGACCTGGGCATTCGTACCTGGTTTGCCTTGAGAGGCAGAGGGTGCGTATGGTAGTAGATCGTTTGATCCCATCGCCCGGCGCCATCACAGAGCGCCGCGTGGCGCGTACTCTCCCTTGCCGTGGCTGACCGCATTGAGGCGGTCGTTTGCGAAATCACGGAGTTGACGGGCGCGTGCCGAAGAGACTCCGGAAGGTTTCGCATTCGCATGTCCATTTCCAGTACTGATCACATCGTCGTGCCCGAGAACGAGGCGCCCGAGGTGACCGAAGAGGCCGCGGCCCCCGAGCTTTCCGCGGCTCCCCAGACCTCTGAGACCCCCGAGACCCCCGAGGTCACCTTCACCGACCTCGGTCTCCCCGAGGGCGTCGTGCGCAAGCTCTCGCAGAACGGTGTGACCAGCCCCTTCCCGATCCAGGCCGCGACCATCCCGGACGCCCTGGCCGGCAAGGACATCCTCGGCCGCGGCCGTACCGGCTCCGGCAAGACCCTCTCCTTCGGTCTGCCGCTGCTCACGCGGCTCTCCGGCGGCCACACCGAGAAGAAGAAGCCCCGCGGCATCATCCTCACGCCGACGCGTGAGCTCGCGATGCAGGTCGCGGACGCCCTCCAGCCGTACGGCGACGTGCTCGGCCTGAAGATGAAGGTCGTCTGCGGCGGTACGTCGATGGGCAACCAGATCTACGCCCTGGAGCGCGGGGTCGACGTCCTCGTCGCCACCCCGGGCCGCCTGCGCGACATCATCAACCGCGGCGCCTGCTCCCTGGAGAACGTCCAGGTGGCCGTGCTCGACGAGGCCGACCAGATGTCCGACCTGGGCTTCCTGCCCGAGGTCACCGAGCTGCTCGACCAGATCCCCGGCGGCGGCCAGCGCATGCTGTTCTCGGCCACGATGGAGAACGAGATCTCCACGCTGGTCAAGCGCTACCTGACGAACCCGGTGACGCACGAGGTCGACAGCGCCCAGGGCAACGTCACGACCATGTCGCACCACATCCTCATCGTGAAGCCCAAGGACAAGGCGCCGGTCACCGCCGCGATCGCCTCCCGCAAGGGCCGCACGATCATCTTCGTCCGCACCCAGCTGGGCGCCGACCGTATCGCCGAGCAGCTGTGCGACTCCGGCGTGAAGGCCGACGCGCTGCACGGCGGGATGACCCAGGGCGCCCGTACGCGCGTCCTTGAGGACTTCAAGAAGGGTTACGTCAACGCGCTCGTCGCGACCGACGTCGCCGCCCGCGGTATCCACGTCGACGGCATCGACCTGGTCCTGAACGTGGACCCGGCCGGTGACCACAAGGACTACCTGCACCGCTCCGGCCGTACGGCCCGTGCGGGACGCAGTGGCACGGTCGTGTCGCTCTCGCTGCCGCACCAGCGCCGCCAGATCTTCCGTCAGATGGAGGACGCGGGCGTCGACGCCACGCGTCACATCATCCAGGGCGGCGCCGCCTTCGACCCGGAGGTCGCGGAGATCACGGGTGCCCGGTCGATGACCGAGGTCCAGGCCGAGTCCGCGGGCAACGCGGCGCAGCAGGCCGAGCGTGAGGTGTCGCAGCTCACCAAGGAGCTGGAGCGCGCGCAGCGGCGTGCGGTCGAGCTGCGCGAGGAGGCCGACCGCCTGGTCGCCCGCTCCGCGCGTGAGCGTGGCGAGGACCCGGAGGCCGCGCTGGCCGAGGCCGCCGCCGTCGTCGAGGCCGCCGCGGCGGCCGTGGCGCAGGAGCCGGTGGCGCAGACCGCCGAGTCGCGCGACGAGCCGCGTCAGCGTCGTGACGACCGTGGCAACTACGAGCGTCGTGACAACCGTCGCGACGAGCGTCCCTCGGGCGGTTCCGGTGGTTTCCGCCGTGACGACCGCGGTGGCGACCGTGGCGGCTTCCGCCGCGACGACCGTCCCTCGGGCGGCTCCGGTGGCGGCTTCAACCGTGACCGCCGTGACGGCGACCGTCCCTCGGGCGGTTTCAACCGTGACCGTCGTGACGACCGCCCGTCGGGTGGCTTCGGCCGCGACCGCCGTGACGAGCGTCCCTCCGGCGGCTTCCGCCGGGACGACGAGCGTGGCGGCCGTTCCTTCGACCGCCGTGACGACCGTCCCTCGGGCGGCTTCCGCCGGGACGACCGTCGGGACGACCGCGGTGGCGACCGTGGCGGTTTCCGCCGCGACGACCGTCCCTCGGGCTCCTCGGGCGGCTCCGGTGGCGGCTTCAACCGTGACCGCCGCGACGGCGACCGTCCCACCGGCGGCGGCTTCCGCCGTGACGACCGTCCCTCGGGTGGTCATCGGGGCAGCGACCGTCCGTTCAACCGTGACCGGCAGAGCGACCGTCCCACCGGCGGCGGCTTCCGTTCCGGCGGCCACGACCGCCCGTCCGGCCGCCGTGACGACCACCGCGGCGCGGGCTCCGGCTCGGGTTCCGGTTCGGGTACCGGCTCCTCCTTCGGCCGCCGCGACGACAAGCCGCGCTGGAAGCGCAACGGCTGACGGCACGTGCCGTCACCTGACGGCAGCTGATGTCGTAGCAGCAACGCAGTAGGCGAAGGGCCCGGACGACCTCGGTCGTCCGGGCCCTTCGGCGTTCCCGCAGGTCGGGGGCCCGGGTCGGGGCCGGGCTGCGTCGATGCCGTACCGGGGCCGTGTTTCGGCCAGATCAACCGCACTGTGGCGCATGTCATACCCCCGGCGAGGGAATTGCTGGGGGCATGACAGAAGACGCCAGAGTGAGTGGGCTGTCGGACGAAGAGCGGCTGGCCCAGCTCGGTTACACGCAGGTTCTCGCCCGCCGCATGTCGGCGTTCTCCAACTACGCGGTCTCCTTCACGATCATCTCGGTCCTGTCGGGCTGCCTGACGCTCTACCTGTTCGGCATGAACACCGGCGGCCCGGCGGTGATCACCTGGGGCTGGGTGGCGGTGGGTCTGATGACCCTGTTCGTCGGGCTCGCGATGGCCGAGATCTGTTCGGCGTACCCGACCTCCGCGGGCCTGTACTTCTGGGCCCACCGCCTCGCCCCGCCGCGTACGGCGGCGGCCTGGGCGTGGTTCACGGGCTGGTTCAACGTGCTGGGCCAGGTCGCGGTGACCGCCGGCATCGACTTCGGGGCAGCCTCGTTCCTGGGCGCGTACCTGAACCTCCAGTTCGATTTCGAGGTCACCCCCGGCCGCACGATCCTGCTCTTCGCCGCGATTCTGATCCTGCACGGCCTGCTGAACACCTTCGGCGTACGGATCGTCGGCCTGCTCAACAGCGTCAGCGTGTGGTGGCACGTCCTGGGCGTCGCGGTCATCGTCGGCGCGCTGACCTTCGCGCCGGACCACCACCAGTCCGCGTCCTTCGTCTTCACGGAGTTCGTGAACAACACGGGCTGGGGCAGCAGTTTCTACGTGGTGCTGCTCGGCCTGCTGATGGCGCAGTACACCTTCACCGGGTACGACGCCTCGGCGCACATGACGGAGGAGACGCACGACGCGTCCACGGCCGGGCCCAAGGGCATCGTCCAGTCCATCTGGACCTCGTGGATCGCGGGCTTCGTCCTCCTCCTCGGCTTCACCTTCGCGATCCAGTCGTACGACGGCGCCCTCACGTCGCCGACGGGCGTACCGCCGGCCCAGATCCTCCTGGACGCGCTCGGCGCGACGGCGGGCAAGCTCCTGCTCCTCGTCGTCATCGGCGCACAGCTCTTCTGCGGCATGGCGTCGGTGACGGCCAACTCCCGCATGATCTACGCCTTCTCGCGCGACGGGGCACTGCCGTACTCGAACCTCTGGCACACGGTGAACCCGCGTACGCGTACGCCCGTCGCGGCGGTGTGGCTCGCGGCGCTGAGCGCGCTGGTCCTCGGCCTGCCGTACCTGATCAACGTGACCGCGTACGCGGCGGTGACGTCGATCGCGGTGATCGGCCTCTACATCGCGTACGTCATCCCGACGCTGCTGCGGCTGCGGAAGGGCGAGGCGTTCGAACGGGGGCCGTGGCATCTGGGCCGCTGGTCGCGCCCGATAGGCATCGTGGCGGTCGCCTGGGTGGGCGTGATCACGGTCCTGTTCATGCTCCCCCAGGTCTCCCCGGTCACCTGGGAGACCTTCAACTACGCCCCGCTCGCCGTCCTGGCGGTCCTCGGCTTCGCGGCGGCGTGGTGGTTCGCCTCGGCCCGCCGCTGGTTCCTCAACCCGACCCACGAGCGCACCCGCGCCCGAGAGGCGGCCCGAGCGGGCACCCCGGAGCCACTGGATCCGTGACGTCCGGCCTGCTCCGGAACCGATCGATCCGTGACGTCCCGCCCCGCCCTGGACCCGGTTGCTCCGTGACCTTCCGACCGGCCCCGGAGCCGGTTCCCCGTGACCTTCCGACCCGCCGTGGAGCCCGTTGATCCGTGACCTTCCGACCCTCCGGCGCGGCCGGGACACCGATACCCGATCGGAGTCCCGGCCGCGTCCGGCTATGCTCGTTCCTGCGTCGACCATGGTCGGTGCGTGCGTTGGCGTTGCCCGGCGCACGGACCCTTAGCTCAATTGGCAGAGCAGTGGACTTTTAATCCATTGGTTGTGGGTTCGAGTCCCACAGGGTCTACGGACAAGGCCCAGGTCAGAGGGAATCTGACCTGGGCCTTCGGTGTGTTCTGGTGGGTCGGAGATCGTCAGCTCGCCCGCTGCTGGCTCAAAGTGCCGGTGATCACCGCGCTGTGACTCCTTGCGGAGGGCGGCCGTAACAGCTGGCACGACCGACTCGTGGCCGGGAGATCCTCGACCCTCACGGACCCACCACCACCGGTGGATACGTCTCCAACTCGCGCCGGACCCAGCCCATGCCGACTCAGGACGCCGACTCCGTCGCTCGGTTCATGGAAGCCGCTCCGATGCTGGGCACGGACATCCAGACCACGCTGATAGCCCTGGCCGTCGGGCGGCATGAGAAGGCCGTACCCGGTATCTCAGCTGGCCAACGCGCACCCCGACAGAACGATCCCACCCAGGGCGACTCCAGCGTGCAACAGCGCCCACAGGAAATAGAGGCGAACCTTGAAGAGCCTCGGGTACTTGGGCAAATGCGTCGCGAAGGCGCGGGGCCAAGCCGCCTGGACATTCAGCTGAGGGTGCAAGGCGGTCAGTTGGTCCCGCAACTGCCGAGCCACAGTGTTGTGATATTCGAAGCGTTCCCGGAACTTGAGGCACACCAGGACGCCGTACAGACCCAACAGAGTCATCGGCACCGAGATCACCAAGGTCGACATGCGTATGCCTCTTTGCGACACGAGACCCAGGCCTGCGGCTACAACCAGAATGACGATGTTGGAAAGCGTCGCTCGTTGGTTCTCCGACTGAACTGCTGCCTGACGTTGATCCCGCCAGATCTCCAGAAGAACATCGCTGTCGTCAGCCATGCGCCCACCCCCTCCTGGTGGCCTACCCCCACGCCGGCCCAGGCATCGCTGACGCACACGACCATGAGGCCTACGCTCCCCGGGGCTTCGTCGTGTAACCGTCCGCCGTCCGGATCTGAGGATGGTGGGGCCGCCCACGGAACACGGGCCGCTCCCGGGCAGCGGACACCCCACCGGAGCCGCGGCAACCGGACCCTGCCCCAGAAGCCACACAGGTCCGCACGGCGGTGGTGACAAGCTCCCGCTCTGTCGCCACCCTGGACGCATGCCATACGTGGGACCTGCCACCGTCACCTCGAACGGCCAGACCTACGAGGTGCAAGCCGACCTCCGCGTCACCGAGAACCGCCGCCACTGGAGCGGCCGGATCACAGCCGCCACGCCTGCCATCTGCCAAGAAATCCAACAGGACGAGCGACCGCACCTCCGGCTTCCCGACGGTCGCGAGGACACCTTCACCTTCATGGAGCAGACAATGGGCATGGTGACTGTGACGATCTTCGGGAGCGGACCGCCGCCCTCTTTGGAGTGAGGTGCTGTGCTGTTCGTGGTCACCAGCCCGCCGGCCTCCCGGCAAGTCCAGCTCCATCGACGCGCACGCCAAGCCGACTGACGTGGTCATCGACCTCGGGTCCTCGTCCGCGCCACGCGGGATGTACGAGGCCTGGCAGCCGCAGCAGCCCTCGACGGCCGGCCGCTGTGAGAACACCAGCATGCTCCTCGGCCGTAGACGCTGGCGAATGGCGGGCACGAGCAGCGCCGGGTCGCTGAACCACAGCGTCCCGTACACGGAGTACACGGCGTCGTACGTGGCTGTCGTCCCGCCCAGGAACTCGACGGCCTCCGCTTGGCGCAGAGCCAGCCCCGGCATCCTTGCCCAGCGCTCATGGGCGGCCCGCAGTTCGGCTGCCGAGACGTCGACGCCTGTCGCATGCACGCCCAGTGACGTCAGGTGTGCCGCGTTGCCGCCCTTCCCGCAACCCAGATCGAGGACGCGCGCGCGAGCCGCAAGGTCCAGCAGTTCCGGGCCCGGCCCGTGGTCCTCGTACTGGGACTGGGCCCAGTTGAACCACGTCGACCCACCACGGGAGTTGACCGCCCGGCGCGGGGGTCGCTGCGCGGAATAGGGGTCCCACGCGATGCTGCTGTCCGGCATTCGCTCTCGAAGCGGCCCCGCTCCCCTTCGGGAGTACGGGGGCCCGCAGCCGCAGCCCTCAAGCGCTCGGTTTGCTCCCGTCGCCGGGCGGCCGTTCCGCGACGAAGGATCCCTTGCCGCGCACGGTGACGATGAGCCCACGCTCGCGCAACTCCTGAGCGGCCCGCCGGGCGGTGAGCCGGGCCACGCCGTACTCGTCGGCGAGGTGGTTCTCCGAGGGGATGGGCCTGTCCGGTGCCAGTTCGCCGGACGCGATCTTCTCGGAGATGACGTCAGCCAGCTGCGCGTAGAGCGGCCTCGCGCTCATCGGATCCAGGACAGCCTTCGGCTCTTCCGTATCGCTCATATGTCCAACGTAGAGCAGCAGGGATACCCGCGAACGTGTGGATCCCTCTCTACTTGTATGTAGAGGGCTGCATCCTGATATAGCGTCGAAGACGTAGAGACCCCGGCGAGGTGGCAAGACCTCCCGGGGCATGGCCAACGCTATGCAAGGAGCGTCAACATGCTCGACCTTATCCGCCGCACCCTCCATTGGATGCGGCTTCTTTTCTGTCCGGGTACGGGCAGGCGGCGGCGCACTCGACACCGCGCCCGCCTCTGCCTTCACATCACCGCCGTACGGCACCCCGTGCACCCTCGCCTCGCCGACCGTGACCCGGAAGCGACACTCCAGCAGCGCCGTCGGCTCGCCCTCGTGCTCGCCGCCGATCTGGGGATCGACCTCGACTCGCATCTGGTCGGGGCGCGGGAGGTGGCCGCCTGATGGAGCGCCCCCTCGACACCGCACCCCGTCTGCTGCCCTGGCAGTCGCTCGACGGGAAGCCCTGTTATCTGGTCACGGACGACGGTGGCGGCGGGCAGCTGGCCCGGCTCGCCGACGACCTGGAGAGCGTCCTGCTCGCCACGGGCGCCGACGTGCTCGACCTCGCCCGCCCGTTGCTGGACGACCCGGCGTCACCGCCCGCGGAGCCGCGCTTCGCCGGCCTCCGGCTCGCCGAGTGCCTGACCGACGCCCTGTGCGTCGCCGAGTTCCGGGGCCTGCGCCTTCCCGTACGGGGCATCGAGGTCGGCGGGACCCCGTAAGCGCCCTGCGCCCCGCCCAGGTCATGCCCGGGCGGGGCGCGGGGAATGAGGCTCGAACAGCTCACCCTCAGTCCGCGACCACGGCTATCGTCGTCAGGACATCGTCGTTCAAGGAGCAGATATCAGTGACGACACAGCCCGACCACGGGCGTGAGTTGATCCCGCGCCCCGAACGAACCCCTGGCTGCGTCCGAGTCGCTCTGGCCCGTATCGCTCCATACCGACTGAGTGAGATGGAACGCCACAAGGAAGAGGCTCTGGCAGCTGCCATCCAGGACGGCGAGATCGGCCATCTCCAGCACTGGCTCACCCACTGGCAGGCCCAGGTCGAGATCGAACGGCGCCCCGATCTGGCTGCCCGTTATCACGCCGCGCTCGCCGTGGTGCACGGCACGAGCGGCCGTGAAGACCCGACATTCCGCCCTGCCATGAACGAACTGCGCGCAGTCGAAGCCGAGGCCCAGCAGGCGGTGTCCGCGTGACCTGGATGCGGGAGTACGACCCGAGCGAGGAGCACGTCATCGGAGGGGCGCCCCCGGCTTTCGTGGCAGAGGTCGAGAAGAGGGCTGACGAACTTGTCAGTGCCGCCTCCGCGTTCTGCCTCGCAGGCACCGGATACCGAGAGCAGGATCCGAAGGGAGGCGTCGCCCACGTTCCAGGCGGCTTCCTCAATTACCAGGTCATCCCCCGGCACGAGTGCGTCTACGTGCTACAGGTGACCTACCTCTGAGCGCTCGCTGCTGCAACGCCAACTTCACGTGATCACCAGCAACGCCCCCCACATCACCACCGCCAGGCCCGGCAGCGCGTACGCGATCAGGGCGATCGAGCGGCCCCGGCCCCGTCCCTGGCCGCGCGTGGACCAGCTCGACCAGGTCGCCGCGTACTCCGGCAGACGTTCCACCGCTCGGCGCTGTACGTGCTGGTAGTACAGGCGGTGCCGGTGGCCCACGTACAGCCAGGTGAGGGCCAGTACGAGGCCGAAAGCGGCCAGGACGCGTGCCGCCACGAGGTGTTGCTCCGAGGTGAGGAGCGTCGTGTACGCCACGGCGAAGAGCGACTGGCCCACCAGGAAGAGGTTGCCCCGCTGGAACAGCATCGTGTTCTCGTGCAGCGTGTGCTGCCAGAGCCGGCCGTCCTCCGCTATGCGCTGCGCCTGGGCCCGGGCCTGTGCCTGGGTGCCGGTGTCGGTGTCACTGTCGTCCCCCATGTCCACCGTTCTGCCCCGCCGTCGCGCGGAGCCACCGCTTCCGCAGGGGGCGGCAGCGGTGTCAGCCCGCCGTGAGCTTCGCCAGCGGGAGCGTGTGCTGGGTCTGGAGGACCTTCGCCCGCAGGTACAGCACGTTGTGGGCCGTCGTGAACACGCCCGTCGGGACGCGGTGCTGCACGTCGATGCCGAGCGCCCGGAGCTGTTCCGCCTTGTCCGGGTTGTTGGACAGCAGGTCCAGCTCCGCGATGCCGAGCGACGTCAGCATCTGGGCCGCCGCCGTGTAGTCGCGGGCGTCCTCGGGCAGGCCCAGGGCCGTGTTGGCGGCGTACGTGTCGAGGCCCTCGTCCTGGAGGGCGTAGGCGTCGAGCTTGTTGTACAGGCCTATGCCGCGGCCTTCCTGGCGAAGGTAGAGGAGGACACCGCCGCGCTCGGCGATCTGCTCGACGGCCTCGCGCAGCTGCGGCCCGCAGTCGCAGCGCGACGAGCCGAAGGCGTCGCCCGTCAGGCACTCGGAGTGCAGGCGGACCAGGGGCGTGGCGCCGGCGGGGTCGCCGAGGATCATCGCCACGTGTTCCTGTCCGTCGGTCAGGCCGTGGAAGGTGACCAGTTCGGTGTCGACGCTGTAGCCGTCGTGGAAGCGCAGGGGCACCCGGACGCGCGAGCGCTGGGTGGCGGCAGGGTAGTCGGGCATGCGGGTACTCCGGTCCACGTCTCTCATCTGCTTCAGATTTGAAGCAGATCCTCGAATCGAGACACTAGCCCATGCTTTAAAGTTAAAGCAATGGGCCTCTTGCGGGCTATGCGCACGGGCCCGGCGAGCGGCGGCGCCACGGGACGTCGTCCGGGGCCGCCTGGGGATCGTCGCCCTCCAGGCCCCGCGCGACACTCGCGCAGATCTCCTCCAACTGCCCCACCTGCTCCGGAGTGAGGCGGTCGAAGAGAGCCGCGCGGACCGTCGCCACATGGCCGGGAGCCGTACGCTCCAGCAACGTCGTCCCCTCGGCGGTCAGGACCGCGGTACTGCCGCGCCTGTCGCTGGGGCAGCCCTCACGGCGTACCGCCCCGTCCTTCTCCAGGCGGGTCACCGCGTACGTCAGCCGGCTGCGGGTGATCTTCGTCCGCTCGGCGAGATCGGTCATGCGCAGGCGGCGGTCCGGCGCCTCGGCGAGGTTGGCCAGGATGGAGTAGTAGACATGCGGCATGCCGGCCTCCTGCTGGAGCTGCCGGTCGATCGTGTCCTCCAGGAGGAGGGAGGCGGCGATGTATGCGCGCCAGGCGCGCTGCTCCTCGGGGGTGAGCCAGCGGGTCGTCATGCCGCCAGTGTAAGTTTGCTTCAAACTTGAACCAAGCCGAGCCGAAGGCAAGCCCCCAGGGTGAAGCCGAAGCGCGGGCTCAGGCCCCGCCCCGCGAAAGAGAGCGCGTCCATGCCCCACCCCTACGTCCTGTTGTCCGCCGCCGTCTCCCTCGACGGCCGCCTGGACGACACCGGCCCCGAACGGCTGCTGCTCTCCGGCCCCGCCGACTTCGACCGGGTCGACGAGGTGCGGGCCGACTCCGACGCCATCCTGGTCGGCGCGGGCACCCTGCGCGCCGACAACCCCCGGCTCCTCGTCAACTCCGCCGAACGGCGCGCCGCCCGTGTCGCCGCGGGCCGGCCCGCGTACCCGCTGAAGGTCACCGTCAGCGGGACCGGCGACCTGGACCCCACTGCCAACTTCTGGTCCACCGGCGGCGAGAAGGTCGTCTACACGACGGACGAGGGTGCCGTGACTGCCGAGCAGGCCCTGCGCGGCCTGGGCGTCGACGTCGTCTCCGTGGGGCCCCACCTGGACTGGCGGGCCGTGCTCACCCACCTCCACGACGTCCGCGGCGTACGCCGGCTCATGGTCGAGGGCGGCGGCCGGGTCCACACCCAGCTCCTCCAGCAGGGCCTCGCCGACGAACTGCAACTCGCCCTCGCGCCTCTCGTGGTGGGGCAGCCGCACGCACCGAAGCTGTTCGGGGACGGCGAATACCCCGGCGGACCCCGCAACCGGCTGCGGCTGGTCGAGACCAGGCCCGTCGGAGACGTGGTGCTCATGCGGTACGTGCCCACCGCGCCCGGCACCGGGCCCGTACCCTTCGCCGCCGACCACCGGTGGCTGCGGCTGGCCTGCGAACTGGCCGCCGACTGTCCGCCCTCGGAGACCGCCTTCAGTGTCGGCGCCGTTGTCGTCGCGGCCGACGGCACGGAGCTGGCCCGCGGGTACTCCCGCGAGTCCGACCCCGTCTCGCACGCCGAGGAGGCCGCGCTCGCCAAGATCGAGCCGGGCGACCCCCGCCTCCCGGCTGCCACGGTCTACAGCAGCCTGGAGCCCTGCGCCCGCCGCGCCTCGCGGCCCGCGCCCTGTGCCCGGCTGATCCTCGACGCGGGCGTGCGCCGGGTCGTCACCGCGTGGCGCGAGCCCGACACGTTCGTCGCCGCCGCGGACGGGAACGGTCTGCTCGCCGCGGCGGGCGCCGATGTCCTCGTACTCCCGGAGTACGAGAGCGCGGCGAAGGAGCCCAACCGGCACCTGAACCGAGGCTGACATCTACCCGTGTGCGTCAGGTCCCGCGAATGGCGTACAGTGGTCTCAACGACGCGGGGTGGAGCAGCTCGGTAGCTCGCTGGGCTCATAACCCAGAGGTCGCAGGTTCAAATCCTGTCCCCGCTACTGAAGGCCCGAGGCCGGAATCCAATGGATTCCGGCCTCGGGTGTTTCCGGGGCGCAACAGGTCCTCGTGAGGGCACAACAGGTCCTCGTGCTCACCCGCCCGGCCCCCGTCCGCTCGCCCCTCCCCGCCGGTCCCGGAACTCTGGACGGAGCGAGTGGTCGAGGGCAGGAGACATGTGGACGGGCGTCGAGCGGTCGAGCAGCGGGCGCCGGGCTCCCTCGGCCGGCCGCCGGACAAGCGGACCGGCCTGTACCCCCGTACCCGCGCGGTCATCCGCGTACTGCCGGCCCTGCTGATCGTCGCGGGTGTCCTGTACGACCTCCTCACCCCGCAGTACTTCACCGCCGCCCCCTTCCTCTCGGCCGCCTCGCTCGTCGCCGCGCCTCTGCTGTCGCTCGGCGCCACCGTGTGGACGGGCGTCGCGGGGACGGCGGCCATGGTCCTCGTCACCCTGCGGTTCGCCGTCGACGAGAGCGGGATCACCGAGATCGCCACCGTGGCCGTCGTGGCCTGCCTCGCCGTCGTCATCAACCGGCTCGTGAGCCTGGGCAACGCCCGCCTGGCCTCCGCCCACCAGATCGCCGAGGCCGCCCAGCGGGCCGTCCTGCCCGAACCGGCCGCGCGGACCGGGGGCCTCGACCTCGCGGTCCGGTACGTGGCGGCGCAGACCGACGCGCTCATCGGCGGCGACCTCTACGCCGTGCAGGACACCCCGTACGGCGTACGGCTCGTCGTGGGCGACGTGCGGGGAAAAGGCATGGGCGCGGTCGCCGCCGTGGCCGTCGTCATCGGTGCTTTCCGGGAGGCCGCCGAGCAGGAGAGCACCCTGGAGGCGGTCGCCCAGCGGCTGGAGCGGTCGCTGATGCGCGAGGGCGTGCGGCGCGACAGCGTCGAGGTCTTCGAGGGCTTCATCACCGCCGTGCTCGCCGAGATCCCGCACGGCGCCCAGCGCGTACGACTCGTCAACCGCGGCCATCCCGGACCGCTTCTGCTGCGCGGCGACGGAACCGTACACACGCTCGCCGCGGCGGAACCCGCGCTGCCGCTCGGCATGGGCGACCTGGGCGCCTGGCCCGACCGGGCGCAGGAGGAGGAGCTGCCGTGCGGGGCCATGCTGCTCTTCCACACGGACGGGCTGTCCGAGGCCCGGGACGAGCGGGGCGTGTTCTTCGACCCGGTGGCACGGCTGTCCGGACGGCGGTTCGCCGGGCCCGACGCGCTGCTCGCCGAGCTGGTGGACGACGTGGCCCGGTACACCGGGGGCGGCGGTACGGACGACATGGCGCTGCTCGCCGTCCGGCGGCCGTGAGGGCGGTGAGGGTTGTGCGGCTGTAGCGGTCCTGATGGCCGTGACGGCCGTGTTGACCGTGATGGCTGTGGGGGTGTCCGGGCGCCTCTCCGGACCTATATCACCTGCAGTAGTCGAACGACGCCCCTGCGCATAACAACTGACGCACCATCAACAAAAGCGGTACCTGTGAATGACGATCAACTCGCCCGATTTACCCCGCTCGCAGTGTTTAAGTCCAGGCCGGGAGCCGTAACGATCATCAGGAACAGCTTGGAATCCGGTGCCTGCGTCTATTAACGTTCGATAACGCAGCGCGGTGTCCCAGCCGTCACAAGAGACGGCTCCGTGCGCACGCGCCGAATCCCGCAAGGGAACCGGGGAACCACCTACATGGGGTGAATCGCGTGTCTTTCGTGGTGGTGAACACCGCGGTTGACGCGCGTAGGAGACCTTCCTGCTCCGAACCCGTCAGCTAACCCGGTAGGCGAGAAGGAAGGAAAGGAGCGCGCCCACGTGGCGTTCAACAGGCCTGCCCCCACACCGTCGTTCATGCCGGACGAGGTGACGGGAGAGACCTCGGGCGAGAAGAAGCCCGACACCTTCGCCTTCGGCGCCCGCAAGGACGACGAGACCTGGGAGCCCTGGAATCCCAGCGCGGACACCGTCGTTCCCGTCCGTGGCAAGCACCGCGTCTCCAAGCAGCGTGGCGGGGGACTCGCCCGCAGCTCCACCGTTCTGGGCGTCGGTGTCATAGCCGCCGTCGGCGCGGGCGGCATGGCCTCCGCGCAGACCGGCAAGCCGCCGGTGTCGATCTCGATCCCCGACCTGCCGAACGTCGGCTCGCTGATCTCCGACGACGAAGAGGCCCCCGAGGGTTCCAGCACGGCGCTCACCGCCGCAGGACTCACCGAGGCCGACGCCGAGGAGGGCAACGCCGACGCCGGTGAGGCCCTGCGCTCGCGCATCATGCTCCAGGCCGAGCTCCAGCAGGACCAGGTCGACCGCGAGGCCCAGGCGGCCGCCGAGGCCGCCGCCGCGAAGAAGGCCGCCACGCTCGCGGCCAAGGAGCAGGACGCGGCGAAGGCCAAGGCCGCCGCCGCGAAGGAGAAGAAGGAGGAGGAGGCCAAGGCGAAGGTCGAGGCCGCGCGCCTCGTCGCGCTCGCCAAGCAGTTCACACTGCCCACCTCCTCGTACACGATCACCTCCACCTTCGGGCAGTCCGGCTCGCTGTGGTCCTCCGGTCAGCACACGGGTCTGGACTTCGCCGCTCCCACGGGTACCCCGATCAAGGCCATTCACAGCGGCACGATCACGGAGGCGGGCTGGAGCGGCTCGTACGGCTACCGCACGGTCCTCACGCTCGACGACGGTACGGAGCTGTGGTTCGCCCACCAGTCGTCGATCGGCGTCAGTGTCGGGCAGAAGGTCAGTACCGGCGACGTCATCGGCCGCGTCGGTGCCACCGGCAACGTGACCGGCGCGCACCTCCACCTGGAGGTCCACACCGCCGGCGGCACGGGCATCGACCCGATGGCCTGGCTGCGCGGCAAGGGCCTCAACCCGTAAGCCGGTCCCCGCGGTCCTGCGACGCAAGGAATACGGCCGTCCGGTCCGGCCGTTGTTTTCGGCATGACTTCTCTTCGCAAGCTGGGTTCGTCCGACCTTGAGGTGTTTCCGCTCGCCCTGGGCGGCAACGTCTTCGGCTGGACCGCCGACCGGGACGACTCCTTCGCCGTGCTCGACGCGTACACGGCCGCCGGCGGGAACTTCGTGGACACCGCCGACGCGTACTCGGCCTGGGCGCCGGGCAACGGGGGCGGTGAGTCCGAGACCGTCATCGGCGAGTGGCTGACCGCGCGCGGCAACCGCGCCGACGTGCTCATCGCTACGAAGGTCGGCGCGCATCCCTCGTACAAGGGCCTGTCCCCGGCGAACGTGCGGGCCGCGGCCGAGGCGTCGCTGCGCCGTCTGAAGACGGACCACATCGACCTGTACTACACCCACTACGACGACCCCTCCGTGCCGGTCGAGGAGTTCCTCGGGGTCCTGGACGAGCTCGTACGCTCCGGCAAGGTGCGGGCGATCGCCGCGTCCAACATCTCTCCCGAGCGGCTCCAGGAGTCCCTGGACGCCTCCGACCGCGAGGGGCTCGTGCGGTACGTGGCGCTGCAGGCCCAGTACAGCCTCGTCTCCCGCGACACGTACGAGGGCCCGCTGCGGGATGTCGCCTCGCGGGGCGGACTGGCCGCCGTCCCCTATTACGGGCTCGCCTCGGGCTTCCTCACCGGCAAGTACCGGGCGGGCGCGGAGGTCGACAGCCCGCGTGCCGGCGCGGCGGGCAAGCACCTCGCGTCGGAGCGGGGGCAGCGAGTACTGACCGCGCTCGACGAGGTCGCCCAGGAACGGGGCGCCGAGATCGCGACCGTGGCCCTGGCCTGGCTGGCCTCCCGCCCCACGGTCGCCGTCCCCCTGGCCAGCGCCCGCACACTGTCCCAGCTCCCGGCGCTCCTGTCGGTAGCGGACCTCACCCTCACGGACCAGGACCTCACCAAACTGACGCACGCGTCCGAATAAGACGCACGTCATCCGCCCGTTTTCAGGGGCGCGGGGAACTGCGCGGCCGACCACGGACGGCCGACGCTGAGGTCTCGGCGTCAGGGGTCACGGCGGGTGTCTTGTGTCTTTAGGGGCGCGGGGAACTGCGCGCTCAGCCACGGACGGCCGGTCGTGAAATGTCGGCATCACGCGTGACGGCGGGTGGCTTGTCCTCGGGGGCGCGGGGAACTGCGCACTACGGCGTCAGGACCGGTACGGGTTGTACGCGGGGTACGGAGGCGGATACCCGTACCCCGGCACAGGCCCGGGCACAGGCCACGGCGCGGGCGCCGAAGCCGGCGCCGTCTCCCGCGCCGCGTACGCCAGCGCCGGCCGAGCCGGCTCCCGCCGCACCCACAGCTCGTGCAGCAACTCCCGCTCACGCACGGCGAAGTCCGCCCCCGCCCGCCCCCGCCGCCCCCGATGGCGCAGAAACGCCAGCGACGTCGCGTACGCCTCGTACTCCGCCACCGCCCGCCCCGCGTCCCGCCCGCCATGATGCGTGGCGTACTCCCGGGCCAGCCGCCGCGCCTTCATCGAGCCGAGGACGAACGGCTCGGGCGCGGCCAGCCACCCGGCCACGGCGTACGAGGGCAGTTCCGTGCGGACCGTGCCCAGTTCGCGCTGGCGGGTCCAGACGGCGAGCCAGGTGAGCAGCCCGAAGGACGGGACCATGAAGGCCGCGTAGACCGCGAAGAAGCCGTACTCGCCGAAGGCCGACGAGCCGTTCCACATCGCGTGCATGCCCATCGCGAGCAGCAGCCCGGTGAGGGGCAGGAGCACGCGCCGCAGCCGGTGGCGGTCCGCCGAGAGCGCCGCGATGCCGAAGCCGATGCCCGTCAGCACGGTGAACAGCGGATGCGCGAAGGGCGACATGATCACGCGTACGAAGAAGGTCGCCGCGGTGACGGAGAAGATGCCCGTGTCGCCGGTGAGCTGGTCGGTGCCGAAGGCCGTGCCCAGGTAGAGGATGTTCTCGGTGAACGCGAAGCCGGTCGCCGTGACGCCCGCTATCACCACGCCGTCGACTATCCCCGTGAAGTCCCGTCTGCGGAACAGGAAGACGAGCAGGACCGCCGCCGCCTTCGCGGACTCCTCGACGATCGGCGCTATCACCGTCGCGCCGAGGGTGTCCGCGTGGGACGGGTCCGCCGTGGCCGTCGCTATCCACTGCGTCGCGAAACTGTTCGCGACGATGGCTATCAGCGCGGCGGCGCAGGCGCCCCACGCGAAGGAGAAGAGCAGGTTTCTCCAGGGGCCCGGATCGACCCTGTCCAGCCAGCGGAACGCGGCGACGAGCAGGGGGACGGGGAATATGGCGAGGCCGAGGCCCACCAGGAAGCCCTCCGTGCCGGTCTGCTTGCGGACCAGGGCCAGGATGACCAGGCCGGACAGGGCGAGCAGCGTGGTCAGCGCGGCGTAGCGCACCCAGGTGCGCTGCCACCAGCGCGCGTGCCGACGGGCGCCTCCGGCGGGTAGGCCGGGGGGTGTCGGGGGTGGGGGGCTGGTGGCCATGACAAAAACCCTAACGAGGTTGGGGCGTGGCCCGCGAGAGCGCCCCGTCAGGGGGCTCAGGTGCCCGTGCTGTCCGCACCATGCGGTACGCGGCGGAACAGGAGATCGTTCACCACGTGACCCTTGTCCAGGCCCTGGCCCTCGAAACGGGTCAGGGGGCGGAAGTCCGGGCGGGGCGCGAAGCCGCCGTCGGGCCGGGTGTTCTCGAAGTCCGGGTGGGCGGAGAGAACGTCCAGCATGACTTCGGCGTACGGTTCCCAGTCCGTCGCGCAGTGCAGCAGCGCGCCGGGGCGCAGGCGGGACGCGGCGAGGGTGAGGAACTCCGGCTGGATCAGGCGCCGCTTGTGGTGGCGCTTCTTGGGCCAGGGGTCCGGGAAGTAGACGCGCAGGCCGGCGAGGGAGTCCGGGGTCAGCATCTCGCGGAGCAGGATGATCGCGTCGCCGTTGGCCACGCGGAGGTTGGACAGGCCGGCCCGGTCCGCGAGGTTCAGCAGGTTGCCCTGGCCGGGGGTGTGGACGTCCACGGCGAGGATGCCGGTGTCCGGGTCCGCGGCGGCCATCCGGGCGGTCGCCTCGCCCATGCCGAAGCCGATCTCCAGGACGACGGGGAGGTCGGCCGCGAAGAGTTCGGCGAGGTGGAGGGTGCGCTGCCCGTCGATGTCCAGGCCCCACTTGGGCCAGAGCCGCTGCAGCGCGTCCGCCTGGCCCTGCGTGACGCGGCTGCGGCGGGGCTGGAAGCTGCGGATCCGTCGCTCGAAGTGCGAGCCTGCCGGGTCGGGCTGGGGGCCGTCGGGGAAGCGGGGTTCGCTCTTCGGGCGGGGGGTTCGGGATGCATCAGACACAGTGCGTCGATTTTACGTCCGCCGGGGGGCGGGGTGCGGCGGGGGCGTCGGGCCGCGGTGCGGCGGGGTGGGGCCGCGGTGGGTCGGGGCCGTGCCGGTACGGCCCCTTACGTGCGATCCCGGCCCCCGCCCGCCCCCTTGCGCTTGCGTAGGCCGTCAGGCGGCTGCCAGGGCCTTGAGGGCTCTCTGGGCCACCTCGCGGCCGATGGGGAGGGAGGCCGTGGCCGCGGGGGAGGGCGCGTTGAGTACGTGGACCGTGCGGGGGCCCTCCTGGATCAGGAAGTCGTCGACCAGGGTGCCGTCGCGCAGGACCGCTTGGGCGCGGACGCCCGCGGGGGTCGGGATCAGGTCGTCCGAGGTGATGGCGGGCAGCAGGCGGCGGACCGCGCGGGTGAAGGCCGCCTTGGAGAGTGAGCGGTGCAGTTCGCCGGTGCCGTAGCGCCAGTGGCGGCGGGCTATGTGCCAGGAGCCGGGCCAGGCGAGGGTCGAGCCCAGTTCGCGGGGGCGGACGGTTCGCCAGTCGTAGCCCTCGCGCGCCAGGGCCGGAACCGCGTTCGGGCCGACGTGGACGCTGCCGTCGACGCCGCGGGTGAGGTGGACCCCGAGGAAGGGGAACGCGGGGTCGGGGACGGGGTAGACAAGACCGCGTACCAGGTCGGGGCGGGCGAGGGTGTAGTACTCGCCGCGGAAGGGGACGATCCGCATGTTCGGTTCGTCGCCTGTGAGGCGGGCGATCTCGTCGCAGTGGAGGCCGGCGCAGTTGACCAGGACGCGGGCGCGGACGATCGTGCCGTCGTCCGTGCGGACGGCCACGCCGAGGCCGGGGCGGCGGTCGATGTACGCGGCCTTCGTGCCGTACCGGATCAGGGCGCCCGAGGCGTTCGCGAGGTGCCGGGCCACGGCGGCGTAGTCGCACACCCCGGTGGTGGCGACGTGGATCGCGGCGAGGCCCCGTACCTCGGGTTCGTACTCCCCGATCTGGGGGGCGCCCAGTTCCCGCACCGGAATGCCGTTCTCCCGGCCTCGCTGGACGAGTGCGTGCAGGCGGGGGAGTTCGTCCCGCTCGGTGGCGACGATCAGCTTGCCGGTCACGGCGTGCGCGATGTCGTACTCGGCGCAGAACTTGACCATCTCGGCCGCGCCGCACGCCGCGAACCGTGCCTTCAGGGAGCCCGGACGGTAGTAGATCCCGCTGTGGACGACTCCGCTGTTGCGGCCCGTCTGGTGCCGGGCCGGGCCGGCTTCCTTCTCCAGCACGGTCACGCGCGTGCCCGGTGCGGCACGCGTGATCGCATACGCCGTCGACAGACCGACGATCCCGCCGCCGATCACCAGCACGTCACAGTCGTAAGCGATCTCCCGCACCATCCGCCCGCCCACCTCCGCTTCCGACTCCGTCACCTCCGATAGTGCACTGCGCCACTGACAACGCCCTCAAACCACGATCTCGGACGAACGGCGATCGGACATGGTCGAGAGGGCGATGCCGGGGCGGTCACGACCGTACTGCTGGTGCTGGTGCCGTCACCGGTGCGGGCGGGGGCGCCCCCGGGTCTTGCAGGGGCGCGGGGAACTGCGCGACCAGCCGCAGCGCACCCGCGGCCCCGAGACCACTTCGGCCCCGCGGACGCGAAGGAAGCCTCGACCACCTGGTGCCGTGGCAGGCACTAGGCGGGCGCCATCAGCAACGGCCGGGCCCGCTCCCGCAGCTCGACGACCCGCGGCTCGTCCCCGTACGGCTCCAGCCGATGAAGAAGATCCTTCACATACTCCGTCGTGCGCGCCGAGGAGATGCGCCCGGCGACCTCCACCGCCCGCACCCCCTGCTCGCACGCCGCGTCCAGGTTGCCCGATTCGAGCTCGGCGACCGCGGACACCACCAGCCGCAGCCCGTGCGAGCGTACGAACTCCTCCGTCGGCTTCGACAGGGCCTGCTCGGTGAAGCGGCGGACCTGGCGCGGAGCCTTCAGATCGCGGTAGCACTCCGCCGCGTCCGCCGCGAAACGGTCGTACGAGTAGAAGCCGAGCCAGGACGGATCCTGGTCGCCGTCCCGGGCGCGCTCCAGCCAGCCCTCGGCCGCCTTCAGGGCGCCGCCGGCCGCGTGGGCGTCACCCGCGCGCGCGTGGGCCCGTGCCTCGACCAGTCGGAAGAAGCTCATCGTGCGGGCCGTGGCCAGCCCCCGGTTGCGTTCGAGGGCGGCCTGCGCGAGGTCCACGCCCTCGTCGCCGAAGCCGCGGTAGGTCGCCTGGAGGGACATGGAGGCCAGTACGTAGCCCCCCAGGGGAACGTCCGCTGCCGCGCGGGCCAGGCGCAGGGCCTGGATGTAGTAGCGCTGTGCCGCTTCCTGCTGGCCCGTGTCGAAGGCCATCCAGCCCGCGAGCCGGGTGAGTTCGGCGCTCGCTCCGAAGAGGGAGCGGCCCACCTCGTCCGAGTACGAGCCCAGGAGCAGCGGTGCCGCCTCGACCCGTAAGCACTCCGGCACCATGGACGAACGCCAGTCGCCGCCTCCGTATTTGGAGTCCCAGCGCCTGGCGTCCTCGGCGGCCTCCCGCAGCTTCAGCACGTCGGTGTGGCCGACTTTCAGTGGCGCTCCGGAGCCTTCGAGCGGGCCGGCGTCCCGTGCCACCGAGGTGTCGGCCGGGGTTATCAGCCAGCGGGAGGCGGGAGTCGCGTAGGCGCTCACCGCGAACGATCCGGCGAGCGACTGCCAGATGCCGCCGGAGCCGGCCCGGCGTCCGGCGAGGTCGAGGCGGTACAGATCCGTCGCCGACCGCACGGCCTGTCCTACGTCGCGGGGGAAGGCGAGGCCCACCTCCGGTGCGGGATCCGCGTCCGCCAGGCCGATCTCGTGGAGCGGCACCGGGCGGCCGAGTTTCTGGCCGATGGCGGCCGCGATGAGGTGCGGCGCGGCGCCTTGCGGCACCATGCCTTTCGACACCCAGCGCGCCACCGACGTCTTGTCGTAGCGAAGAGTCAACCCGCGTTGGGCGCCAAGGTCGTTGACGCGACGCGCGAGTCCTGCGTTGCTGATTCCCGCGAGGGCGAGAACGGTGCCGAGTTTTTCGTTCGGCCCGCGTTGCTCCCTGGACATGCGCCACCCCTCGACACAGACGGCTGCCGCGCGGGTTCAGCCACGCGGCATTCGTGCTGTGTCTTCCCGGGCTGTCAACCCCTGGAACCCCGCCCGCACAAGCACGTGGCTGAGCCCTCAGGAATATGCCTCCCGCGAAAACACAGGCAAACACAGGGTAGTTCGCCGCATCCCAAGCGTTAAGGGGCATTGTTCCGGATGGCGGGATTGTGGTCCGCGGGTCAGCACGGAGCGTCGTGTCGTGCTCCCGCTGTGTGGCAGTGCGCCCGTCCGTGCGCTCTTCTCCGGCCAACAGGGGAGCGCTTCGATGGATGGTGCGTGGGTCGGCCCGCTGTACTGGATCCAGTGGGCTGGGGGACGCCGCCGCCTACATCCCCGCGGGCGGCGGACCGGTCCGGGAGGCGGAGTCCGCCTCCCGGACTGTGCGTTGCGCACAGCATGTACGGAGCGTGTGCAAGCCTGTCCGTCCATCCCTGATTTGGCTTGATATCGCCCCTGCCTCTCGGGGCCAAAAACCGCGTCTACCACGGTACTTGAGGGCGCGTTGGACGTTTTTGGGGAGTGTTTCGGGGGCGCATTCACGTCGTAGCCCATCAGTCAATTCTTCGCGATCGCCTTTCGTCGCGCGTGAGTTCACCGCCGAGGGGGCATCTCCCAGGGGCGCACTCCGGGGAGCGCGAGCGGCCCCGTCGGCTCTCCGGCGCGCTTTCTTCGTGGCAGCATGGTGACCGGTTCGTGCGGTGCACTGGTTGTCCACAGCCTGTGGAGGCGGCGATGCGATGGTTGGTGGGATGGAGCAGCACCGCCGCCCGTGCGTCTGCGATCGGTTCGGCGGGCGCGACCGGCGGCGACGGAGAGACGGTGCATCCGGTCGGGTCCCAGCTCCTGTGGGGCGACCCCGATCCGCTCTGGGCGGTCGGCGACTGGCGTCCCGACGAGGTGCGGGTCGTCAAGGCCGACGACCAGAACCGCATGGCGGTGCTCGGTACCTGCGGCGCCTCCGACGAGGAACTGCGCGTGGGCCTGTTCGCCGCGCGCGGCGGGGCACTTCGGCATCTGACGGCCTGGTCCGGCAGTTACACGGCCGTTGTCCAGGTGGGCCGCCGTGTCATGGTCTGCGGCGACCTGGCAGGCGTCAGACCGGTGTTCTACACGCCTTGGGCCAGCGGTACGGCGTACGCGACCGCCGCCCTGCCCCTCGCCGACCTCATCGAGGCCAACCTCGACTTCGGGCACCTGGCGGCCCTGCTCGCGGCTCCCGACGTACCGGCCGCCCTCCAGGACTCGACCCCCTACGAAGGCGTGCGGCGTATTCCGCCGGGGCACGCGCTGATCCTGCGCGCCGGGGCGCGCGAGATCGCCGGGTACGAGCCGGTGGCCTCCCTCGCCGTGGCGGCCCCCATCGCCGACGCCGACAGCGCGGTGGACGGGGTCCGGGACGCCCTCGTGGAGGCCGTACGCACCCGGCTCGCCGCTCCCCGACACGTACCGGGAGCTGACATAGATCCCGGACCGGTACCCGGCATGGGGCCCGCTGAGAGGCGTGCGGCCCGCGGTATGCCGGTGCCCGGTATCGGGGCCGACCTCTCCGGAGGACCCGCCTCCGGCACGCTCGCCCTTCTCGCCGCCGGCCTTCCCGGCGCCCCCGGCACCGTCCTCGGGCACGGCACGGGCGCCGGCGAACGCCTCCTGGCGGTCACTTTCAACGACATGGTGGTGAAGGGCCGGGAGGCCGAACTGGAACGGGCCGGCACGCTCGCCGCCAACCCGCGACTGCACCACGTGGTGGTGGCCGGCGGCGAGGAGGTCCTTCCCTACGCCGAGTTGGAGGGCCCGCTGACCGACGAGCCGGGCCCGTCCCTGGTGACGGCCGCCCGCCATCGCGCACGCCTGGCCTCCGGCAGTGCGGACCACTTCACCGGGTACGGCGCCAAACAGGTCCTGGACGCCCACCCGGCCCGCCTCGCCGACCTGCTCATGGACCGCAAACGACGCCACCTGGTGCGTCCGGTCGCGGCCCTGACGAAGGCCGACGGTTCCGTCATGGTCCCCGCGCGCGTGTACGGCGCCGCCCGCAAACTGTCCCGTACGCCCTACCTGGTAGGCATAGAGGGGCTGGCCGACCGGCTGCTGCACAAGCGGTTCGAGGAGCCGGTGGGTGCGGTGGGGGCGTCCCTCGCCGCGCTCACGTGGGCGAGGCCGGGCCCCGCCGCGCGTTGGCTGACCGGTGAGGCCCTCGCTGAAGTATCGGTTCGCCTGACGGGTGCGACGACCCGGGCGAGCGTCGGTCCCGGTCAGCGACCGGGCGATTTCCGGGCGCGCTCGGCGCTCACCCGGCACGCCGCGGACCTCCGGATCCTGGAGCAGGCCGCTGAGGTCCGCTTCCAGCGCCTGCACGCCCCCTTCCTCGACAACCAGGTCGTACGCGCCTGTCGCGCCCTCCCCGAGGCGCTGCGCGTGCAGCCCGGGGCACGGGCCGCGATCCTCCGTACGGTCCTGGAGGGCGCCGGGGTGGCGGACCTGCCGCCCGGCTGGGGCGCACCCTCCCACGCGTCGTCGAACGCCGCCGCGCGCACCGGGCTGCGGGTCGCCGTGGACGAACTGGTGGCCCTCTTCGACACGCCTCTCCTCGCCCAGGCGGGCCTGGTCGAGGCACGCGTCGTCCGCAAGGCCCTCCGGGCGGCGGCCGACGGCGAGCCCCTCCCGCTGGAAGGCCTCGCGGACCTGGTCTCCCTGGAACTGTGGCTCCGCCGCCTGCTGGACCGCCGGGGGACGTGCTGGACGGGCACCCCGGCCCGCCAGCGGGCTGTCCCGGAGGGGATCCGGCCGCAGCGGGGGGCGTTGGGGGCGGGGGCAGGCAGGGGGTAGGGGTGTGTTCGTCTGCGGGTCCGGTGGGGGCCGGCCGCGCAGTTCCCCGCGCCCCTGGCACTCTCAGCCCGTCCGGCGTTTGAGGACCGGGGGGTTCGGGGGCAGCGCCCCCGAGTCAGTGATGGGAACGGGTAGGGGCGGCGGGGGCGAAAAAAGCCCGGCCACCCCCACCGAACCCGCGACAATGCCCCCGTGCGGTACAAAATTCTGGGTGTCACCCAGGCCACGGACGACCAGGGCGACAACCTCCCCCTGAACGGCCCCCGCCTGCGCGCCCTCCTCACGGCCCTGGCCCTCAGAACCCCCCACCCGGCACCCCCGCAAGCCCTCATCGATGAGATCTGGCCGGACAACCCCCCGAACGACGCGCCCGCCGCCCTCCAGGCCCTCGTGGGCCGCCTGCGCAGAGCCCTGGGCAAGGACGCCGTCACCTCGGAACCGGGCGGCTACCGCCTGGACGCCACCCCGGAGGACGTGGACCTGTTCGTCTTCGAGCGCCTGGTCGAAGAGGGCAGGACCCGCCTGGACGCGGACCCGGCCACCGCCGCCCGGATCCTCCGCGAGGCTCTGGACCTGTGGCGGGGCCCGGCACTTGCCGACCTCCCCGACCGCGACACGGCGGCGACCCGCCCGGAAGCACTCCGGCAGGAGGCGACACGCGCGCGCGTGGAGGCGGATCTGCGCAACGGCCACGCCCAGGACGCCGTACCGGAACTGCGGGCCCTCACCGAGACCCACCCGTACGACGAAGCGCTGCACGCCCTCCTCGTCCGGGCCCTGCGTGACACCGGCCGCCCGGCGGACGCCCTGGCGGCGTACGAACGGGCCCGCCGAGCCCTCGCCGACGGCCTGGGCACGGACCCGAGCCCGGAACTGCGCGCCCTGCACGCGCAACTGCTGAACCCGCGGCCCACACCCGAGCGAGCGCCCGCGTCCCCGCCGAACCCGGACCCGTACGCGGCCCCCGCCCCCGCCCCCGTCCTCACCCCCGCCCAGCCCGAACCGGCGGGCAACATCCGTCCCCGCCTCGACTCCTTCGTGGGCAGGGAACCCGAACTCGACGCGATTCGTTCGGATGTGCACCAGGCCCGTCTCGTCACCCTCACCGGACCGGGCGGCTCCGGAAAGACCCGCCTCGCCGAGGAGGCCGCCTCCGGGCACCCGCAGGCATGGCTGGCCGAGCTCGCCCCGCTCGACCGGCCGGAAGCGGTGCCCGGTGCGGTCGTCAGCGCCCTCGGCCTGCGGGAGACCGCGCTGATGACCCACGAGATGGCGGGCCAGCAGGACGACCCGGTCGCCCTGCTCGTCGAGTACTGCGCCCCGCGCGGCCAACTCCTGATCCTTGACAACTGCGAGCACGTCATCGACGCGGCGGCCGAGCTCGCCGAGACGCTCCTGACCCACTGCCCGGGGCTCACGATCCTCGCCACCAGCCGTGAACCCCTGGGAGTGCCCGGTGAGTCCGTGCGCCCGGTCGGGCCCCTCCTGCCCGGACCGGCACACCGCCTCTTCAGGGAGCGCGCGGCGGCGGCCCACCCCGAGGGCGATGTCACCGACGACGACGCCGTGGACGAGATCTGCCGCCGCCTCGACGGCCTGCCGCTCGCCATCGAGCTGGCCGCCGCCCGGCTGCGGATGCTCGCCCCACGCCAGATCGCCGACCGCCTGGACGACCGCTTCCGGCTCCTCACCTCGGGCAGCCGCACGGTCCTGCCCCGCCAGCAGACCCTGCGCGCGGTCGTCGACTGGTCCTGGGACCTGCTCGACGAGCCCGAGCGGACCGTCCTGCGCGAGGTGTCCGTCTTCGCCGGCGGCTGGGACCTGGAGGCCGCGGAGGCCGTGTGCAGCGGGCCCGTGGCCGAGCTCGTCGGAGCGCTCGTCGACAAGTCCCTGATCGTCGCGGCACCCGGGCGGCGGGGCAGCGGCGCTATGCGCTACCGCATGCTGGAGACGATCCACGAGTACGCGGTGGAGCGCGTCGCCGAAACCCCCGAACTGAGTGCCGCGGCCGAGCGCCGGCATCGCGCGTGGGCCTGCGCGCTGGTCGAGGAGGCGGACCCCCTCCTGCGGTCGGCCGACCAACTGCGCTGGATCGACCGCCTGGAGAGCGACCTGGACAACATCCGCGCGGCCCTGCACCGCAGCGTTCTCGCCGCGGACGAGCCGGAGGCGGCGGCGCTGGTCCTCTCCATGGGCTGGTTCTGGTGGCTGCGCAACTTCCGCCGGGAGGGCGCGACCTGGACCAACCGGGTCCTGCTCCTGGGAGCGGCGCTCGACGCGGCGGCGACGGATCCGACGGTGACGGATCCATCACCGTCGGATCCGGTGGGGACGGAGTCTCCCCGCCTCCACACCGCCGGCCTCGCCGCGGTCCAGCTGGACTCGATCGACCCCCTGGCGATCTGCCTCGACACGACGGACCCCTTGAGAGTGCGTCTCGGCATCGACATCGACCCCGTCGGGGCCTTCCTCGCCGATCCGGAGGGCATGAGCGGGCACCCCCTGCACAGAGTCCGTACCAAGCTGCGGGTGCTGCAGATCTTCCTGGCCTCGGAACTCGGAAAGGTGCCGCTGACGGAAGAGCGGACCGTGGAGTACGTCGCACGACTGCGGAACACGCTGGCGCGCGGCGGTCCGGACGCGGCGAGTTTTCCCGGCATCCTCTGGCCGCTGATCGGGTTCCTGACAGGCAACACCGACGGCGTGCGCGAGACGATGGAGGCCTCACTCGCCAACTGCCGCGCGTACGGCGGCGAATGGGAGATCGGCATAGCCCTGCTGTTCTCCGTGCACGTGGCCGTCGACATGCCCGGTGGCATGGAGTACGTCGACGAGTACATCAAGGAGCTGCGGACCGTCTCCCTGCGCGTCGGCGACCGCTGGATGCGGGCCCAGGTGTGCGGCGCGGGCGGCGAGGCGGCCATGGCGCGCAGTCGGTTCGCAGAGGCGAAGGGGGAGTTCCAGGAGGCGTTGCGGCTCGCCCACGAGGTGAGGGCGTACGCGGAGAAGCCGTTTCTCATCGCCCGGCTCGGCGAGATCGCCTACCGCGAGGGCGACCGGGCGGCGGCTCTCAGCGCCCTGGACGAGGCGACGGCCGCGGCCGACCGTTACGCGGTGCCGGACTCACGGGCGTTCGTCCTCCTCGTACGGGCCCAGATGGCCGTCGACGACCGGGAGTTCGGCCGGGCGCGCGAACTCTGCGAGGCGGCCCGCCAGGAGACGACCCGGGGCACCCCGCCACCGCAGTTCCTCGCCGCGCTGAACGGCATCGACGGTCTTCTCACCGCGGTCGAGTCGGGTCCCGGCCAGGGGCTGCTCCGGCTGACCGACGCCCTGCGGGAGGCCATGGAGGGGAGATGCGCGGAGGGGGTCCTCGCCACCCTGGCCGAGCAGGCGGCCGGAGTGCTGTCCGGCATCGGCGAGCACGCGCGCGTGGTCCGCGTTCTCACGGCCGCCTCCCGCTGGCGGGAAGGCCACCCGCGCCCCCTGCCCCAGCGGGTGGAGCTCGAACGTGTCGAGGCCACGGCGCTGGCCGAACTCGGCCGCCGGGCCTACGACACCGAGCGCGCCACCGGTGCCGCGCTCACCCGGGACGACGTCCTGAAGGAACTGACCGGGGCGTCACCGGCACCGGAAGCGTGAGTCGGCCCAGTCCGCCAGTGCCGCCGCGCCGAGGCCGGAGTGCGGTTCGACGACCAGGCGGATCGTTTTCCTGCCCGTCAGATCGACGTGCACGGGCACCGCGGCGCCGCCTCCCCGGACCAGCCCCGACTGCCACCTGCGCACACCGTCCGCGAACACGGAGAACCGCACCTGACCGAGGCCCATCGTCAGGTCGTCCACGCCGACCATCGCGTCGTACGAGGAACACGAGCGGTTGAGGTCGATGGTGACCGACGAGGCGCCGCGCACGGTGACACCGTTCGTGTACCGCTTGCCGGCGATGGACATGCCGTACCGCTGCCAGACCCAGCTGCTCTCACCGAGCCGCATCTCGGGCTCGGTGCCGTCCCCGGTGATGCCGTACTCCAGCGCGTTCCACTGGAAGTCCTCGGGGGCCGGCGGCGGCGGAGGGGCGGGAGCGGGGGGAGGCGGGGGTTTCGGTGTGGGTGCCGGAGTGGGTGTCGGCCTCGGCTTCGGGGTGGGTTCGGGCGGGGGCGTACGGGTCGGTGCCGAGGCCGGCTTCGATTTCGGTTTGGCTTTGGGCGCCGCCGCGGCCACCACGGGCTCGGGTTCGGCCTTCTGCGGTTTCGAGGACCGGGACGGCGGCTGAGGCGGCGACTGGGACGGCGACGGTGACGGCACGTTCGGTTCGACGGCCGGGCCGGGCGGGCGCGGCCCGGCCACGTCCTTCTTCACGGCCGTGTCGTCGCCCGCGAGCGCGAACACCACCGTGGCGACGGCCGCCGCGACGACTCCCGCGATGATCCCGGCCTTCGCGGGCGTGCCGAGCCCCTCCGCCGCGGCCCCGCCGGCGCCCGCGCCGGCCGAGCCGCCACCGGCCGCGGACGCGGCTCCCGCGGCCCCGGCCGCGCCGGTCCCGCCCGCGATGAGGGCAGCCGCCTTCGCGTACCCGGCGGCACCGAACCAGCCGATGACCGCGACCGGCACGACCGCCGGAATACCGCTCGCGACGTCCTTGATCTGGCCGGCGGCGAGCCGGCACTTGGCGCACTCCTCCAGGTGTTTGCGCAGCCCGCGCTCGGCGCGCGTACGCAGCCCGCCCCGCGCGTACGCGCCGAGCCGGTCGGCATAGCGCGCGCACTCCTCGTCCGCGGTGAGCGTGGCGCTCACATGGGCCTGCAGATAGGCCTGCTTGAGGCCTTCACGGGCCCGACTGGCCAGTACGCGCGTGCCGTTGGCGTCCAGCCCGAAGAGCGTGGCGACCTCGCTGGGCGACTCGTCCTCGACCTCGGTGTGCCACAGCACGGCCTGCCAGCGCTCCGGCAGGGACCGGAACGCCTGCATGGCCATGGACTGCTCGGCCTCGTGCATGGCCTCTACGTCCGCACCCAGTTCGTGGCCCGCTCCGAAGGAACCGGCGGGCGCGGTGTCGTCCGACATCTCGGAACCGCGCGCGGCCTGCGCCGCGAACACGGCGAAGTCGTCGACCAGGTGCTCCCGCCGCGCCGATCTGGTCCAGCCCGCCGCGACGCGGCGTACGGTCGTCAGCAGATAGGCGCGTACGGAGTGCTCGGGGCCGCTGCCGCCGCGGACGGCCTGGAGCATGCGGGCGAAGACCTCGGCGGTGAGGTCGTCCGCCGTGTGGGCGTCGCGGCAGCAGGTGCGCGCGTACCGGCGGACGGCGTCCGCGTGCCGCCGGTACAGCTCCTCATAGGCCGTGTCGTCGCCCGAGCGCATCCAGCCGATCAACTCGGCGTCCGCGGGCGGCACTTCGACGGGCTCGACCGGAGGCGGCAGCACTCCGCCGTCACCCTGCTCACGCCACTCTCGCCGCTCGCGCTGCGGCGGAACAACAGCTTCCGGTACGGCGCTCCTGAGCGGCTCGTCCTGATCGTCAACGCTCATCGCGGAAAGCCCCCGCCTGCACACTCGGACCCGGACACCGGGAAAGAGTGCCACAGGCACCCACCGCTGTTACCCCCAGGAACGCAGCAACCACTCATCCGTATGGATCACCCGAACGGGGCTTGACGAACCAACGAAACCCCACTCACACCCCCGACAGGGTCACGCGGAAGGTCACCCCCAACCCCCAAGCCCCCATCCAGGGGCGCGGGGAACTGCGCGCTCAACCCCCACGCCCCCGCACCGGACAAGGCACCCGCACCCCACCAAGGGGCGCGGGGAACGGCGCGCTCAACCCCCACGCTCCCGCACCGGACAAGGCACCCGCACCCCACCAAGGGGCGCGGGGAACGGCGCGCTCAACCCCCACGAACCCGCACCCGACGCCCCCGACCGAAGCCACCCCCGACCGAAGTCGCCCCCCACCCCGCCGGAGGCGACCCCGCGCCAAGCGACTACGCGGGACGAGACCGAAGCCCCTCCAGCAGGATGTCCAGCAGCCGCGCAGACGCCGCAGCCTGCTGCGCAGCATCCGGCAGCGACGGCGCCGCCGTGGCTATCACGAGCAGTACGTCCGACACCGTCACATCCGCCCGCAGCTCACCCGCCCCGCGCGCCCGGTCCACGAGCCGTCCCACGACCTCAAGCAACTGGGCCGCCCCGGCGTCGTCCTCGTCCGGCTCCCCGAGGGAAGCCGGACGCTGCTCCACGAGCCGCAGATCGGGCCCGCCGGTCTGGGACCGCTGCTGCGGCACCCGAGCCCCGTCGCGCACCGACGCCCCGTCCCGCACCGACGCCCCGTCGAGCACCGCGGTCCCGTCGAGGACCGAACCGTCCTCGCCGACCCCCACCCGCAGCACCTGCGGCGGCAGCAGCCGCCCGGCGCCCGAGGCCACCGACGTCCGCAGGAAGCGCGAGAGCGCCGACCACGGCTCGTCCTCCTGTCCGAGCGCGGAGCGTGCCTGATCGGTCAGCCGGGAGGTCTCCTCCTCGGCGATGCGCCGGACCAGGACGTCCTTGCTCGGGAAGCGCCGGTACACCGTGCCGACACCGACCCGCGCGCGCCGTGCCACGTCCTCCATGGGAGCGCCGTACCCCAGCTCCCCGAAGACCTCGCGCGCCGCGCGCAGTACGTGCTCCAGATTGCGCTGTGCGTCCACCCGCAGTGGCGTGGTGCGCGACAGATCCCCCGCGCGTCCGTTCCCCGCCGCCGCCCCGGTCGCGCCGCCCGTTGGAAGGGCGGACGCGGATGTCCAATGAGTGTCCTGAATATGCATGTGTGTTCCCCCGGTAATGACGTCTCCCCCCGGAGACTCTCCCCGCCATCGACAGACCGGAGTCAGCGGAACAACCTTCGCCGTAGGACCCCGCCGTACGGACCCGTCGAGCGCATCCCCCTACACCCCGATGACACACGAACATAGTTGAGGCGGAGTCAATTCAGAAGGGGGAGGTTCCGCACGGAGCGCCCCCCGATCGGAGTACGGGCCGGTTACGTCCCGGTTGCGCCCCCTAATGCCACCCCGCTCACACCTGCTGACCTGCGAACCTTCCTCGCGCTCCGGCGGAGCGGACCGCTCCGCGCGTCTTCGGCGGCCGGTCACACAAATTGACGGGCCTGTGGACAAACGCCTGTAGCCGGTGCGTCATGGGTGAGTGAAGGAACGTGCGCGCATTCTCGTTGTCGGCGGCGGCTACGTCGGGATGTACACCGCCCTGCGTCTCCAGCGGAAGCTCAAACAGGAGCTGAAACGGGGGGACGTGGAGATCACCGTGGTCACTCCCGACCCGTACATGACCTACCAACCCTTCCTGCCGGAGGCGGCCGCGGGCTCCATCTCACCGCGCCACGTCGTCGTACCCCTGCGCCGCGTCCTCGACCGGTGCCGCGTCGTCATCGGCGAGGCCACGTCGATCGACCACGCCAAGCGCACCGCGACCGTCGTGACCCTCGCCACCGAGGAGGAGGGCACGGGCCCCGACCAGCTCTCGTACGACGAACTGGTGCTGGCCCCCGGCTCCGTGTCGCGCACCCTTCCGATCCCCGGTCTCGCCGAGTTCGCCATCGGCTTCAAGACCGTCGAGGAAGCCATCGGTCTGCGCAACCACGTCATCGAGCAGATGGACATCGCCTCCTCCACCCGCGACCCCGCGATCCGCGACGCCGCCCTGACCTTCGTCTTCGTAGGAGGCGGCTACGCCGGAGTGGAGGCGCTCGGCGAGCTGGAGGACATGGCTCGTTACGCCTGCCGCTACTACCACAATGTCAAGGCCGACGACATGAAGTGGATCCTCGTCGAGGCCTCGGACCGCATCCTCCCCGAGGTCGGCGAGGAGATGGGCAAGTACACCGTCACCCAGCTGCGCCGCCGCAACATCGACGTACGCCTGCGGACCCGGCTCGACTCGTGCACCGACCGTGTCGCCGCCCTCAGCGACGGGGCCCGCTTCCCGACCCGTACGGTCGTGTGGACCGCGGGCGTGAAGCCCCACCCGATCCTCGCGGCCACCGACCTGCCGCTGAACGAACGCGGCCGGCTGAGGTGCACCGCCCAGCTGACCGTGGACGGCACCACGCACGCGTGGGCAGCGGGCGACGCCGCCGCCGTGCCCGACGTGACCGCGTCCGGGCCCGGCACGGAGACGGCCCCCAACGCCCAGCACGCGGTCCGCCAGGCGAAGGTCCTCGGCGACAACATCGCCCGCTCCCTGCGCGGCGAGTCGCTGGAGACGTACTCCCACACGTACGTGGGATCGGTCGCCTCCCTGGGGCTGCACAAGGGTGTCGCACACGTCTACGGGCGCAAGCTGAAGGGATACCCTGCCTGGTTCATGCACCGCGTCTACCACCTGAGCCGGGTGCCCACCTTCAACCGAAAAGCCCGCGTGCTCGCCGAGTGGACCCTGTCGGGTCTCTTCAAGAGAGAGATCGTCTCTCTCGGTTCGCTCGAACATCCCCGCGCGGAGTTCGAACTCGCGGCCGGTGGAAAGCCTCCCCAGGACCACCCGAAGGGGTCGTCCTGACCGGAGTGAGGAACTCCGCCCGCGGGACCGGCGTCTGACGAATGTCGGTCCCGTCGGACACACTGGTCCATCACGACCATGGGCGGGCCGACCGCTCGCCCTTCGATCCCACGAGGCCTGTCCCACAGTGAACTTCACGCGCTGGAGCGCTCGGCTCCCCGGAACGCAGCGCCGCACGGCGGCGCGGGCCGACGGACTGTCCACGGCACTCCCCTCGGAGAGCTCCGTGCCCGCGGCACGCGCCGAGCGGCCGACCGCCGAGGGGACCTCGGTCGCGCTCGCCCCCGCCGTGGACGAGCTGCCGGTCCGTGAGGTCCTGGACCGCATCCCGGCCCTCGTCGCACTCGTCCACGGGCCCGAGCACCGCCTCGCGTACGTGAACGACGCCTATGTGACCGCCTTCGGAGTCCGCCCGCCCGGCGAACCCGCGCGCGAGGCGCTGCCCGAGCTGGCCGAGATCGGCCTCCTGCCGCTCCTGGACCAGGTCCTGCGCAGCTCCAAGCCGCGTACGGTCAAGTCCCGCAAGGTGCCCGGCGGCCGCTCGTACACGTTCACGTGCACCCCCGTCGAGGTGTCGGCCACCCCTGAAGGGGGTGGCGTACTGATCTTCGCCGCGGACGTCACCGACCACGCCGAGGCCGCCGAGCGGCTGCGGGCCAGCGAGCGCCGGCAGCGCGAGACCGCGGTCACCCTCCAGCGCTCCCTGCTCCCCCAGGAACTGGAGGAGCCGGACGACCTGCGCGTCGCCGCGACCTACCACCCCGGCGGCACGGAGGCCGCGGTCGGCGGCGACTGGTACGACGTGATCACCCTCGGCGGCGGGCGTACCGCCCTCGTCATCGGCGACGTGATGGGCCGCGGGATCCGCGCGGCGGCCGTCATGGGCCAGCTCCGTACGGCGGTCCGCGCGTACGCGCGCCTGGACCTGCCCCCGCACGAGGTGCTCCAGCTCCTCGACGGCCTCGCCATGGAGATCGACGCCAACCAGATCGCCACCTGCGTGTACGCGGTCCACGACCCGAACGAGGGACGGCTGGTGTACGCCTCCGCGGGCCACCTCCCGATCCTCGTACGCGACGAGAGCGGCACCGTCCACCGCGCCGACGAGCCCACCGGACCCCCGCTCGGCACGGGCGGCTGGATGCACGCCTCCGGCTCGGTGCCGCTGGGCCCCGGCTCCACCGCCGTCCTCTACACCGACGGTCTGGTCGAGCGCCGGGACGCGGACCTCGACGAGGGAATCGCCTCCCTGGAGGGCGCACTCGCCGGCGCCAGCGGCACCCCCCAGGTGGTCTGCGACCGGCTGGTCCGCTCCATGGGCGTGACGGCCGAGCACGACGACGACGTGGCCGTCCTGGTCCTCCAGCACCCGGCGCGTACGGGCCCCGACGGCGACCTCTTCCGCAACGCGGCCCTGGAGCTGCTCGGCGGCACGGAAGCGGCCCCACGCGCGCGTGCGTTCGCCTCCGGCGTCCTCACCAGCTGGCGCTTCGCACCCGACCTGCACGACCTCGGCGTACTCGCCGCCAGCGAACTCGTCGCGAACTCCCTCCAGCACGGCACCCCGCCGATGCGCCTGCGCCTGCGCCGCACCGACCGCCGGCTGATCGTGGAGGTCACCGACGGCGACGACCACCTGCCGCGCCGCCGCCGCGCCGAACCGGCCGACGAGTCCGGCCGCGGCATCGCGATCATCGCCACGATCGCCTCGAACTGGGGCTCCCGCCGCGCTCCGGGCGGCGGCAAGGCGGTGTGGTGCGAGTTCGCACTCCCCCGCACCACCTGACCCGGCAGCCGCGCGTGCCCCGCCGGGCCCGTCAGGCCGCGGTCCGCACCGACTCCGCGGACGCCCCGCCCCGCACCACGACCCGGCTCTTCGCGAGCGAGGGCTGGTTCTGCACGGGAGTGAGCTGCCGCCCCAGCCGCACCGCCAGGAACGTGATCCCCAGCGAGAACAGCAAGAACGTCACGATGTAGGGGGCGTGCAGCGAGGCACCCATCGGGCCGCCCACCGCCGGACCGACCGCGAGGGCGAGCTGCTTCACCAGGGCGAAGGCCGAGTTGTACTGTCCTGCCAGCCCGCTCGGCGCCAGATCCGCGACCAGTGGAGCCACGGTCGGCGACAGCATCGCCTCCCCGAGCCCGAACAGCGCGTACGTCGACACGAACGCGGCCGTCGCCATGGCCTGGCTGCCGTGCCCGAGACCCGCGTACCCGGCGATGACCCAGGCGAGGGCCCAGATCAGCCCGACCGCGCCGATCACCCGGGACCGCTTGCGCCGCTCGACGAACCTCAGCACGGCGAACTGCGCGACGACGATCATCGCCGTGTTCGCGGCGAGAGCCGTCCCGAGCGCGGACGTGGAGATACCGGCCGCCTCGACGCCGTACGCGCTCAGCCCGGACTCGAACTGCCCGTAGCAGGCGAAGAACAGCACGAAGCCCACCACACACAGCTGCACCATGGCCCGGTTGCCGAGCAGCTGCTTCCAGCTGCCCCTGGCCTGCCCCGGCGCACCCTCGACCCTGGGCGCCCGCGGCATGCGTACGGTCGCCATGACCACCACGAGCAGCAGGAACATCGCCGCCTCGATCGCGAACAGCAGGGTGAACGAGCTGGCCCGCGAGGCGTCGACGAGATGACCGCCGATGAGCCCGCCGACCCCGAGACCGAGGTTCTGCAGGAAGAACTGGGTGGCGAAGGCGCGCGAGCGGGTCTCGGCGGTCGAGCAGTCGACGATCATCGTCGCCAGCGCGGGCTGCATCACGGCCTGCCCGGCGCCGAGCGCGGCAGCCGACATCAGTACGGTCGTGGAGCTGCTCGCCAGCCCCAGGCTCAGCGAGCCGACGGCGGCGGTGACCAGGGCGAGGAGCAGCACGGGCATCGGCCCCCGCCGGACGATGGCCCGCCCGGCGAACGGCAGCACCACGAGCGCGGCCACGGCGAAGACAGCGAGCACGAGACCCGCCGTCATGACACCGAGATCCCGTACCTGCGCCACATAGACGTACAGATACGGGACGGTAAAGCCGAGCCCGAACGCGCTGAGTGCGTTGCCCACATGGATCCGGCGCATCTCCGCGCCCATCGCCCTGGTCACTTTCACCTGCCTTGATCAAGAAGTCTTACGCCTCTCTCAGGAGTTAGGCGTGAAGACTTCGAAGCTAAAGTTCGAAGCTAAACAATACATCCCGAAGGACTTCAATGCCAAGCGGGCGCGTGCCATACTGCGGCCATGGGTGACACCCCCGCCGCGAACGAGCCGACGCTGGACGAGCAGATCGCCGCGTACCAGCGCGAGTTCCGGGACCTCGACCCCCAGGTCGAGAAGATCGTCTCGGCGCTCGGCCGCCTCAACCGCCGTATGAACGTCGCGTACGGCCGTCAGACCTCCGCCCTCGGCATCAGCAACGCCGAGTGGGAGGTCCTCAAGGCGCTGGTCCTCTCCGGAGCGCCCTACTGCCTGGGCCCCAGTGACCTGGCGAAGAGGCTCGGCCTCACCCCGGCAGCCATGACCCACCGGATCGACCGGATGGTGGGGGAAGGTCTCGTCACCAGGGAGCGCGACGAGTCCAACCGGGTACGCGTGATCGTGGAGCTCACGAACGAGGGCCGCGACAAGTGGCTTGAGGCCATGCGCCTCGCCACCGTCTTCGAGGAGGACCTGCTCCAGGACCTTTCACAGGCGGAGCGCGGTGCTCTGGAAGACGTACTGACCCGGTTGCTGCGACGTGTGGAGGACGCACAGCCGGACGCCGGCGGCCGGCTCACCGACCTCGACTGAGGCCCGAGCAGGCCGAGTTGGGGTTTGCCGGACGGCCACCATGGGGAGACTTGACACTCCCCTCGCGGATCCGTAAGGTTCTTCGAGTTGCCATGGAGCCGTAACGGTTCTGCGACAGCGCCTCCGCCGCAGTTGCGGCCCACCAAACCACCAGCTCGATCTCCCAACGAGATTCAATTCGGCGTGCCCGAATTGCTTTCGATTTGGGGTCGGCGGCTCCGATTAGGAACTGCCGAGAGGATCCGCTAAAGTTTTGGACGTCGGAACGGCCCAACAGCCGCAACGGCAAACCCGGTTGACTGGGAGTCAGGCCCGAAAGGATCTGATAGAGTCGACACCGCCGGAAAGGGAAACGCGAAAGCGAAAACCTGGAAAGCGCCGAGGAAATCGGAACCGGAAACGGTCTGATAGAGTCGGAAACGCAAGACAGCAAGACCGAAGGGAAGCGCCCGGAGGAAAGCCCGAGAGGGTGA